>NZ_JAULLL010000018.1:0-155913 GCF_041357635.1 Sinorhizobium sp. CB7
CGATGACGATCGCCATGCTGATGGCCAACACCGCCATCGCCGCCCATCGCAAGGCCGGCAGGACGCCGCCGACGTTTTGACGAAATGCCGCCGGAGCGGGACCGACAAAAATCGTCAGGATCAGCTTGCCACGGCGCAAAAGACGAATATAGTCAGGAAATAAATATTCCGTACAGGAAATAAGAGGGAACCGAAAATGACTCTATCTTGGCGTTTCTCCGCCTTGGCGGATCGGCATCGCGCTCTTGGATCGAAGCTCGAGGACTGGAGCGGCATGGGAACCGCCTGGACCTACGAGAAGGACATGTCGGAGGAGCATGTCGCGATCCGCACGAGGGCCGGCATCATGGATGTCTCGGGCCTCAAGAAAGTCCATCTCGTCGGTCCGCATGCCGTTGCCGTGCTCGACTATATCACCACCCGCGATATGGCCAAGATCTATCCGGGCCGCTCGGTTTACGCCTGCATGCTGAACGACAAGGGCTATTTCACCGACGATTGCATTGTCTATCGCACCGGACCCAATTCCTGGATGCTCGTGCATGGCTCCGGTTCCGGCCATGAAGAGGTCGTCAAGCAGGCAGCAGGCCGCAATTGCGCCGTTCTCTTCGACGACGACCTGCATGATCTGTCGCTGCAGGGCCCGATCGCGGTCGACTATCTCGCGAAATATGTGCCCGGAATCCGCGACCTCAAATATTTCCATCACATGCAGACGACGCTGTTCGGCGCACCCGTGATGATCTCGCGCACCGGTTATACGGGCGAACGCGGCTACGAAATCTTCGTCCGCGGACAGGACGCCGTCATGGTCTGGGACCGCATTGTCGCGGAAGGCAAGGAGATGGGCATCATCCCCTGCTGCTTCAGCGTTCTCGACATGCTGCGCGTCGAAAGCTACCTGCTCTTCTACCCCTACGACAATTCGCAGATGTATCCCTTTGCCGACCAGCCCCCCGGCGACAGCCTCTGGGAGCTCGGCCTCGATTTCACCGTCAGCCCCGGCAAGACCGGCTTCCGCGGCGCGGAAGAGCATGCGCGCCTGAAAGGCAAGGAGCGCTTCAAGATCTTCGGCATGCTGATCGATGCCGACGGTCCGGCCGATCTCGGAGACGAGGTCTTCGCCGACGGCAAAAAGGTCGGCGTCATCACCTGCCCCTGCTATTCGACGCTGACGAAAAAATCCATGGCGATCGCCCGCCTGGACGTCGACAAGGCTGTTCCGGGCACGCGGCTCGAAGTGCGCGGCAAGACCCTCAAGGCGAGCGCGATTGCCCATACGCTGCCCTTCGACGATCCGGAAAAGAAGAAGAGGACGGCGATCGGTTAAGGAGGCTCGCCCATGCTCGTCGAAGGCATCAAGAGCCGGCCGGTCTACAGGGGGCTTCTCATTCGGCCGCGTGCCCGGCGGCATATCTTCGCGCTCGAAGGGGAGGGGGCAAATGCACTCCTCGACCAGGCGGCCGCGCTTGATGAAACGGCGCTTGCCCGCAGCGAGATCCTCTATGTTGCCCGCGGCTCGCAGGGCACCGGGCATGATGAGGCGCTCAACCGACTTGGCGCCGACATGTTCTTCGTCGCGCCGACGATCGCGACCCTGCTCTTCCGGCTGCGGGGTTCGCTCGCGACCGCGCGGATGGGCACGCAGCTCTACATCGCCGGCACTGAAGGCTTCATCGGCCAGGCGATGATGGTGGCCCTCGACTACGGCATGGACCATGCCTCGATCATCACCGAACATCGCGGCTCGCTGGCGCGGCGCGTACAATGCGTCCATTGCAAGGGCATCACCGAGGATGTCACTCACAGCCCCTTCGCCTGCAGCCATTGCGGGCTCTCGCTGCTGGTGCGCGACCACTATTCGCGCCGGCTCGGAGCGTTCCAAGGGGTCAACATCGATGCCGAAGAACCGGGAAGCGTTCCTGATCCGGAGGGATTGTTCCTATGAGCGGCGGGACCGAAATTCCCGTCCGCGTGGCACGGGTCACCGCGATCGCCGAGCGCGTCAAGCGCTTCCGCTTCGAGCGCCTCGACGGCCTGCCGATGCCCTATTTCTCCGGGGGCGCCCATGTCATCATCTCGATGAACGACGACGGCCACGTCCGCCGCAACGCCTACTCGCTGATGTCGCCGCCGCATGATTGCTCGGCTTACGAAATCAGCGTCCTGCGCGTCGAGGATTCGCGTGGCGGCTCAGCCTTCATGCATGAGAGGGTGCGGGAAGGCGACCTGATGAAGATCTCCTATCCCGTCAACCTCTTCCAGCCGGATTGGCGCGGTCGCAAGCACCTGCTGATCGCCGGTGGCATCGGCATTACGCCCTTCATGGCCATGATGGAGCAGTTTGCGCGCGAGGGCGCGAATTTCGAGCTGCATTATGCCATTCGCACCCGCGATCGCGGCGCCTATTGCAAAGAGCTGGTCGCCCGCTACGGCCCGCATCGGGTGAAGATCTATTGCGACGCCGAGGGTGCGACAATGCCGCTTGCGCGGCTGCTCGACAGTCAGCCGCTCGGAACGCATCTCTATGTCTGCGGCCCGTCCGGCATGATCGACGGTGTGCTGAGGGCGGGGCTTGAAGCAGGTTGGCCGGAACAGAACCTGCATTCCGAGCGGTTCCTGGCGCCCTTGCCCGGCAAGCCTTTCACCATCGATCTGGTCCGGTCCGGCAAGTCCGTACATGTCGGCCATCACGACAGCATGCTGGAGGCGATCGAGGCGGCGGGCGTCGACGCGCCCTTCCTCTGTCGGGGCGGTGCCTGCGGACAGTGCGAGACGGCGGTCGCTGCCTGCGAGGGCAAGCTTCTGCACAACGACGTCTATCTGACCGACGAGGAAAAGGCGGGCGGCCGCAAGGTGATGATCTGTGTCTCCCGCTTCGAGGGGAAGACGCTGCGCCTCGACCTCTAGGCCTTAGATCAGGATGATTTCAGGCCAAATCGGCCTGAAATCATCCTGATCTAAATCAAATAGTTAGAGCGGGATTTCGGCCGAAAACCGCACACACTTTTCGGCATCCCGCTCTAGAGCGGAATAAGGAGAACGGACATGGCCATCGCCTTCAAGCAGGAAACCTTCCGCGACGATTTCACCTATCGCAACAGTCCGGAGAATATCCGGCGCTTCCCGTTTCCCTTCGATCGCGACGAATACATGTATTCGGTCAACATGGAACCGCATGTAAAGGGTCGCGAGGGTACGGTTTTCGAAAGCCTGATCGATGTCGACGAACACTATGTCGCCGAGATGCACGATCGGGCGCTGGTGCTGAAAGAGGACCCGCTGCGTTACCAGGCGCTGCCGCATATGATGACGGCGCAATGGGATACACTGGAACTGCTGATGGAGGAGCAGGCCGCCGGCTACCCCGAGCATTTCACTCTGATCAGGAATGGCGATCAGTGGCGCTGGATCAACCGGCCGCTCGGCATCGACGATACTTTCACTTTCGGAGATGCCTCGACGCTGCCCTACGAGCCCCTCGAATACATCACCCGCCAGGCGCAGGGCGATTTCTGCATCGTCGACCAGCGCGACGGCAATCTCTGGATGGATGCCGGCATGGTGACGACCCAGGCCGACTGGTCACTCGATTTTGACATCGGCATGAACTTCATGGAATGGCATGGACCGGTGCCGCTCGCTCACCAGATCGGCATCTTCGACCGCGCGCTGAAGTTCCTTTTAAACCTGCAGCAGGGCAAGCCGACGCGCCGCTTCAACTGGACGATGACAATCAATCCGCGTCTCGACACCAGCCCGGAGAACTATCCGAAATGGGGGCCGGACCGGGCGACCGTGACGCCGGAAAATGTCGGCGAGAAAGTGCATCTGCGCGTCGAGCTGCAGAGCCTCTGGCGCCTGCCGCGCTCGAACGGCATCCTCTTCGTCATCCGCTGCTACCTGATGAACATGAGCGAACTGGTGACCGTGCCGAAATGGGCGCGGCGCATGCCGCGGGTGCTGAGGACCCTGCCGCCGGAGCTCGTCGACTACAAAGGGCTCACCCGCTACCGCGAGGACACCATCAACTGGCTTTCAAAATATGATGACGGAGCACCGACCAGCCCCGGCATCTTCCCGGACTGACGCGCGGGAGACGCGCCGAAGAATGCAATACAGGAAGAGGGGAATGTTTCATGACAAGAGTTGCCGTCATCGGCGCCGGTCCCTCGGGGCTGGCACAGCTGCGCGCCTTCCAGTCCGCCGCCCAGAAGGGTGCGGAGATCCCGGAGATCGTCTGCTTTGAAAAGCAGTCCGACTGGGGCGGGCTTTGGAACTATACCTGGCGCACCGGTCTCGACGAATATGGCGAGCCGGTCCACGGCAGCATGTATCGCTATCTTTGGTCGAACGGCCCGAAGGAATGCCTGGAATTTGCCGATTATTCCTTCGAGGAGCATTTCGGCAAGCCGATCGCCTCTTATCCGCCGCGCGCCGTACTCTGGGATTACATCAAGGGCCGCGTCGAGAAGGCGAATGTCCGACATTGGGTCCGCTTCAATACGCCGGTGCGCATGGTCCGCTTCGACGAGGCGACGAAAAAGTTCACGGTGACGGCGCATAACCGCGTCGAGGACCGCATGTACGACGAGGAATTCGACTATGTCGTCGTCGCAACTGGTCATTTTTCGACGCCGAACGTGCCCTATTTCGAGGGTGTCAGAACCTTCAACGGCCGCGTGCTGCATGCCCACGACTTCCGTGACGCGCTAGAGTTCAAGGGCAAGGACATCCTCATCGTCGGCCGCAGCTATTCGGCCGAGGATATCGGTTCGCAATGCTGGAAATACGGCGCCAAATCGGTGACGACAAGCTACCGCTCCAAGCCGATGGGCTTCAATTGGCCGGAGAATTTCGAAGAGCGCCCGCTTCTGGTTAGGCTGGAAAACAAGACGGCACACTTCCTCGACGGCTCGAAAAAGGATGTCGATGCGCTGATCCTGTGCACCGGATACCAGCACCATTTCCCCTTCCTGCCTGATGACCTCAGGCTGAAGACCGCCAATCGCCTCTGGGCAGACAGCCTCTACAAAGGGGTGATCTTCGACAAGAACCCGCAGCTTTTCTATATCGGCATGCAGGACCAGTTCTACACCTTCAACATGTTCGACGTGCAGGCCTGGTGGGCGCGCGATGTCATGATGGGCCGCATCACGCTGCCGCCGGAAGAGGAACTGAAGGCGAATTTCGATATGTGGCGCGCCCGTGAAGAGACGTTCGAGGATGCCGAGCAGATGATCTGGTACCAGGGCGATTATGTGAAGGAACTGCTCGCCGAAACGGATTATCCGAGCTTCGACATCGAAGGCGTCAACCGCACCTTCATGGAATGGGAGCACCACAAGGCGAAAAACATCATGGGTTTCCGCGACCACGCCTATCGCTCGCTGATAACAGGCACAATGTCGCCGAAGCACCATACCCCCTGGATCGATGCCCTCGACGATTCGATGGAGGAATATCTTCGCAACTGACGGCTTACCAAATCCTCGCGTAACCGGAAGGGGTCGTTCGTCGCGGCCCCTTGCCGGCGTGTTTGAAATGAGACGAAGCATGCACCCTATCTGCAACTCTCTCTTCGAGCTTGGCCTTCATGGATTTTCTAACAAGCATTCTCGGTCGCATGAGCGGCTTTCTCTATCGTTGCCGCGCGGATGAAAACTACACGATGCTGGAAATGACCAACGGCGTCGAACGCATCTTCGGCTACCCCGCCGATGAGATCATCGGTAACCGGACGCGAACCTTCACCTCCATCATGTACGAGGAGGACGTCCCGCTCATGGACCAGGTGGTCGGCATGGCGCTGGAAAAGCGGACGGACTGGACGATGGAGTACCGCATCCGCCACAGCGACGGCCACCTGATCTGGGTGACGGAGACGGGCGGCGGCGTCTGGGACAATAGTGGCGAACTGCTCT
This sequence comes from Sinorhizobium sp. CB7, assembly GCF_041357635.1. Taxonomy (NCBI): domain Bacteria; kingdom Pseudomonadati; phylum Pseudomonadota; class Alphaproteobacteria; order Hyphomicrobiales; family Rhizobiaceae; genus Sinorhizobium; species Sinorhizobium sp. CB7. The sequence goes on from NZ_JAULLL010000018.1 coordinate 5,925, forward strand.
ATCTCGAGGGCAGCATCATCAACATCGAGTCGCTCTACCAGCGCATCGACGAGCAGACCGCCGACATGCGCGTCACCGCGTCAAAGACCAACGAGATCCTGCAGTCGCTGCGCTATCTGAAGCTGCTTGCCGTCAATGCCGGCATTGAGGCGGCGAGGGCAGGGACCGCGGGGTCGGGCTTCGCCGTTCTGGCAGCCGAAATGCGCCAGCTTGCCAATTCCTCGGAGGAAGCGGCGCGCGCGATCACCAATGCCCAGCGCAAGAGCGAATGATTTTGGTATGTTAGGGCTTAGGCGTGCTGATGAACGCACAAGAATACCCTGCACAAATGCTTGAGAGTTTGCCATCAATGATATATATGCAATCAATGATGGATTGAGGAAACATATGGCCAGCATGACCATTCGCAATCTCGATGAGAGATTGAAGCAGCGGCTTCGCGTGCGGGCAGCGACGCACGGCCGATCCATGGAGGATGAGGCACGTGATATCTTGCGTGCCGCGCTTGCGACGACTGACCTGCCGGCACGTAATCTCGCCGAAGCAATTCGTGCTCGATTGCAGCCGACCGGCGGCGTTGAGCTTGACCTCCCGGTCCGAGAGCCGATCCGCGAGGCACCGGATTTCGGCGCGTGATCATTCTCGACACCAACGTTATCTCGGAACTGCTGACACCAGCACCGAACCCTGCGGTGATCGAGTGGCTTGCGGCACAGCACCCTTCATCGGTTTTCACGACCGCGGTCACCGAGGCGGAAATCCTTTACGGATTGCGCCTTCTGCCCGAGGGGCGCCGACGGCGTGATCTGGAGGAGGCGATCTTGCCGATTTTCAGCGAGGATTTTGGCGGACGGGTATTGCCATTCGATCGCGACGCCGCCGACGTTTACGCCGCGATTGCGGTCGATCGCCGAAAGGCTGGTCGGCCCATCAGCCAGTTCGACGCCCAAATCGCAGCCATTGCGATTTCACGCGGCGCATCACTGGCAACTCAGAACGTGTCGGATTTCGAGGGCATCGGTCTACAGATCGTCAATCCGTGGAAGGAGCGATAGGCGATATGCTAGTCCAACGAGTGGAGACCAGGCGGACAACCCGCGCTATAACCGGATGGCGTTGCTTTCGCACGCCTTGCGGTAATGGATTAGCTCTCAGCAATCAAGGACTCGTCAGGCTGTTAAACCGTCCAGAATTAGCTGCTATGTATGGTTGGAAACAGACGGTTCCCAGAAATCAAGGTCACCAGATGAGCGACAACGTCATCAAATTCCGCAAACCGACACCCCCAAGGAAGCCGCGACCCGGCCTGCGGAAAGCTTTGACAATCATTGGGGTGATCGCAGCCTTCGTTATCGTATGGGGCTATTTCACGCTCGTTGGCTGAGCGCTGTTGCGGGCATTTTGCGGAACCAAGCAGTTGAGAGGACAGAGATCCTTCGTCCTCTCGCCGACAAATGGACCTTCCTTTCCTCCCATCACGCTGCTCCGCCGGCACGCGACGCAGCCTTCATCAACTGGATCAGCTTCGCGCGGATCTCAGGCTTGGTAATTCGGCAAAACGTGTTTGGTCCCGGCATTTGATGGTGCATTATTTTCCCACGCTTGCAGGGACGCATTATAGGACAAGTTCTACACGGCAGCGCCACAACGACTGAGGCAATCCGTCGACGCCGGCGATCGTCGGCATCTTTGCTTGGCTTGTCAGGGAAAGGGAAGCGCTCCCCCCGGCAAGGACAAAGATCTTTCTCCCAATCCTTCGGCCGTCACAGGCCGCCAAGGGCGACCGCGCAATGCCTGCCGAACTGACTGCACCGCTCACGAGCCGAATTTCGTGAAAGTAATCGAAGGATAGACATCCGGCATGACGCTCCTCATGAGGTCACGCTCGGCAGGCGTCGCTTCCGATCCTACTGCGCGTGGGTCGCTGCGCGTGCCGTCCAGCCGGATGTACCCCGCGTCAACAATCTGTCCCGGCCCGATCGTGATCGTACTCTCACCCCCGAATGGGCGGACATAGCTGAGCGCTCTACCGAAAACCCCATCATGGTCACCTCCTGCTTCGATGGTGACATTATCATAGCCGCATGTCGCGTACGTGATGACGTAGCGACCAGGGGCAACAGGCACGAACCATCTTGCATATTTTTGAGCGGTCGCAGAGAACAACTGACCGAGGACCAGTTTGTTTGGGTTCTGCAGACGATACGCAACTGCGGAACCGACAGACTGAGGCGGCTCCGACTCGTCTGGCTTTCCCGCATTGATCCTGCGCAGCGTGATGTAGCCGCTACAATTTACGTCGCCGAACATCGGCGAATCCACCATCCGCACAAGAAGGAGGGCGCCTTTCTCCTTCTTGTTTGCGAAAATCTGGGCCGACCCTTCATGTTGTAAGGCAGCAACCTTCGCTGGATCCGGCGTCCCAGCGCAACCGGCCAAAAGGCCCGCGATACACCAAACGCCAACAGTCTTTAAACGCATCCTTGGGTTCTTTCTCAACTGGAGTATGCCGATCTTTGCAGCCTTGGCCGGTCCTTCGGCCAACGATTGAGCCGCATGACGAATGACAACAATCCGACGCGATTTCGCCCGGTCGAATCGCCATCACCTTTGCGTCCGGCTCTAGTCGTCTCACTGGCGACTGGAGCCAGGCTGAAGCCGGCCTTCGCCGGTCTCGGGCACGGGCATGGACTGGGGCATCCAATTCTGGGCTTGCCGACATTTGGCAACTGGAAGCAATCGGAATCGCCTAGGGGCATGAGATAAGCCCTTGCGGAGTGCGTCGAGGCCATCGATGTACGGCAAGAGACTTTCAGGCCCTCACGGCTGATCCCCAGATCACGAAGCTGGTCATCCATCCGTTTCCCCGAGAGCGCGGCGCTGAAGCCACCGATCCGGCCGGATGCAGAAGATCGTCCGGACCATATGTGCAAGCCATGACATGCCTGCTCATCCATGCTTTCGAGCAGGCAGCGTCATGGCGATGACGCCGGCCACCACGCAAGCCAAGCCGATCCACGCGGTCGAGGACGGCGCTTCTCCGAGAAACAGGACGCCGATCGCAACGCCGATCGGCACCCGAAGATAGGCTTGCGCCGTCGTGCCGACGGAACCAAGCGTTTGCACGAGCCGGAAATAGATTACGAAAGCCAGCGCCGTTGAGAAGACCGAGAGAGCAAGGAGCGCGAGCACGGAATCGGCGCTTGGGACCAAGGTCCATGGGCGCTCTACAATGATACTGGCCGGAATGAGGATCACCGCGCCGCAGATTAGCGAGCCAGCGGCGGGCACCATCGGATCGAGCCCCTTGAAGTTCTTGCCGAAGATCGCGGCCCCGGCATAGCAGATCGTGGCGGCGACAATGGCGAGTTGCGCTCCTAGTTCATGTCCAAAGCCACCGAGGGCTTCGACGCCGACGATCAGGGATGTTCCAATCAGTCCCGCCGCCACGCCAAACAGCTTACGCCTCGTGACAGCTTCATGACGCGTGATCAATGCCGTCAGCAGGAAAGCGAAGATTGGTGAGGTGGAATTTAGGATAGTCGCAAGACCCGCGTCTGTCGTCTGTTCGGCCCACGCGATCAGAGTGAAGGGCACGACGCTATTGAGGCGGGCCTGAAACAGGAAGCGCTTCCAAGTCTGTGGATGGCTTGGTAGCTTCAGCCCGCGCAGTCGGAGAACGGCGACAAGAATAGCCCCGCCAATAAAGGTTCTGGCGGCGATCAGCGTGACCGGCGAGATGGTTTCGACGCCGATCTTGATGAAGGTGTAGGACGCGCCCCAAAGCGTCGAAAGAGCCAGAAGCAGCGCCAGTTCCGTTGCCATGTTCGTCGTGCCGAGCATAGTATTCCCGTTCTTGCTGGTGCACTTCTACCCTCCTTTTTAGCGGAAACCGGGAATGGAATGTTTCGATAGTGGCCGAACTGTCGAGCGCCGACGGCCTACAGCGCCGTGCGTCTTATCAGACGCACAAAGGTCGCTGTAGCACCTTGAATTGCTGCATGTTTCTATCCTTAAATCGGCTCCGATTTAAGGAGACATGCCGCCATGGCCGGAAAGTGGTGGACCCACAGTTGTGGCTGTTGTTTTCGTTGCCGCAAAACCACTGCACACTTTTGCGCGACATGCATCAGGAACGCGGCCTCGTCTTCTGCGGATCGTAATGCGAGAGCGGCACGATGACGGCTGGCAGGCGCTTCTGGTGGCCGTCGAGCTTGCCGATCTCCACCGCTGTGCCGACATCGGCATGGGTGACATCGATGCGGGCGAGTGCAATCGTTTTGCCGAGGATCGGCGATCGGGTGGCGCTGGTGATGACGCCGACCTGGGCTCGGCCGATATGGATGCAGTCGCCATGGCCGACCGCCTCGTTTGCCTGCACGTCAAGGCCGACCATCCGGTGGCGCGGGTGCTCCTTGCGCCGGATCAGCGCCTCGCGGCCGATGAAGTCGTCGGCCTTGGATTTGAGCGGCACCGTGAAGCCGATGCCGGCCTCGAACGGGTCCGTCTGATCGTCGAATTCGTGATGCGCGAAAATCAAGCCGGCTTCGATGCGCAACATGTCCAGAGCCTCGAGCCCCATCGGCTTCAGCCCATAGGGTTGGCCGGCTTGCCAGACGGCGTCGAAGACGGTCAGCGCATCCTTCGGATGGCAGAAGATCTCATAGCCGAGTTCGCCGGTGTAACCGGTGCGCGATACGACAACCGGCGCGCCTTCGAAACCGCCGATGCGGCCGACGGTTAAGCGGAACCATTCGAGCTCTCCGATCGTCGGCTGGCGCGGCGCCGTCCAGATGATCTCCTTCAGGATGTCGCGGCTGTCAGGACCTTGCAGCGCGATATTGTGCATCTGGTCTGTCGAGGAACGGACCCAGGCCTTGAAGCCCTTCTTCTCCGCCTGTTCGCGCAGCCAGATGCCGCTATAGTCATCGCCGCCGATCCAGCGGAAATTCTTGTCGCCGAGACGGAAGAGCGTACCGTCATCGATCATGCCGCCGTGTTCGTAACACATGGCGGAGTAGACGACCTGGCCGGTCGAAAGCTTGCGCACGTCGCGCGTCAGGCAATATTGCAGCAGTTCCTCGGCATCCGGTCCGGTTACCTCGAACTTGCGCAGCGGTGAGAGATCGATAACGGCAGCACGTTCGCGGCAGGCCCAATATTCCTCGATAGGGCCTTCGGCGGCGAAACGGTTCGCCAGCCAGTAGCCCCGGTATTCGCTGTAATCCCGCGTCATGGCAGAGAGGCGGGGATGGAATGCGGTTTCGCGGGTCATTTCGGCGTCCGAGTCAGGGGTCATGCGATAGGCTACCGCTCGTGTGAATTTCTCTTTTCCGGAAAAGGTGCGGACGTGGATATCCGTCGGATCCCAGCCATTTGCCGCGTCAATATCGTCGGGGCAGGACGAGGAGACGCAGACAAGGTCGCTCAGGGCCCGCATCAGCACGTAATCGCCCGGCCGTGACCACGGCTCGTCGAGGTAGAGCTGGTTGTTGTGGTCGATATTCGTATTGTAGAAATAGTTGAGCGCCTCCCAGCCCTTGCGGCCGGGAATTCCGTAGGGCGCCAGCGCCGCATTGAAATTGTCGGTGCAGTTCACATGCCCCGGATAGCCCATATCGTCGTAGTAGCGTGAATTGCAGGCGGTCGCAAAGGCGTCGTGGCGGCCGACCGTATCCTGCACGATCTCCACCAGCGGCTCGAAGTCACGGTCGAAGGCCTTCGATGGCAGGCCGGGCGCCGGATAGCTGCGACCGAGCAGCGTGCGCGTCACCGTCGAATCAAGCGCCAGATCGAGACCCTTGTCGATCTTGCGGGCGGCAAAGGCCTGAAAATCGGTGCATTGGCGTCCATAGACGTCGATGATCTGGATGAATTCGCCGGCGCGCACGAAATAGGCCGAAGCGGTCGCAGCCTTGATGCGAATATCCTCGATCGGATCCGCCATCGGCTCGGGGAGAGCGGAGGCGTAATCGCGGATCAAAACGCTTCGCCTGATGCGCACTTCGATCGGCGTTGCCGTATCCTGCGCTTCCGGCGACATCGCGGCCGCGGGAGCCGCGACGATCAGAAGACCTGCGATGCTGATCGTAAATTCTGCCCGGCTGCCGGGTGTCGATCCGTCGCCGAAGATGCGTAGCGCCCCGGCCGTCGCAAGGTCGGCTCCACGCCTTTCGAGAGCGCTGCGTGTGCGCACGGCGCTTTCCTCTTCACCGCTCAGAATTGCCTTCAGCCCTTCGGCGGAATTGGTGAAGGCCGTGCTGAGGCCGGCGGCAAGGAAGCGCCCGGTCTCGTCGAGGAAGGTGATCTCGCAGACCTGTCCGCCCTCGCTGTCGATCGCCGTCACATGGTCGCCCGGCGCGACGCCCACCACAAGCGAGCCGCCGCCTCTGGCGCGATAGCGCTCCGTTCCCTGCGGCAGGGCTGGGATCCCGGGATAGCGGACAAGGCTTGTAGATGCGGGCCGAATGCCTGCCGTGATCGGGTGAAGATCTCGCATTATGCCCTCATGGGATTGGCATGCGCTCTGGCTGGAGAACGCAGGTTATAAAATGCCCGGAGAAAGTAAAGCGCATATTGACTAAAAAGAAAATATCTTCACTATGCATAAAGGCTCAGACTTGGCATTCCGCAAGGGAACGCGGATCAGGAAAAGCGCCGGGCGGGCTCGAGAAATGCCGAGGGAGGCACGTTCAGGGAGACGTACGAAAGATACGTCCCGACAATACTATGGGGAATTTCACCGATGACAGACGTAGTCGAGGCCGGGATTTCAGCCGGCACCGAAGGTAAGCTTATACGCGCCCTGGACTGGAAGGGCGCATTCTGGGTGGCTGCGGGCGTGCCGCCGCTCGTTCTCTTTTCCATCGGCGGCATTGCGGGCACCACGGGCAAGCTCGCCTTTGCCGTCTGGATCATCTCCATGATCATGGGCTTCCTGCAATCCTTCACCTATGCGGAGATTGCCGGCATGTTCGGCAACAAATCCGGCGGCGCGTCCGTCTATGGCGCAACGGCCTGGTTGCGCTATTCGAAGTTCATCGCGCCGCTTTCCGTCTGGTGCAACTGGTTTGCCTGGTCGCCGGTGCTTTCGCTCGGTTGCGCCATTGCGGCCGGCTATATTCTCAATGCATTTTTCCCGATCCCGGCGGCGGATTCGCAGGCGGTCCTCGATTGGATCAGCGCGCATGCCGCCTCCGTTACGGCCGATAGCCCCCGTGTGGCCGAATATATCGCAGCCCATGCCGGCACGACACCGGACGACGCGGTCAAGGCGCTCATCAGCGCCGATGGCGTCGCGGCGCTGACGCCGGCGATTCGCACCTGGTCGCTTGCGAGCTTCGGCATTCCCTTCCTTGCCACTGCCAACATCAATGCCACCTTCTTCATCGGCGGCATCCTGATGCTGATCATCTTCGCAATCCAGCATCGCGGCATTTCGGAAACCGCAAGCGTCCAGAAGTGGCTGGCGATCATCGTTCTGGTGCCGCTGCTCATCATCGGCATCTATCCGATCGTGAGCGGCCAGATCGTCGCCGCCAACGTCACCGGCCTCGTGCCGCCGACGGCCGCCTATTCCGGCGCTGACGGCACGTGGGGGAATGGCGGTTGGACGCTCTTCCTCGGTGGCCTCTATATCGCCGCCTGGTCGACCTACGGCTTCGAAACGGCGGTCTGCTATACCCGCGAGCTCAAGAACCCGAAGACGGATACGTTCAAGGCGATCTTCTATTCCGGCCTTGCCTGCTGCCTGTTCTTCTTCCTCGTGCCCTTTGCCTTCCAGGGCGTGCTAGGCCATGCCGGCATGCTGGCACCCGGCATCGTCGACGGAACGGGCGTTGCAGAAGCACTCGGCGGCCTGATCGGCGCCGGCCGCGTCGTCACGCAGTTGCTCGTCATCCTCATGATCATGGCGCTCTTCCTGGCCATCATGACGGCAATGGCGGGCTCTTCACGCACGCTCTATCAGGGTTCGAAGGACGGCTGGCTGCCGAAGTATCTGGACCACGTCAACGAGAACGGCGCGCCGACGCGTGCGATGTGGACGGACTTTGCCTTCAACCTCTTCCTGCTGGCAATCGCATCGGATACCGGCGGCTACTTCTTCGTGCTCGCCGTCTCGAACGTCGGCTACATCATCTTCAACTTCCTGAACCTGAACTCCGGCTGGATCCACCGCATCGATTCCGGCCATATCGAACGGCCCTGGAAGGCGCCGACGTGGCTGATCGGCCTCAACACCGTTCTCGCCTTCGTCAATGCGCTGTTCCTCGGCGCCGGCGCCAAGGTCTGGGGTTACGCCAACGCGCTCTGGGTCGGCTTCATCTTTGCCGCGCTGATCCTGCCGGTCTTCGCCTATCGCCACTATGTGCGCGACGGCGGCAAGTTCCCGGCCGGTGCGATGGAGGACCTTGGCCTTGCCGGCCAGGATCTCGGCGTGAAGAAAGCGGGCAACCTCCCATATCTCGCCCTTCTCGGCGGATTGGCGATCGTGCTCATCGCAAACTGGATATTCCAGCTTCCGGCATGACTCACGTTAGCGGGGCCGCAGTTCATGTGCGGCCCCGCAACCGGTCATTGCGCCTGGGCGCCGTCGGGAACCACAACAAGTTTGCCGACAAAGTTCTTGGCCATGAAATCCGTCTGGGCGCGATGAAAATCCGAGAGCGGATAGGTGCCGCCAACGAGCGGACGGACCTTGCCGTCTTCGATGTATCCAACCAGGCGACGGAAATCGGCGCGGCTGCCCTGGCTCGAGCCATGCAGTTCCAGCTGTTTCAGGTACATGGTCCTGAGGTCGAGCTGCACGACCGGCCCTGCGATGGCGCCCGCCGTGGTGTAGCGGCCCTCAGGTCGAAGGATTTTCAGAAGATCGTTGAAGAGCGAGCCGCCGACGAGATCCGCGACCACGTCGATCGGCTGGCCTCCGGCAGCCGCGTAAACGGCTTCGACAAGATCCCCCTTGCCGCGCGTCACCACCGCCGCAGCGCCGATATCGAGCATCGCGGCTTCCTTGCCGGGCCCTGCGACCGCGACAGGGATGGCGCCACGGGCGCGGGCGAGCTGAATGATCGCCGAGCCGACGCCGCCCGAGGCGCCGGTAACGAGCACGCGTTCGCCCGCCGAAAGCCTTGCCCGCTCCAGCATTCGTTCGCCGGTTAGGTAGGCGCAGCAGAAAGTGGCAAGCTCGATATCGGTCAGATCGGTTGCGACGACGTGGGCGTTCTCGGCAGGCAGCGTCATGTATTCGGCATAGCCGCCATCGCGGCCGTGGCCCATGTAATCGATGTCGGCGAGACTGTCGTCATCACGGTTATAGATCGAGAAATCGACCATGACGCGTTCGCCGATCCGCGCCTCGTCGATGCCGTCGCCGACGGCAACGATATGGCCGACGGCATCGGTCCCTTGAATGCGCGGGAAGCTGAGCGTGTTGCCCTGGCGCCGCCAGGTGGAAACGGCTGACGGATCGTCTTCGGTGCCGTAGGCGCCCTGGCGGACCCAGACGTCGGTATTGTTCATGCCGCAGGCGGTGATGCGGATCAGCACCTCGCCCGCCGCAGGCGTCGGGACGGGAACGTCCCTCCTATAGACAAGCTTATCCAATCCGCCGTGGCCGGTCAGCAATACCGCAGCCATCTTTTCCGGGATCATCATACCGTTCTCCTTCATAGCGCCTTGAAAACGGTATCGATCGCCTCGCTCGTGGCCTTGACGACGATGTCGGCCTCCTCGCGCGTCAGGCAGAGCGGCGGGGCGAAGCCGAGGATGTCACCCTGCGGCATGGCACGGCCGATGACGCCGCGTTCCAGAAGGGCGCTCGCGACCTGCGGGCCGATCTTTTTTGCCGGATCGAAGAACCTGCGGTCGTCCCTGTCCTCGACGAATTCCACCGCCGCCATCAGGCCGTCACCGCGAACCTCGCCGACATTTCGGTGGCCACCGACCGCTTTTGCGAGTTCGGAGCGGAAATAGGCGCCGGTCGAGCCGGCGTTTTCGACAATGCCGAGCTCGTCGATCAGCTCCAGATTGGCGATGCCCGCGGCGGCGCAGATCGGATGGGAGGAATAGGTCCAGCCGTGACCGATGGCGCCCATCTGGTCCGAACCCTGCACCAGCGCTTGCCAGATCTTGTCCGACACAATCGTGCCGGAAAGGGGGGCATAGGCGGACGTCAGGCCCTTGGCGATGGTGATCAGGTCCGGCTTCATCCCGTAGTGATCCGAGCCAAACATAGTGCCGAGGCGGCCGAAGCCGGTGACGACCTCGTCGGCGACGAGCAGAATGTCGTATTTGTCGAGCACGGCCTGGATCTTCTGCCAGTAACCCGCCGGCGGCGGGACGATGCCGCCGGTACCGAGGATCGGTTCGCCGATGAAGGCTGCGACTGTTTCTGGGCCTTCGGCGAGGATCATCTCCTCGAGCTTGTCGGCGCAATATTGCGAGAACTGTTCCTCGCTCATCGAGCGGTCCGGACGGCGGAAGTAATAGGGGGCTTCGGTGTGCAGGATCGGCGCACGCGGCAGGTCGAAGGCCTTGTGGAAGAGTTCGAGGCCGGTAAGGCTGCCGGTCATGACGCCCGAGCCGTGATAGCCACGCCAGCGCGAGATGATCTTCTTCTTCTCCGGTCGTCCGAGGATGTTGTTGTAGTACCAGATGAGCTTGATGTTGGTCTCGTTGGCATCCGAGCCGGAGAGGCCGAAATAGACCCTGGACATGCCGGCGGGCGCCCGGTCGACGATCATCTTGGAAAGCCGGATCGAGGCTTCCGTGCCGTGGCCGACATAGGCGTGGTAATAGGCGAGATTTTTCGCCTGTTCGGCGATCGCATCGGCAATTTTCTGGCGGCCGTAGCCGACATTGACGCAATAGAGCCCTGCAAAGGCGTCCAGGCTCCTTCTGCCGTTCGTGTCGGTGATGTAGACGCCCTCACCGCCGGCGACCACGCGGGTTGGCGTCTCGCCGCGCGCGTGCATGCCCATATGGGTCGAGGGATGAAAGAAGTGATCGCGATCCCAGGCGGTGAGTTCGTTGCTTCTGTCGAGCATGTTGGTGATCCTCATGTCTTATTTGGAAATGGGGGGACGGCTCAGGCGGCCGTGTCGATGCAGAGATATTTCAGCTCCGTGAAAGCCTCGAGCCCGTGGCGAGATCCCTCGCGGCCCAGACCGGATTGCTTCCAGCCGCCGAACGGGATCGGGCCGCCGGTGATCTTCACGCGGTTGACGGCCACCATGCCGTATTCGAGAGCGCGACCGAGGCGCATCTGACGCGCGCCGTTTTCAGTGACGACATAGGCGACAAGGCCATATTCGGTGTCGTTGGCGCGAGCGATCACCTCTTCCTCCGTATCGAACGCGGTGACGGCCGCCACCGGTCCAAAGGTCTCCTCGCGCATGATCAGCGCGTTCGACGGCACATCCGTCAAAAGCGTCGGTTCGTAAAACAGCCTGCCCGCCTTATGACGCCTGCCACCCGTGACCAGCCGCGCCCCGAGGCTCACGGCATTGGCGACCTGCTCCTCGATCTTTTGAACGGCACGTTCATGCATCAGCGGGCCGATGTCAGCGTCGTCCTCCAGTCCAGCGCCCACTTTCAGGGCCGCGATACGGTCGGCGAACGCTTTTGCAAAGGCATCGGCGATCGGCCTTTGCACGTAGATGCGGTTGGCGGCAAGGCAATCCTGGCCGGAGGTTGCGAACTTGGCGTTGACGGCGATCCCCACCGCCTTGTCGATATCGGCATCGTCGAAGACGATCAGCGGCGCATGGCCGCCGAGCTCCATCACCAACCGTTTCATTGTCGGGGCGCACTGGGCCGCGATCAGACGGCCGATCTCGGTTGAGCCGGTAAAGCTCATCGCGCGAACACGGGGGTCGGCGCACAGGCGGCCGACAATCGTCGCAGCACTGCCGGTAACGACATTGAAGACGCCGGCCGGGATGCCGGCCCGTTCTCCAAGCTCGGCAAGGGCGAGAGCGGAAAGCGGCGTTTCGGAGGAGGGGTGGGCGACGACCGTGCAGCCGGCAGCAAGTGCTGCGGCAACCTTGCGCGTGACCATGGCAGAGGGGAAATTCCAGGGCGTGACGATACCGATGACTCCGAGAGCCTCGCGTCGGACAATCATCTCGGCATTCGGCAGATGGCTTGTGACGCTCTCCGCATTCAGCCGTTTGCCTTCCTCGGCATACCACTCGATGAAAGAGGCGGCGTAATCTATTTCGCCATAGGATTCCGCGAGCGGTTTGCCCTGCTCGAGCGTCATGAGTAGTGCCAGATCCTGTCTGGAGGCGAGCATCAGCTCGTGCCATTTGTGCAGGATCGCGGCGCGTGCCTGCGGCAGCATTGCGCGCCAGGATGCGAACGCTTCACTGGCGGCGTCAATTGCGACAGCGGTTTCTTCGGCGCCAAGGCTCGCGACCCAGGCAAGCGTTGCCGAAGAGGCCGGGTCTGTGACCTCGAAACTCTTGCTGGCGTTTCCCGCGATCCAGCGTCCACCGACATAGGCAAGGTCACGCAGGAGATGGCGGTCGCTCAATTGCGACAGCGCCTCGTGATAGCTGGGGCGGGCGAAAATGGCAGTCATGGCCGATCTCCTCGTTGCGGATGGAGCTAGTCTTCCACGGGACGAATGAGAGATTGTCTGTTGGTGCGGGCAAAAAGAGAGAGATGGTCTAAAGAGGGAGGGATTGGCGGAGAGATTGTCCAGTGCGCTTCGCAGCCCCGTTGGAGACGCTCCATCGCCTGCGCGTAATCCTCTGGGAAAGCGATTCCGTCTCTCGAACGTTATACGTCAGGACGTCGTCTCGTCATTGGCGGACAGGAAGCAAGAGACCGGAAGGACCGTTTCCTCCTTCACCGTCTTGGTAACGATATAGGTGAAATAGCGGTCAATGCCGAGTTCGCGGTCAAGAAGCCCATCGACCAGCCGCTGATAGGCGTCGATGTCGGGCGCCATGATCTTGAGAATGTAATCGACACCGCCGCCGACGGACCAGCAGGCGACGATCTCTGGAATGGCAATGATGGCGCGCTCGAAGCGCTCGAAATCCGCCTGGCGATGGTTTGCCAGCGTCACTTCCATCATGACGCTGGCAATTGGCGCGATGCGGCGCGGCGCGATGCGGGCATGGTAGCCGGTGATGATCCCCGCCTTTTCCAGCTTCCGCAACCGCATCCAGCAGGGAGTGGGTGACAATCCGGCTTGTTCGGCCAGCGCGAGCTTGGTGATGCGGCCGTCACGCTGGATGGCATCGAGAATGCGCAGGTCGATGGCGTCGAGCTTCATGAGACTTTCTTTGAAGGAAATCATTTCAAACGTAAGGAAAAGACAATGGAAGCGCATTTTGGCATTGTCAATTGAACTGATTTTCAGCACTGTAAAAATCATGACAAAGTGGCGCCCTGATCCCTCACAACTCCGCCGACCAGCCTATCTCTCGCTTGCCGAGCAGATCGCGATCGCCATCACGGACGGCAAACTTGCCGATGGCACCCAGCTGCCGCCACATCGCAAGATGGCGGACGACCTGCATCTCTCAGTGCAGACGGTCAGCCGGGCCTATGACGAACTCATCCGTCGCGGATTGATTTCGGGGGAGATCGGACGCGGCAGTTTTGTCCAGAAGCGGCCGCGCGAACCGGAGCCGCCCTATCTGCCGGAACGGTTAGGAGAGGTGATCGACCTGTCGATCCTGAAACCGGTCTGCGAACAGATCCATCTCGAAAGGATGCGGCAGGCTTTCGCCTGGCTTTCCGAGAACCTGCCATCGAGCTCGGCATTGTCGTTCCGGCCGAACATGGTGTTCCCGCGCCATCGCGCTGTGGCCACGGAATGGCTGGCGCGTTGCGGTCTGGAGGTTTCACCGCTGAACATCAGTCTGACGAACGGTGCGACGTCAGGCATGACGGTGGCGCTGATGAGCGTCGCGCCGCCCGGTACAACGATTGCCACCGAAGCGGTCAGCCATCATACGCTAGTGCCACTCGCCACCTATCTCGGCCTGCATCTGGAAGGTCTGGCGATCGACGAGGAGGGAATGATCCCCGCTGCGCTGGATGAGGCCTGCCGAAAGGGGCCGATCAGGGCGGTTTTCCTGCAGCCCTCAGTGATCAATCCAATGGCGGCACTGATGAGTGCCGAACGCCGGAAGGCATTGGCAGCGGTGGCTGCAAAGCATGATGTCGCGATCATCGAAAACGACATTCTCGGGCCGATGGTGGAGGACCGCGCGCCGCCGATTGCAGCATTTGCGCCGGAGCGAACGCTCTATGTCACGAGCTTCACCAAAATCACCGTCCCGGGCCTCAGAATAGGATATCTCTACGCGCCGGACCGTTACGTTGCCGCCGTCGCCAACCGACATCTCGTTTCGAACTGGATGGCAACGCCGGCAATGGCCGAGATCGCAACGCGCTGGGTGAGCGACGGTACGGCGCTGGAACTCGTCGACTGGCAGCGCCGTGCGCTTCTTAGCCGTCACGCCATCGCGGCGGAAATGCTGACCGGCCTTTCCTACCGGACCCATCCGCAAAGCCTGCACGTCTGGCTGCCGCTATCGGGCGCCCATACCGAGGATTCTTTTGTATCGCAGGCGAGGCTGAGGGGCGTCGCGATCGCACCGGGCACCTCGTTCCGCACCGCCGACCAGGGCTGGACACCGGCGGTGCGCATCTCCCTCGGCTCGACGACGGAGAGCGAATTGCGCACCGGCCTTGGAATTGTTGCTTCCCTGGCGCAGGGAGATCCGGAAGCGCTGCTGCTTGCAATTTGATGCTCCTGCCCTTCGATTGGGCATGCGCAGAATAATTGTCATGATATTATTTTGCGAATTGACATGATTTAAATGGGCCGTCATCGTTAGGACATTGCTTGTCTCAACAGGGAGAGACATGAATGCCTTCGCCTATCATTCGCATCGACAGCATCGTCAAGAAATACGGTCCGCTGACCGTGCTCGACGGCTTGTCGATGAATGTCATGCCGGGCGAGAAACTGGCGCTGATCGGGCCGTCAGGCTCGGGCAAGACCACGATCCTGCGCATCCTGATGACACTTGAAAGCATCAGTGGCGGTCACATCGAGGTCGATGGCGAACAGCTTTATCATATGCCGAACGGCGACAAGCTGGTGCCCGCCGATGAACGCCACCTGCATCACATGCGTGAGAAGATCGGCATGGTCTTCCAGCACTTCAATCTGTTTCCGCACAAATGCGTGCTCGACAATGTGACGTTGGCGCCGATGCTGACGAAGGGCATCAAGCGTCCGGATGCGGAGAAGCGCGCCATGCAGCTTCTCGACATGGTCGGCATGGCCGACAAGGCCAAGAGCGTGCCGGCGCAGCTCTCCGGCGGCCAGAAGCAGCGCGTCGCCATCGCCCGGGCACTGGCGCTTTCGCCGAAGATCATGCTGTTTGACGAGGTGACCTCAGCCCTCGATCCGGAGCTGGTCGAGGAGGTGCTGAACGTCATGAGACGTCTCGCGTCCGAGACCGACATGACGATGCTTCTCGTCACCCATGAAATGGGTTTCGCCCATGATTTTGCCGACCGTGTCCTGTTCTTCGATCGCGGCAAGATCGTCGAGGAAGGCAGGCCGGAAGATATTTTTCGCAATCCGAAGCAGGAGCGGACGCAAACCTTCCTGCGCAAGATCATTGCGGCGGGGCACCGCGTCTGACCGTCCGGCGGCTGACATTTGCCCGCAAGAGAATGCTCAAAAGAAAACCAGAGGAGATGGGAACGATGAAATCAAGATATCTGTTGACGGCCGCCAGTCTGTCGGTGCTCGTCATGACGGCTTTCGCCAGCCCCGTAGCTGCCGATGACGACAAGCTTGAGCAGCTGAAGGAACAGGGCTTCGTCCGCATTGCGATCGCCAACGAGCCACCATTCACCGCCGTCGGCGCCGACGGCAAGGTCTCGGGCGCGGCACCCGACGTCGCACGGGTGATCTTCGAACGGCTCGGCGTCAAGGAAGTGGTCGCCTCGATCTCGGAATATGGAGCAATGATCCCCGGCCTGCAGGCCCGCCGCCACGATGCCATCACCGCGGGCCTCTTCATGAAGCCGGAGCGTTGCGCAGCGGTTGCCTACTCAGAGCCGATCCTCTGCGACGCCGAAGCTTTCGCCGTCAAGAAGGGGAACCCGCTGAAGCTGACGAGCTACAAGGACATCGCCAACAATCCGGACGCCAAGATCGGCGCTCCGGGTGGCGGCACGGAAGAGAAGCTCGCGCTTGAAGCGGGCGTGCCGCGCGACCGCGTCATCGTCGTCCCAGACGGCCAGAGCGGCATCAAAATGCTGCAGGACGGCCGAATCGACGTCTATTCACTGCCGGTTCTCTCCATCCACGACCTGATGACCAAGGCCAACGACCCGAACCTCGAAACCGTCGCTCCGGTCGTCAATGCCCCGGTCTATTGCGATGGCGCGGCCTTCCGCAAGCAGGACGTCGCGCTGCGCGATGCTTTCGACGTCGAGCTGAAGAAGCTTAAGGAGTCGGGCGAATTTGCCAAAATCATCGAGCCTTACGGCTTCTCGGCAAAGGCCGCAATGTCGACCAGCCGCGACAAGCTCTGCGCAGCTGCGAAATAGCGGCGGATAAAGCAACCGGCCATGCCCTCTGCGTGGCCGGTCTCTTCGAATGGTCTAAAGAGCGGTCCTGGATCTTCATGGAATCGCAGAACCGCTTCTGACCTTTTGTTTCACGCAATTCCGAATGGAAAATCGCTTCGCACGTTTTCCTGGAATTGCACTAGAGAAGCGAATTGCCGATGTCGGTCTGGTCCGGCTATCTGACACTGATCCTTGAGGGCGCCCTGGTGACGCTCGAACTGACGGTCATGGGCTCGGCGCTAGCGCTGGTGATGGCCTTCATCGCCGGCCTGGGGCGCCTCTCGCGGTTCTTCATCATCCGCGCCCTGGCGACGGCCTATATCGAATTCTTCCGGGGAACGTCGATTTTCGTCCAGCTCTTCTGGGTCTATTTCGTGTTACCCTTTGCAGGATTGACGCTGACACCGCTGCAGGCGGGCGTGCTGGCGCTCGGGTTGAACGTCGGCGCCTATGCCGCCGAGGTCGTGCGCGGCGCCGTCAAGGCGGTCGGGCGCGAACAGACCGAAGCCTGCGTCGCGCTCAATCTCACGCGTTTCCAGCGTATGCGCTACATCATTCTGCCGCAGGCGCTGCCGCTGATGCTTCCTACCTTCTGCAACAATGCGATCGAGCTCCTGAAGGGCACTGCGGTCGTGTCGCTGATCTCGCTGACGGACCTGACGTTTCAGGCGCAGGTGGTACGGGCACAGACGGGCAACACGCTCGTGCCCTTTGCGACGATCCTCGTCCTCTACTTCATCATGGCGCTCGCGATTTCCACGGCGATGCGCTGGCTCGAGCGGCGGATGACACGCGGCCTCGACGGCATAAGGACCTGATCATATGGAATGGGATTGGGATTTCGTCTGGCAGATCATGCCGACCCTGCTCGAAGGGTTCAAGATCACCATTCTTGCCACCGTTCTCGGCGCGGCCGTTGCCATGGTCCTCGGGTTGATTTTGGCCGTTGCACGTCGTTCCCCGATCGCCGCAGTCTCGCGCAGCGTCGGCTTCGTCTCCGAATTCATCCGTGGCACGCCGCTTCTGGTGCAGCTCTACTTTATCTTCTACGTGCTGCCGGATATCGGCATTCGCCTGACCCCGCTCGTCGCCGGTGTGATCGGCATCGGCCTCCACTATGCGACCTATACCGCCGAGGTCTATCGCGCCGGCATCGAGAACGTACCGCGCGGCCAATGGGAGGCGGCGAAGGCAGCGAACCTGACGACGCGCCAGGCATGGATCCACGTGATTCTGCCACAGGCGATCCCGCCTATGATCCCGGCACTCGCCAATTATTTCATCGCCATGTTCAAGGAGACGCCGCTGCTTTCGGCGATCACGGTGCTCGAACTCATGAACCAGGCCAAGAGCATCGCCAACAGCAACTACCGTTATATCGAGCCAATGACGCTGGTCGGCGTCTTCTTCCTGGTTATCAGCCTGATTTCAGTTCTTGGGCTGCGCTGGCTCGAGGAACGCTACGCCCGGATGGATGATTGATCATGACAGTTGAGATTACCCTTGCAGGCCGCTTGCCGCGGCTGGACGACCGGCCGCTCGAAAAGCGCATCGGACTCGTCATCCTCGCAACCGACCATACGACCGAGGTCGACTTCCAGCGCATGGTCGCCAGTGAGCGGATCGGCGTCTATGTCAGCCGCATTCACTACGCCAACCCGACGACGCCCGAAAATCTGCTGAAGATGCAGCCCTCCTTGACAGCGGGTGCGGCGCTGATCCTGCCGGACGAGCCGTTGGATGCGATCATGTATTCCTGCACGTCAGCCTCGGTCGTCATCGGTGATCGAAGCATCGAGGAAGCGATCCGCGCTGCAAAGCCAGGCGTCCCTGTGGCGACGCCAACGGCGGTGGCAGTGAAAGGACTGAAGGCTGTCGGCGCGAAGCGGATCTCGATCCTGACGCCCTATACGATCGAAACCAGCCGGCCGATGGCGGATTATTTTGCCGGTCTCGGCTTCGAGATCGACCGCTTCACCTGCCTCGGTCTGACCGACGACCGGGAGATGGCGCGGATCGCGCCGGACGAGATCGTCTCCTTCGCGCACCAGGCGACGGCGCCGCAATCCGATGCGCTGTTCATCTCCTGCACCGCCGTGCGCGCTGCACAGGTGGCGGCCCGTATCGAGGTCGAGATCGGCAAGCCAGTGGTCAGCAGCAATCTCGCTACTGCCTGGGCTTGCCTTCGGCTTTGCGGCGACGGCGCTTCCCGGCCCGAGCTCGGCAGCCTGATGACGAAGCCTTATCCGGAAAGCTGAGGCCATCATGACTTCACTGCCCGTTTCGCTCGTTGATATTCACGCCGCAGCTCGCCGGATCGCCGGCCGTGTGCGGCGGACCCCAATGGTACAATCGACCTCGCTCAGCGAAATCGGTGGGTGGCCGGTTCATCTAAAGCTCGAACATCATCAGACAACGGGCAGTTTCAAGCTGCGCGGCGCAAGCAATGCGGTCCTGTCGCTTTCCCAGGAGCAGCGTGCCCGCGGGGTCGTCGCTGCTTCGACCGGTAATCATGGCCGCGCGCTTGCCTATGCGGCAATCGCCGAAGGCGCCATCGCCACGATCTGCATGTCGCGGCTTGTGCCAGAAAACAAGCTTGCGGAAATCCGGCGCCTCGGCGCCAATGTCCGCATCGTCGGACGATCCCAGGACGAGGCGCAGGAAGAGGTCGAGCGGCTGGTGCGCGAAGAGGGGCTGGTAATGGTGCCGCCCTTCGACCATCCAGCCGTCGTGGCGGGGCAGGGCAGCCTTGGCCTCGAAATAATCGAGGAGCTGCCGGATGCGGCTACGGTGCTGGTGCCGCTTTCGGGCGGCGGCCTTGCGGCAGGTGTTGCCGCTGCCGTCAAAGGCGTGAATCCGAAGACCAGGGTGATCGGTCTGACGATGGAGCGCGGCGCCGCGATGAAGGCGAGCCTCGATGCCGGCCAGCCGGTGCAGGTAGAGGAACTGCCGAGCCTTGCTGACTCGCTCGGTGGCGGCATCGGCTTGGACAACCAGGTGACCTTCGCCATGTGCCGCGCGCTGCTCGACGACGTCATCCTGCTGACCGAGGAGGAGATCGCCGCAGGCATGCGCCATGCCTATGCCGCCGAGCGCGAAATCGTCGAGGGGGCAGGAGCGGTCGGTATAGCGGCGCTCCTGGCAGGAAAGATCGAAGCCGGCGGCCCTATCGTGGCGATCCTCTCCGGGCGGAATGTCGACATGGAGCAACACCGGCGGGTGATCAACGGCGAGACGGCGCTTTTCAGGGAGAACGGGGCATGAGCCGGATGATCATACTGACGGAAGCGGAACTAAGGAAAATCGTCAGGCTTGACCGGGACGCTGTCGACTGCGTCGAGGGCGCGTTCCTGGCCTTGGCGACCCGGGCGGTTGCCATGCCACCGATCCTGCGGCTCGACATCCCGGAACATCGCGGCGAAGTCGACGTGAAGACGGCCTATGTGCCCGGCATTGAAGGTTTTGCGATCAAGATCAGCCCCGGCTTCTTCGACAATCCGAAGATCGGCCTGGCGAGCACGAACGGCATGATGGTGCTGCTATCGAGCCGTACCGGGCTGGTGCAGGCGCTGCTGCTCGACAACGGTTATCTGACCGATGTACGCACGGCCGCCGCCGGCGCCGTCGCGGCAAAACATCTGTCGCGGCAGAATTCCGCCGTTGCCGCGATCCTCGGCGCGGGCATGCAGGCGCGGCTGCAGCTTGAGGCTCTGGCATTGGTGCGGCCGATCCGCGAAGCGCGGATATGGACGCGCGATGCTGCGAAAGCGCAAAGTGTGGCTACTGACCTGACCAAGCGGCTCGGCTTTGTCGTCACCGCGATTTCAGATCCTCGAAACGCGGTTACCGGCGCAGATGTCATCGTGACCACCACGCCCTCCGGAACGCCCATTCTCAAATCCGAGTGGCTGGAACCGGGGCAACATCTGACGGCCATGGGTTCGGATGCGGAGCACAAGAACGAAATCGATCCGCCAGCGATCGCCAGAGCCAGTCTCTACGTCGCAGACAGCTTGAAACAGACGCGCCGCCTCGGCGAATTACACCATGCGATCGCCGCAGGGCTCGTAGCAGCCGACGCGCAATTCTCCGAGTTGGGAGAGATCGTCGCCGGCCGAAAGCCGGGGCGAACCAGCAATGAGCAGATCACCATTGCGGACCTGACGGGCACCGGCATCCAGGACACCGCCATAGCCACGCTCGCCCTTGACAGGGCGCGCGCGGCAAACGCCGGAACAATATTCGAAAGCTGATGGCACGACGCCGAAAAAGAAGGGAAGAGACATGACCCAGCCCAATCTCAAATTCTCGCCAGGCGAATATGCCGCTCGGTTGGAAAAGACACGGCATGCCATGGAGGCCAAAGGCATCGAGCTGCTGATCGTCAGTGATCCGTCAAATATGGCCTGGTTGACGGGCTATGACGGCTGGTCCTTCTACGTGCACCAGGCCGTAATCGTGCCGCCGTCCGGTGAGCCGATCTGGTTCGGCCGGGGCCAGGACGCCAACGGTGCCAAGCTGACCGCCTACCTGAGGCATGACAACATCATCGGCTATCCCGACCATTACGTACAATCGACCGAGCGCCACCCGATGGACTATCTCTCCGGCATCCTGTCGGACCGCGGCCTCAGTAAGCTGACGATCGGCGTCGAGATGGACAATTACTGGTTCTCCGCTGCAGCCTTCGCCTCTCTGCAGAAGCATCTGCCGAATGCGCGCTTCGTCGACGCAACGGCACTTGTCAACTGGCAGCGCGCCATCAAGAGCGAAACGGAAATCAAATACATGCGCAACGCCGCCCGCATCGTCGAAGCCATGCACGCGCGCATCTTCGACAAGATCGAAGTGGGTATGCGCAAGTGCGATCTGGTCGCCGAGATCTACGATGCCGGCACGCGGGGCGTCGACGGCATCGGTGGTGACTATCCGGCAATCGTGCCGCTGCTGCCGTCGGGCGTCGAGGCATCCGCGCCGCACCTGACCTGGGACGACCGGCCAATGAAAAAGGGCGAGGGCACTTTCTTCGAGATCGCCGGCTGCTACAACCGCTATCACGTTCCGCTGTCGCGCACGGTATTCCTCGGCAAACCGACGCAGGCGTTCCTCGATGCAGAGAAGGCCACGCTGGAAGGCATGGAGGCGGGCCTTGCGGTCGCAAAGCCCGGCAACCGCTGCGAGGATATTGCCAATGCCTTCTTCGCGGTCCTGAAGAAATACGGCATCGTCAAGGATAACCGCACCGGCTATCCGATTGGCCTCTCCTATCCGCCGGATTGGGGCGAACGCACCATGAGCCTGCGTCCTGGCGACAAGACGGAGCTGAAGCCGGGGATGACCTTCCATTTCATGACCGGCCTCTGGCTCGAGGATATGGGTTTCGAGACGACCGAGAGCATCCTCATCACCGAAACCGGCGTCGAATGCATGGCCAACGTGCCGCGCAAGCTGATGGTCAAGGATTGAGATGGTAATGACCGAGACGGATTTGCGATCGTCGCCGATCAGCGCGACGGTGGATTTTAATGCCGACGGCATTCAGCATGGTTTTCTGCGATTGCCATATAGCCGCGATGATTCCGCCTGGGGTTCGGTGATGATCCCGATCACCGTCATCCGCAACGGCGATGGCCCGACGGCGCTTTTGACCGGCGGCAATCACGGCGACGAATATGAGGGGCCGATAGCGCTTTTTGACCTCGCTCTGACGCTGAAAGCGGAAGAGGTAAAGGGTAGAATCATCATCGTGCCGGCGATGAACTATCCGGCTTTTCTTAGCGGCACGCGAACCTCGCCGATCGACAAAGGCAACATGAACCGCAGTTTTCCGGGAAAGCCGGACGGAACGGTGACGCAGAAGATTGCGGACTACTTTCAACGAACCCTGTTGCCGTTGGCCGATATCGTTCTCGATTTCCATTCCGGCGGCAAGACGCTCGACTTCCTGCCCTTCTGCGCGGCACATATCCTGCCGGACAAGGTCCAGGAGGCCAAGGCGTTCGAACTCGTCAGGGCTTTCGGTGCGCCCTATTCGATGAAGATGCTCGAAATCGATGCGGTCGGCATGTACGACACGGCCGCCGAGGAGATGGGAAAGATCTTCATCACCACCGAGCTCGGCGGTGGCGGCACGGCGACGGCGAAAAGCGCCGGCATTGCCAAGCGCGGCGTTATCAACATGTTGACCTATGCGAGTATCCTCAGCGGTGACGTGGAAAGCCTGCCGACCGAATGGCTCGATATGCCGGATGGAGACTGCTTCTGCTTCGCAGAGGATGGCGGGCTTGTCGAATTTCTCGCTGATCTCGGCGATCGCGTCGAACAGGGCACAGTGATCGCGCGTATTTATCCCGTATCCCGCACCGGTGCGTCGCCCATGAACATTGTGGCGAAGATGGATGGCATCCTCGCCGCTCGCCATTTTCCGGGGCTCATCAAGTCGGGAGATTGTGCTGCCGTTCTGGCCGTAACGATGGCGTAAAAGCATCGAAGGGAATCCGCGAGGACCTGGCGTGCCGCCGGCTCAGCCGGACACCGCTGCAATTGCTCGTCCAGAGACAAGCTGAACCAATTCGGCATGTCTGCCGGTTGAGACGGGAGCTTGGGTCGGGGCGGCAAGTCTCGGGAGGATGTTGGCCCCCGTCTCACATCCCGAACCGACGTGCGGAAACTATGTTCCGAACGTCGATGAAAAAGTCGGCTCCAACGCAGGTGGCAAAAGCGCTCGGGAACATTATCGGGAACATATGGTTCGAGAAAGGAAAGCGCGCCGTCCGTAATAGCACCGTAATGGCCTTGGGCGGCGCGCAATTATTGCCGTCGCATTTGCCAAGAGGATGGGTGGGAGGAGATCGGAATGTCCGCAAAGGTCAGAAGATCTCAAACTAATGCGACGACGCAAAATCAAGAGCGTGATCGAGTCGGCATCCTGACGTTTCACCGTTGCATAAACTACGGTTCGTATTGGCAGGCACGCTGTCTGGTCGAGGGACTTGCTGACATGACCGTCGATGCCGTTCTTCTTGAACACAGAGGAGGGCGCGTCGACCGCGCAGAATGGCGATGCGCGCTGCAGCCGCTGCTTCCTGTCATAACACCGAAAGAAGACTATCCCCGTTACAAAAGAAAGATGCGCAAGTTCTTCGACGCATTTGCAGCGCTCCCCCTTTCATCGCCATTCCTACTGGAGAATCCGGTTGATGTGGAGGAGTTTCGCCTGGTTATCGTCGGCAGCGACGAAGTGTGGAACCTCAAGCATCCCTGGTACGGAGGATACTCGCTGTTTTATGGGGAAGGCCTGCGATCCAGGCGCATCGTTTCTTATGCGGCGACCTTCGGCAATTTGGCTTCCTCCGAAGGTTTGAAGGGCTACTGGTCCGAAAAGCTGAACCGTTTTTCGAACATATCGGTTCGTGACCTTAATTCGAAGCGGCTGATTCAAGATGCGTTGGGTTTCAGCCCCGAGCTCGTTTTGGATCCCTGCCTACAATTCCCGCAGGTGATCCGGCCCGCTGTACGAGAGGAAGAGGCGCCGCCATATGTTGCCGTCTATGGGCATAGTTTTCCTGACTGGTTCCAGCATATTGTCAGGCGATGGTCCCACCGAAGGCAATACACCCTTGTCAGCATCGGCTATCGGAATGACTGGGCTGACAAGCAGTGGATCGATGCCGGGCCTGAGGATTTTGCCGGCTTCATTGCGGGAGCAAAAGCCGTGGTGACGAACTTCTTTCATGGATGTGTCTTTTCATTGGTAAACGGCAAGCCCTTCGCCTGCGCCCTGTCCGACTATCGAGGCAACAAGGTGACTGACCTGGCAATGACGGTCGGAGCCATACGGCATGTCATGCATGAGGCAAGCACTGAGCGGCGGTATGACGCTGTGCTGAGTGAGCCACTGGATCCCGCTATCTCCCGTCGCATCGCTGAACTGCGCCGCAACTCCGGCGACTATCTCCGCCATGTCCTTCAATAAGCTTTCCCATCGACAGCAAGGCGCCGAACAGGTGACGCCACAGGATATCCTCCGTTCCGGCCTCTGCATCGGCTGCGGCGTCTGTGCGGCACAAGCAGGACGATCCGGCGTCCGAATGGATTTCGACCGATATGGGCAGATGAAGCCCATCGCGTCGACGGAGTGGTTGCGCAGTCGACATGCGCAATTTCCGTACATTTGTCCGTTTTCCCCAGCCGCCAGGAACGAGGATGAATTGGCTGGCGTCCTGTTTCCATCGGCCGCCAAACGCGATGGCCACATCGGTCGGTTCGAGGCTGCCTATGTTGGCTATGTCGAGGAAGAAAATTATCGGGCCGAAGGCAGTTCCGGGGGGATGGTTACCTGGGTTGCGGCAGAGCTCCTGCGGCGGGGTCTGGTCGATGGTGTGGCGCATGTGACGGCGACCGACCGTTCCGGAGACGACGATCGTCTGTTCCGCTATGGAATATCGCGAAACCTGGAGGCACTCCGCGCCGGCGCAAAGTCGCGATATTATCCGGTCGAGATTTCGGGCGTGCTCGATACGATACGAAGGGTCCCCGGTCGATATGCCATCGTCGGCATTCCGTGCTTCATCAAGGCTGTCCGGCTGGCCTGTGCGAACGATGCGGTATTGAACACCCGGATCGCTTTTACTCTTGGCTTGTTTTGCGGTCACATGAAGAGCGCCCGGCTAGCCGAAAGCTTCGCCTGGCAGATGCATGAGGATATAAGCGATGTTACGCGGCTCGATTATCGTGTGAAGAGCCCGGATCGTCCGGCGAATTGGTATCGGGCGCAATTGACGCTCAGGGATGGACGCATCTGCAGTCGCGACTGGTGGCATCTGGCCGACGGCGATTGGGGTGCCGGCTTCTTTCAGAACTCCGCCTGCAATTTCTGTGACGACGTGGTTGCCGAAACGGCCGATATTGCTTTTGGCGATGCTTGGAAGGAACCCTATTCCTCAGATGGCAGGGGGACGAATGTGGTTATCGTACGCTCGCCGAGGCTTTTGGACCTCATTCGTGCGGCAATGGACACGAAGCGCATCGCGCTATCCCCGGTGGATGCCGATTTCGTGATTGCCACTCAGGCGGCCGGGTTTCGCCAACGCCGCGAAGGTCTTTCATTCCGCCTTAGCTGGCCCCGTCTGGGCGTACGAACTCGAAAGCGGGTTCAGGTCGGCAATCAGAGACTGCCGGCCCGGCGCACGGCGATTTACCTTATGCGCTACGGCATCAGTCTTTGGAGTCATCGGGTCTTCTGGGCCGCGCGCCTGTTGCGGCTTCCTGCGCTCTATCTGACCTGGGCCCGCGCAGCTCTCGCTTGCTACCAGGGCCTGGCCTATTCTCGCGGAAAGCTGGGCGGCATCCTGGATCGGCTGACCTCATCTGGTGCCGAAGGTCGCGAGTGAATTAAGCTTGAGAAGCCGAGCGGCTGAATGCACAGTGCGCGACATGTAGCGACTTTCCTGTCGCGGTGCGTAACGTGCGACCATTTCATCGCAGAACTCGGCGAACTCCTCCGGGACAAGCGGCGGGCTGGTATGGTGAGGCGCAATGCCCCTGTGTTCCGGCGTGAAGCAGAATGTTGCGGTCACGTCAAAGTCCTCGAGAGCACGCATCTGCCGATCGAACCAGTCGAGCGCATTGGGACGGAACCTGTCCGCCCAGGACAGGCCGGTGCGCAGGGATTTCACGCCCAGCCGTTTCATCCAGGCGACCGCGTCATCGAGCCTTGGATCTTCGAAATGGAACCATTGGACGATCCCGAATTCCGGCGTGTGCTTGGCAAATTCCTCAAGCGCCGGTTTCGGGCTGCCGTCCTCCCGCAAAATACCCATGTAGAAATGCCGATAGTAGGAAGAGCCTTCAGCTTCGCGATGACGGGTGGTTGCTTCCCATGATCGCGGAAGATCATAGAGACTATACCATTGGCACCGCTCCACCTTGCCTTTCAACAACTCGGCGGTGCGCTTCAGACCCCACAATTGAACTTCCTCCGCACCGAAGGTCGAAACCCCGACCTCGCTGATCCAGACCGGCAGGTCGGTGACTGCGCGTATCTCGTCTACCTTGTCGGGCCATTCATGGATCTGCCACAGGTTCCAATCGAGCGGAAAGCCATGAACGGCCACGGCATCGACATGATCGAGCACGCCATATTCCTTCATGAGGGTCATGAAGCCCGAATCGATCGGGGAGATTCCACCAAGCACTTTGACGAGCTCCGGATTTCTCGCGGCGATCGCATCGGCGGCGAGAACAGCCATGCGCGCGAAGCGACTCCAGTCGGGATCGATTTCCGGATCCCAATGCGATTTGTTGTTCGGTTCATTCCAGATCATGGTTGCTTCGATCATGTTCCTTCCCCAACGTTGGGCGTTCTATGAGACGATTTCGTTGAGCGTCACCACCTTGGCACCCCAATGACCAACGACCACCGTGGTAACGGAAGCAGGTGCGACATCGAACCTTGGCCAGGCGTCGGCGGGCAGCCCCAGCACGTGACAGACGGCCGCCTTGATGACGTCAGCATGCGAAACCAGGACAAGTTTCCTGCCGCTATTGCGCATCGACAAAGCTTCGATCAGGCCGACGATCCGGCTCTGTACGTCGAGCATCGTTTCACCGGCCGGCGTCCGTGCGAAGGTTCGAACGGTGTTCCACCTGTGCCACAGCGGATCGGCATCGAGAGCTTCAAATGTTTTCCCGGACCAATCGCCGAAATTTACCTCGTCGAGCGCTTCCGCAAGCTGCGGCGGTCCAAGGCTGCAGGCCGAGGCGATGGCAGCAGCTGTCTCTCGTGTGCGCTCGCGGGGACTGGTATGAATTTCGGCGAGTTCCTCACGCTTCATCCGCTGCGCAAGGCGCCGGGCTTGAGCTTGACCAGCGGATCCCAGCGAAATGCCTTCGGCTCGACCTGCAAGGAAGGCGCCGACATTGTCGTGGGCTGCATGACGTACGAGAAAGAACGTTGCCGTCATTCTGCCGCCCCGCGCAGAACATCCTCGTGGCCGTTGATGAAATCTTGCGTGCGCCGCCGCGCTTCATGATCGTTGAACTGTTGGGGCGGAGACTTCATGAAATAGCTCGACGGTCCTGTAAGAACCCCGCCGATGCCGCGATCCAGCGCCAATCTGGCGCACCGTATCGCATCGATCACCACGCCCGCAGAATTGGGAGAGTCCCACACTTCGAGCTTGAGTTCTGCATTGAGCGGTACGCCGCCGAAGGTGGTGCCCTCGAGCCTGATATAAGCCCATTTCCTGTCGGTCAGCCAAGGCACATGATCACTTGGGCCGACATGAACGTCGCCGGCGGGAAGCGGAATATCCAGCTGGCTGGTAACGGATTGCGTCTTCGAAATCTTCTTCGATTCCAGTCGTTCGCGTTCCAGCATGTTCAAGAAATCCGTGTTTCCGCCGAAATTCAGCTGGTAAGTTCGTTCAATCTGGACCCCACGGTCACGAAAGAGATTCACCAGCATCCGGTGGATGATTGTCGCACCGACCTGGCTCTTGATGTCATCTCCGATGATCGGCAGGCCACGTTCGGCGAACCTCTTTTGCCATTCCGGTTTGGAAGCGATGAACACCGGAATGCAATTGATGAATGCGCAGCCAGCGGCCAGCGCCTGTTCGGCATACCATTTCGTCGCTTCCTCGGAGCCAACCGGGAGGTAAGATACGAGCACATCCGTCCTGGTGCGCTTCAGGATGTCCATGACATCGGCGGCGGGTTCGGCCGATTCTTCGATTTCGCTCCGGAGATATTTACCAATTCCATCAAACGTTCTGCCGCGATGCACTTCGACGCCGATCGGCATGACGTCCGCGAAGCGCTTCGTGTTGTTCGGTTTGGCATAGATTGCGTCCGCGACATCGCGCCCTACCTTAGAGCTTGCAACATCGAATGCGGCTGATATTTCCACGTCGCGCACGTGATATCCGCCGAGTTCAACGTGCATGAGACCCGGGACGGGTTCATTGCCGTCGACGTCGCGATAGTAGGTCAGTCCCTGAACCAGGGACGATGCACAGTTGCCGACTCCGACCAAGCCGACGCGTATAGCCTTAGAGCGCATCCTCGCCTCCAGCATCTACAAAGCTATTTGCCGAACAGGCGGGAGCGCAAAGTGTTCCATGAAAACTCTTTTTTCTGACGCATGGATCGCTGGAGCCCTGCAAGCGTTCGATAGGCTGGAGGCGGAGAAACGGCCATGCTGGTCTATGGCGACGTGGAACATGTTGGATTTCCCGCTTCGGCACGTGCCGAGATCGGAGAGAAAATCGATGGCTGGGCACGATCGCCGCCGGGGCGGCGCCGCCATGAGCTGCTGGTGCAGGCCTTTCTCACGACGGGAGAACTCGTTCAGGGATTGGCCGATCAGGAGTTCGAAATCAAGGCTGCCGATGATGTGTCCGAAATCCAGCAAGCCGGCGCGACGCTCCTGCTCTTCCAGGCTCGAGCAATCATGCAGTCGTGGCGAAGCGGGTTTTCTGGAGGACCATCGCTTCCGGCGCCCTGGGGAGGCCTGCTGGAGCGTCTCCACAGTCCTGAACCAGTGCGGATGCGGCGGGCGGAGGGCTATGCCCTCTATGCGCTCTATCCGGAGAGCTACCTGGAAGCAGCTTCAAGATCGACGTTGACGCCAAAGACGGTTGTGATCGGTATTCGAAGCATCGGTATCACGCTGGCGGCTCTGGTTTCCGCCGCACTTGGATCCGGGCCGGCCTATTCGCTTCGCCCGACAGGACATCCATTCGAGCGCCATGTCCAAGTCAGTGCCGCACTTTCGAAGCGTATCCTTGCAGACACCGAAGCCGACTTCGCGATCGTGGATGAGGGGCCCGGACTATCCGGCAGCTCATTTGGAAGTGTTGCCGACTGGTTGCAGGAAAATGGCGTGGCCGCGTCCCGGCTTCATTTCTTTCCGAGCCACCGGGGAGATTTAGGTCCGCATGCGAGCGCGTCTCATCGTACACGCTGGGCGGAACGCCCACGGCACGTCGTCGATGTCGTTGATCTCATCCTCAAGTCACCGGAGCCGGCGCATCGGCTGCAAACATGGGTGGATGATCTCGTCGGTGCCTCCGGGCATTCCTGGCGGGACGTGTCGGGCGGTGGCTGGCGCGCCGTCCGTTATAAGGATCTCGAATCGTGGCCGCCAAGCCATATGCAGATGGAGAAGCGGAAATTTCTGGTGCAGGCGGACGGCGAAACCTGGCTCGTCAAATTCGCGGGCCTTGGAAGGACGGGTATGGAGAAGGCTCGAAGGGGTTCATTGCTGAGCGAGGCGGGATTCACGCCGAAAATTGCAGGCACTTGTTATGGCTTCAGCATCGAGAAATGGCTTGAAGGCATGCCCGCCAATGCCGCGGGCCTGCCTTCGCAGCAAGTGGTGGATCATCTCGGCCAATATCTCGGCTTTCGCGCCCGCCATCTTCCTGCTCCGAATGGCGGCGCCTCGGTTCAGGACCTTTGCCGCATGGCCATACATAACGTTGGAGAAGCGCTCGGGGCGGACGCCGCCGAAAGACTCGGGCGCTTGATCGGCCGCCCGAAAAACATAAGCCGCCGGCTGCGCCGCATCGATACGGACAATCGACTTCAGACATGGGAATGGCTGATAACCGGAGACGGACGCCTGGTGAAGACCGATGCGCGCGACCACAATGCCGCACATGATCTGGTCGGTTGCCAGGATGTGGCCTGGGATGTCGCCGGTGCGTGCGTGGAGTTTGATCTTTCCACGCCCGAACGCGATCGCCTGGCCGAAATCGTCGCGCGTGAGGCCGATTGTGATTTGCGCAAGGACGTGCTCACGGTGTTTGAAGCTTGCTATCTAGGGTTCCAGATAGGCCTATGGTCAGGCGCCAGAGCAACTGTTACAGGATCCGAGAAAGAGCGCATCGGAAGGTTGGTGAAGCGCTATCTGGACCACTTGCATCAGCTGCTCGATGCCTGATGCATGTCGCGCAAAAGTGTGCAGCGGTTTTGCGGCAATGACATGCATGAAAACAATAAGCTAAAGCCTGTCGCGTGAGCCTACCTTCACGCGACAGGCTTTAGCGCCGTGCAGCTGTGGGATCGAGCCCGAGGACGTCGGCCAGTGAATCAGCGCTCAAGCTG
This sequence comes from Sinorhizobium sp. CB7, assembly GCF_041357635.1. Classification (NCBI taxonomy): domain Bacteria; kingdom Pseudomonadati; phylum Pseudomonadota; class Alphaproteobacteria; order Hyphomicrobiales; family Rhizobiaceae; genus Sinorhizobium; species Sinorhizobium sp. CB7. Next base: position 36,657 of record NZ_JAULLL010000018.1, read on the forward strand.
CATTTTGCGGCGGCGTTTGGCCTTTCTGACAGCGGACCGTATGAGTTTGATTGATTGCTGACCTACGCCTCTGAGTTTCAGCAGTTGCGCATCACTCATCGCGGAGGCCTCGCTCAACCGCAGAACGCCATTCGCGGCCAGGGAACGAACGACCCATTGCGGAAGACTGCTCATCGCCAGGAGATCTGTGCTATCTCCGGTAACACTTCCCTTTCCGCTTTGAGGTCGGCGCGGCATACGGGTCCAATGGCTTCACTATCCGAGATTTGCACCAAACATCTCTGACGCCCCTCTGTTCCAAGAAGACCCGCGGCTTTTGTGAAAAGAGTGCAAAGCGATTCCGGATGTCTTGACCGGGCTGGCGGCGCCGCTGCTCACAAGCGGGGAAACACGTTCTGGTGCGCTCGCAGCTCTCCTCGGACACGAGCCGGTTGAGATCGGCACTCATTGCTATCTTCGCCGTTCAGAATGGAGGGTGGTGCGGAAATCCTGTAGCTCGCTGGACCCGGTGACGATGCTCTCCAACGTGCGTAAAATGAAGCGGTGGAGCGTCGTATTTCTGACTTCAGTTCGCGGAATCGCGACAACTTCGTCCCGCAGCCGGCAAATTGGCCCGCCGACTGCCTGTGATCACGACAGTTGTTCCGCCTAGTTCACGGATTTCTCGGTCAGCTATGAACCCTCACGCTGGACTTGCCCGATAGGCGAGAACCAGCAGGATGTGTCGACGGCTGCTAGCCAAATGCTTCTGATCGCCCTATGACCTCTGATTTTGATCCGCAGGAACAGGAAGCAAAATGGCAGACCGCGAGCAGAGCAAGATCAGCACCTGGTACATAGATCCCGATGCCGAGGACAAGATGGCGGACGGGCATGCTCCGATCTGGCGTCACCTCATCGATCTTATCGTCGAGCGAGACCTTACGGGCAAAAGCGTTCTGGATTTCGGCTGCAACCAGGGCGGGCTGCTGCGGCACCTCTATGCAATGCGTCCCTTCCGGAAGGCTTTAGGGATCGATATTGCCGAAACGTCAGTCGCCAAGGCGGAGGCCCTGAAAGGCAATCTTCCGATTCAGCACGAAGTTGGTGGCAGCCTCAGCGGTTGGGACGAGCAGTTCGATCTCGCCATCAGTCACGAGGTGATCTATCTCGTTCCCGATATTGCGGCCCATGCAGCCGACATCTGGCGGGCATTGAGGCCTGGCGGCGTCTACTACGCAGTAACCGGTTGCCACACGGACAATCCGCTCTGGCCAAAATGGCGCGAGCTCGTCGCGAAGCGGACGAACACGGTTGTGCAGGACAGGTCGATCTCGGACTACGGGCGTGCTTTTCAGGATGCCGGTTTCAAGGTCTCCGGCCGCAAGCTTGAATATAACGGCTTCATTCCGTTCGTTGCCGACGGATGGACGCCGAACTTCGCCGACGCCCTTGACTATTATACGCAGACGAAGATCGTCTTCAGGCTGATCAAGAGCTAGTCCGCGGCACCTTCGTCAGCTCGACGTCGAGATGTGGTGGGCTTTCGGGGCTGACTCGCACGAAACGGCCTTTGATGCGGAAGATTTCCTGCACCAGGCCGCTGTCGGCAAGCCGCTCTGGCTGGCCGTCGAAGCGCAGCAGCCCTTTTTCGAGCAGTGAGATACGATCGCTGACAGCGATCGCCTGGTTTATGTCATGGATCGCCATGACGATCGTCACACCTCTTTCGCGGCTCAGCCGGTGCACCAAGTCGAGGATCTCGACCTGGTAGCCGATGTCGAGGAAGGATGTCGGTTCGTCCAGGAGGAGAATGCCGGCCTCCTGTGCAAGAGCCGCGGATATCCAGGCCCGCTGGCGTTCGCCGCCGGACAATTCTTGAAGCGGCCGATCTGCCAATTTAGCAAGTCCTGTGCTCTCCAGCGCCCATTCGATCGCCCTTTCGTCATCCGGTCCGTAGGAGCGAAACAGCCCGACATGTGGAAAGCGGCCCTGCCTCACCAATTGGGCCACAGTCATCTCGTCGGGGGCCGTCGGCTGCTGCGGAAGGAAGGCGAGTTTTTTGGCGAGCGACCTGCGTGACATCGATCCGACCGGAACTCCAGCAATTGTCGCACCGCCTGACGCAGGCTTGATTAATCCCGCCAGCGCATGGAGCGCCGTGCTCTTGCCCGAGCCGTTCGGGCCGATCAGCGCTCGGATTTCGCCTTTCTCAAGTGAAAGACTGAAATCTATGAGAGCCTTGCGCGTGCCGTAGGTGACCGAGAGATGGAAACAGGAGAGTATCATTTTGGTCTCACGTGGTTCTGCGCAGCAAGGCGAGCAGGAGCGGTACGCCGCAGACGGCAGTAACCACGCCGATCGGTATTTCCTCCGCCTGACCAAGGATGCGGCCGACGAGATCGCACAACATGACGACGATCGCCCCGAGCATGATCGTCAAGGCAAGTGACAGCCTGAAGTTTCGGCCGGCGATGAAGCGCGCCAGATGCGGAACAATCAGGCCGACGAAGACGATCGGCCCGACGGCTCCAACCGCGCTTGCCGCCAGCGCGCAGGACACCAGCAGCGCGATCGAGAACTGACGGCGATAGGAGAGGCCGAACGATTGCGCGACGGTCGCGTCGAACTGAAGGAGTTCAAGCGGACGGTAGATGACTGGAAGAAGGGCGAGACCGGTGATCGTGAACGGGAGGAGAAACAAAGCATGGTCCCACGTCCGGGCGTAAAGGCTGCCGGACAACCATTCGAGGATGATCTCTATGCGCTCCGATCCCCAGCCGGCGATCAGTCCGATGGCGGCGGCGTGTAGAACCGCGCCGATTGCAACGCCACACAGTGTTATCCTCAGCGCACTGAGTCCAAGCCGGAATGCCAGGATATAGATCACCCCTCCGGCCAGCATGCCGCCGACCATTCCCGCGGCAGGCAGCCAAGCTATGGGCAGTTGGGCGAGCGTATTGCCACCAGGATGGAAGATGTAGACTGTGAACAGCAAGAAGAGGGTAACCGACAGCGTGGCGCCTTGGGAGACCCCCATCAGCGATGGATCGGCCAGCGGATTTCTGGTGATCGTCTGGAGCGTATAGCCTGCCAGCGCAAAATGAATACCGGCGAGAATGCCGGTAATGATACGGGGCAGCCGGATGTCAAGGATGACGGAGCGCGCCTCGGTCGAGCCGTCACCCGTCAGAACCGCTGCGACATCCCACAGGGGTATGTCTGCGACCCCGAGAAACGTCGCGGTGGCGAGAGAAAGAAACGTTAGGGCAAGGATAGCGGGAACGAGCCATCCGCGCTCCTCTGCGGTGCGTCTCAAAGCAGTCGACATCATGCGGACTGACCTCCGAGGTCCAGTCGACCTTTCTGGACGAGATAGATGAAGATCGGCCCGCCCAGCATGGCGGTGATGATGCCGACGGGCAGCTCACGGGGGATTGCTGCGCTGCGCGCAATAACGTCCGCTGTGATCACGATCCATGCCCCGATCGCCGCGCATAATCCTATTTCCCACCCGGTGCCTTTTGGCTTGAGCAGGCGGGCAATGTGGGGCGACGCCAAGCCGACAAAGGCGACCGGCCCTGCTACGGGGGCGACGCCTGCCACTGGAATTACGGCCAGAACGAGCAGGAGCGGCTTCCACAGCGCAAGCCGCAGTCCCATTCCTGCGGCCGCATGGTCGCTCAGCATCAGCATGCTGATAACCCGTCTAAGAGCCACCGCGGACAATATGCCTATCGCCACCCAGGGCAACATATAGGCCAGATGCGACCACGTGCGGCCCTGAAAGCCGCCAGCCAGCCAAAACAGAAGCGACGCGGACTGCGGCCCTGTCAAAAGCAGCGCATAAGTGGTGACTGCGCTCAGGAAGAGGGAAACACTTACGCCGCCGAGCGCCAGTTGAAGCGGCTGGCCCTGTCCTCCACGTGATACCCAGAACGTCACCGAGGCGGCGGCCAGTCCACCCGCGAGCCCAATAAAGGGATAGTAGAGCGACGAGAGCCAAGGCAGGAAAACGAAACAGCAGACGATTGGCGTGACGGCACCGGCAGTGACCCCGGTGATGCCGGGATCGGCGAGCGGATTGCGGGTCAGGGTCTGAAGGACGTAACCGGAAACGGCAAGCCCGGCTCCGGCTGCCGCCGCCGTAAGACTGCGGGGTAATCGCAATGTCCAGACGAGGATGGACTCGATCTTGTCGTCGGGAGAAAACAGAACCCTGACTGCGGTCTCGATCGACAATGGCCTTGCACCGATAAGGAGGCCAACGACCAAGGCCATCACCGACAAGGTGAGGATGAGCCCTATGGCCAAGGACGTTTGCCGAGGACTCATCGCATTTATCCGCAAATTACTTCTGAACTTCAGCGGGAATGATCTTGGCCGCTTCCGTGCGGACGTCGACCGTCGGGAATTTGTCGGGATAGAGGTAGTGGGCAGCTTGCCGTAGCACGATCTCGCGTGCGATCGGGCCGTTCGTTTCCACCCACTGATCGCCAACGTAGAAGACCCGCTTGTTCTTCACAGCCGTCAACTGCGACCAGATGGGATTGCTCTCATGCGGACGATCCGGACCGGAATCGTAGATAAAAAGTACTTCCGGGTCCTTCTCCAGCATGGTCTCGAGGCTGAGATCCATGCCGAAGGGACCGCCAGGTTTCTTTGCACCGGCGATATTGTCGCCTCCAAGCGCGGTCACGATCGAGGCTGCGGTGTTTTCCGTATGGAATGCGAACGGTGTTGCACCACCCCACATGATTGCGAAGCGGGGATGTATATCCTTGGGTGCCTGGGCTGCGTAGTCGGCCAGATGCTTGCGGAAATCGGCGTTCAATTGCATTCCGCGTTCAGGCTTTCCAAGAAGCTTTGAAATCTCGGCGATCTCGCGGTCGCTCTCGTCGAGGAGCTCCATGTTATAGGCGACATACGGCGCGATGTTTTGAAGCTGCGCAGCATTTCCGATCGTATAGCGGCGAATAGCGATGATAAGGTCAGGCTTTGCTTCGGACAGAAGCTCCAGGTTGGGCTTGGCGCGCTGACCAATCTGCTTCATCTGCGAGGTCAATCCGAGGAGGAAGTCGGGCTGACGCCCGGCGGTCATATAGGTTGAGGCGACAGGTTTTACCCCCAGCGCCAAAGCGACGTCATCGGCGAAATAGGAGATCGAAGCGATCCGCTTCGGTTGGGCCGGGACCTGGACGGCGACGCCGCGATCGTCAGTGATAGTCACGATCTTGGCATCCTCCGCCGGGGCAGCCCCGGCCATCAGGATCGTGGAAAGCCCAAGGCTCATCGCCAACAAGCGTGTAGACAGATTCATTGTTAGACCTCCAACTCGTTCCGGCGCACGCTTAGTAAAAAAAGAGGAGTTTCACAATCATGAATTTGAGTTTGCTCGTGCACGGTGTTTTGGGAAACTCAGTTAACCCGGAGGAATGTCCGCTATTGGTGCGTTCCTGAAGCGCTTGGTCTCCCACTCATATGGCCCGTTAGAGCCATGCCGCGAGCTGATAACGGCAGACAGAATCATGAACCGGGCGTCTTTACCGGACATCGGCATCGCCGCTCCACACGTCGCGGGCGATAATGCTGACAGCAGGGCGGGAGGAGCATCAATAGGCCCTCCGCATGCGGCGCTGACCGCGGCGATTGCCGTATATCCTGATTGACGGCTTCCCGAGATTGGGAATAGCTCTAGATTGATTGCGCGTAGCAACTCTCGAGGTAGACATGCCCAGCTTTACAATCATTGGAGCAGGGGCAATGGGAAGCGCCATTGCCAAACGGCTGATCGATCACGGCGGCACGGTTCTCACCTATCTCGAAGGCAGAAGCGAGCGGACGATCGCGAGGGCGAAGGCTGCGGGCATGGTGCCGGTCGGTCGACAGGATCTCGTGAAGTCCGAACTGATCATGTCGATTGTACCCCCGGCCGAGGCTATTACGGTCGCCGAACTGATCGCAGGCGCGTCATCATATCTGCCGGCGGCTCCGCCATTTATGGATTGCAATGCGATCGCGCCCAAGACGATGCAGCAGGTGGCCGCGCGGTTTCAGGGCAGCGGCATGGAAGTGCTGGATGGCGCTATCATTGGCGGCCCACCTCTGCCAGGCAAGATTGGTCCAACCATCTATGTGAGCGGTGACACCGCGGATCGAACGAAACTCCTCGCAGATTACGGGCTGCATGTTCGCCACTGTGATGGTCCGCTGGGCGCGGCCTCGGCCCTGAAGATGTGCTATGCGGGCATCAACAAAGGGTTTATCGGCCTCGGCACCGCAATGCTGCTTGCCGCTTCCCGTTCGGGTGCAGCCGAAGGCCTGAGGATGGAGCTATCGGAAAGTCTTCCGGAGCTTGAACGCAAACTTACGAAATCTGTACCGGATATGTACCCAAAGGCCTACCGATGGGTGGCCGAAATGCATGAGATCGGTGATTTCCTGGGAGACGATGACCCTGCGGCCCGGATTTTTCGCGGCATGGCGGATGTCTTCGCCAGGATGGCCAAGGATGCCGACGAGGGCGGCGAGCTCGCGCGGCAACTGGATGCAATATTGGATGCCACAGAGAGCGGTTCCAACTAGGCTCGACGATTGATAGTACAGCCTTGAGTGTGTTGTCCTGGCTTCCAATCTCGATAATAGTGTCGGCGGGCAAAGAAAGGTCTTGAATCGCCCCTCCCCGAATCGTGTGCAAGCGTGTCATCCGGCGAAGCGCCGGATACCTTGAACTCTGTGATCGCAGTACCAACTTAGGTGTTGTGCGGTTGCAGCAAAATTAACTTGTCCTTGCCGCAGCGCAGCAATAGAAGGTTACCGGCATCTTAACCGATGCGAAACCACCAACTCTGGAGAAAATTAAAACGACATTTTGCTGAAACATGCAGAGAAGGAGTCTTCCATGTCCATTTCACTCAATAAATTGGACCATTCCGGTTCCACCGCGGTTAACATGGACGCGGTAGGAGTTAAGGTCAGAGCATTACGGGAGTCCGTCGGCTACAGCATCGAAGACCTGGCGGTCACATGTGGCCTGACCAACTCCGAAATATCAGACATCGAAGAGGGACGTGATAGCGATCCCGCGAAACTGAGAAGGATCGCCTCGGCGCTCCAGGTTTCACTGTCTGCCTTTCTTGGCGCCGACGAGTGAGAAAATACTGTCAACCGATAGTCTCGGATAAGAAACCCGCGGACCATCTTCAGCACGCCGCCTGTTACCCGCGGCAATAGTCATTACATAAGAATAGCTAAAGCCTCGATTTGCATGAGGCTTACTCGAACCCAATCGCCGTCTTTGGTCGTGTCGGCGATCTTTGCTCCGGAGTTCCTCGCTGGACGGCCACAAATTCCCGCGATCGCATCATACCGGTTATGCAGTCGATAAAACGTCGGGAAGGTTCCGTTTCAGAACGTGGCCGCCATGTACCCCCCATGGCGGCCATTTTTGTTTCCCTTCAGGAGCCCCCCGGCGCGGAAGCTCGTCGCGATCAATCAGGCCAAGCGCGGATTTCCGTCAAAACAGGTCACGCAAGACCGCTTTCTTTTGCATTCCGGCGTCATATGTTAAAGCGAGGCGGCGCGGTCTTTGCGACGCGTTACGAAGAGGAGGACCTGGTGTTCCATCCCAAGCTTTTCGACAATCGCAATGTTGTCGTGACCGGGGCAGGCAGTGGTATCGGCCTTGAAGTTGCACGGCAATTTCTCGATTGCGGCGCACGGGTGATCGTCCACACGGGACGAGAGCGAGAGCGCGAGCTGCCGGACTTCCTGCTAATGGCCGAAAGCGAACGACGCGCATTTCTGTTGTCAGGTAATTTCGTGGCGGAAGATGGGGTCACGGCTTTCGCCACCGCGGCCGCAGATCTTTTCGACCGCGTGGATGTCCTCGTCAATAATGCGGGCACGATGGTGGGCCGTTTTCCGGCGGACGAACTCACGGACGCGCAATATGAAACCATCGTTCGGCTCAATCAGACTTCGGTGGTCAAGCTGACACGCGCTCTGCTTCCGCTTCTGCGAGCCTCGGGCTCAGCTGCGATCGTCAACACGGTTTCGATCTCGGCGTTGACCGGAGGCAGTCCTGGGTCGGCCATCTACTCCGCCTCGAAGGCTTTCGTCGCAACCTATTCGAAAGCACTGGCGCGCGAACTCGCTCCTGATGGCATTCGCGTCAATTGCGTTTCTCCCGGAACCATATCCACGAATTTCCACGAGCGTTATTCTTCCAAAGAAAAGCTGGAGCAGACCCGGAAGAGTATTCCGCTGCAGCGGCTCGGAACACCGGAGGATTGCGCGCCGGCTTATCTTTTCCTCGCCTCGCCTCTACTGTCCGGTTATATTACAGGACAGACTATCGAAATTAACGGCGGACAGCTTATCTGCTGATTTGTTTGGACTTTTTTTGGTATTCAATAATTTACCCCAGTTTTGGGTTATAAATATGCTATTAACCAAATTCCCTTATTTTTCTTTCCGACAGAGACTACGGAATGTCTTTGCCCAGACTGAAACCGGGAATGACCGGTGAAGAGTTGCAGAAAATCACCGCCGAGGCGCGCCGCGCCGGAGCCCTTTTGAAAGTACTGTCCCACCAGACCCGCCTTCTCATACTCTGCATTCTGGCAGATGGGGAAAAGACCGTGGGTGAGATGGAGACGATCCTGAACATCCAGCAAGCCATGGTATCGCAGCAGCTTGCCCGCCTCAGGATGGAGCGGTTGGTCAGCACGCGACGGAATGGCCGCCTCGTCTATTACAGCATCGCCAATGCCCACGTGACGGCCCTCGTGGCGTCGCTCTTCGGCATGTTTCAGCCAGGCGAAGGCTGATATTCCCTCACGGATCATGAATTTGCCAAACGCCACGAAAGTGGGAATGCTTAGGCAGGGCTGCAGCGCCGTGCGTCTAAAGCCTGTCGCGTGAAGGTAGGCTCACGCGACAGGCTTTAGCTTGTTGTTTTCATGCATGTCGTCGCCGCAAAACCGCTGCACACTTTTGCGCGACATGCATTAATAAGACGCACAAGGTCGCAAACGCGCCGATAGCCGCAACCGAGGACAGAAGGGCAGGGAAATGGATGATCGACAAGCTGGAATTCTTCATAGCGCTTGCCAATGAGAAGCATTTCGGACGGGCTGCGGAGGAATGCGGCATATCGCAGCCGACGCTTTCTGCGGCGATCCGTCAGCTCGAAGACCAGTTAGGGGTCATGCTCGTCCAGCGCGGCTCACGCTACCAGGGCCTGACGCCAGAAGGGCAGCGGGTTCTTGAATGGGCGCGGCGAATCGTCGGCGATGCCCGCACGATGCGCGAGGAGATGCGCACTGCCCGCAAGGGGCTTTCCGGCCATATGCGCCTGGCTGCCATTCCGACCGCTCTTGCCATGCTGCCGAGGATCACTACGCCCTTCCAGGAGCGGCATCCGGACGTGACCTTCTCCATCGTGTCGCGGAATTCGCTGCAGGTGCTGAGCATGCTCGAAAATCTGGAGATCGATGCGGGCATCACCTATCTGGAAAACGAGCCTCTCGGGCGGGTCACTGCCGTTCCCCTCTATGCCGAACGCTATACCCTGATTACAGCAGCCGGCAGCCCGCTCTCCGACCGCGAGCAGGTTACCTGGAACGAAGTGGGCAATCTTCGGCTTTGTCTATTGACGGCGGACATGCAGAACCGCCGCATTATCAACCGGCACCTGGAGGAAGCAGGCGCGACAGCGAAACCGACACTCGAGTCAAACTCGATGATCGTCCTATTCTCGCATGTTCGAACGGGGCGCTGGGCCAGTATCATGCCGCAAAATATCGCCAAGTCCTTCGGATTTCCCGCTGAAATCCGCATGATTCCGATCGTCGAGCCGGAAGCCCACCATTTGGTGGGACTGGTTGCGACCCACCGGGAGCCATTCACACCGCTCGTGTCGGCATTGTTGCATGAGGCGAGATTGCTCGCAAAGGACGAGGAAAATCTGATAGAAATTTCCTATCAATCCACGGAACAACGTTATTGATCCGAAGGCCCGTCGCTGAGACAGTTACGGGATCGAAATGTGTGTGTCTGCAACCGGTTCCGGGGGAGAGCCTGTTGAGGCTAGTCAATGCATAACATTGCAGGCCTATGGGAGGGCTGCTGATGAATGTTCATATCGCCCAAGGCGATATCGCCGAGCGCGCCCGCGCCATTATAGGTAATCTGAAATCTCTCGAAGGACCATTGCTGCCGATCCTGCACCAGATCCAGGACGAGTTCGGCTACGTGCCGCAGGAGGCACTGCCGGTGATCGCAAGCGAGCTCAATCTTTCGCGAGCCGAGGTTCACGGCGTCGTGACCTTCTATCACGACTATCGCGACCATCCGGCCGGGCGCCATGTCCTGAAGCTCTGTCGTGCGGAAGCCTGTCAATCCATGGGTGGCGACCAGCTTGCTGAGCGCGTCAAACAGCTTCTTGGCATCGATTTTCACCAGACGTCGCTTGACGGCAGCGTGACGCTGGAGCCGGTCTACTGTCTGGGGCTCTGCGCCTGTGCGCCGACCGCCATGCTGGACGGCGAGGTCTATGGCCGCGTGGACGATACTATCGCGGCCGAGCTAGTTGCGGAGGTGCGTCGATGACGGTGACGATATTCGTTCCGCGCGACGCCGCGGCTCTTGCACTCGGGGCTGAACGGGTCGCCAAGGCGATCTCGCAGGAGATCGCGGCGCGCGGTCTCGACGCGAAGGTCGTGCGCAACGGCTCACGCGGCATGTTCTGGCTGGAGCCGCTGGTCGAAGTCGAAACGGCTGAGGGGCGTATCGCCTATGGTCCGGTAAAGCCGGGCGATGTCGCCGGTCTTTTCGATGCAGGTCTTCTCGAAGGTGCGCCGCATCCCCTCTGTCTTGGCGCGACCGAAGAGATCGATTTTCTCAAGCGGCAGACCCGCCTGACGTTTGCCCGCTGCGGTATCACCGATCCTCTGTCGCTCGATGATTATCGCGCGCATCAGGGCCTTGCCGGTCTTCAGAAGGCCGTAGCCATGGCTGGCGCCGATATCGTCAAGGAAGTGACTGATTCGGGTCTGCGCGGCCGCGGCGGGGCGGGCTTTCCGACTGGCATCAAATGGAAGACCGTGGCCGATGCGGTCGGCCCGCGAAAATACATCGTCTGCAACGCCGATGAAGGCGATAGCGGCACCTTTGCCGACCGGATGATCATGGAAGGCGATCCCTTCGTGCTCATCGAAGGCATGGCGATCGCGGGGCTTGCGACCGGCGCGATCAAGGGCTTCATCTATACGCGTTCAGAATATCCGCATGCGATCCGCGTCATGACCGAGGCGATCGAGATCGCGCGCGATGCAGGCATTCTCGGTCCATCGGTGCTCGGCTCCGGCAAGGCGTTCGACATCGAGGTGCGTATGGGCGCCGGCGCCTATGTCTGCGGTGAGGAGACGGCTCTGCTCAACAGCCTGGAGGGCAAGCGCGGCATCGTGCGCGCCAAGCCGCCGCTGCCCGCGCACAAGGGGCTCTTCGACTGTCCGACGGTCATCAACAATGTCATTTCGCTTGCCTCAGTGCCGGTCATCCTGGAGAGAGGCGCCGCGTTCTATCGCGATTTCGGCATGGGTCGGTCGCGTGGCACGATCCCCCTCCAGATCGCCGGCAACGTCAGGCATGGCGGCCTGTTCGAAACGGCTTTCGGACTTTCCCTGGGCGAGATCGTCGACGGGATCGCCGGCGGCACGGCAACGGGCCGGCCGGTGAGAGCAGTGCAGGTCGGCGGGCCGCTCGGAGCCTATTTCCCGCGCGCCCTGTTCGACACGCCTTTCGACTATGAATCCTTTGCCGCCAAGGACGGCCTCATCGGCCATGCCGGTATCGTGGTCTTCGACGACACCGTCGACATGCTGAAGCAGGCGCGCTTTGCCATGGAATTCTGCGGGATCGAAAGCTGCGGCAAATGCACGCCCTGCCGCATCGGTTCGATCCGCGGCGTGGAAACGGCCGACAAGATCGCGCAGGGCATCGAGCCGGAGAAGAACCGGGCGCTGCTTGCCGATCTTTGCAACACGATGAAGTTCGGTTCGCTCTGTGCGCTCGGCGGCTTCACGCCCTATCCCGTCGTCAGCGCCATGACGCACTTCCCCGAAGATTTTGTCCCGACACCCCTTATCGAAGCGGCGGAGTAAGACCATGCCTCTCGTCCCAGAAATCGATTACGGAACGCCCGCCGCCAGATCCGAAACCATGGTGACCCTCACCATCGACGGCCGGCAGGTCACTGTGCCCGAGGGCACATCGATCATGCGCGCCTCGATGGAGGCCGGCATCGAGGTGCCGAAGCTCTGCGCCACCGATATGATGGACGCCTTCGGCTCCTGCCGGCTCTGTCTCGTCGAGATCGACGGTCGCAACGGCACGCCGGCCTCCTGCACGACGCCGGTGGCGCCAGGCTTGGTCGTCCATACCCAGACGAACCGGCTGAAAGATATCCGGCGCGGCGTGATGGAGCTCTATATTTCCGACCATCCCCTCGACTGCCTCACTTGCGCGGCCAATGGCGATTGCGAATTGCAGGACATGGCCGGCGCGGTCGGATTGCGTGACGTGCGTTACGGCTATGATGGCGACAACCACGTCAAGGCTCGCAACAACGGCGACATCAATCTTAAATGGATGCCGAAGGACGAGTCGAACCCCTATTTCACCTATGACCCTTCGAAGTGCATCGTCTGCTCGCGCTGCGTTCGTGCCTGCGAGGAAGTGCAGGGAACCTTCGCGCTGACGATCGAGGGACGCGGCTTCGACTCGCGTGTCTCGTCGGGCATGCACGAAGATTTCATCGATAGCGAATGCGTCTCCTGCGGCGCCTGCGTGCAGGCCTGCCCGACGGCGACGCTGACGGAAAAATCGGTAATCCAGATCGGCCAGCCGGAACATTCTGTCGTGACGACCTGCGCCTATTGCGGCGTCGGCTGTTCCTTCAAGGCGGAAATGCGCGGCGAGGAACTGGTGCGGATGGTGCCCTACAAGGACGGGCAGGCAAACCGCGGCCATTCCTGCGTCAAGGGTCGTTTCGCCTACGGCTATTCGACGCACAAGGATCGTATCCTCAACCCCATGATCCGCGAAAAGGTCACCGACCCCTGGCGTGAAGTGACCTGGGAAGAAGCTTACGCACATGTCGCTTCCGAGTTCCGGCGCATTCAATACCAGTATGGTCGTGACTCTGTCGGTGGCATCACCTCGTCGCGCTGCACCAACGAAGAAACCTTCCTGGTCCAAAAGCTGGTGCGCGCCGGCTTCGGCAACAACAATGTCGATACCTGCGCCCGCGTCTGCCATTCGCCGACCGGCTATGGCCTCGGCCAGGCCTTCGGGACCTCGGCCGGCACCCAGGATTTTGACAGCGTCGAGCACTCCGACGTCGTCATCGTGATCGGCGCCAACCCCACGGACGGGCATCCTGTCTTCGGTTCGCGACTGAAGAAGCGGTTGCGCCAGGGCGCCAAGCTGATCGTCATCGATCCGCGCCGGATCGACCTCGTGCGCACGCCGCATGTCGAAGCCTCCTACCATCTGCCGCTGAAGCCCGGCACGAATGTGGCCATACTGACGGCTCTGGCGCACGTGATCGTCACTGAGGGCTTGTTCGACGAGGCCTTCATCCGTGAGCGCTGCGACTGGTCGGAATTTGAGGACTGGGCGGCCTTCGTCTCCGAACCGCAGCATAGCCCGGAGGAAACGGAGAAATTTACCGGCGTTCCGGCCGATCTGGTGCGTGGCGCCGCCCGGCTCTATGCCACTGGTGGCAATGGCGCCATCTACTACGGCCTCGGGGTCACTGAGCACAGCCAGGGCTCGACCACCGTCATGGCCATCGCCAATCTCGCCATGGTGACCGGAAATATCGGCCGCCCCGGCGTCGGCGTAAATCCGCTGCGCGGCCAGAACAATGTGCAGGGCTCCTGCGACATGGGTTCCTTCCCGCACGAGCTGCCGGGATATCGGCACATCTCGGATGACGCGACCCGCGACATCTTCGAGAAGCTTTGGGGTGTTAAGCTCAACGAGGAACCTGGTCTGCGTATCCCGAATATGCTGGATGCCGCCGTCGAGGGCACGTTCAAGGGCCTCTACATTCAGGGAGAGGACATCCTGCAGTCAGATCCGGACACGAAGCATGTCGCAGCCGGCCTTGCGGCGATGGAATGCGTGGTCGTCCAGGATCTCTTCCTGAACGAGACCGCCAACTATGCGCATGTCTTCCTGCCGGGTTCGACCTTCCTTGAAAAGGACGGCACCTTCACCAATGCCGAGCGGCGCATCAATCGCGTCCGCAAGGTCATGACCCCGCGCAACGGTTACGCCGACTGGGAGATCACCCAGAAGCTCGCCCAGGCCATGGGCATGAACTGGAACTATCAGCATCCATCCGAAATCATGGACGAAATCGCCGCAACGACTCCAAGTTTCGCGCTGGTGTCCTATGATTATCTGGAGAAGATGGGTTCGGTGCAGTGGCCCTGCAACGAGAAGTTCCCGGAAGGCTCGCCGATCATGCACGTCAACGGCTTCGTCCGCGGCAAAGGCAAGTTCATCCGCACCGAATATGTGGCGACCGACGAACGCACAGGGCCGCGCTTCCCACTGCTTCTGACGACCGGCCGTATCCTCAGCCAGTACAATGTCGGCGCGCAGACGCGGCGTACCGATAACGTCGTCTGGCACGCGGAAGACCGGCTGGAGATTCACCCGCATGACGCCGAACAGCGTGGCATCCGCGACGGCGACTGGATCAAGCTCGCCAGCCGCTCCGGCGACACGACGTTGAGAGCACTGATCACCGATCGCGTCGCGCCCGGCGTCGTCTACACGACGTTCCATCATCCGAACACGCAGGCAAACGTCATCACCACCGACTTCTCTGACTGGGCGACCAATTGCCCGGAATACAAGGTGACGGCGGTTCAGGTGTCACCTTCCAACGGACCGACGGAATGGCAGATCGAATATGACGAGCAGGCGCGGCAATCCCGCCGGATCGCCAGCAAGCTCGAGGCGGCGGAATAATGCCGGAACGGCCGACGCGCATCGCTGTCAAACGCATCGCCAGAAAGGGCGGTGTCGTCGTCCCCGGCGAACGCATCGTACCCGAGGAGGTGCCGATCGCCTTTTCCTATGGCGGTTCAGCGCATGCGGTGATGATGGGGACGCCGGCCGATCTCAAGGATTTTGCATTTGGCTTCAGCTTGACCGAAGGCATCATCTCGGACGCCGACGAAATAGTTGCGGTCGAAATCATTGAAGACGAGCAGGGTATCGACATCCAGGTCACCCTTGTCGATGACGCGGCCGAGGCATTGCGCCTTCGCCGGCGGCATATGGCCGGGCCCGTCGGCTGCGGCCTTTGCGGTATCGAATCCATCGAACAGGCCGTACGCAAGGTGCCGGACGTCTCGCGAGTGAAGCTGACACTCTCGCATGAAGATGTCGTTCGCGCCGTTTCACTGCTGAACGGATCGCAGCCGCTCCATCGCGAAACCCGCGCCGTTCACGGTGCCGGGTTTTATATTCCCGGCAATGGACCTGATCACGGCATTGTCGCTGTACGCGAGGACGTCGGCCGGCACAATGCGCTCGACAAGCTGTGCGGCGCGGTTGTCCGGTCCGGTCTCCATGGCCGCGAGGGTGCCGTCGCCGTCACCAGCCGCCTCTCGGTGGAAATGGTGCAGAAGGCGGCAATCCTCGGCAGTCCCGTCCTTATAGCCATCTCCGCGCCGACCGCGCTTGCCATTCGCACGGCCGAGGAGGCAGGCATGACGCTGATCGCATTGGTGAGGGACGAGGATTTCGAAATCTTCACGCATCCAGACCGCATTCATCCGGGAAAGATCACCGATGTCGCATGAGCAGACGCAACGCAAACTGATCTACATGGCCAACCAGATCGCCACCTTCTTCAAGACCCAGCCGCAAAGCGAAGCGGCGCAGGGCGTGGCAACCCACATCAACAAGTTCTGGGAGCCCAGGATGCGCCGGCAGCTTTTCGCCCATCTCGACAGCGGTGGCGAAGGCCTGGATCCGCTCGTCATCGAAGCTTCCGCCAAGATCAAGAGACCGGAGCCACTCAAGGCGGCCGGCTGACTATTTTTGCTTTCGCCGCCGCCTCTGTTATTGATTGAGCCGCGATTGAGACAAAGGGCCGCGAAAAAAGATGGTGCAAGCCGAAGCGACGCGCAAACCGGCAGAGACAGGACGCGACGCCGAATTCGGCCCCTGGCTGGCACAGGCATCGATCCTTGTGGTAGACGACGAACCCGGGATGCGGAATTTCCTGGTCCGCACGCTTGGGCCGCGCTGCAAGCGCATCGAAGAAGCTGATAGCACCGATGAGGCTTCGCGCAAGCTCGATTCCCAGCATTTCGACGTGGTCATTCTCGACAACATCATGCCCGGCAAGAACGGGGTCGATTGGCTTGCCGAACAGAGAGCGATCGGCTTCTTCGCCGATACGATCCTGATCACGGCCTATGCCGATCTCGAAACCGCAATCCAGGCGCTCAGGGCCGGTGCGGTTGATTTCGTCCTGAAGCCGTTCCGTTCGAACCAGATCCTCAATGCTGTGTCGCGCTGCCTCGATCGGATCCGCCTTCAGCGGGAAAACTTCGTCCTGCGCTACGAGCTTCGATCCACGTCCGACCATATCCTGCTCAGGGAAAAGCTGCTCGGCGAGTCGGCGGCGATCCGGCAGGTGAGGGAAACGATCGCCCGTGTGGCGCCATTGCCCACTTCAGTGCTTTTGATGGGCGAGTCCGGGACAGGCAAGGAGGTTGCGGCCCGTTCGCTGCATTCGCTGTCGGACAGGGCGGGAAAGCCTTTCGTGCCGGTCAATTGCGCCGCAATTCCTCCGGATATGATCGAGAGCGAACTGTTCGGCCATGTCAAAGGCGCCTTCACCAGTGCTGAAAATGGGCGGGAAGGTCTCTTCATGCACGCCCGCGGCGGCACCCTGTTTCTTGACGAAATCGGCGAGATGCCGCTTGCAACCCAGAGCAAGCTCCTGCGCGTCATCGAAGACCGGCGCGTTCGCCCGCTCGGCGCGGAGCGCGAAGTCTCCATCGATCTCCGCTTCATCTTCGCCACCAACGCCGACCTTCGCAAGGACGTCGAAAGGGGGCGCTTTCGCGCCGATCTCTTCTACCGCATCAACGTCATGCAGCTCTATCTGCCGCCTTTGAAGGAGCGCGGTGACGACGTCCAGGAATTGGCATCTCTTTTCATGAATAAACTGTCGCAACAGCTCGGCATGCCGCCGGTGCCGATCGACAGCACGATCCGCGCCGCTCTTGCGCGCTATTCCTGGCCGGGCAACGTGCGCGAGCTGCGCAATCTGATCGAACGCTCCCTGATACTGGGCAGGTTCCCGGATGATTTGCGTGATCAGCGCAGTTCGCTCGGCTCGGCTGCGGGTACTCTCGAGGAGGTGGAGCGGCGGCATATTCTCGCTATTCTCGAGGAGGCCGGGGGCAATCGCGATGAAGCGGCCCGTCGCCTCGGCATCTCCCGCAAGACGATCGACCGCAAGTGCGCCTTCTGGAATGTCTGAGCCCCAGCGTTCGCAGCGTGAGCCGCCCTCCCGGTCGATTCGGTTTCGGCTGCTGGCTATCGCGCTCCTGCCGACGCTGGTCGTCCTGCCGCTGCTGCTCGGCGCCACCATGGTGCGCTGGAACAGCAAGTTCGATGCGCTGCTGGTGTCCAAGGTCAGCGGCGACCTGACGATCGCGCATCAGTATCTTTCCCGCATCCTGGAAAATACCGGAGAGCATATCCAAGCCCTGGCGCTTTCCGCTGCCTTCCGCGACGCGATGGATGGCTCCGGCATCCGCGATTTGTTGGCGGTGCGCCGATCGAAGCTTGGGCTCGATTTCCTGTATCTGCTCGATGATCACGGCAATATCATTGCGTCCGCGACCGATGGTCCGGGTGATGGAGCCCGTACGGATTGGCCGGTTATAAGAAGTGCCTTCAATGGTACTGCCCTGACCGAGATCGATATATTTTCCAATGCGGAGCTCGGAGAACTATCACCGGAACTCGCGCAACGTGCGAGGATCGAACTCGTTTCGACGCCCAATGCCGTGCCTACTGACCGGACGGAGGAGAGCCGGGGTATGGTCGTTCATTCCGCAAGCCCGGTGATCCTGCCCGACGGTCGCAAGGCGGTCCTCGCAGGGGGCATATTGCTCAACCAGAATCTCGTCTTCATCGATACCATCAATGATCTCGTCTATCGCGAGGCGAGCCTGCCGGAAGGCAGCCAGGGGACGGCGACGCTTTTCCTCGATGACGTGCGCATCAGCACCAATGTCCGGCTGTTCGAAAACCGGCGGGCGCTCGGTACGCGTGTCTCAAGCGCCGTGCGTGAAGCCGTTCTGGGTGAGGGGCGGATATGGCGGGACAGCGCCTTTGTCGTCAACGACTGGTACGTGTCCGCCTACGAGCCGATTACGGACAGCTTCGGCAAACGTGTCGGCATGCTCTATGTCGGCTTTCTGGAGGCGCCATTTTCCCGGGCGAAATATCAGACGCTGTTGGCCGTGGCTTTTGCGTTTCTTGCCGTTGCGGCGGCGAGCGTGCCGATCTTCCTCAGATGGGCCCAGGCAATCTTCAGGCCGCTCGAACGCATGACCGGAACGATCGCGAAAGTCGAAACCGGCGATCTCGGTGCCCGAACCGGCCTGACAGATACGCGGGACGAAATCGGTCGCGTGGCGATGCATCTCGATGGCCTCCTTGAACAATTGCAGCAGCGTGACCGGGAACTCAGGAGCTGGAACGAGGAGCTCAACAAGCGTGTGGAAGAGAGAACCCGCGATCTCGAAACGGCAAATCGCCAACTCGAAGCAACGACGCGCCAACTGATCATGTCCGAAAAACTTGCGGCAATCGGCGAAATCACGGCTGGGGTTGCCCATGAGATCAACAATCCGATCGCGGTCATGCAAGGCAATCTGGAAGTCGTCCGCAGTGTTCTCGGCGAACAGGCGGCACTTGCAAAGACCGAATTCCGGCTTATCGACGAGCAGATCCATCGCATCAGCCAGATCGTCACCAAGCTGCTTCAGTTCGCCCGACCAGAGGAATATGCCGGCTATATCGAACGCCATCTCGCAAAAGACGTGATCTCCGATTGTGTTCCGCTGGTCCAGCACCTGCTGAACAACGCAAAGATCAAGCTCGTTACGGTCCATGCCGCCACACGCCTTGTGCTGATGAATCGGACCGAGTTGCAGCAGGTGCTGGTCAATCTCATCGTCAACGCCCTACACGCCATGCCCGAGGGCGGCATGCTGACATTGCGCGATTGCGATCGCGACCTCGAAGGCAAGCCAGGGATTGTCATCGAGGTCGGTGATACGGGCGTTGGTATTCCGCCTGAGCTGATCCAGCGCATATTCGATCCTTTCTTCACCACCAAGCGCCAGGAAGGAACCGGCCTCGGTCTCTCGATCAGCCAGACGTTGGTGACGCGGCAAGGCGGCAGGATTTCCGTCGAAAGCCGGGTGGGAAAGGGCACGATCTTCTCCATCTGGTTGCCGGAAGCAGCCTGACAGGGCGTTGAGACATTTTGTCCGGCCCTCTGGACAAAATGTCCGGAACTGGCGCTGTACGCATCCTTAAGCATTTAAAATTCAATAGCTTACTTTTTGGCACGGCGGTTGCTTACCGTTTCTTGCGCAAACGCAAGTGGCTCGCGCACCGGTAAGGAATCCAGAAATGCGCCACGGCCTATCGAATGGCCCTGGCCGAAGAGGGGGACCGGCGGCCGCCACCGGCACCAGTTGCGCGCATCGATGACTTGCCCGTCCAATCGGACGGAACGGAGGAGAAATTATATGTCCGCAACAACAGAAACGCTTGCCGGTATCGGAGGAGCGGGAATTCTCGACCGGGAGCGCATCATTGCGAAACCCGGCTTCAATCGCTGGCTTGTCCCGCCGGCTGCACTCGCCATCCATCTCTGTATCGGCATGGCCTACGGCTTCAGCGTCTTCTGGTTGCCGCTGTCGAAGTCGCTCGGAATCACGGCCGCGACGTCCTGTCCGGACCTCACCTTGTTCTCGAGGCTCTTCACGACGAACTGCGACTGGCTCGTCTCCGATCTCGTCTTCATCTACACGCTGTTCTTCGTTTTGCTCGGCTCCTCCGCCGCCATCTGGGGCGGCTGGCTGGAGCGTGTCGGTCCACGCAAGGCCGGTGTCGTTTCCGCCTGCTGCTGGTGCGGTGGCATCATCATCGCCGCACTTGGCGTGATCACGCATCAGCTCTGGATCATGTGGGTCGGCGCCGGCGTCATCGGCGGCATCGGGCTCGGCCTCGGCTATATTTCGCCGGTTTCGACGCTGATCAAATGGTTTCCGGACCGGCGCGGCATGGCGACCGGCATGGCGATCATGGGCTTCGGCGGCGGCGCCATGATCGGCGCTCCTCTTGCAAACCTGCTCATGACCCACTTCAAGACGGATACGTCCGTCGGCGTCTGGCAGACCTTCATCGTCATGGCCGTCATCTACTTCGTCTTCATGATGGGCGGAGCCTTCGGTTACCGCATCCCGCCGGCCGGCTGGCGTCCTGAAGGCTGGACGCCGCCCGTCGCCAAGAGCACGATGATCACCCACAAGCACGTTCACCTGCGCGATGCCCACAAGACGAAGCAGTTCTGGCTTATCTGGGCGGTGCTGTGCCTGAACGTCTCGGCAGGCATCGGCGTTCTCGGCATGGCTTCGCCGATGCTGCAGGAGATCTTCGCTGGTTCGCTGATCGGTCTGCCGGACGTCGGCTTCGCACAGCTCGATGCCGGTCAGAAGGCGTCTATCGCGGCGATCGCCGCAGGCTTCACCGGCTTGCTGTCCCTCTTCAACATCGGCGGACGTTTCTTCTGGGCGTCGCTTTCGGACAGAATCGGCCGCAAGAACACCTATTACTGCTTCTTCATCATCGGTATTGCGCTCTACGCATTGGCGCCGACGCTGGCGGATATGGGCAACAAGATGCTTTTCGTTCTCGCCTTCGGCATCATTCTCTCGATGTATGGCGGCGGCTTCTCCACCGTTCCGGCCTATCTCGCCGATATATTCGGTACGCAATTCGTCGGCGCCATCCATGGTCGCCTTCTGACGGCATGGGCAACGGCCGGCGTCGTAGGCCCTACGGTCATCAGCTATATCCGGGAATGGCAGATTGCTGCCGGCGTTTCGCCCGGACCGGCGCTCTATACCAGCACCATGTATATCCTCGCCGGAATGCTCGTCCTTGGGCTGATCGCAAACTCGCTGGTCAGGCCTCTTTCGGACAAGTGGTTCATGTCCGACGAGGAGGTCGCGGCCCTGCAGGCGAAGTCGGCGGCCGCCAATTTCGGTCCGACGGGATCCTTCGGCATCGGAACGGGAGGCTTTGACGGCAAAGCACTGCTCGCCTGGGCCGTTGTCGGCATTCCGCTGCTCTGGGGCATCTGGGTGACGCTGCGGGCGACTTTCGTCCTGTTCGGCTAGAGCCGGATGATTTCAGGTCGAATCGACCTGAAATCTGAATCCGCCTCTACATCAAAAAATCAGTAGCGGGATGTCGCCCGAAAACCGCACATACTTTTCGGCATCCCGCCTGTCCTTCGTTTTCACGTAATTCCGAACGGAAAACCGCTTCGCACTTTTCCTGGAATTGCTCCGGGTGTCCATTGGAACGAACAAGGAGCGCCACGTTGCGGACCTGCACCGCTGTTTCATCGCAGATCAACCGGACGGCTCCATGAATCTGAGGACGGTGACGACTGCAATCGAGAGATAGACTGCGGCGCTGCCCAGACTCGCAAATCTGCCGACCCGGGCACAGCGGATCGGTAGCCGGAGGCGTGTGACTGTAAAGATGCAAGCAGAGGCGGAGACCGAGCGCATGCAAAAATACATCGCGCTCAGCAAGGCTATCTGCTTAGAGATCGAATGATCCGGATCTATGAATTGCGGGAAAAAGGCGGCGTAGAACATAAGCGCCGCAGGATTTGCGAAGGCGATCGTCAGCCCGTCGAGGAGCGGCGTACGAGCGCGAGACAAGTTTGGAGACCGCGAGAAGCGGTGGCGGAGATGCAGCGCGTCGGCAGCGAGCCAGATGAGATAAAGAGCTGCGGCGAGCGAAAGCCATCGAAACAGAACTGGCAAGAGCTCCCCGGAAAGGGACAAGCCCGCAAACATTGCCCCGAGCAGGCACACCTCTCCCAGCGCTACGCCAATCGCAGTTGAGAGACCTGCCATCATCCCGTTTCGCAACGTATTATGGGCAATGATCGCCATGATGGGGCCGGGCGCAATCAGAATCAAAAGTGTTGCGGCCGAGAATTGGGCAAGAGTGTTCCAATCCACGTCTTGGGAGCTCCGCTATGAGTGAATCACCGCCGCCGCTCACAGCTCGCCATCGGTTCGAGACACGCTTGAACGGGGCGCAGCCGTACGACATAATTCGCGCTTAAAGCGAACGTTCGATTGTCGGTTATCAGCTGTCGAGTTCGGTTCGCCTATCTCATCGACATCAAGTTCGTGATTAGACCTGCTTTGACTTCAAGCACAGGCATGGGGGCCTCGGCATGACCGATGTCCCTTAACTGATCTGGGCTCAAATCCGCGATTGCCCGGCGTCTTGAGATGGTTCGTTGCCAAACCTTGAGAGCTGCGATTGCAGTTGCTGTGGTTTTCAGCACAAATCCAAGCAGGTGCACTCTCGACGAGTGATGTCGGGGGCAAGTTTCCGTGTGAGGCATTTCGGCCTCCCATTTTTCAAACTACGGCAACGGCGGACGTTCAGTTGCGCGTGAATGGCGTGGTTCCAGGCAATGACGAACTGCCTCGCGAAACCAAATCGTCAGGTAATCAGGTTAAGGTCTCCGCAAGCGTTTTCAGCGTTAGGCCTGCCCGCTCCGTCACATCCGTCCCCGGCATCGTAAGGAAACTAAAGGACTGATTGAAGTGCCAATCCATGCATTCTCCGCCAGTCCAATTTTTTCTTAAATATTGTGCAGCGCCCTTACGGTTTGCGGCCGATCACGACGCCGTTCGCGGCGGGTGCGTCGAACCAGGCCGTCTCGATGTGCCGGAATCCGGCTTCCTCGAGCCACGCCGAATATTCGGCCGGCGTGTAGTTTCGCCCTTCCGTCTCGATCAGCATGTTGAGGCTCATCAGCGCAGCCGGCGCCGGCCCGGTCTTTTCGTCATTGACGAGAAGCTCGCTGATGACGACTG
This sequence comes from Sinorhizobium sp. CB7, assembly GCF_041357635.1. NCBI lineage: Bacteria > Pseudomonadati > Pseudomonadota > Alphaproteobacteria > Hyphomicrobiales > Rhizobiaceae > Sinorhizobium > Sinorhizobium sp. CB7. Next base: position 59,903 of record NZ_JAULLL010000018.1, read on the forward strand.
CGCCGCCGCTGGGCAAAGCTTCGAAGGACCGGCGCAGTAGGGCGCGGTTCTTCGCCTCGTCCCAGTCGTGCAGGATCATCGACAGGAGATGCACGTCGTGGTCCCCGGGGAGCTGTTCGAAGAAGTTGCCGCCGGCGGTCTCGATGCGGTCGGTCAAGCCGGCCTCGGTAATTTTCTCCGCGGCGATCGCGGCCACATGCGGCAGATCAAACACGGTCGCGCGCAGCTTGCCATACTGTTTGCAAAGCTCGATGTCGTACGCGCCCGATCCGCCGCCGATATCCAGAAGGCGGCGGAAATGACTGAGATCCACGGCTTCCCCGAGCTTGCGCGCGGTCATCGTGGAGAGCGAATGCATCGCCTCCCAGAAGAGTGCCAGCATCGTCGGATCCTCGCCGTCGAATATCGAGGATTGCACTGCCGGGTCCCATGTGGTTGGCCGGTTCGTGCGCAGCGCTTCGGTAAGTTTGCCCCAGCCCGCGTAGAGCCGCTTGTCGGCCATCTGCACGAAGCCACCGAAGTAATACGGTTTCCCGCGCACGAGATAGGTTTCGCTTAACGGCGTATTGCGATAACGGCCGTCTGTTTTCTCCAGAAGCCCGAGTGCAGTGCAGCCGGTCAACAGCATCTCGGCCGGGCGTGGATGCAGCCCGAGCGTTTCCACCAGCCCGGCAACCGTGATGCCGGCGCCGCCTGCAAGGCGGCTGAAGAGGTCCAATTCGTGCGCAGCGGCCAGAGTCTTGAAGGCCCAAAAGCCGGTGGAAAGCGCCATCAGCGGGACGGCGGAAGGAAGCTCTGCCGCGATCGCTGTGCGCCTTACCGGGATCGTCGTTCCCATGATAATCTCCCCTAAATTGATTCGGCGGCATGCACATCGTCAAGAAGCGCCGTGGCAGGGTCGAGAAATTCGGTTACATTTGAAATCGTGGCCTTCCGAGCTTCCAAAGCGGCATGTGCACTCTCTAACTTCAATCGGCGCTCGAGGTCCGCGATGATGATCTTCTTCATCTCGCACACTACCTGCATCACCCGACCGGCGATCTCCTTGTCGGGATCTCCCAGCATTTACAGCCGGATTGTGGGCGTGACCTGCCTCGTCGCGGCGCCAACTCGGTCCTTACTGCTTGCCAGCGTATCGTAGGCGACCATGAGGACTGGCAGAAGTGCCAATTCATGCATTTGCGGGCAGACCAATTTCGCTTACTCTAAGATCATGACGGACTTTCACGTCAGCCTGGTCGGGCGCAAAGATCTCAGCGGTGAGATCTATCGTCAGATCCGGCGAGCTATTCTGGATCGGCAGCTGCGCCCCGGAGACCCTTTGCCGCCTGGCCGCGAACTGGCGCGGGCGCTGGCCGTGTCTCGTGGGACCGTGACGGTCGCTTATGAACGGCTCGCCGCGGAAGGGTTCGTGACATCCCGGCAGGGGGCTGGGACATTCGTCAGCGAATTCGTCACGCCGGTCGGGCGCGAAAACACGAGACGCCAATCCATTGGTGCGCTTAGACCGCGGCCGATCTGGGAAGCGATGGCACTGCCGTCCGCATTCGACACGGTCCGGTTCGACTTTCGCACCGGGCGTTGCGATGCTTCGCTATTTCCGCACAGATCATGGCGGCGGTCGGTGACCTGGGCGCTGCGTTCGGGCGAATCGAATCCGGGCTTTTATGAGCACCCTGCTGGGTGCCGCGATCTCAGGGTCGCAATCACCCGGCAGATAGGCGTCTCTCGAGGGATCAGGGCTTCAGCGGACGACATCGTCATCACGAACGGTACGCAGCAGGCGCTCGATATTCTGGCACGCGTCCTGCTGGCGCCGGGCGACGGCATTGCCGTTGAAGATCCAGGCTACGGCCCTCCGAGGCAGCTGTTTAAGACGTTGGGCATTCGCGTGGTCGGCGTGTCCGTGGATCGCCAGGGGCTAATCGTTGACGCGCTGCCGCGCGGAATTCGAGCCGTTTATGTCACGCCTTCTCATCAATATCCGCTCTCGGTAACGATGACGCTATCGCGCCGGCAGGCGCTGCTGGCCTGGGCCGAACGAAACAACGCGGCCATCATCGAAGACGACTACGACAGCGAGTTTCGTTTCGGCGGCCGTCCTCTCGAGCCATTGCAGACACTCGACGCGAAAGGTCTGGTTGTCTACGTTGGCTCCTTCTCAAAGACAATGCTGCCGACGCTTCGGCTAGGCTTCCTGGTGACGCCGCCATCGCTGCGAGCGGCCTTGCACAAGGCGAAATTCGTCAGCGACTGGCATTCACCGACCCTCGTGCAAATGGCACTCGCGCGTTTCATTGATCAGGGCGCGTTTGGGCGTCACGTTCGCCGGGTGAGCTCAATCTACCGGGAACGGCACCAGATCCTCGCGGACGCGATCACCCATGAGTTTGCGGAGCATCTCGAGCTCATCCCATCGACTATGGGGCTCCATGTCACCGCCCTCGCCCGGAAGATGTCGGCGGACCAGATCGCCGACATCGCGCGCCGCGCTGCCGACTGCGGCGTCGCGGTTCAGGTCCTGTCACATTTCGCCGTGGATGCGATCCCACGAGCTGGGATTATGCTGGGATATGGCGCTATTCCAGCGGCCCACATCGAAGAAGGAGTACATTTGCTCCGCGCCTGTTTCGACAGTGGAACGCACTGAAGCCAAGAGTATTGAAGATTACGGCCTGGGCGATGGGGGGACCAGAGATCGGCCGGAACTTGACCGTTAATTTCTCCGGCCGGATGTCCGAGAAGACTCGGGTCGTGACGTACAGCTGGTGGTTGAATGATGTCCGCAATTGGTACGCAAGTCTGTCACTGGCTCATGCCTCCGAAGGAGCCCGGCGGCATTTGCTATGCAATGTGCATTCTCGATCTCGTAAAGGAAAGCCGCCCGACAAGGTCCGGACGGCTGCAGAGGACGAAGGAATGGCGGTGATCAGGCGGCCAGTTCGTCGGTTTCGTTTTCCTTGAACATCTTGGCAAGGTTCAGGAAGCAGATCATGCCGCTTTCGGTTGCGATGATGCCTTCGCAATAGGCGCGGTCGAAGGAGGCCGTGACTTCCGGCACCGGCTGGACCTGGCTGGAGGAGATGGTGAGAATGTCGGACACGCGATCGACGAGCATGCCGACAACCATGTTGTGCACTTCCGCAACGACGATGGCGCTGCGCTCGTTGGCAACCGTGCTCTTCATGCCGAGCTTGTAGGCGAGATCGATGATCGGAATGACGGATCCGCGCAGGTTCATGACGCCGATAACGTCGGCCGGCGCATGCGGGATGGGTGTCGAAGGCGCCCAGCCGCGGATCTCGCGAATGGTCGTCGTCTTGACGCAGAACTCCTGATCATGCAGCCGGAAGGCGATGATCTCCAGCGTGTCGCCGCTGAAACTGGTGGAATTGATCGTAGCCATTAGAATTCTTCCCAACTATCCAGAGCTTGGGCAGCGGCGGCAGCGCCACCATTGGCGCGGACGACCTTTGCCTTCGGACGCAACGCCGACGACGCGGTTACGCGGGCATCAGGTCGTCTTTCTGTAATGGTAGCCGAAGAATGTTGCCCAAACCTAAATTGGGAAAGAAGATTTCGAAGGTTTTCGGCTTCGCGCGCAAGACCGCGACTTGCCGCGGTCGTTTCCTCGACCATGGCGGCATTTTGCTGGGTGCCCTGGTCTATCGCGTTCACGGCCCTGTTGACCTCCGCCAGCCCCGTTGCCTGTTCTCGTGAGGCGGTGACAATTGCAGCGATATTGGTATCGATGTCACCGACCTGACGGACGATCGCCTCCAATGCGCGGCCGGTTTCGTCAACGAGCGAGACGCCATGCTTGACCTGCTCGGTCGAGGAATTGATGAGCGCCTTGATCTCCCGTGCGGCCTTGGCAGAGCGCTGGGCCAGCTCTCTGACCTCCTGCGCAACGACGGCAAATCCCTTGCCGGCTTCACCGGCGCGCGCTGCCTCCACGCCGGCGTTCAGCGCCAGCAGATTTGTCTGGAAGGCGATGTCGTCGATGACGCCAATGATATTGCTGATTTCGTGGGATGATTTGTCGATCCGGCCCATTGCGTCCACGGCATTCTGGACGACATTGCCGGAATGCTCTGCGTCGCGCCTGGTCTTGGCCACCAAAGACGCTGCCTCCTCCGCACGGCGCGCACTGTCGGCGACGGTCTGCGTAATCTCGTCGAGAGCGGCAGCCGTCTCTTCCACCGCCGCTGCCTGTTGCTCGGTGCGGGCCGCAAGCTGGTCCGATGCATTGCGGGTCTCGCTCGATCCTGCCGCGATCGCCCCTGCGTTCTCGGAGACGATGCGCATAGCCATCTCCAGCTTGTCGATGGAGCTGTTGAAGTCCACACGGACCTTCTCGAGAGCCGGCGCGAAAGGCGTATCGATCCGCGAGACGAGATCGCCCGCCGAAAGTGCCGCAAGTCCTGTGGCGAGATCATCCACGGCGCGGACGCGCTCCGTAATATCGGTGGCGAATTTGACGACCTTGAAGACGCGGCCGTTCATATCGAAGATCGGATTGTAGGAGGCCTGGATCCAGACGATTTTGCCGCCTTTGCCGATACGCTTGAACTCCTGGGCAATGAATTCACCACCGGCGAGCTTGCGCCAGAAGGCAAGGTATTCCTCGGAACGCGCATAGTCCGGATCGCAAAACATGCGATGGTGACCGCCATGGATCTCCTCCAGCCGGTAGCCCATGACGGCGAGGAAGTTGGCATTTGCGGTCAGGATCTCGCCGTCGGGGGTAAATTCGATCACTGCTTGCGCGCGCGACAACGCGTCGAGTTTGCCCTGTGCGTCGGCTGCTTGGAGCTTTGCGTCCGTGACCACGCTGGCGAATTTGACCACTTTGTAGGGCTTTCCGCCCGAAAGAAGCGGATTGTACGTCGCCCGTATCCAGACTTCGCGTCCACCCTTGCCGATGCGTTTGTATTCGCCGGAGTCAAACTGACCGCGAGCGAGGCGTTCCCAGAACTGACGGTAGGCGGGGGACGCCACATAGTCCGGGTCGCAGAAGATGCGGTGATGTTTTCCGATTATTTCGGGAAGCGTGAAGCCGAGCGCGTCGCAGAAATTCTGGTTTGCATTGAGGACGGTGCCCTTGAGATCGAACTCGATCATCGCCTGGGACTTAGCCAGGGCCGCGCTGATTGCTTTGGCATCAGAAACCAGGCCCAAAGAAACAATTGACATTCTTACCCTGCCGAGAGCTGAGATGTTCCCTCGTCCGAACGAACTCCCGCCGCCTGGGAAAATGTTCAGAACAAAACGGAATCGATGTGCCGCCAATACATGCTTGATTTACTATGTCACTTCATGCGACATCGGGAACTGCATTATTGTGCAGCAAGTATTCTTTGCTCTCCGCTGTTTGCTTATTAACGAATCTATTAAAATTTTCTAACTTTTTTATTAATATTATTTGGTATCTTTGCGCTGAATCAAATGAGTCGCAAAAGGTCAATCATTATACGTTTGCGGCTTGGAGGCTGAGGCGGGCGATGTCCCGCTCTCACTTTTTGATTGAGAGGCTTCAGATTTCAGGTCGATCCGCCCTGAAATCCCCGGATCTAGGCAAGAGTTTTGGCAATGCTTTCCACGGCCCAATCGACCTGGTCGCGCGTGATGACGAGCGGCGGCGCCAGGCGGATCGTATGGTCGTGCGTGTCCTTGGCAAGAAGGCCGAGATCCTTCAGCGCATAGCAGTATTGCCGTGCGCCGCCGGCCTCGGGCTCCAGCTCGACAGCCATCATCAAGCCGCGACCGCGCACCTCCTTGACGATATTGGAACGGATGGAACGCAGGCCCTCCATGAAGTATTCCCCCATGACGGCGGCATTCTCGATCATGCCTTCCTCGACCAATACCTTTAGCGCGGCGCGGGCAACAGCGCAGGCGAGCGGATTGCCGCCGAACGTCGAGCCGTGCTGGCCGGGCTTGAGGACACCCAGAACCTCGGAATTGGAAAGGACCGCGGAGACCGGATAGTAGCCACCGGACAGCGCCTTGCCGATCAGCGTCACGTCGGCCTCGATCCCCTCATGCTCTTCGGCGAGGAGCCTGCCGGTTCGACCGAGGCCGGTCTGGATCTCGTCCAGGATCAAGGTGACGTTGTGTCGGGTGCAGAGCGCGCGAACTTCCGTGAAATAGCCGGCGGGCGGAATGACGACCCCGGCTTCTCCCTGGATCGGCTCGATCAGGGCAGCCACCGTATTCTCGTTGATTGCGGCGGCGAAGGCCTGCGCATCGCCAAACGGCACGATCCTGAAGCCGGGCGTATAAGGCCCGAAGCCGGTGCGGGCATCCGGGTCTGTCGAGAAGCTGATGATGCTGAGCGTGCGGCCATGGAAATTGTTGGAGCAGACGATGATCTCCGCTCTGTTTTCAGCTACGCCCTTGATCTCGTAGCCCCATTTGCGCACCGCCTTGATTGCGGTCTCGACCGCTTCGGCGCCGGAATTCATCGGCAGGATCTTGTGCGATCCGGTCAGCGCCGCCAGTTCCTCATAGAGATGGGCGAGCTGATCGTTGCGGAAAGCGCGGGAGGTCAGCGTCAGCTTGCTCGCCTGCTCAATCATCGCCTCGCGGATCTTCGGGTGGCAGTGGCCCTGGTTCACCGCCGAATAGGCCGAAAGACAATCGAGATAGCGCTTGCCATCGGTATCCCAGACATAGACGCCTTCGCCGCGGTTCAGAACCACGTCCAGCGGTTTGTAGTTATGGGCGCCCAGGCGCTGTTCGGTGTCGATCAGTTCTGCGGATAAGCTCATTGTCGTTCCCCCCATTCTTCAAGCTGCACGCGTCGGGCGGTCGAAGATGCGCCGGCCGAACAAACTCGCCGTCAATTCCACCAGAATGCGGGCGCTCTTGCCGCGGTCGTCGAGAAAGGGATTGAGCTCCACCAGATCCAGGGATGAGACTAGGCCGCTATCGGACAGCATTTCCATGACGAGATGGGCCTCGCGAAGCGTGGCTCCCCCCGGCACAGTGGTCCCGACCCCGGGAGCCATATCCGGATCGAGGAAATCGACGTCGAAACTGACATGCAGAAGGCCGTTCGCTTCGCTCACGGTCTTGAGAATGTGGCGCATGATCGCCGCCACACCCTGCTCATCGATGGAGCGCATATCGAAGACGTTGACCCCATGCTCCTGAACTTTTTCGCGCTCGTGCGGATCGACCGAGCGAATGCCCATCTGGAAGACCCTCTTCGGGTCCACGAAAGGACGTTCCTCCGGCAGGATGCCGGCGATCTCCGCCTCGCCGCAGAAAAAGGCGACCGGCATGCCATGAATATTGCCGGAAGGCGATGTCGCAGGAGAATTGAAATCGGCATGAGCGTCGAGCCAGAGAACGAAGAGCGGCCGGCCGATCTTGGCGGCGTAGCGCGCCATTCCGGATACACTGCCCATCGAAAGACTGTGGTCGCCGCCAAGGATCAACGGAAATCCGCCAGCGGCGGCGACATCATAGGTTCTTGCCTCCAGGGCGCGCGTGAAGGCGCCGACAATCCTCAGGTTATGGGCCCTGGGATGCTCGGGCAAGTCAACGGCTGGCTCGGGGCGGAGATCGCCGCTGTCCCTTACACGATGACCCAGATCGGCCAATGTCCTGTCGAGGCCGGCGATACGCAGGGCAGTCGGTCCCATTGCGGCGCCGCGGCGTCCGGAACCCTCCTCGAGCGGCACCCCGATGAGCGTGATCGATGTGGATTGGATGTTCATGGCCGTCGTCCCCGCTGTTTTGGAGAATCTCTTTGAAAGCGATTATCCGTCGTGCCCATGACAGCAAAAAGATAGAAAATTGCTTGAAATCTGCCGGAATTTTGGCAGTTTGCTAATAGCGATTTTACAAAATGCCAGCCCGATGGATGACCTCGACCGCGATCTGCTAAGTGCACTACGACACAACGCCCGCACGCCCGTCTCTTCGCTCGCGGCGATGACGGGTGCCTCACGCGCGACGGTCGCCGCGCGCATCGAGCGGCTGGTCGCCGCGGGTACGATCACCGGCTTCACCATCCGCACCGGCCACGAAGCGAGGGCGGCAGGTGTGCGTGCCATCGTGCTGATCGAGGTGATCGGCAAGCTGGCGGACAGGGTCGCCGAACAGCTCCGCGGTTTGCCGCAGGTCCGCGCATTGCACAGCACCAATGGCAAATGGGACTTCATTGCCGAGCTGGAGGATCGCGATCTCGTCTCCTTCGACGAAACGCTGCGCCGCATCCGGTTGATCAACGGCATCCATTCGACGGAAACCAATATCCTGCTGAAGACCAGCAAGATGGGGTTCTAAGAGCGGTTCAGCGCTCATGGAAACGCGGAACCGCTCTAATCTCTCGCTTTAGGAATCCGCCATCTGGGTGGCACGGCCGTCCTCGGTGCCGCAGACGCGCGTCATCGGCGAGACGACGATTCGGTTGCTCAACAGCATCGAGCCTATCTTGAACCGCTCGAAGAGAGTTGCGGAAGCCGACGAGAACTGCTTGTCATGACCTGCATTCATTGTGGTCAAGCCTCGGTCGTGGCGGCGATCGCTTCGATTTCGATCATCGCCTTCGGATCGTAGAGCGCCTTGATCTCGGCGATCGTGTCGGCGGGGTAGGGGGCAGAGAAGAACTTGCGGCGAAGCTCGACGACGTCGGAGAAGTGCGCCATGTCCGTGACGAAAATCGTCACCTTCATCACCTTTTCCAGAGTGGACCCTCCCGCCTCGAGCGCGCGGCGCAGATTGGCGAAAGCCTGCTCGCCCTGGGCCTTGAATCCGCCGTCGACGATCTTTCCGTCCTCCGCCGCTCCGGCTTGTCCTGAGATGAAGAGCAGGTTGCCGAACTTTATGCCTTGGGAAAGCAGGTAGGGTTCGTAGTTGTCAGGGGTCGTGTGGACGCGTTCAAACATCGTTCTTTCCTCGCGGTTGAATGAGGTGATCAGGCTGTTGCGCTGACCGGAAAGAAGATGGTCGTAGGGCCGCGAATGGACAAACTCCAAATTATCAGCCATCAGATGAGCTGACCTCATCTATCGTCGGAATATGATGCGACGCTTGCCTCCCTTATCCTCGCTACGTGCCTTCGAGGCTGCTGCGCGGCATGGCAGTTTCAAGAAAGCCGCTAGTGAACTGGGCGTAACGCCGACCGCCATCAGCCATCAGATACGCGCACTTGAGGAATACACCGGACTCGTTCTTTTCGATCGTAAGGTGCGGAAGGTTTCCCTGACCGAAGCTGGGGCTCGCCTCTACCCGGCGATCCGCGATGGCTTCGACGGGTTCGAACGGACATTCAGAAGTCTGCTACCTCCTGCTTCCCGTACCAAGGTTACGATCTCGGCTACGAATGCGTTCACGGCTCGCTGGATTGTACCTCGCGTTTCGAGGTTCCACGCACTGCACCCGGAAATCGATTTGCAGCTTTTGGCATCGGATGAGCCGCTGGACCTACCCGAAAATCGGGTCGATATTGCGATCCGCTATGGCGACGGCCAATACCCGGGATTGAAAGCCGAACCTTTATTCGGGGACGATTTCGCTCCGTTGGCGAGCCCGGCGCTCGCGATCAGTTCTATCTCCGATCTGGAACGAGTGCCGCTGATCCATTTCGAATGGAAGATTAAATCCCCGCGCAATCCCACATGGGAGAGATGGTTTGAGGAAGCGGGACGAGCCATTCCATCGTTCGGACGGCTTCGCTTCAATGATGAGAGTCATGCTGTACAGGCGGCCCTCGCGGGCCAGGGGCTTGCACTTCTAAGTCGGCGCTTGCTGGCGCGCGAGATTGCAACGGGGCAGCTCGTCCAGCCCTTCGGACCGATCATCGAGGGGCGGGTGTACCATCTGCTGACAGTTGACGGAGGCATCGCGACCGGCAGCGAAGGGCTGTCTGCGGCTATCGATTGGCTTCGAGCCGAGGCCACCGCGGCGTCGAACCTCCCATTTGACGCCCAAGCCGATTAAACCAATGCTTTGGATAGAGCGAATGTCGGCGAGGTTCAAACGAGCGCCGGCAGACGCGTCAAAGCTCTTGGCGAGGCGGGCGCAAGCTGCTCACCCTCCGTGGCACGGTCTGGGATTATTGCGATGTGCCGACGAAAGCCGAGCCATCGAAGTCGATCGATGGTCTCGCGTTGCGGAGCCCTGCAGGCGCAAATCGAATCGATGCGTCCCGGCTTTGCCCGCGCAATCAAGGCGCGGGTTGAAGGACCTCACGGAGCGGCGTGCGTGTCTTTCGAAATGCGTTTACGCCTGTCTGATCAGGTGAAGGCCGGACTCAGTATTCGTGCTCATAGACGACACCCACCTCACCCGCGCCGTTGGCGCCAGCCGCGCCGCGCAGCTTGACACCGCGCCCGACGTCGAGGTTGATCACCGCCTTGCTTCCGGAGCCGGTCGTCTGCTGCAGCTCGATATAGGTCCGGTCGTTGAGATAACGACCGGCGCTCACCTGCGTCTGCCCCCTTGCATTCGTGGAAATATCCAGATTGTCCACGCCGAGCTGGCTGCGCAGGCTGTTGAAGAGCGAGGTCGATCGGCCTCCTGCAAGCTGGCCGACGGCGTCGGCGAGTTGGGCGATCTGCAGGGGCGACAGCCTCGACAGCGACTGACCGAAAATGAGCTGAGCCAGAACCTCGTCCTGGGGCAGCATGGGCGAGGAGGAAAATGTGATCGACGGATCGGTCGCAAGGCCCGTGACATCGACGATCAGGGTCGTCGAGCCGGACGTCGACGTCGCTTCCAGGTCGAGGGCCGGAACAAGGTCGCCGCCGAAGGTGATCTTGCTCCGGTCGGCAAAGTCGAGCCTTCTGTTGAGAATGGTCAGCCGGCCCCGACGCATGGTAAACCCGCCGGAAACCTGAGGAGCAGAGGCGGTTCCGCGAATGGTGACGCTGCCGCCGAGTTCCGCATCGATGCCGCGGCCGCGGACGAAGATCTGCGACGGCGCATCTAACCTCAGGTCGAGGGCAATGGTTGTCGACTTCTCTCTCACCTGCTGCGGGCCAATGTTGCGCAATTGCGCCTTGACGGCGACCGGTGCGTTCCGGTGCTGGACATTGATCTCTTCAAGCGAGGCCGGCAGCCTCTCGGGAACCGTGATCGACGCCCTTTCCAGTCGCAGTGCTCCGCTGAGGGTCGGATTGGAGAGGATCGGGCCACGCAGGCCAAGTGTGCCGTTGACCGTTGCCACCACGAGCGTGCCGTCGACATAGGTGGCATTGTCCAGCCTGACGGAGATATCCACGGGGAAGCCGCTGTCGGGCCGGATGCCGATCGTGCCGCTTGCCGTGATGCTGCCGCCGCTGGCAAATCTGCCGCTGAAGCGCGAAATGACGGCCTGCTGGCCATTGAGGGTGACCGTGACGGCCAGGTTGTTCACCGCGAGGTTGCGGCGGACGTCGACCAGGCGCGCACCATCGGTGGTGATGCTGCCGTTGACGGTCGGCGCCGCAGTCGTGCCGCCAATCCTGAGATTGATATTTGCCGTCCCCTCCATCGCCAGACCCTGGTCAGCGAGTTGCGCTGCGAGGGCGGCAAAGGGCAGGGTGCCGGCTACATTCAGGTCGATCGCGCGATTGCCGGCGATCGAAACGCTGCCGTTAGCCCTCAACGAGAGACCGCCCCCTCCCGTAGCGGTCGTGTCGATCGTAATCCTGTTATTGGCGAATTGGCCATTGGCGGCAATACCGAGTGGTGCCAGTCCGGCCGCTTTCGTGTGGCTGGTGGCCGCGCCTGACCAATTCGCCTTGAAGTCCACGGCGGGGGCTGCCGGCGTACCGGTAACCGCGACCGTACCCGAAATGATACCTTCCGCGGCGAGATCAGGCACGAAGCTGTTGGCAAGACTTGCCGGCACATTCGATAGCGTTGCATCGATCTTCAACGTCTGACCGGCCGAGCCGCGTGCCTTCAGGGACAGGCCGTTGCTTCCCACGGCGGTTGCGTCGATCGTCACCGTGTTATTGGCAAACTGACCATTGGCGGTAATGCCAAGGGGCGCAAGCCTGGCGGCTTTCGTCTGGCTGGTCGCTGCGCCGTTCCAGTTCGTCTTGAAATTCGCGACGGGGGCCGCCGGCGTGCCGGTGACCGCAATCGTACCCGAGATCGCCCCTTCGGCAGAAAGATTCGGCACGAAGCTGTTGGCAAGACTTGCCGGCAGGTTCGACAATGTCGCGTCGATTTTCAGGGTCTCACCCGCTGATCCGCTGACCGAAACCGAGCCGGCGCCGGTGTTGATCGTAAGACCATCGAGGATCGCCGTTCCGCCCGCGATCGTGATCCGCGTCGGCGCCGTCAGCTTGACGGGAATAGCCCGCGGTGCCGCGGAAAAACTGTCGAGACCGACGACCATCTGATCGGCGCCGCTTTGAACATAGCCCATGGCAAGCAAGGGCGCGTTATCGTAATCGCCCCTGAGGTAGAACCCCGTGCGGTTGCCGCTCTGATCGAAATCAAGCGAAAGGCCGCTGAGGCGATTTGCACCCGATGCAATTTCGCCTGCCCGGATGCTGCCGCGTGCCGAAAACGCCATCAGATCGGTGACGGTGAGATTGATGACTGGCTTCTGGATCGAAAGCGTATCGCGATGAATCCCGTTGCCTGCGGCCGTCACGTTGAGACCGATCTTGCCATTGTCGCTGGAAAGGTTGATCGAGCCTGTCAGATCGCCGTTCGCCTTTTGACCGCCAAGCGCTGCAAGAAGGCTAATGTCGGGAAAATCGAAGGTGAGGTCGCCGACCGGTTCGAGGCTCGGTGAGAAATCGAGCTTGCCTTGCAGCTTGTTGGGGCCGACCTGGGCAAGCAGCGTCGGAATGCTCGTTCGACCCTCCTGCGAGCGGATATCGGCATCGATGCTGATCGGCTGGCCGTCGATTGCGCCGGTCGCCTTGAGGTTTCCCTGCGGCGCATTGCGATCGGCCGTGCCCGTAACGGTGATGTCCAGACCGCTGATCGCGCGGCCCACCATATTGATGCCGCTTGTCGTCAGATTGGCATTGATGGCAAGCGCAGAGAGCGGTCCACTGGCAGAGATCTTGTAGTCTGCCTGTCCGGCCGCATTCTCGATGAGCTTCGAAAGATTGAGGATCCGTCCGGAAAGGTCCGCGCTAAGCGTATCTTCGTCCAGCGCCACACTCCCGCTCGCATCCAGCGTTCCAGATTTTACGTTGAGATTGGAAAGATTGATCCTGTCCGGCAGCGTTCCGGCCACCTGGCCCTCGGCCGCGATGGTCGTATCGAATTTGGCAGCGAGGTTATCCGGAAGAACGGACGGAAGGGCAAAAAGCCGGAAATTGCCCGTCAGCGATTGGGTGCTCATCGTATAGGCGCCGTTGACGCTGCCGCCGACGCTGCCGCTTTCAAGTGTCGTGCCGTTGAAGCCGACCGCATCTTTCGAGAGCTGCAGCGGGGCAGCGAGCGTGATCGGACCGCGGATCAGGCGTTGAAGGTCGGGATTGACGAAGGAGGTATCGCCGACAACAAGGCGAACCTGTACTGGTCCGGCCCGATTGGCAAGATCGAAGGCATCGCTTTTTGCCGTCAGTTTCACATCGCTTGCCGCGCCCTGCGGCAGGGTAGCGGAAACGAGCGAGGCATCGAGGTTGAGCTTTGCCGCGTTCGCTGCACCGGTCAGCGTCAGATTGACGCCGGAAATCAGGAAACGGGCATCATCCCCGTTCAGGGGCCAACGGAAATCCACCGGTCCCGAGGTACCGAGCAGATTGGCGTTCAGGCTGTTGTTGCCGGCCGGATCGAGCGTGCCGGAGGCGGCAAGGACGACGCTGCCGGTGGCAAGATTGCCCGTCTGGATATCGATCTTGCCATTGCCGTTGAAGGTCGCCGAGAGGGCTATGTTTGTCTGGCCGGCAAAGAGCGGACGGAAGTTGGGAGGCAGAAGCGAGTCGAACTGACCGCCGCCCTTGATGTCGATGTGGTGCAAGCCATCCGGCGAAAGCGAATGGCGCCCTTCGATGTTCATTCTCGGCTGGCCGTCGAGCGAAGCCTGCAACTTGCCGGCCCATTCGGAAAGAGGGCCTTCGCCACTGACGTCGATATTGACCGCCGGGTCGTTCGGCAGGAGCAGCAGTCCCGCGAGCAGTCCCCCTTTAGGCTCGGCGAGCTGCCCCTTGAGGGTCAGCCGGTTCTCCAGGGGCGCGAAAGCAACGTCCGCCGCAAGCTTGGCTTCCGGCACGTCCTGACGATTGGCATCAAGGCGCAACGCGATGCTATTGCTGTCGGCATGCACGTTGCCGCTGGCGGCGAGAGCGAAGGCTCTGCCTGCAATCGCCTCGCCGAGACGAATGTCTGGCAAAGCGACGCTGCTGATATCAATGGCGATCGGAAGTGAAAATCCGCCACTGCCGGGCTCAGTTGGCCGATCTGGAATCGTCTTGACCGGAAGACGGCGAAAATCGATCGACTGAACGGCAACCCGATCGGCGCTGAAACGGCCTCGAAGCAGGGAGAGAGGAGACCAGTCGATCGTCAGTCCGCGAATTTCCGCAAAGACGCCTTTCGTATCGGCAAGCGTGATGACATCGGCTTTCGTCTCACCGGTCAGAAGGCCGCTTGGTCCTGCAACGGTAATGACACGGTCGCGTGTCGAGGCAAGATCGGCCACCTTGTCGACGATCAAACCCGTTCCGAAGGATGTGAAGCCGGCTATCAGAACTGCGGCAATGGCGACGACCAGCACCGCCCCAAGGACATAGGCGAGGGCGCGAGTCATCCATCTCAAAAGACCAATCAGGATGTTCATGGCTGCGACATTGTCCTGTCCCTGTAGTCCTTGCAGATATCCCCATGCGGCAAGACCGTAAGGTCAGAAGGATTGCCCGATACCCGCGTAGATACCATATTCGGTGCCGCCATCGTATCTATTCAGCGGCATGGCGAAATCGAGCCGAAGCGGCCCGAACGGCGTCGCATATCGGACCCCTATGCCTGCACCTGCCCTTATATCGGAAAAGTCCGGGAAGGTGGTGTCAGATACGGTGCCGACATCGAGGAACGGCACGATACCAATCTTCTCGGTGATCATTACACGTGCCTCGAAGTTTCCGAGCACATAGGATTGGCCCCCGAGCGCCTCGTTCTCGGAATTATAGGGCGAAATCTCCTGATAGCCATAGCCGCGCACGGTGCCGCCGCCGCCGAGATAGAAACGCCGCGTCGCCGGTATGTTCTGGATCTCGTCGGCTCCGAGAAGGATGCCGGCGCCGATCCGGCCCGCAAGGACGACCCTGTCTTCCGCTCCCAGGGGCTGATAGCCGGAAATCGATCCCTCGAACGAGGAGAATACCGTGCCGCCGAGCGCCTCATAGCTCGGCTTAACGGTGAGGCTGCCGCGGTATCCCGACGTCGGATTGAGCTTGTTGTCGCGTGCGTCGCGGATGTATTCAAACGGCAGCGCAAAGGTCAGATAGCGATTGTCCCCGAAGGCGTCATCGTCGTTCTCCCAGCTTATTTCCGTCCCGCCCGAGATCGTGTCCTGGTCGGTCAGCTCGTAGGAGAGACCCACGGCCGCTGTCACCAGCTTGGCGTTGTAGGCGTCGGGGTTCTCGGTCCTGGCCTGCAGCCTTGCATTCAGGGTGGCCGCCGGGAAGAACGCGCCTGGCTTGGAGAAGAGAATGCCAGCCGAATAGTCGAGATTTCCAAGATCGCTCGCCTCTCCGAGGCGGCCGATACCACCTTCTATGCGCAGAGATTCGGCCTCTCCGAAGAGATTGCGGTGACCCCAGTAGCCCTGGATGCCGAAACCGTCGATGGTCGAATATTGGGCGCCGAAGCCGAAATAGCGCATCTTTCCTTCTGCGACCTCGATCGTCATGGGGATCGTGCCGTTCGGCGCCAGCTGCGTGGCTTCCCGGATCGTGACACTGGAAAATACGCCGAGTTGGCGCAGCCGCTCGCTCGCTTTCTTGAGCGCTTCCGGCGAATAGGGCCTGCCTTCGTTGAGGCGCGAATAGCGCCGGATGAAGTCCGGGTCGACGGCTCTTTCTCCGGCAACGCTGACCTGCCCGATCGGTGCGATGGGTCCACCTTCGGCCGCAATGGTAACATCGACGGTATTGGTCCGATGGTCGGCCACGACTTCGCGTTCCGTCTGCCTGGCCAACGGACGACCCTGGCTCTTCAGGTCCTCAACGATCTTGTCGCCCGCACGCAGGATGATCAGCGATCCGGCATTTCCGCCCGGGACCAGATCATAATTTGCCGGATTGAGGGCTGCGGCATCACCCTTGAGCCTTATGTGCCCGAGCGTGAAAATCGGGCCCGGATCGATGCGAACGGTCACCGGCACCGGTCGGGTGCGGCTGAAAGTCGGATTGGGCGGCAAGTCATCGATGTTCGTGCCGTTGACGGTAATGGTGACAACGCCGCCGTAGCGGGCGTTCTCATAGAGCGTGGCCAACAACCGGTCGCGATCGTCACGAGCCTTGATAACCACACCGAGGTCGCCGGATGCCGGTCTTTCCCTGTCGGTGAACAGCCGAGACGAATTCTCGAACGCTTCCCTCAGCGCCTTGTCCGCGCTGCCGGTCTGAAAGTCGACGCTATAGCGCACGGGGTCGGGGACCTGTTCCTCCGGTTCGTCCTTTCCGAAGATCGTAATCCCGAAAATCCGCAGGGCGAATGCATCGCGAGAAAACAGCGGCCCGAGCGCCGCCATTGCTGCGACCGCGATAACGGTGCCTGCTCTCCGATACGCAATACCTATGTTCGTCGGGCCGGTCCTTCTGGTTCGCATCCGCCATTATTCAATTATATTAGACACGTCTCATTTTTGCGTTACCCAGCCGTTAACGACAACGGACCTTAACGTCAAAAACCGGTCGCGTGTATCATTTTAAGGGCGCAAATGCCAAATCTGCGTCTTTTTGGGACGTGGATGAGACAAAAAAGCCCCGGATTTTACGCCGGGGCTCCGTGATCCCAAGAAAGAATGTCTTAGTAGCGGCGAGGGCAATCGTCGATATAGCGACGGCCATAGCGATCGCGGTAGTAGCACTGGCCAGGCTGCTGGGCGACGCTGCCGATGAGCGCGCCCGAGACGCCACCGATGGCCCCGCCGACCGCTGCGCCACGGACATTACCGGTGACGGCACCGCCGATAATTGCGCCGGAGGCAGCGCCGATGCCGGCACCCTGCTCGGTGGGCGTGCAGCTTGCCGCCGACAGGCCGATCAGTACAAGCACAAGGGCTTTTTTCATTTTGCTCTCTCCAAGGTAGATGGGCCGGTTTCCCGGCATATGCCGTCCCCAAAACTTCAATCCAGCTCACGCTGTTTGCAGCATCGCTGCGTGAAGAAAATATAGCGCAAAATACTATTGTCCACCGCCGTCTTAGGCTTTTTTTCTTGAGATCACACTTTCTCCAATCAGCGATGTAGCCGCAGGAAAATATCCGCCTCTTCTAACGTAAATCTGAGGAAGTCCGCGAAAGTAGTGGTTGATCCTGCTCAAAAAAAGTCAAATGATAGCCTCACGCGTCTGGAGGAGATGCGAGGAGGAAAGAATGGCAAAAGTGACTTTGACGGTGAACGGGCGGACCGTGAGCGGCGAGTGTGAGGAACGCACGCTGCTTGTCCATTTCATCAGGGAAAAGCTTGGCCTGACGGGGACTCACGTCGGGTGTGATACGACCCAATGCGGCGCCTGCGTCATCCATATGGATGGCAAGTCCGTGAAGAGTTGCACCATTCTGGCCGTCCAGGCTTCGGGTTCTGAGGTAACGACGATCGAAGGCCTTGCCGCGCAGGGTACCCTGCATCCGGTTCAGGCCGCCTTCAAGGAACATCATGGCCTGCAATGCGGCTTCTGCACGCCGGGCATGGTTATGACCGCAGTCGATATGATTGCCCGTCACGGCGGCGATCTCGACGAGAAGACGGTCCGTTCGGAGCTTGACGGCAATATCTGTCGCTGCACCGGTTACCATAATATCGTGAGAGCAATCCTTTCCGCGAATGCGGAAATGCACTCCGCGAAGCAGGCTGCCGAATAACTCACTGACGCCGGCAGGGTGACCGCCGATATCGATTTCCGGCGGATAGCCAGGCCCCGCGAAACCCCATTGGGAGGAAATCATGGGAGTCGAAGGAATTGGTGCGCGTGTCGCACGCAAGGAAGACAAGAGGTTCCTGACGGGCAAGGGCCGCTATACGGACGACATGGTCGTCCCGGGCATGAAATATGCCTGTTTCATCCGCAGCCCGCATGCACATGCGAAGATCAAGAGCATCGATACATCCGCTGCCGCGTCGATGCCCGGCGTCATAGGCGTGCTTGATGGCAAGCAGTTGCAGGCCGACGGTATCGGCAATCTCATCTGCGGCTGGATGATTCACTCCAGGGACGGTTCGCCGATGAAGATGGGCGCCTGGCGACCGCTTGCGGTCGAGACGGTGCGCTATGTTGGCGATGCCGTGGCGATCGTGGTCGCCGATAGCCTCAACGAGGCACGCGATGCAGCCGAGGCCGTCGTCGTCGACTATGATGTCCTGCCGGCCGTGATCGAAGCTGTCGAGGCATTGAAGGCCGGAGCGCCCCGGCTCCACCCCGAAGCGGAAAGCAACCTGATCTTCGACTGGGAATTGGGCGATGCTGCCGCTGCCGACAAGGCGATCGCCGATGCCGCGCATGTGACCGAGGTCGAGATCGTCAACAACCGTCTCTCGCCCAATGCCATGGAACCGCGCGCCACCCTCGGGATCTACGATGCGGGGGAGGATCACTATACCTGCTACACGACGAGCCAGAATCCGCATGTCGCGCGGCTGGTAATGAGCGCCTTCTACAATGTCGCGCCGGAAAACAAGCTGCGCGTCATCGCACCGGATGTCGGCGGCGGATTCGGTTCGAAGATCTTCATCTATCCCGAGGAGGTCGTCTGCCTCTGGGCTTCGAAAAAGACGGGGGTCCCGGTCAAATGGACCGCCGATCGCACCGAGGCCTTCCAGACTGACGCGCATGGCCGCGATCATGTCTCCAAGGTCAAGATGGCCTTCGACGCGGACAATCGCATCACGGGGCTGAAAGTGGACACGATCGCCAATTTCGGCGCCTACATGTCGCTCTTTTCTTCCTCCGTGCCGACCTATCTCTATGCGACGCTGCTCTCCGGCCAATATGACATTCCGGCAATTCACGCCAATGTCCGCGCTGTCTACAGCAATACGGTGCCGGTGGATGCCTATCGCGGGGCAGGGCGTCCCGAAGCGACCTATCTCCTGGAACGGACCATGGAGACGGCAGCACGCGAGCTTGGGGTCTCGCCGGCCGAGCTCCGGCGGAAAAACTTCATTCGCTCGTTCCCGCACCAGACCCCCGTCATCATGAATTATGATGCCGGCAACTACGAGGCTTCGCTCGACGCCGCCATGCAGGCGTCCGACTGGAACGGTTTTGCCGCTCGCAAGGCCGAGGCCGAGAAGCGGGGAATGAAGCGCGGCATCGGCATGAGCTGCTATATCGAAGCCTGCGGCATCGCGCCGTCGCAGGCGGTCGGCGCGCTCGGCGCCGGCGTAGGCCTCTGGGAATCGGCCGAGGTGCGCGTCAATGCCGTCGGAACGGTGGAGATCCTGACAGGCTCCCACAGCCATGGCCAGGGACACGAGACGACTTTCGCCCAGCTGGTCGCCGATCGGCTCGGCGTGCCGATCGACACTGTTTCCGTACTGCATGGCGACACCGACAAGGTGCAGATGGGCATGGGCACCTATGGCTCACGTTCCGGCGCCGTCGGCATGTCGGCGGTCGTAAAGGCGCTCGACAAGGTCGAGGCAAAGGCCAAGAAGATCGCCGCGCATCTGATGGAGGCCGATGAAAGCGATATCGTCGTCGAAAACGGTGAGTTGAAGGTGGCGGGAACGGACAAGGCATTGCCCTGGTTCCAGGTGGCGCTTGCCTCCTACACCGCGCACAATCTGCCGGCCGGCATGGAGCCGGGATTGAAGGAAACGGCGTTCTACGACCCGTCGAACTTCACCTTCCCGGCGGGCTGCTACATCTGCGAGGTCGAGATCGATCCCGAAACCGGCAAGACCGAAATCCTGCAGTTTGTGGCGGCGGATGATTTCGGCAACATCATCAACCCCATGATTGTCGAGGGCCAGGTCCATGGCGGGATAGCTCAGGGTATCGGCCAGGCGCTGCTCGAAGGCGTCCATTACGATCAGGACACCGGCCAGCTCCTGACCGCGAGTTACATGGATTACGCCATGCCGCGCGCCGACGATCTGCCCTCCTTCCAGCTGTCGCATCAGAACACGCCGTGCCCGGGCAATCCGCTTGGCATCAAGGGCTGCGGCGAGGCGGGCGCCATTGGTTCGCCGCCGGCGCTGATCAATGCGATCACCGATGCGATCGGCAATAACATGCTGACCATGCCGGCCACGCCGCAAAAGGTGTGGCAAGCCATGCATGCGGTTCACTAGGAGGAGACGTATCATGTACGCAACGAACTACCATCGCGCTTCCTCCGTCGACGAAGCGGTGAAGCTTTTGTCCGGGAAGTCGGAAGCCAAATATGTGTCCGGCGGCATGACGCTGATCGCAACGATGAAGCAGCGGCTCGCTGCACCCAGCGATCTGGTGGATCTCAGGCATATCCCCGCGCTGCAGGGCATCCGCATCGACGGCCGCAAGGTCACGATCGGTGCGGCAACCACCCATGCCGAAGTCGAGTCCTCATCTCAGCTGAGGGCGCTATGTCCAGCGATCTGCGATCTCGCCGGCATGATCGGTGATCCGCATGTCCGTCATATGGGCACGATCGGCGGCTCCATCGCCAATAACGACCCGGCGGCCGACTATCCCTCCGCCATGCTGGGGTTGGGGGCGACGATCGTCACCAGCAAACGCGAGATCGCAGCCGATGACTTCTTCACCGGTCTCTTCGAAACAGCACTCGAAGACGGCGAGCTCATCACCGCAATCACCTTCGAGGCGCCGGAAAAGGCGGGCTATGCCAAATTCCGGAATCCTGCTTCGCGTTACGCCATGACGGGCGTTTTCGTAAGCCAGGGGGCACAGGGGGTGCGGGTTGCCGTGACCGGCGCGGGTGCTGAGGGCGTCTTCCGCCAGAAAGAGATGGAAGCGGCCCTTTCCGCGCAGTGGGCACCGGATGCGGTTGCCGGCGTCAACGTCGATCCGTCAGGCCTTATGTCCGATCTGCACGCGAGTGCGGAATATCGGGCGAACCTCGTGAAGGTCATGGCAAAGCGCGCCGTGGCTGCAGCAGGCTAGCCTTTTTCCAGAAGGGTGTTGAAGGGGCGATTTTATCGCCCTTTCCCATTTTTCATCATTCCAGATTTGTCGCAGATCAAATTCCGATCTCTCGTGATCGCTATATTTTTATCTGGAATGATTCAAAAAAATGGGCCTTTTGCCGCAGTTGATGGTAAAGCGAAAGCTTAGGGTTGACGTGCGGACGACTGGAAATAAAAAACGATTGCACGGTTTTGGAGACTGATGGATGGATTTCGAGGCTTTTTTCAAAAACGAACTGGACGGGCTTCGCCAGGAAGGCCGCTATCGCGTTTTTGCCGATCTTGAGCGCAGCAGGGGCAATTTTCCGCGCGCTCTCTGTCATACGGCAGAAGGTCCGAAAGAAGTCACGGTCTGGTGTTCCAACGACTATCTCGGCATGGGCCAGCATCCCAAGGTGATCGAGGCGATGAAAAATGCCATCGATCACTGTGGCGCGGGTGCGGGAGGCACCCGGAATATCTCTGGCACCACCCACTATCACGTTCTGCTCGAACGCGAACTTGCCGATCTCCACGGCAAGGAAGCAGCACTGATCTTCACCTCGGGTTACGTCTCGAACTGGGCGGCACTCGGCACGCTCGGCGCGAAGATCCCGGGATTGATCATCTTCTCCGATGCGCTCAACCATGCATCGATGATCGAAGGCATCCGCTACGCCAAGTGCGAAAAGGTGATCTGGAAGCACAATGACCTGCAGGATCTGGAAGCAAAGCTCGCTGCCGCCGATCCGAAGGCGCCGAAGCTGATCGCTTTCGAATCCGTCTATTCGATGGACGGCGACATTGCCCCGATCAAGGAGATCTGCGATCTCGCCGACAAATACGGTGCGATGACCTATCTCGACGAAGTGCACGCGGTCGGCATGTACGGCGCGCGCGGCGGCGGCATTGCCGAGCGCGAAGGCCTGATGGACCGGCTGACGGTGATCGAAGGCACGCTCGGCAAGGCTTTCGGTGTCATGGGCGGCTATATCGCCGCATCGGCCGCCCTTTGCGATTTCGTCCGCTCGTTTGCTTCGGGCTTCATCTTCACGACCTCACTGCCGCCGTCGCTCGCCGCCGGCGCTATCGCTTCGATCCAGCACCTCAAGGTCAGCCAGTTCGAACGCGCCCGCCATCAGGACCGGGTGCGCAAGCTGCGCTCGGCGCTTGATGCCCGCGGCATTCCGCATATGGCCAATCCGAGCCATATCGTCCCGGTCATGGTCGGCGACGCTGCGAAGTGCAAATGGATTTCGGACATCCTGCTCGACAGCTTCGGCGTCTATGTGCAGCCGATCAACTACCCGACCGTGCCGAAGAAGACCGAGCGGCTGCGCATCACGCCGACGCCGCTGCACAGCGATGCGGATGTTGAGCAATTGGTTGGAGCGCTGCATTCGCTTTGGGCGCGTTGCGCGTTGGCACGGGCTGTGGCCTGAGGGGATAGCGGCGGAAGGAATTGAACCCGGGAGCGGTTCAGCTTTGTTTCTGGGGCACAGGGCGTCTTTCTTCGACATCCGTTCCGTCGGGTTGAGCCTCAAGGCTAGGGATCCTATCTGCGCCGGCTTTCAATTCTCGGCGCCGCATATCCTCCTTCGGCAGAATAGGCTATCAGAGAATGCCGACGGCATCCCAGCTATGCTGTGCCGTCGCCACAGTTCCACTTCTTGAGGGCCATCAACGATCTTTGTCGCGCATTCCGGCTTTATACCTAGGACAAAGTCCTGTTTAAAAACATCTAGGTTCTGCATTAGCAACCATTCGTTTGGGCCGATTCGCGTGCGACTGACGCTTGACTCATACGATCTGCTATTGTCTAGGTCCAGATTTCTAAAGTTTACAGAGCGCTGAACAGAGAAACCCTTTCAAGCGATAGATTTGCACGGTCTGCTGGTGGATCGAGCCATTGTTCTCGCGGGTGATGTTGTGGCTATAGTCGCCCGATCGAAAACGCAGGTGACGAGAGATATTCGCCAGGCCAACCAACAACGGCCGAAAGCCATAGCCGTGGCCCGCCTCGTGATAAAATCTTGAGACACCTTCACTTAGCGCTAGATCAAGCGCTTCGCCTTCATCGGAAAGATTCGCAAAGGCCGGACTTGTTCTAAGGCTTTCAAGAACACCTACGCCACGATCTGCAACGACAAACTCAAAGGTTCCGGGGCTTGTAGAGAACACAACGTATCCGCTCTCACTGCTACGGCTGTGGTCCAGCACGTTCGAATAGAACTCTCCCATGGCCGCCGGCAACTGGCCCGCCAAGCTCTCCGGAAAACCAGCATTCAAGGCCGCCTTTTTTGTGCGAATATTGAAATCCGTCCAATCATTGCTGTTGCCGACGAGGCGCGCGGCCGGAACGAAGCCCTGCTGGCTTCCGTCTGGTCTGTATGGCCCGAACGAGCGAAGCGTAGTGGCCGAGATCAAGGCGGTCTTCGCGAATAAGATCGGCAAAGAACGCGGGATAAGCATGGATAAGCTCGATAATGGGCCCTAAAGCCTCAGCACGAAAGCGCTCGTCATCATCGAGTTGGAACGAACCGTCTTCCAAACCGAGACAGATATCGTCAAGCACATCGCCGTCGAGGGGTTCGGTCGCTTCCATGCTTATCCGTAGTAAGTCGCCCTAAGATAGTCGGCCTGTTCGCGATTGTTGTGCTCATAAAGCGAACAGATTGGTTCTGATTTGACCGTTACCACCGGTTGCCACGTCAAGCGGGAATTCGTTGCACGTATAGCTTTCTTTCGCATCATCGTCTTTAGGAAACCGCTAGTCTCGATATAGACGACCCTCCTGAAATGGCGTCTAAGCTCGGGGATGACATCGGGGGCTCCCCTGACGACGATGTCGAGTGGGCGGCCGGCAAGTCCTGCTACTCGACAAAGCCCCTCGACATGCGCCTTCTTACGGTGATTATGGGCAGATCCAGTCTCAAATTCGTAGGCGATTACACCGATCTCTCCGTGGCCGCGAACGAAGGCTGCCCATCGATCGAAGTCGCGCCACGTGCTGCCGTTGGGGTGAAGTGCACAAGCGATGCCAGTATTTTGAATTTCTGCGAAAGAGATCGCGATCCTTTTCATGGAATGCAAGCCATCGGTCCGAGGATTGTCGGCAACTAGGCTGAAATTCGGCGTCGTGATGAGCTCGATGTCTAGACGCTTCAGAGCGCCGAGAATATCGAGCCGTCGGGCACCGAGGGTCCACCACGGCTCGACCCTGTGATCGTGATTGACGCCGGTCAGGATTATCGAGGCGGTAAGCGGGATCTTAAAATGTTGGCAAAGTGCCGCGCGGCTTTCAAAGCGAAGGCGTGCGCTTTTGAAATCAATCAGGTCGGCGAGGCGAAGCGCAACGGCAGCGGAATCTAGCACCGTCTGTCGTGCGCTACCATGATATACGAGCGGGATGATGTCGGCATCCGGCAGGCTAACTTCAATCGGATCGGAAGAGAGGATATCATCGAACGAGAACCCACCGATCTCCCGATACTTTTCCACAAAGCCAACGCTGTTGTTGCGGCATGCCTTTGTACAGTTGGACGGAGCTCCGCAACAGAATGCCAGACAATCGAATATTGCCGATCGGACCGCCAAGCCACCGCATATTTCGTAGTGCGGGCACGTTGGACATCCGATAGCGGTCGGATAGCGGGAAGGATCATCCGAGATGGATTTCAGGGCCGTGTGATCGCGTTTGTTCATTATCAGGACAACTCGATTTCAGCCTTGCCGGATCGCCGATGGATACGTTGCACCTTGCCACCCGCCAGACCGCCCGTGCGGCGGATCTCGGAGACCAATTCTGCCGGCGGTTTGTCAAGTGTCGCCACCACAGTGTTGCCCCTCGACAGCGAGAGCACGGATCCTTTGGCCTGCACAATCAGCACCTCACCCAGCACGACCGAACCGCCTGTTAAGACGGTCGCGACAACCGCCTTCCGCCGACGGTCGGGAAAGGACGTGAAAAGATCGGGCGTAGAGAGCCTTACCCGATTCTTATCGACATGCTTTATGATTGTCTGCCGAGAATTTTGAAGAAAGTCGACACCCATTTAGCTTACCTTTTCCAGCAATGGTCGATAGTACTTAGCTCTGCCTTTCGAAAACTCTCTAATAACACCCCTCTGCGCAAGATTAGATAGGCGGTTGTTCCATGCGTTTGTAGTCTTCGTGCCCTCCGATTCGCCAAAAGAAGTCATCAATGTATTCGCGTCTGCCTGTTTAAGACGTTGGACGAGATCGAATGTCATCTGCTGTTTGGGGTCGAGTTCGCCGATCAATGATCCCTGTCCTATCTCACCATCTTTCCCGCAAAGGCAATTAACTATGACGTCGTTTCGCGCGGTCGCAAGAAGCGCAAGTTCGTCATAGACGGAGGCATTGATATTGCAGACGACCGAATAGTGCTTCGAACCGCTGGCACGGAGGTAATTCTTGAACGCGAATACCGAGTCGCGAAGGAAGCTTGCCGTCGCAACGGTAACTGCGCAAAAGTCCAAATAGACAGCGGATGGCTCTTCGGGCTCCTCATGCAGGAGCTTCACAAGATCGGCGAACGCCCGTTTCCCGTTGACGGATCCGGAAAGAACGTCGCTGCCGCCGACAAAGACCATATCGATTATCATTTCCGTTACCTATCTCACGTTACACGAGTGAGATATAGCTGACTTGTGCTTCCATTTCAAGCCCGACCATTCCAAATGGTTCGTGCCGACACCTCTGCACAGCGATACCGATGGTTGTGAATGAAATTCCAACCTCGCTTGATTTCAAGCAGCGGAATGATATATGACTATAGGTAGTCATATGGAGAAATGCCATGAAGGAAATCCAGCTCAAGGACGCGAAGGCGACGCTCTCGGGGGTGGTCGATCGGGCCGTCGCCGGCGAACCGACGGTCATCACCCGTCATGGCCGCAAGGAAGCCGTGCTCGTTTCATTTGAGGAATGGGAGCGGGTTTCCAAGGTGCCGGACTTTGCCGATCTGCTTTTGGCCTTTCCCGGCGAGCCGGCAGACATTCCCGAACGCTCTCGCAAGCCTGCCCGTGTATTGCGTGAAAGCGGTCTCTGACCTTGTATATCCTGGACACCAACATGGTGTCGCTCGATGCGCCGATCAAGCGCCATATCGGCGTCGAGGCCTTCGCGGCCTGGCTGCGCGCGCATAGCGAACGGCTGTATCTTTCCACCATCACAATTGCGGAGATCGAGGCGGGTATTGCCCGCGCCGTCAGGATGGAGGCGACGACGAAGGTGGAGAACCTGCGCCGCTGGCTAGCAGCCGTTGAGCATCTCTACGGCGATCGCATCCTGCCGTTCGGTATTGAGGAGGCGAGACATGCCGGCCTGATCCTCGACCGGGCGCGTGCCCACGATCCCGGTTTTGAGGATATCGCCATAGCGGCCACCGCTGCCGCGCATGGTCTCACCGTTCTGACGGCCAATGAGCGTCATTTCGAGCCGCTTGGCGTGCCGCTCGCCAATCCCTTGAAGGAGTTGCCGGCGATTCAATAACGGACCATGCCGTGATTGCCCGGCCCCGCAGCCCATCAGTATTTTTACGACGGCCCTCACTATGCTGATCTGCGCCGGTAAGGGTCAGGGGACAAGGTCCATGAGTACAGTCCCACTCCTGAAGTCGACGGGCAGCGAGATATGTTCGTGCGTAATGAGCCATTTGCTATTTGACCGTTGGCAGCAAACGGTCGAGCGCAACCAGAACTTCTTCTCCTCCGGTAAGTTGGAGTTTCCTTTGTCTAAGTGAAGCATATGTGCGAACGCGACATCACCGCTGATCGCTACATTCAACTCTTGGGTTTCCAAGCCGATTGGCCCTTCATATTCGGCAAACCAGCGCATAAAATTATCCCTGACAGCATCGGATCCAACGAAGCGGAGTGGGGGTACAACATCGAAATAGACAATGTCGGGAGAATAAAGTGACATGAGCCGATCAATGTCCTTTGCCCGACATGCCTCGACCCGACTATCCAAAAGTACTTTAACCTCAGACTCTGTAGAAGCCATTGCGTCCTCCTTTGTTAGAGGCCATTCCGCGTAACCAGCCAAGGCACCACCGCGGAGCGTGGTGGCGGCTGCCACGAACATGAATCTCATCGAGCAACGCTAATTGTCATTTGAAGTTCCCCGCCTTCATGAGGCCGGCACGACCAACCAGTTGCTCGCATCGCGGTGATTTCGCCGAGGTCTGCACTTCATTTCGAGATTCGGGGAACCTTGCGGGGCAGGGGGAGTTTGCAGGAGGAATTTCTCGAAAGGGCCGATATGCAAAAGATGAGCGCTCCGACCGTCGTTATCACCGGCTCCAGCGGTTTTCTCGGGCAGGCAATCGCGCAAAGTCTTCTGGATCGCTATCGGGTTATCGGACTCGATGTGGTCCAGCCGAAAAAACCGCTGAGCGGCATGGACACGATCGAGATCGATCTGACCGAGCAGTTCATCTTTTCCAGCACGCTGCTCGTCCATGCGCCCAGTCCGATAGCCGGCGGTTCAGCCTTGTCGCTGATCAGCCGAACCGATGGATTATTGTGAGGAGACGATCGCAGGATCGGCCAAGATTCTTCGTCGGCGCCGTCGCGACACCAAGCAGAAGTCCGGACTCGGCGCTGTCAGGCGACATATACCAAGCGGAAAGCGGCGCCGGAAACATGCCGAACGTCAAAGCTTCGCGCGCCACGGCCACGTCCGGCGCTCCCTTCGGCAATTTAAGCAGCACGGCCAATCCCGGCGCTGCAACACGATCCGCGCCAACGGATGACTGAAGACAATCCAGCAGCGCCTGCCGTTTGGCGGCATAGACCCGTTTAGTGCGTCGGAGGTGGCGCATATAATGGCCCTCATGCATGAACTCGGCAGTCGCGAGTTGCACCGCGGGCCCAGGTGGCGGCGCGAGGCACGCTGCCACCTCCGCGAACCGAGAGATCAGTTCGCCCGGCGCGAACAGAAAGCCAAGCCGAACAGTTGGACTGATCGTCTTGCTGAACGAACCGATGTGAATGACGCGCCCGTCTCGATCTAACGATGCGAGCGCCGGCGCGGCCCTTCCTGCCAGTTGCAGTTCGCTCAGATAGTCGTCTTCGATCACCCACACCTGGTTCACCGCCGCCCATTCGAGCAGACGAAGGCGTCGTTCAAGTGACAAGGTAGGACCGAGCGGCGCCTGCTGTCCGGGGGTTACGACGACGAGCTTTGCGTCAGGATGATGGCGTAGCCCATGATCGACATCGATACCGTCTGCATCGACGGGGATCGGAGCGAGGGACAAGCGTGCGAGTTCAAGCCCTTTCCTGGACCAGGGGAAGCTTGGATTCTCGATCCAGGCGGTATGTCCGCCCAGCCCAAGAACGCTGAGCGCCAGGCCAAGCCCTGCGCCGAACCCCCCAGTGATGATGACCTGCGATGGCGAGCAGTTGATGCCGCGGGCGACGGCAAGATAGGCCGCGATTTCGCGCCTCAACTCAAGCTCTCCGCGAGGGTCGGGATAAAGAGGGGGAGCGCTCGCCTCGGCACGGACCGCATGCGCGCGAATGCGCGCGAATAAGGTTGCCGGGAAGGTCTCGGTTGCCGGCACGCCCATTTGGAAGAACGCAGGTCCCTGCGTCATTTCCAGATAGATCTCGAGGAACGAGCCTACGTCTGGCGGCGGCTCGCTCTTTGTGACTGCGCGAGGGCGTTGAGCGACGCGCGTGCCCGCCGCCCGCGAGGCGTCGATCAATTGGGCGGCGGCAAGCTTCTCATACGCGGTCCGCACCGTTCCGCGCGCGACACCAAGTTGGGCTGCCAGATCCTGCCATGACGGTAGGCGCGCCCCGGGCTCCAGCACTCCGCCTTCGATGGCCATAGTCACTCCTCTTCGGATCTGCTCCGACAAGGATATCTTGGCCGTACGATCGAGATTCAGGTTCAGCGGCTTATTCATGCCCGCCATAGTACACGATTTCTTCGCGTTCTTGGTCCTTTTTTATGGGCTACCAATGCGCCATCTTTTGGGGTGTCAGAAGGAGAAAACCCGTGAAGATCCGCATCACCATCCCTGCTATCTGGATCGCGCTCGCCTCAACCGTTGCCGGGCCTGCCCTGGCGCATGACGATCAGGCCGAAACGGTCGTGCCCCAATTCGATCAAGCGATTCCGAACATCCCCGGCAAGTCGCTCGTCGTTGTGGAAGTCGACTATGCACCGGGCGCGGCTTCCCCGCCGCACACGCACGCCAAGTCGGCCTTTATCTACGCCTATGTGCTTTCGGGTGAGGTCGAGTCAAAGGTAAACGACAGCGAAACCCGCATCTACAAGGCCGGCGAGAGCTGGTCCGAACCGCCGCGTGCGATCCATTCAATCAGCCGCAACGCGAGCAAGACCAAACCGGCGAAATTGCTTGCGGTCTTTGTCGTCGACTCCGACGACAAGAAGCTCACCACCCCCGTCAAATGAGATGGAAGGAACTTGAACAATGACCAACAGGCTCGATTACAACCAAATCGCTCCCAACGGCGCCAAGGCGCTCGGCGGCGTCTATGGCTATGTCATGCAGAGCGGTCTGCCCGGCGAGCTGGTGGACCTTGTCTATCTGCGGGTCTCGCAGATCAACAACTGCGCCTTTTGTCTTGACATGCACACCCGCGAACTCATCAAGAAGGGCGTGAAGGTCGAGAAGCTCGCGCTAGTGCAGGCGTGGGAAGAAGGCGGCAGTCTCTTCAGCGAGACCGAGCGCTCCGCGCTTGCCTGGGCCGAGAGCGTGACGCGCGTTGCCGAGACCGGCGTGCCGGACAGCGCCTACAAAGCCGCGCGAGCGGTTTTCGACGAGAAGCAACTCGTCGATCTGACGATCGCGATCAGCCTGATGAACAGCTACAATCGCATGGCCATCAGCTTCCGGAACACGCCGCAGGCAGTTCTCGAAAATTGAGCCGGAGCGGCGCGCCAATCCTGAGCATCGAGGCTATGATGGAGTAAAGACCATGACCGTCGACGAGCTTACCGGTGTAAGAATTCCCGACAGCAAACTAGCGCGCGACGTGACGCAGTTCATTCGAGACACCGAGAGTGTGTTTCTGTTTGAGCACTCTTCTCGCGTCTATTTTTGGGGTGCCTTGGCTGCAGGGCGCAAGGGCCTGACGCTCGATCCGGAACTCTTCTACACGGCCGCCATGTTCCACGACGTCGGTTTGACCGCCGGCTTTCGGGAAAGCCGCCTACGCTTCGAGGTGGACGGTGCAAACGCCGCACGCGACTTCCTGCGGAGCCACGGCGTTTCGGAAGCCGACATTGAGAAGGTTTGGCTCGCGATCGCGCTGCACACGACGCCAGGGATTTCCACGCATCTGCACCCAATCGTCGCGCTCACTGCCGAAGGGGTGATGATGGACCTCGTTGGCCTTGGCTATGATGAATTTACCGATGCCCAGCGGAGGGCGGTGGAAGCGGCTTATCCGCATTCTCCACAATTTGCAGAGGACGTCCTGCAGAGCCTCTACGACGGCCTCAAGCATCGGCCTGAAACCACCCAGCGCACCGGCCTTGCCGATGTAATTGCGGACAAGGAACCACATTTCCATCGCCAGAACTTTTGCAGCCTGATGCGGAACTCACGGTGGGTTGCCAGGAATGACCGAGAGCATTCCGCAGGAAGCAAGTAACGATCAGGATGAATACAGGATGCTTGAGAAAATATCGGGAGTGCGCATCCCGGACAGTAAAATCGCGCGTGAAGCGACTGAGTTTATTCGAGATACCGAGAGTCATTTGCTGTTCTATCACTCGGTCCGGGTCTATTTCTGGGGAGCCATGACGGGGAACCGGAGGGGCCTGAGCTTTGACCCGGAACTGCTCTATACGGCCGCCATGTTCCATGACATCGGCCTCACTGCACGCTACGAAAACAGCCAGCTACGCTTCGAGGTGGATGGCGCGAACGCCGCGCGTGATTTTCTTCGGGGACATAGTATCTCCGAAAGCGATATCGAGACGGTCTGGAACGCCGTCGCTCTCCACACGACGCCCGGCATACCGGAATTTATGCGTCCGGAGATCGCGCTGGTGCAGGCCGGGGCCGGCATGGATGTGGCCGGCCGCGGTTATGACGAATTTACTGACGCGCAGCGCGAGGCCGTTATCGCCGCCTTTCCCCGAGAAGCCGACTTCAAGCATGGGATCATCGATGCCTTCTATGAGGGCATGAGGCACCGTCCCCACAGCACATTCGGAACCTTCAACGACGATGTCCTGGCGTTCAAGGATCCGGACTTTCAGCGGATAGACATGTGCAGCATCATTCTTGCGTCAAATTGGAAGTGCTGAATTAAAGCAGCTTTTCGCTCAGCGTCGAGGCTTCGGCCTTGTGATATGTGCCCCCGCCTTGGCGGGGTCAGCGTATGGAGTGCTGCATCCAACATCCTCTTGCTGGTGACAGCGGAGGGCGTGCATCGCCAGATAGGCAACCGCTGGGCAAGGACGACCTTTTGCCGCCGGTGCGGAGTAGAGCAGGTCGGGCAATGAAAAAGGAAGCAAAGATGCCAAACGAACTCACAATGATGGCTTACCGCGTGCATGAATTTGGTCCGCCCGAGATAATCCGGGCGGAAAGGATAGAACGGCCGGTGCCTGGAGAAGGGGAGGTGCTGATCAAGGTAAAGGCGGCAGGTGTCGGACCTTGGGACGGCTGGATTCGCTCAGGCAAGAGCGTTTTGCCGCAGCCCTTGCCGCTCACGCTCGGCTCGGACCTTGCGGGAATCGTGGAAATGGTAGGACCAAATGTTCGAGGTTTCGAACCCGGCGACGCCGTCTATGGGGTGACCAACCCGCGCTTCATCGGCGCTTATGCCGAATATGCCGTCGCCAGCGCCGCCATGATTGCACACAAGCCGAAGAGGATCGATGACATCGTCGCCGCCTCGATCCCAGTGATCGCGGTTACCGCACGGCAGGCGCTTTTCGATCAGGCTCGTCTCAACGCGGGTCAGACAGTCCTGATCCACGGTGCAGGCGGCAATGTTGGCGGCTATGCCGTACAGTTTGCCCGCAGCGCCGGCCTGAGAGTCATTGCGACCGCAGGTGCAGAAGACATCGAAACAGTGCGCAGCCTCGGCGCTGCTGAGGTAATTGACTATCACAGCCAGCGTTTTGAGCTCAAAGTGACGGGCGCCGACGTCGTCATCGACTTAGTTGGTGGTGAAACGCAGAATCGCTCGTTCGCTGTCCTGAAACCTGGTGGCAAGCTGATATCAGCGGTGTCGCAGCCGGATCAGGAGCTAGCCGAGAGACACGGTGTCACAGCCGCGTTTTTCCTCGTCAGCGTGACGACTATGCAGCTTGAAGAGATCTCCAAACTGATCGACGGAGGCCACCTGAAGAGCAATGTCGGGACCGTCCTTCCGGTGAGCAAGGCTATCGAAGCGCACGAAATGCTCGAAGGCAAGCGGAGCCATCCCAAGGGGAAGATCGTCCTCAATGTTGCAAGCTGAGGCCGGCACCGAATCTTCGCTGCTTAGTGAACGTCCAATCGCTTAACACCGTCGTACCAGCGGCGCCTAAATTACACCTTTGCAGCGGCAGCCACCGACGTAAGCTCTCCAGCTTCCGATTTTGCCATCGACGCGCAGAGGGCCCCTATGAGCGGGAGTAGCGCACCGGGTAATTCCAGCATCGACAGATGTCCGGTGCCGGGTAGCACATGCATGACGGCCTGGGAGACACGGGTAAGCAGCTCTGCTTACAACAGATCCGGCGTGTCGACCCTATCGAGCTCGCCGACGATGACGACGGTGGGCACGTCAATGGCGTCGACGTCTGCCGTGACGTCCTCCTGGCTCATGGCTTGGGGGCCTCGGTGATTTCGCCGATGTCTCCACTTCATTTCGAGATTCGGGGAACCTTGCGGGGCAGGGGGAGTTTGCAGGAGAAATTTCTGGAAAGGGCCGATATGCAGAAGACGAGAGCTCCGACCGTCGTTATCACCGGCTCCAGCGGTTTTCTCGGGCAGGCAATCGCGCAAAGTCTTCTGGATCGCTATCGGGTTATCGGACTCGATGTGGTCCAGCCGAAAAAACCGCTGAGCGGCATGGACACGATCGAGATCGACCTGACCTCCGACAAGAGTGTTGAGCATGCGATGGCGGAGATCCGGAAGCGAAGCGGCGACCGCATCGCCTCGGTCATCCATCTGGCTGCTTACTACGATACGACCGGAGAAGAGAACCCGAAATATGACGCGGTCACGGTCCAGGGTACACGCCGGCTGCTAGAGTCGTTGCGAAAGTTCGAGACCGAGCAGTTCATCTTTTCCAGCACGCTGCTCGTCCATGCGCCGAGTCCGAAGAAAGGAGAGAAGATCACGGAGGATTCACCTCTGGATCCCTCCTGGGCCTATCCCAAGTCCAAGGCTGTGACCGAGCCCCTGATCGCTGAGCGGCGGGGTAGCATCAAGACGGTGATTCTGCGGTTGGCGGGCGTTTACGACGAGGATTGCCGCGCTGCCTTCATCGCGCAGCAGATCGCGCGAATCTTTGAACGGCTGCCGACGGCCTATCTATTTGCTGGTGATATGACGCATGGCCAGCCTTATCTGCATCGCGACGACCTGACGGATGCCATCGGCCGGACGGTGGATCGCCGTGCAGAGCTGCCGGATGAAACGACCCTGCTGATCGGCGAAGAGGAGACGCCGTCCTATCAGGACCTGCAGCGGGATATCGGAAAACTCGTTCATGGTGAGACTTGGCGCACCCTGGCGCTGCCGAAAAGCGCTACAAAGCTTGGTGCCTGGATCCAGGACGAGGTATTGGGCGAGGATACTTATATCCGCTCCTGGATGATCGAGACATCAGACGACCACTTCGAAATCGATATTTCCCGCGCCGATGCGCTGCTCGGCTGGCAGCCTCGGCATAGCCTGCTCGGCACATTGCCGGAAATGATTGCCCGGCTGAAGGCCGATCCGACCGCCTGGTATGCCAAGAACAAGCTTGAGCCGTCAGTGGTTGCCGCCTCCACGCCTGAGCTTGATGAAGCGGCGAGGCGCTTGCGCGGTCCGCTGGAGCGGCCGGTGGAAGAGGTCGACGCGGCGATCGAACGGCATCGAAGGATGACGCTGTGGGCGCCGCTGGCAAATGTCGCGCTGGGGCTCTGGCTGCTCACCTCGCCGTTCCTCTACGGTCTTTTCGACCCCGTGAATGCTCCGCTGCCGCCGGCATTGGGCCATCAGCTTCCGCCACCGGAAATTCGCAATGCCTGGATGGGATTGAGCGAAATCCTTTCCGGACTGCTGATTCTTTGCCTGGCTCTCGCCGGCATGCCGCGGAAACGCATGTGGCTTCAGTGGCTGACGGCTGCAGTCGGCGTCTGGGTGATTTTCGCACCGCTGGTCTTCTGGACATCCAGCGCGGCCGCTTATGGCAGCGATACTTTGGTCGGCATGCTTGTGGTGGCCTTTGCCGTCATGATTCCGCCGACACCGGGGATCAGCCGCCGCGCACTTGCGGGCGATGACGACAGGCCGCTCGGATGGAGTTATTCGCCGTCCGCCTTCACGCAGCGCATCCCAATCATCGCGTTCGCCTTTGTCGGTCTCTTCGTGTCCCGTTATCTTGCCGCTTATCAGCTCGGACACATCGAAAGCCTATGGGATCCGTTCTTCGGGCCGGGCGCGTCGCCGACCCGCAATGGCAGCGAAGCCGTCGTGACCTCATGGGTATCGAAGGGCTTCCCCATACCGGACGCCGGCCTCGGTGCTTTCGCCTATGCGCTCGATATTCTCACCGGCGCCATCGGTGACCGACGGCGCTGGCGCACCAAGCCCTGGATGGTGCTGCTCTTCGGCCTGCTGGTCGTTCCGCTCGGCGTTGTGAGCGTAAGCTTCATCATCATACAGCCTCCGCTCATCGGCGCGCTTTGCACGCTCTGCATCCTGCAGGCCGCGGTCACCGTGGTGATGATTCCCTACTCGATCGACGAGGTTCTGGCGAGCTGTCAGTATCTTCGCGGCGCCGACCGCGCCGGCGAGCCGTTCTGGCGGACTTTCTGGCGCGGCGGACCGGCGCTGT
Source organism: Sinorhizobium sp. CB7 (assembly GCF_041357635.1). Lineage (NCBI taxonomy): Bacteria > Pseudomonadati > Pseudomonadota > Alphaproteobacteria > Hyphomicrobiales > Rhizobiaceae > Sinorhizobium > Sinorhizobium sp. CB7. The sequence goes on from NZ_JAULLL010000018.1 coordinate 95,205, forward strand.
CGGAAAATCAAACGCCCGAACCCGACCTCGATCGGTCGGCTGTGGCTCTATTGCGTGACTTTGCGACCGGCGGGGTCAATTTCCCCTGGACTTTGGCCGCCAGTATCGTCCTCGGAGCTGCTTTGATGGCAACACCGCTCGTCATCGGTTCTCAACCGCCGCTCTATTTCAGCGACCATGTCGTCGGTTGTCTGGTGATCCTCGTTGCGGTGACTGCCATGGCTGAGATTGCCCGCCCAGCCCGGTTTCTCAACATCGTGCTGGGGGCCTGGATAGCGATATCGCCGTTTATCCTGGAAGGCGGAAACAGTACCGGAATATTCTTCAACGGCGCTGCCGGTCTTCTTCTGATCGGGCTCAGCATACCGCGCGGCACACGGAGCGCAGAACACTATGGCGGCTGGGACCGGATCATCGTCTAAGGCTTCATCCCCGCCGCATCAGACGAGCCAGGGATATGGGTTCCGATACTTGATGCTTTGCGCTGTTTTCAATCTGAGTCTAATTTCCAAATGCCCCGTATCATGAATGGCGCCATTCTTCGACCAAGGGACGACACTGCGCTTTTGGTCATGACGGCCGGACTGTCGTCGGATGGAACTGACAGGAAACAGTCGCGATCAGAGTAATGGCAACGCCAGGGTCATGGCAGCTTCGAGACGGTGTCAATCTGGCGGGGGAGCATTCAAATGCAGAAGAAAACGGGCAGCTGCCTATGCGGCGGCGTATCCTATGAGGTTCAAGGAGAATTACGGCACGTTGTGGCGTGTCATTGCAATCAATGCCGAAAAACCTCAGGACACTATGTTGCAGCAACTCAAGCCCTGCAGGCGAATGTGGCGATCACGGGTACCACCCTCAACTGGTTTCAATCGTCTGATACCGCCGAGCGGGGTTTTTGCGGCACCTGCGGCAGCAATCTGTTCTGGCGCAGGCACGGCAATCCTTACATCTCGATCTTGGCCGGAACGATCGATGGGCCAACCGGTTTGAAAATTGAAAGCCAGATTCATACGGAATCGGCCGGCGACTACTACGATCTGCCGCATGTCCCGATTATTGATCAATCGCAGCTATCTTGATTTGTTACTCTTGAAGACATCGCCAGCGCGGCGCGACGGAGGATGGTGCGGTGGCGGCAGGCGTATTCAGTTCAGCGGAACAAATAGTCCATGTAATGTGTCTTCGTGGTGATATCAGGATATGTTATATTTTGTCGTTGCCTCTGAGTAATTGGTAAGTTTAGTCGATCCGACATTTTCATGAAGATGAAGCAAAGTGCGTAGCCAGTCTCGCGAAGCGAGATCCTGTGCCTGGCACTATGGATGGGAGACCGAAAGTGCGCTCTTTACTTTCTCGTGTGATAATCGCAGCCTTGATCCTGTCTTATCCCGCAGTCGACGCGTTGGCGGGATCACGTGCTTTAACATACTGCAGTGGCTATACTCATGGACGGACCCAGCCGTATCGCTGGAGTGCACCGTATGAGTTCATTGGCACCCAATTCGTTCCTCTCTGGCTACCCGGGATGATACGGCGGCCCTGGTGGTTATCGGAGGTGTACAGCGAACTTCGAGCAGGCAAGCAACAGCTATATTGGAACCGTGTCCATGGTTATATTTCGCAGGCGGAATATATGCGGTTGAACAACGATGTGGGGCGGATCAGTGTCTCAGCGCTCAGCGCTGCCGAACTCTATTACGGGACCACGCCTAGACTGCAGTACATCACCTTACGGCGTCATCTCGGCGAGCTTAGGCGGAGGATTTGCGCGGGGAGCCCGTAATTCGCAGCCGCGTTGCCGATCGATCGGTCCGCCTTGTATCCCCGTCCGGATATTCCTCCGCGCCGGCCGGCGCGGGCGATTGGACATGGTGTGGGACCCTCGCACCTTGTAGATCGGGGACTCAGCTGAGGAAACTGCTCAACAAAGCATGTCGCGGGGTTGCGAATGGATTCACGACCGTGACGCCTCCCCATGTAAATCCCTCGTGCAGATCCTCCGACAACAGGATACGGCAACCGGCTTGGGAGGCTGCGGCCAGGATGACGGCATCCCATATGCTGAACTGGTGATCGGTGACGAGGTCCACGGCCGTCACCATCGTCTCGGGCGTCGTCGCGACGACCGGAAAGGTGTCTTTCCAGCCCAGCAAGGCATTCCGCGCATCGTTGCGGCTTCTTCCGGCCTTGCGCACCAGAACGTTGAAAAGTTCTCCGAGCACCTGGACCGGGATAACGGCGGATGCTTGTGGAATCCGCCGCAGGAGATCGAGTACGATATCGCGCTTCTCGATACTGTTAACCCCTTCGGCATAGGCGAGGACGTTCGTGTCGAACGCGACCTTCACTGATCGTCCTCGTAAAGCTCGTCGCGTGACCAAGGACCGGCATTGACGATGGGCTGCTTCTCAAGCCGCGAGAGCAGGGCGGAACGTGCGCCCGTTGCGACATCCTCGCGTGCATCGGCAGGAAGGATGCGAGCAACGGCTCTGCCATGGCTGGTCACGACATAGCTGTTTCCCTCCCGTACGCCGCGCAGGATAAGGGAGAAATGACGATTGGCGTCTGCTGCGGAAATGGCTTTTTCCATGGTGGACCCATAAAGTAGTGATAATACCTACATAATGGGGCTTTTCCAATTTGGCAACTGGGTATGCCGTTGTTGGCGGGCACAGGATTCTCACCTCGCTTTTCGAGGGGTCGACAGCAGGAGGTCCATGCCACTGGCAAGGATATCGTTGACTTGCGATCTACCCCGGCACACTGGTTTGCTATCTATTTGGCTATTTTATATTTATTCGCTACTTCTCTTATTTCGATGAAGCTTTTATCGCACCCCAAATAATGTCGATGCGCTCGGATTCAGCCCCATTGCAAAACAGGTGCCGCTCTTTCAGTGTTGATGATCTGATGGCAGATCCCTCCTTTGCCGCTGCTCTCCGCGATGCCGCGTTGGAGTTGCTGGCGATCCACCATACAGCGCCGAGAGTAGTGCGCTATGTCGCCGACCTGCAGAAGTGGCTGCTCAGCCAGGCGGCATTGGCAATGCATTTCGAGCGCAAGATCAATCCAAGCTGTCCGCCGGTGACGGTCTCCAGTCTCGCAAAATTCTTGGTCGAGAACCGTGTTGCCAGTCACAACACCGCGGTATCGCTTCTGAAGGAGATGGCGCACTATAAACTATTTGAGCCGGTGGAAAGCAGGGACCGGCGCACGAACGCCATGCAGGCCGCCGCCCATGCGGAACAGCTGATCCGGCGATGGCTCGACGGACACCTGCGCTCGCTCGACAGCATGGATGCGGGCGATCGATATCACCGGTCCCAGGTCGATCCAACGATACTGTTTCGCGCTCAGCCGCAAATCGCACGTCGGCTCTTCCATCATCCGGGCTGGTACAGCCCTCCCGAAAGCATCGCGCTCTTCGTCAAGTCGGAATCCGGTAGCAATATATTGCACGACCTTATGTCGCGCGTGCCGGCAACGGCAGACCTGGGAGAGCGGTTGTGGATAGGCGCTGTCTCCGCGCGACTTGCCGCCGACAACTACGTCATTTCCCGCAGTCACGCCGGCAGGTTGCTGGCAACTGCCCAGTCCAAGGAATTATTGGGATGGGAGACTGTCAAGAGGAGCGGAGACTGCTGGGTTTCGGTCAAGCTGGTGCTCGACTATAGACGGTGGCAGGCCGTGAAATTTTCCGTCATTTCCGAGGTGCTGGCGGAAATCTAAAGCCTCTCGCGTGAAAAGAGATTCACGCGATGCAGACGCGCCTTCAGGAAATGGTCGATCATCTGCGTGGAGATATTGAAAAGGTCGAAGAGCCGCAGTTGAAGGCGATGTTCGAGACCGCGGCCGAAGTGCTGCTCGGGCTAAGGAGAGCCTTCAGCGACTACAAACAGAAGAACGAGGCGGCATGGCGCTAGAATGTGGGCTTTCGGGAGGTTGTCCGTGTCGATGCGCTGGATGAGAGGTCGTTGCAGCTCCCGAATTTTATTCGCAGCCATCGGATTCGCCTCGAGTTTTGCCCCTCACCCAAGCGGGGCGAGGGGACAATCGAGCAAGCGGCGGCTAGAAGAACCTACTTCGCGGAGAGCATCGAGCGGGGCCATCATCCTCATAGCGCCAGCCTCAGCGCCAGAACCGCTTCGAATCCAGCACGTCATCGAGAGCCGCCTGAGCCGCGTCGATCAGTTCTGCCTTGTCGGCGTGGGAGATCACGCTCTCACGCGCGGGGTGATCGGCGAGATCATGCTTCTCGAGCACCGCGGGTCCGCTCGCCAGATCGTTGAGTGCTCCCAGGTGATCCTGCAGATCCTCCATGGCAGCCATGAACCGCTTATGGCGACCGGCGCCTCGCCTGTCGTCGAAAAGCGAGGCGAAGAACTCGCCCGCGTATCGCAGCTTCTTTGCATCTTTGCGCGCCTCGTGACGTTGCTGGTCATCGACCTCGGCGAGCGCGCGGCCATGCTTCTTCAGTTTCTTGCGCATCCGATCGAGCGCTGCGCCCGCGAAATCCGACGCTTTCATCTCATGGACTTCTTCAGTGTCCGGTAGGAGGAGGTCGTTGCCGCAATGGAGCCATTCGTTGAAATCGAGCATGAGTGCGCGTGCGCGCGAAGAGCTCAGCGCTTCGAGGGCATCGTCGTAAGCCGCCTCACGCGCGGCCGACAATCGTTGCCAAAGATCGTCGTCCATTGCCTTCGGGAGGAGGACGTCCAGATTGCGTGCTTCGCCTAAAACTCCCGCGAGCCAGCGAAGCTCGTCCTTCAGTCGTTGTGGCTCCTCGCCCTGCAGCAACGGCTTGTACAGGGAAAACGCGGACCTCAGACGGCGCAGCGCAACCCGCGCCTGGTGCAGGGCCTCTGCGTTTCGATGGCGGAGAAGGATGTCCTCGTTCATTCGGAACTGCCGGAAGCATGACGCCGCGATCGCCTGAAAAGATGCGGCCGCATGCATGCTTTTGTCGAGATGCACGCTTTCTGCCTTGTGGAAGAACTTCTGCGCTTCGATAAGACTGAAGCCTCTTTCCGCCTTGGATCGGATCCCGAAGCGAACCGGCGCGAGCGCTTCGATCTTGCGGACAAGGACGAACAGGTCCTTCGGCTCGCCATCCTTCAGCTCCAGTTCCAACTCACGCACGTCTGTGTTCCGCTCTCCGGATATGACGACGCCCTGGTCAAGGGCGACCTCGATCGTTGAACCGGACTCCTCGACGCTCCAGATCCGCCGCTCGACCTCGACGTCAAACATCGGCCTCAGCTCAAGGTCGGAGCCGAACTCGCTCGTGAGCGGATTCGAGTGATCGAGAACGGGCGCATCTCCCTCGAGAGGCGTCTCCCATTCCGATCGCGTAAATAGCGACGCACTCTGTCCTGTCGCCTTCACGGTCTGTATCCGAGCTTCGCCGGTCCGCCGGATGCGGACTGTGAAACCGCTGGTGAACAGCCTGCGATCTTCGGTATCGAAATAGATCGAGGTCTGCTTCAGGATTTCCGGTTTTCCGAGAAGATCGGCACGAGTGAGCCTCTTGATGATTTCCGATGAGGGTTCGAGCTTGACTTCGATTTCGGACGGCAATTGCAAATCTCCCAATCTTCAGAGCAGCACTGCGAAGGCGTGAGCAGATCGTTTGGTTATGCCACTGATTCGCGAGGGCATTATTGATTTGAGGCGGTGCCAGCCGTTCAGCGCCTCCGCGATCATGCTTGCATACATGTTGAGATTGATCAGCATGCCAAGCGCGATCGTGACGAATGTCGGCCCTAGAAGTCTGGAGAGAAATAACGATCGATCCAAGAGGCATCCTCCGCCCCGCATAAGGCCAGTCATTATGTAAGTGCAGGCGTCAGCGCGTCAAATGCGTGAGCATGGAACCTGGAGTCCAACAAGCGCCCCCAATGAGCGAAGTCCGGCGTCTTGGATCAGGCGGCGCAACTTCAGTCGATCCACCTTAGCATTCGCAGCCGCCCTCAGGGGCACCGCTGGATACGAAGGTCGTCCGCCTTCCACACCTCATTGACAATAGCGACTTCTGAGCTAATCTCCCGAGAATTGGTATGGCCACCTGACCACTTCCAATCGCGCGTGAGGAAGAAACGATGTTTTCAGCCGTGGAATCGCAGCGACTTTATCGCCAAGTGGCCGATCAGGTGCGTGCGTTGATCGAGAAGGGGGAGCTTTCGGCCGGTTCGCGCCTTCCAGCCGAACGCGAGCTGGCGCATATGCTGGGCGTATCCCGTCCGACGATCCGTGAAGCGCTGATCGTGCTGGAGGTGGAAGGTTTCATCGATATTCGTATGGGGTCCGGCATCTATGTGACGGCGCGCAAGCAGCTTTCCACGGACTCGCCGCCGGAAGATTTCGAAGGACCATTCGAATTACTAAGGGCGCGCGCAGTCGTCGAATGTGCGGTCGCCGAAGAGGCAGCCCGGCTGGTCCGTCAGGAGCACGTTGCGCTGATGGACGATAATCTCGCCAAGATGGCGTCGGCGCTTGATGATCAGCGGCGGGCGTTGGCATTGGATCGCGAATTTCATGTCATCGTTTCGGGTATCATTGCCAATGCGACGCTCAATCGCTTCATCGGCAGCATTCACGATATGCGCATGACGCCCTATTTCGAAAAGCTCGCTAGCTATTTCGAAAATACGCAGACCTGGCGGGCGGCGATGGAGGAGCATCGCGCAATCAGGGATGCGATTGCCGCGGGCGATCCGGCTGCGGCGCGCGCCGCCATGCGTGCCCATCTCGATCAGTCACAGCTTCGCCTGTCGGAAAGCTTCGAGGGCGAATCGGTGGGCAACGGCATACCCGCTGCATGGAGGCGTATCGCTAACCATTAGACGCATATTCACTGGTTCAACTGGGAGGAGGAAACCATGAAGTTGAAAGTGAAAATAATCCTGGGCACAGCCGCGGTCGTTCTGGCCTCGGCTTTCGCGGCGCAGGCACAGACCGTGCTGAAATGGGCACATGTCTACGAGACATCCGAACCGTTCCATACGGAATCCGTATGGGCGGCGGAGGAGATCAACAAACGCACTGACGGCCGCTACAAGATTGACGTCTTTCCAGCGTCGCAGCTCGGCAAGGAAGCGGATATCAACCAGGGCCTCAAGCTTGGAACGGTTGATATCATCATCTCGGGGTCAAGTTTCGCGGCCCGCGAATATCGCCCGATCGGGGTCACCTATTTCCCCTACATCTTCCGCGATCCGAACCATCTGATCGCCTATACCAAGAGCGACGTGTTCAAGCGTCTGGCCGAGGGTTATGAAAAGGCCTCCGGCAACCATATCGCTGCTGTCACTTACTACGGCACGCGCCACACCACCTCAAATAAGCCGATCTCCAAATGTGCCGACATGAAGGGCCTGAAGATCCGTGTTCCTGATGTCCCGGCCTATCTCGCCATGCCACGAGCCTGTGGTGCCAACACCACGCCGATTGCCTTTGCAGAAGTCTATCTTGCCCTTCAGAATGGCACCGTCGAAGCGCAGGAAAATCCGCTAACGACCATTGAGGCCAAGAAATTCTTCGAAGTTCAGAAGAACATAGTCCTGACGGGTCATATCGTCGATCACCTCAACACAGTCGTCTCCGGGAGCCGCTGGGCGAGCCTCTCGGACGAGGACAAGAAGATCTTCTCCGAGGTCATGTCGGAGGCTGCCGAACGTGCCACGAAGATCATCGAGGAGCGCGAGAAGGCGCTGGTCGATAAATTCAAGGGGATGGGCGTCTCCGTCGCCGAAGTCGACAAGGCGGATTTCGAGAAGAACGTCATGGAAAAGGTCAAGCTCGAGGACTTCGGCTACAAAAAGGAAGACTGGGAAGCCATTCGCGCCATCAAATAGTTGGATGACGCCGCCGGCCTCACGATCGCGAGGCCGGTCTTTCCCCACCATTGCCGAAAGACCATCATGTCGAAAGAAATCCATACTCAAATAACGGCCGAAGAGATTGCGCAATCCTTCGAGGATACGGCACCGACTGCACATGCGACCGACTATGGCTTCGAAGACTGGCTGACGCTCATCATCTTTTGGCTGATGACGGGGTGTGTCTTCCTGCAGTTCTTCACCCGCTATGTGCTCAACGATTCCTATGCTTGGACCGAGGAGATCGCCATCAACTGCCTGATCGGAGTGGTCTTCCTGGGCTCAGCGATGTGCGTGCGCATTTCGCGGCATATCCAGGTGGATGTGCTCTATCATTATCTTCCGTCCGGGGCGGCTCGCGCGCTTTCCGTCTTCGTCGATGTCGTTCGCATTGCCTTCTTTGCCTATGCCTGCTGGCTGATGTGGCGTTACGTCGAAGTCGTCGCCCATGAGCGAATGGTCACGATCGATCTCCCGCGGAGCATCGTCTTCTACAGTGTCATGGCCGCATTCGTCCTGATGCTCGCCCGCTCCATTCAGGTCTTCATCGGCAATCTGCGCCGTGGCTATTCCGTGCTCGAACGACCCGAAATGTTCCAGAAGATCGAGGATTGATCGCCATGTGGCTGCTCGTTGGTTCCTTCCTTGCCCTGATGCTCATTGGGGTGCCGGTCGCTATCTCGATGGCGGTGGCCTCGGTCCTCTATCTGATCCTTTATGGCGTGGCGCCCGATATCATCGCCGCCCAGCGGATGATCGCGGGTGTTGAGAGCTTTCCGCTTCTCGCCGTGCCGTTCTTCATCCTCGCCGGCAATCTCATGAATTCCGCCGGTGTCACCGGACGCATCTACTCCTTCGCCGTCTCGCTGGTCGGCTGGATGAAGGGCGGCCTCGCTCAGGTTAACATTATCGGTTCGGTGATCTTCTCCGGCATGTCCGGAACGGCACTTGCTGATGCCGCCGGCATCGGCACCATCGAAATCAAGGCCATGAAGGACCATGGCTACCCCGTTGAAGCGGCAGTCGGTGTAACTGCCGCCTCGGCAACGCTCGGACCTATCTTTCCGCCATCCTTGCCCTTTGTCATCTACGGCATGATGGCGAATGTCTCGATCGGCGCGCTGTTTATGGCCGGCATTCTGCCCGGCGTCGTCATGACCTTTCTGATGATGGTGACGGTCGCCGTCTTCGCCTATGTCAGGGGCTGGGGATCCGATGCGCCGTTCGATCTTCGCCAGCTCGGGTCGGCATCACTGGAAGTGGTGGTGGTCCTTGGAATCCCGGTGCTGATCTATCTGCTGATGATGGCCGGCCTTTCCATGAATCTGGCAGTCGGAATTGCGCTGGCGGTTCTGCTGGCGCTTGACTGGTTTTTCGATTTCTCTGCCGTCATGGCGCTGATGACGCCTGTCATCCTGATCGGGGGTATGACGATGGGCTGGTTCACCCCCACCGAGGCGGCGGTCGCCGCCGTGCTCTGGTCGCTGTTTCTGGGGCTCGTGCGCTATCGTACGATGACGCTTTCAACACTCACCCGCGCAACGTTCGACACGATCGAAACAACGGCTTCTGTTCTCTTTATCGTCACCGCCGCCTCGATCTTCGCCTGGCTGCTGACCGTCAGTCAGGCTGCGCAACTCTTGTCCGATGCCATCCTGTCGATCACCGATAACAAATGGGTTTTCCTGATCCTCGTGAACCTGCTGATGCTCTTCGTCGGTTGTTTCCTGGATACGATCGCCGCCATCACCATCCTTGTGCCGATCCTGCTGCCGATCGTTGCCAAGTTCGGCATCGATCCGGTGCATTTCGGATTGATCATGACGCTGAACCTGATGATCGGGCTTCTCCATCCGCCGCTCGGCATGGTGCTCTTCGTGCTGTCGCGCGTCGCCAGACTGTCGGTGGAGCGCACGACGATGGCGATCCTGCCGTGGTTGGCGCCATTGTTCATCGCTTTGATCCTGATCACCTTCATTCCAGCGGTCACTCTCTGGCTGCCCATGGAACTTGGACTGATCCGAGGTAACTGAGGAACGGGCGTGCGGACACGTTTTGCCAGACTTTACGGGCAGGGGGACCTCAAGATCGAGGAGGGGGCGGTGGCAGCCCCCGGCGACGGCGAGGTGTTGCTGAAGATGGCTGCCGGCGGCATCTGCGGCTCCGATTTGCACTATTATCAGGACGGCGGCTTCGGACCTGTCCGGGTGCGGGAACCGATCATTCCAGGCCATGAGGCCGCAGGATATGTGGAGGCCCTTGGCTCCGGTGTAACCGGCCTGAAGCCGGGACAACTGGTCTCGATCAATCCAAGCCAGCCGTGTGGTCGTTGCCGCTTCTGCACCGAGGGCTTGCCAATTCACTGCTTGAACATGCAGTTTATGGGCAGCGCTATGCGCCTGCCCCATGCGCAGGGCATGTTTCGCGACTATCTTGTCGTGCCGGCGATCCAGTGCCTGCCGGCAGGTGACCTGGTCAGCGCCGGCGAAGCGGCCTGCGCCGAACCTCTGGCGGTCTGCCTGCATGCCGCCGCCCGGGCCGGCGATCTTTCCGGCAAGCGCGTGCTGGTGACGGGAGCCGGACCGATCGGCTGTCTGGTGATCGCGGCGGCTCGATATGCAGGCGCCGCGGAAATTATCGCCACGGATCTCACGGAGGCAGCACTTGAACGAGCCGCAGCCATGGGAGCGAGCCGGACGATCAACGTTCTAAAGGACGCCGGCGCGCTTTCGGCTCTTGAGGCGGATAAGGGCCAGTTCGATGTTGCCTTCGAATGTTCGGCGGCCGCTTCGGCTGTCCGCAATGCGATTGCTGTCGTCCGGCCGCGCGGCACGATCGTGCAGGTCGGCGTAACCGGCGACCTCACGGTTCCTGTGAACGCGCTGGTCGGCAAGGAGCTGCACTGGGTCGGCTCGCAGCGCTTCGACACGGAATTCGCGCTGGCGGTCAAACTCATTTTGTCACAAACGATCGATGTCAGGCCGATCATCTCCCATACATTTCCGATTACAGATGTGATTTCCGCTTTCGACATGGCGGGCGACCGCTCCGCGGCCTGCAAGGTGCAACTGACATTTCTGGTTTGAAGGCCTCGCCTGGGGCCTTGAATGAAGGAACCTGGCCGTCGAGCCCGCCCCGATATGCGATCCTACCGGGGCAAGGCGAAACGTGCTAGCCTCGGGCATGTCGATTGATGAGCTCAATTGGATCGATTATGCGGGACGGTCCGCCGATAGCCTTCGCTTCAGGCGGCGTGAAGCCTTGGCGCTCGGTCTCTGTCTGTGTTGCCTGCCGAGGCGTGGCTTTGCCATAGAATCTTTTTCGCTGAAAGAAGTCGGGAACGGAATCTTCGTTCGTGAGGGACCGCACGAGGAAGCGACGCCGGCCAACAAGGATGGCATTGCCAACATAGGCTTCATCATCGGACGCGACAGCGTGCTGGTGATCGATCCCGGAGGTAGTTTAGCAGACGGGCAATGGCTCCACTCAGAAATCAGGAAGCGGACCGGCAAACCGATTCGGTATGTTGTGATAAGCCACGTCCATCCCGATCATTGCTTTGGTGCTGCCGCCTTTGCTGAAGGACAGCCGGAATTTATTGGTCATCACGCTCTGAGACCTGCGCTTGATGCCCGGGGGAGCTATTATCGCCAGCGTCTCGTCGAGATTCTCGGAGCAGAGAGCGTGGGTGGCATCGTATATCCCACACGGGAGATAGAAGATGTCGCCGAAGTTGATCTCGGAGACCGTATTGTCCGGCTTACCGCGCACGACACCGCACACACCGATTGTGATCTGTCAATGTTTGATACCTCAACGGGAACGCTGTTTGCAGCGGATTTGCTGTTCGTCGATCGCGTCCCCTCGCTGGATGGAAGCCTGCCTGGATGGTTGAACGAAGCCGAGCGGCTCAAAGGCATCGGTGCTGCCCGTGCAGTGCCGGGTCATGGGCCGGCGATCGTGGACTTCGGACCGGCCATGGCAAAACAGATGCGCTATCTCACGGTTCTACGCGATGAAACACGCAGGGCGATAGCGCAGGGCCTCGGGATAGACGAGGCCAGCCGAATCGTCGCCGCGGGAGAAGGCGAAGGCTGGACGCTGTTCGATGACTATAACGGCCGCAACGTCATTCAAGCTTACAAGGAGCTTGAATGGGAGTAGTGTACGGGATGGAGCAAGGAGGAGAACATGATGCAGATACTGCGATCGGCCTTCGGGGCTGCTTTGGTTACGGCGATCTGCGCTGGGCCGGTTTCCGCTGCAGGTTCCTCTCCGGCTGATGCCCAGCGGGAGGAGCGCTGGCAGTTGATTGCCGATTACCTCTTCGACGACCGGGAGGTTCTCCCGACCGACTCATTGATCAAGATTGATGCGCCAAAGCGCGCGCAGGATGCTGCGCTCGTGCCGATCACCCTGACGATGCCGGAGAAGGACAAGATCAAATCGGTCTATCTTGTGATCGATGACAACCCCGCGCCGCTTGCCGCTCACGTTACCTTCGGGTCGGCCGCGGATCCTGGCACGCTGCAACTGCGCGTGCGGATCGACACCTACACCAACGTTCACGCCGTTGCCGAAACGAAAGACGGCAAGCTGTTTTCGACTGCCGCCTTCGTAAAGGCATCAGGCGGCTGCTCGGCCCCTTCTGGACCGAGTGACGCGGAAGCGATGAAGGGGATGGGGGAAATGAGGATGAAATTCGCGGAGAGCATGCAGGAAGGCAAACCTGCCGAGGCAACGCTAATGATCCGCCATCCGAATTTCAATGGAATGCAGATGAACCAACTTACCCGACTTTACACGCCTGCGCGTTACATCGACAAGGTGACTGTCTCCTATGGAGACGAGACCGTCCTTGAGATCTCGGGCGATATTTCCATGTCCACAAATCCCGCAATCGGCTTTAATTTCGTGCCGGCTGGCGACGGGCCGATGAAGGTGATCGCGTCCGACACCAAGGGAGGCCACTGGGAGCAGAGTTTCAAGGTGCCTCCGGCCACGAACTGAAGGTGTGGGCATGTCTGGCCGGATTGGAACCTTGCTGAGGGCTGCCATCTCACTCGCGATTGCGTTGTTCCTGACCGCCTCAGGCACGCAACTGTCCTGGGCCGAAGTGCAGGAGCCGGATGGCTTATGGACCGGACCGATGCGAGGGGAGACGCCGAAGACGCTCGGAGGTGCCGTCGTCATCGATCTGGCAGGCCTTGAGGCGCTCATACAGAAAAAACCGGTGCTTCTCGATGTAGGCCCCGCCGACAAGAAGCCGGAGGATTTTCCTCAGGATCGGCTTTGGCTGCCGACCCATCGCTCCATCCCGGGCGCGGTGTGGCTTCCGGGCGCTGGAGCAGCGTCCTTCGAGGCGGCGCAAGAGGAAACGTTTTTTCGTCGCGTGGAAGAACTGACACATGGCGACAGCTCAAAGCCCATCGTCACCTTCTGCCGGCCCGAGTGCTGGGGTAGTTGGAACGCCGGCAAACGGTTGGTAATGAAGGGCTATACCGGTGTTTATTGGTTCCCTGGTGGCATCAACCGTTGGCAGGAGGTGCACGAGACGGTGGAAGTCAAGCCAGATGGGGCTTGGCGCGCAGAACAGGCGAAATAGCTACAAGAGTTGCTTCAACCGTCCGCCAGCCTGCCATTGCGGGCACTTGGCGTGCGCATCTGCGCAATTTGAGTCTGAAAGAAACCTCTGCCGGTCAAAGGCCGCGGGGCGGCGGTCGATCGCGCCCACGCCGAAGGAGGCAAGTTGCTTCCGGTGCCGGTTGGTGGGCGCGAAGCTGCCTGAGGGCAGTTGCCGGAACGTCAAGGCTACCGCGACTGCTGCATGTTTCCTTAAATCGGGATGGATTTAAGGATAAAAGATGCAGCAATTCAAAGTGCTACAGCTACCTTTGTGCGTCTGATAAGACGCAGGGCGCTGTTTTGAGCTTCTCCTGAAAGATCGACTTCTGGGGTAAGAACCCGGTCGGTGTTGGCTGCCCGGGCCGGCAGCATGGCAGCCGCGCGCCTTGTGCTGACGACATCATCGCCGCCGGTGCGCCGTTGCCGGATCACAGGGAACCAACGGATGTTCGAGGGGTTTGAAGATCAATCTTCAGGAATTGAGCGGCCGAAAGGTACACCATGCAACCAACGATCCATAGATATGTGACCGTCAACGGCATCGATATCTTTTATCGCGAGGCAGGGCTTGAAAGCGCACCCGTGGTGCTGTTGCCGCACGGCTATCCATGCTCCTCGTACGGATTCCGCAATCTCATGCCAGGGTTGGCAGATCGCTGGCGGCTGCTTGCGCCGGACTTCCCCGGCGCCGGCTACAGTGCGACACCGGAAGACTTCGACTACAGCTTCGACGGCTATGCCGACTTTCTGGACGGCTTCGTGAAGACGGTCGGCGTGGAGCGCTTCGCCCTTTATCTGCATGACTTCGGATCTCCCATTGGCGCGCGGCTGGCTATCAAAGCGCCGGAGCGCATCGTAGCGCTCATCATCCAGAATGGAGATATTCCCTACGAAGATGCGCTGGGATCGAAATATGCCGAGATCGAGAAGACCTGGCGGCTGCCCCGGTCCGACATGAGGGGGAAATTGGCGGAGGCGATCAAAGAGGAGACATTCATGGAGGAGTTTCTGAATGACGTGAGGCCTGAGCTCGCCCAGCGGATTCCTCCCGATCTCTGGAAGCTGCATTGGTCGTTGATGACGCCGAAGCGCAAGGAGGTTGCGATTGACCTGATCGCGGGCCTGAAAGAGAACCGCGCCTGGTTTCCGCAACATCGGAACTACCTTGCCAAGCACCGTCCGCCGACACTGATCTTATGGGGACCTCAGGACGGGTACATGCCGGAGAAGTCGGCGCGTGCCTATCTCCGCGATCTCCCCGACGCCGAACTGCATCTGCTGGATGGCGGTCATTGGCTTCTGGAGACCAACCTCGATGAGGTGCTCTCATTCGTCCGTGACTTTCTTGGCCGAGTTCACCCGCCCGGCAAGCCAACGACCTGACGCGACGGCAGCGTGAATTGTGTGGATGATCTACCAAGTCGAGCGTCAAACGGCGGGTTCCGGTCACAACGATACTGCCGCGCTTTCATCACGGGCCGCCTCCGCCATTGTCAAAAAAACCTTAGATCATCGGTGAGTAGTCAGCCCGCGGCGATGGGCACGAAAGACAACGGCCATTACCAATGACAGACTTCGTCGCGGGCTGACTGTTGGGCGTGCCCGCCAGGTCCCCCAGGCATCGCCCATCGGCGTCTTTAGGACGCCATCCTTATCGGTGGTATCGCTCCTCGATATGGCCTTCGCCGCCGTGCGGCATGGACTTAGATTCACCTGCCAATATGCGCGACTTCCGGCCTGGATTCGATCTTTCCGACGAGAAGCTTACCGTGTGCGCGGGAGATTTTGCGGTCCCGTCTCGCACTCTGCGATCGTGGTAACCACTTGATAGCCGTCATCGGATTGCAGGTAATACATGACGCCGTGATAAGCGCCGACATCGACAGTCCCACTATAAAAGGATGGAGTTCATCGGCGAAGGCAAAACTCGCGATTCCGCACAGCATTGCAAAAGCTACATACCTGTACATGGTGCACCTCCCCAACCGTATTTCTCCAGACGTGCTCAACCCATGACAACGATAACAGAGGTGGGTTTCTTCGTTTGTGAGAATTCACACAGCCAAGGAAAGAAACTCTACAGTGCCGTGCGCCTTTTCGAGACGCACAAAGGACGCTGTAGCACTTTGACTTGTTGCATGTTTTTATCCTTAAATCGGTTCCGATTTAGGGAAACAGGCAGTAAGAAGCCAAATATTCGCAGAGCTGTCGGTCAATACGCCCTGGTGCGACTTCATTTTTCTTTTGCC
The DNA here is from genome assembly GCF_041357635.1 of Sinorhizobium sp. CB7. Classification (NCBI taxonomy): domain Bacteria; kingdom Pseudomonadati; phylum Pseudomonadota; class Alphaproteobacteria; order Hyphomicrobiales; family Rhizobiaceae; genus Sinorhizobium; species Sinorhizobium sp. CB7. The sequence goes on from NZ_JAULLL010000018.1 coordinate 110,959, forward strand.
GGAAGAGAGGAAAGAAGTACATTCGACCAAACGGAAGAATACGACCATGACCGCGTCCCTTTCTTTTCTGTCGAGGTTGGATGATGCAGCGCTTGCCGCGCTGGCGAAGCAATGGGCCTTGCGCAGCTATCAGCAAGACGAATTGATGATTGCGCATGGCGACGCATCGCGTGATGTCTTCTTCATTCAAGAGGGACGCGCCCGCGTCACCCTTTACTCGGAGAATGGGCGGGAGGTTTCGTATGGCGACATCGGGCCTGGCGACATTTTCGGAGAATTAGCGGGCATAGACGGAATGGCGCGTTCAGCCAGCGTCGTAGCTCTGGAGCCAACGCGCGCGGCGCGGCTGTCGCAGGCGGCGTTCCGAGATCTTGTCGTCAGTCATCCTGTCTTTGCCTGGGCCCTGCTTCAGCATCTGTCGGCATTGGTCAGGCGACTGACCAGCCGTGTCTACGAGTTCAGCACGCTGTTCGTGCGCGAACGTCTCATTTTGGAGTTGCTTCGCCGGGCGAAGGACCTGGAACAGGTCGACGGCCAAGTCTCCATATGCCCGGCGCCAACGCATTTTGAGCTTGCGGCGACGATCAGCACCCATAGAGAGGCGGTCTCACGGGAGATGAGCACTTTCACCAAGTGCGGCCTGATCGCGCGGGACGGCAGCAGGCTCATCTTTCGTGATCTTGCTGCGCTCGAAGCGCTGATTACGCAGGAGGAGTAAGCGGGGCTCACCGTGCCCATTGGCATTCATAGGAGCGCCTGCGACAGACCACACGTCGCCCGGAAGGACTTGAAAGATCCAAGTGCACGCAGCGAGCGGCCGTCATCGATAGCGGCAAGATCGAGGATCACGGCATTGGCAATCGTCATGGGCACAACGAGCGATTGGGACTCCCCGGCTTCGCCGCGGGAGACCGAAATCTGGTGATCGGGCGCTGGATCCATGCGTGCGCTGCGCAGGTCCGTTAGCGCAAGCGTTTTAGCGCCTCTCTGGGCGGCGATCTTGCGCACTTCATGGATGAGTGGCGATGCCCTGCGGAAGGCGAGCAGCCAGAGGACATCATCCTGCGAGAGTGTCGTCAGAACCTCGGCCAATTGGTGCATCTGGCTGGCAAGATCGACAGCCTCATAGCCCGAGCGGTTCAGCCGCAGCGCGATCAGCGAGGATAGCGCTGCGGAATGGCCGCGTCCGAACACGAAAACCCGTCGGCAACCGCGCAGGCTTTCGGAGAAGGCGCGAATGTCGGCGTCGGAAACGCTGTTGCGAACCTGCTGGAGAGCCGCGATCTCGCTATCGAGCACCGAGGCCAAAAGCCCGCCTTCCTCTGCGCGAACAAGGCGGGCCGCCATGCGGGCTGCCGGGTTTTCAAAATCACCGCCGCCTTCCATCAGATTGGCCTGGAGGAAGCTCCTCAATTCAGGATAGCCCTTGAAACCGAGGCGTCGCGCCAGCCGTACCGCCGAGGCCGGATGCACGCCGGCGCGGAAGGAGACTGCCTTGCCGTTTTCCATTGCCGCGCGTATCGGGTCCTGCATCAGTACATCCAGGAGCCGTGTGTCCGCCTCCGTCAGTCTCGTCGAATTGCGGCTGATAAGATCGCCGAGAAGCTGCGGAATTTCACTTTGCCTGTCCATGACACTCTTTGCACTTGTCGATGTCGCTTTTCGCGAAAACTCGGCGCCCGCTCGCCGGCCTCTGAATTCCATCACATCAGGATGAAAGATCGACGCGGTTGCCGCTCTGGTTATCGAAAAACACAGCCCGGTCAAGATCGTATGCTACCCATAAGCTGCCGGCATCGCGCGGCACATCCTTACGCGCACTGGTCAACGTAATGCGGCCAGCCGGGCTGTCGCAATGCAGGATGATCTCGGAGCCGGTCATTTCCGACAGCATGAGCCTGACAGGCAGCGCCGATTCATGCGGTCTTTCGGCGCAGATGGACAAGAATTCCGGCCGCAGACCAGCAAGCAGGCCTTGTCTGCCCTGCCAGTCAGGCAGGTGTTCGACCGGCAAGAAATTCATGGGCGGAACACCGAGGAAGCCCGCGACAAAACGGTTCTGCGGCTGGTCGTAGATTGCCTCCGGCGTGTCGAATTGCAGGAGATCGCCATCCTTCATCACGGCGATCCTGTCGGCGAGTGACAGGGCCTCGGTCTGGTCGTGGGTGACGTAGACGATGGTAGCGCCGAGCTGGCGGTGCAGCTCCTTGATTTCGGTGCGCATCGCGACGCGGAGCGCATTGTCGAGATTCGAGAGCGGCTCGTCCATCAGGAAGGTCGAGCTGTTGCGCGCCATGGCGCGCCCCATCGCCACGCGCTGCCGCTGGCCGCCCGAAAGCGCGCCTGGCTTGCGGTCGAGATAGGCTTCGAGCTGCAATGTCTTTGCCACGCTTTCGGCGCGCGCATTGCGCTCGGTCTTCGGCACACCGCGCAGTTCCAGACCAAAAGCGATGTTCTGGCGCACCGTCATGTGCGGGTAGAGCGCATAGTTCTGGAAGATCATCGCGATATCGCGGTCCTGGGGTGCGAGGGCGTTCGCCCGCTTGCCGGCGATCTCGATGTCGCCCTGCTCGCAGCGTTCGAGGCCGGCGATGAGGCGCAGCAGGGTGGATTTGCCGCAGCCGGACGGACCGACGATGACGACGAATTCGCCGGGCCTGATATCCATCGAAACGCCATGCAGAACTTCGGGCCCGCCAGGATAGGACTTGCGGATGTCGCGAAGGATAATCCCGCTCATCAGTTGGTCTCCCCGCGGTGACGGTCACGTATCGAAATTGCAAGGCTCGGCCGATCGGTGGTGAAGACTTTCACACCGAGGGTGAGTGCTTTTTCGATCTGCACCGCGGTATGCGCCGCCCAGCATCCAAAATCGATGCCGGCGTCCCGTGCCATCGCCGTCAGCGTGGCATCAGCCGTATCCACATGCACGCCGATCTCGGGGATCTTGTGGGCATGCGCCAGCTCAAGCACGGCTGTCGTTCCGAGCTGGCGCAGCACCGGTGGGCTGACGAGCCAGAGCCTCGGCCGGTCGGTTGCAGCGGCGAGCGCGTCCAGCGACTCGACGAGGAAGGAGGAGAAGGTGGTCCGCTCCAACATTCCGCAACGGGCGAGGAGCTTAACGACCCGCGGCACGAAATCCGGATAGGGGCGGCCGTCGGCTCCGGGTTTGATCTCGCATCGGAAGTCGACCTTGCTGTCGAGGAACATGGCGCAGAGTTCGTTGAGCGAGATCGGGTTCCCGCCGGCGCCATAGTTGATGACGGCCGCGCGCACTTCGGCTTCCGTCATCGCGGCGATCGCACCGCTGCGGTCCGTGGTGCCGTCGAGAGTGGGATCGTGATGCACCATGATCGCCCCGTCGGCGGTCGGATGGACGTCGAATTCCACCTCTTCCAGAGGCATTTTCGCCGTTGCAGCGAAGCCTTGCGGCGTGCTGTCGCCGAATTCCAAAGTGCCGCCGCGATGTGAAGCGATGCGTGTCATTCTATGTTTGTCCTTTTCTCGAATTACTTGAGCGCACCCATGGTGATGCCGCGCACGAGATGCCGCTCGACGAGCAGAAAGCCCAGGAGGACCGGCAGGATCGTGATCGTCGAAGCGGCCATTACCAGCGGCCAGTCGACCAGTCCTTCGCCGGGATTGATGCGGTAAAGGCGGGCGAGCCCGATCTGCAACGTGTAGAGGTCTTCCTTGCCAACGGCGACCAGCGGCCAGATGTAATTGTTCCACTCGGTGATGAAGATATAGAGCCCCATGGAGAAAATGGCCGGTCGCGCGATCGGTACGATCACCCGCCACAGCACCTGCAGCGGCGTTGCGCCGTCCATATAGGCTGCCTCGTCCAGCGCCTTCGGGATGCCCCTGATGTACTGGCGCAGGAAAAAGGCGGCGAAACCGTTGGATATGGCCGGCAGGATCAGACCGGCATAGGTGTCGAGCAGACCGGCCTTGGCAAGCGTCAGGTAGTTCGGGATGAGGCTGATATGGCTCGGGATCATCAACGTCGCCACGGTCGCGCCGAACAGCAGATTGCCGCCGCGGAACCGATACCTGGCGAAGGCGAAGGCGGCCATGGTTGCGACCGCGATGCCGAGGAGCGTTACGAGGCCCGAGACGATGATGCTGTTCAGGAGATAGCGGGCGAAATTATACTCAGCGACCGCGCGGACATAGTTGTCGAGCGTGAAGTCGAGGCCGCCGGTGTAATAGGCGTGCGCGGTCTGGAAGGACATCCAGATGGAGTAAAGCACGGGCGACAGGAAGGTGAGCCCCGCCAGCAGCGCCAGGCCGGCGACTATGGGGGTTTCATGCCTCATAATGAACCCTCCGGCCAATGACGCGGGACTTGATCAGCGCCAGCGCAATCAGGAAGACGAAGAGCAGGACGGCGAGCGCCGAACCTCTGCCGATGTCGAAAAGAGTGAAGCCGACGCGATAGAGCAGGTTGACGAGCATATCGGTGGCACCAGCGGGACCACCGTGGGTCATGACATTGACGATGGTGAACACCTGGAAGGCCTCGATGACCGAAATCACAAGCAGGAAATAGGTGGTTGGCATGACGAGCGGCACCGTCACCCGGCGGAACACATGGAAGCGCCGGCCGCCATCGACGGCTGCGGCATCGTAGAGTTCCTGCGGCACGGCCTGCAGGCCGGCGATATAGATGACGATATCATAGCCGAGTTGTTTCCAGGTGTTGACGAAGATCAGTACCCAGAGGGCAAGCTGCGGGTCCTGCAGCCACTGCACCTTGCCGAGACCCAGCCATGTGAGGGCGGCGTTGACCATGCCGTAGTCGGTCGCGAAGACCCAGGAGAAGACGACGGCGATGGATACGGTGGAGGTGACCGAGGGCAGGAACAGCGCTCCGCGCAAGAGCCGCGAGGGCAGGGTCTCCCGAGTGAGATAGCTTGCGACCGCCAGCGCCAGCCCGAGCCTCACCGGCACGGAAATCAACGCAAAGAGCGCTGTGACCTGCAGCGAATTCCAGAAATCACGGGAATCCAGCAGCAGGCGGTAGTTCTCGAAGCCCACAAAGGGCATGTTCGGCGACAGGAAATCCCAGTGCCGGAAGCTGAGGTTCACGCTCGCAATCACGGGAATATAGGTAAAGACCGCCATGAAGACGATCAGCGGCGCGACGAGCAGGTAGGGAGTAAGGGTGCGAAGCATGGGACCGGATCGGTTGCGACGGCAGACCGTTGCGGAGCTGCCGTCTTGCCATTCAGAGCGGGATGTCGAAAAGTGTGTGCGGTTTTCGGGCAACATCCCGCTCTAGTTTTTTGATTGAGGAGCTTAGTTGTTCGCGCGCTTGGCTTCCTCGCGGGTCTGGACGGCGAAGTCCTTCATCGTCTCCTCGACGCCGCGCTGGCCGAGTGCCATGGCTTCCCACATCTTGTACTCGGTGGTGCGCATCCAGGTGACGACCGGCGGGCGTGCACGGCCGTGGGCGAAGTCGAGCTGCTTGATGGCAACGTCGATGCCCGGCTGGGTGGCGAGGGCTTCGGCGGCAACGGGCAGAGCAGCACTCTTCTTGTTGATCGGCAGGTAGCCGGTCGCGGCAAACCAGATTGCATTGGCTTCGGGCGAGGCAGCGTAACTCACGAACTTGTAGGCGGCGTCCTCCACCTCCTTGCTCGAGGTCGACAGGATGCCGATGCCGGCGCCGCCGATCGGAACCGAGCAAACCTTGTTGCAGGGCATCGGGTGTACTTCCAGCTTGTCGCCGAGCGCCTTCTTCGAGCCGGTATAGTTCCCGGTCGAATTCAGCATGATGCCGACCTTGCCGGCGAGGAAGGCGTCGCGGCCGACATCCTCGTCGGTCACACCATCCGGGGAGGCGACCTTCTGATCATGCACCAGCGAGGCCATCCACTGATAGGCCTCAATCGTATTACGGGAGTCGAGCAGGATGTCGTTGGTCTTGGAGTCGATCAGCTCGCTGTCGTTGGACATGACAAGACCCCAGCGGGCGAACTGGCCCGGGGCGGCAATGCCGGTGATGCCTTCGGAGCCCAGCTTTTCGGTGATCGTCTTGGAAACGGCGAGGATGTCGTCGAAAGTCTTGAGCGGCGGCTCATTGGTGATGCCGGCGCGGGCGAAGATGTCCTTGTTGTAGTAAAGGACTGGCGTGGAGGAATTGAACGGCACGATATAGTTCTTGCCGTTATAGACGCCCACTTCACGCGCATAGTCGTAAAGGTCGGCCTTCAGCGGATCGGCGTCGAAATAGGGCGTCAAATCGATCAGCACGCCGCGATCGGCAAAGAGGCCGTAGCGGGTGACTTCCATGATGACGGCATCAGGCGCGCGCTTGGCCGGGATGGCAGCCTGCAGCTTGGCAACGATATCGTTGTAATCGCCGACATATTCACCCTCGACATGGATGCCGGGATTAGCCGCTTTCGATTCCCGCAATCGGGACCGTGGGCATGAGCAGGTAATGAGCCGATCCCTTTCTGTCCTTCAGCAGGACGAAGCCATCCTGGCGATCGACGCGCGCGCATTGTGAGGTGTCGTGGCTGCCGGCCAGACAGTCATCGAGCACGATTTTCTTGAGTGCGTCGCGGTCGCCGCGCGCATAGATAAAGCCACCCGCAGCCACCGCCGCGACGATCACAATGGAGACGAGCCGGAGTATTTTCACACGGTTATCCTCTTATGGATGTGCACGACTGAACAAATCAAACGTCCAGATCGTCACGGTTTTCTCAAATTGCCGCGTTCAATCAGACAAGGAGCGTCCAAGGAGTTCAACCTCTGGCCATGATGGAAAGTCCCCGGCCACGAAGAGACCGGCCGCAGCCGTCGCCAACCGCAGCGCGTGCGCAAGCCCGATACCGTTAGTGTGAGCGCGAACGAAAGCAGCCAGGAATACGTCACCGGCACCGGTCGTATTCTTTGCTGCCACCTTCATTGCGGGGATGGAAATAATCTGGTCACCATCGCGCGCGACGACTCCTGCGGATCCAAGTGTGACGCAGACCAGGCGACCAATTCCGGATAATTGCCTCGCGAAGTGCGTTGCAGCCATTTCCGGAGATCCTTGAAATCCTGTTTGATCGATAAACGCGCCGATCACCTGGGCGTTCGTGACAACCAGATCCGCCATGCGACCGGTCGAAAGCGCAGCTTCCCACCCATATCGGACGATCTCGGGCAACTCGATATCGAGCACCGTCATCGCGCTCTTTCGCCCTGCTTTTGCGAAAGCAGTCGAAACCGCGCCCGGATGAAAGAAATTGGCGATGACAACATCACCGGTCTCTACGCCAAGATTTCCACCGATTGATTGAAGCCATCGCTCTTCGATTGGATCGATCAGGATCGCCGTCTCGCCCGATCTCTCGACGATAACCAGGCTTGTTGTCGTCTCCATGCTCTTGGCCATATCGACACCGCTCGTAGCGATACCCTCTGTCGCCAGGTTATCGATGAGCATTCGTCCGCTCGCATCGTCTCCTACTCGACTATGGAAGTCGACCTTGTTGCCCCAGCGGGCCAACGAGACAGCAACATTTCGCGATGGTCCACCGGGCGCTACCCGCTTCGCCTGGACAAAGGCTTTCTCACCCTGGCCCGGCAGGCGATCAACTTCGACGATCCGGTCTAGAATCAGAGGGCCGAGGCAGTGGAAAGTGCAATCCGTCATCGTGCTCCTGGATCCGACCACCGAATGGCTGCGCAAGTCCGTCATCTTTGCTTGCGTCGCAATTACTCCATGGGCCGTCCAGATTACCATCATGCTTCAAGCGGCCGGCTTGTCCTTACGGATGTAATACGTCGCCGGCTTCGGATACGAGTCTCAAGAATTGCCCCTGTGCGACGGTGGGCATCCAATTGGCGCGAAGCGTGAGGCCGATCGGCCTTGCTGTGTGCCTCAGGTCAAGCGGCAGCGCCTTCAGGAGACCGCGAGAGAGCTCCGCCTGAGCTTGCAGGTAAGAGATACATCCAAGATGATCGGTCTTATTCAACAGCTCGCGCATCAGGATAAGGGAGCTGGATTCAACGATGCTGGCCGGGCGTCCAGCCAGACCGGCAAACAGCGCGTCGAAATGACCTCGGATGGGCGTGCCGCGCTGCCCTACGATCCAAGGGTAAGAGGCGAGTTCATCAAGCGAAACGTCCTTTTTGGTCACCAGGGGATGGCTGCTTCCGGCCACCACGACCAGGGTGTCGGTGAATAGAATTCGCTGCTCAACATCGCCGATCGGCGCGGGGTCGCGCAGCGCCCCGATCAGGAAGTCAATCTCTCCTCGGCGGAGGCCGGCCAAGAGGTCCGCATAGGGACCCTCCAGAACGTGGATCGGGGTCTTCGGGCGGAGTTTTCTGAATTCAGCGATAGCCCTCGGAAGAACGAAGGACCGTGACAAGGGCATTGCTCCAATGACGATCTTTCCCGCCTCCTCGGAAAGAGTTTCCGCAAGGTCTGCCTCTGCCTGGGCCAGCTCGGCAAAGGCAAGGCGTGCAGCCTGTGCCAGCGCCTGGGCGGTTTTCGTTGCCACAATGCCGTAGGAAGTACGCTCGAACAGGGGCCGGGCCGCCTCCTGCTCAAGCTGCGTCACAGCGCGATGGACGGTCGGCTGCGCGAGGCCGAGCCGACGTGCCGCAAGGGTGAAGTTCTCACATTCGCGCACCGCGATCAGCGCCTCCAATTGCGAAGTCGTCGCCACGATGCGCAGGCGAGGGCTGAGGTCCAAGAGGGCAGGGTCAAGGTAGCCGAATGCCCGCCGGACACGCCGTGCCAGAACCTCGCCTTGTGCGTTGACGAAAAGTCCTTGCGGTGTCCTTGCAAACAACGTCGTTCGCAGCTCGCGCTCGATCTTTGAAAGTGCCTGGGTGACGGCTGGCTGGGAAAGATGGCTGATCTCAGCCGCCTTGGTTACCGAACTGGTATCGACGACAGCCAGGAAGACCCTCAGGTGGCGCAGGTTGTGTTGTACTTTTGGCTCTGCTGATTGGGATGGGTTCAATTCGAGAAACGCTCCAGGATGGATTCCGCGCGTCCCTCCATGGAGGTTTCCGACGTTCGGATATCGAAATTCCCGACCTGTTGCTGCCAGTCGACCGTTGCCAGCGCCATTCGGTCCGGCAATCCCAGCTCTCTCAGGGTTGCGGCAACCTCCTGCATTTCCGCTGCGCGCCTTTTTCCGTGAACCATCATGCGTTCAAGGTTGTAAGCCGAGCGCGCGGTCCAGTCTATCCCGGGGTCTGATGCCTGGAGCGAGGCGAGGACATCCCTTTCAACGCCGGCCTTGCGCGCTGCCAGTATGCATTCGGCTGTGAGCGCCTCCAGTCCCTTGATCATGACGGAGCGCAGCATTTTTATCGAGGATGCCTGGCCAACCCGGTCTCCGGCGGCGCGAGCATTCATGCCGAGGCCGTCGAGAACCAGTTGCGCCCGGCCTACGGACGGGCCGGAGACAAGCAGAGGGGTGCGGTGCCGTGCGGGCTGGACAGGTGACATTACCGCAACGTCGACGTAGACGGCCCCGGCCGCCTCGACGAGCCGGGCGGCAGCCGCCTTCGTCGCAGGCGAACAGGAGTTGCAATCGAGATAAAGGGCGTCCCTTTCGAGGAACTCTGCGGCCTGTTCCGCCGCCTCGAAGGCGCGGTTTGCCGTGACGAGGCTGAATACGATGTCATGGCCTTTCAAAGCCTCGCCCGGGGATTTCGCGCAAAGGACGCCGAAGCGCGAGCAGGCCTGGAGAAGCGCCTCTCGGTGCGGCGGTTCTTGGACTTTGATGTCGAATGTGGATAGCGGTTCGCAGGTGAAGGTGTCTTCGGAAAGCCAACCGGCGACAAATGCCTGCGCTGCTTCTCCGAAACCGATGGTCGCGATGGCCGACATGATGGTCTTCGTCCTTTCATTTCGACTTTGTGATGCAGCGCAAGGCTGTTGATTGTCGTATCAGACCAGGAACGGGCGGGATGACTGCGTTTTCCCGCCCGGCTAGCTTCAGTGAGCGGGATCCTTGACCTTGTCGTAGGTCTGGAACTCCGTGTTGTAGAGCTCGCCGTCAACCTTCTCGACCTTGCGCATATAGATGTCCTGGACGATGTCACGCGTCTCGGGGTCGATCGAGATCGGGCCACGCGGGCTCTGGATCTGCAGACCCTTGGCCGCATCGACGAAGGCATTGCCGCTCGCATCGCCCTTTGTCTTGTCCAGCGTCTTGTATATGAGATCGAGAGCGTCCCAGGCGGCAGCCGCCACCATGTTCGGACGCATGCCATCGTTGATCTTCTTGAAGGCTTCAACGAAGGCCTTGTTCTCAGGGGAGTCGTGGCTCGCGGAATAGGGGCCGCCGGTGATGACGCCGATGGCGGGATCGCCCATGTTATTCAAGAGATCGTCGTCCGTCACGTCGGCCATGGCGATGACCTTGATGCCCGACTTGTCGAGGCCGCGTTCGACAAACTGCTTCATGAAGGCGGCGCCGGCGCCCGTGGGCACGAAGACGAAGAGGGCTTCTGGTTTTTCGTCCGCGGCGCGCTGCAGGAATGGTGCGAAATCCGGATTTGCGAGCGGCACCTTCAGCTTGGAGATCACGGTACCGCCGTTTGTTTCGAGGGTCCTGGAGAACCATTCCTCGGCGTCGGCGCCCGGACCATAGTCGGATACGATGCTGACGAACTTCTTGGCTCCGTTCTCAGGCGCCCACTTACCGATGACGCTGGCGACCTGGGGGATGGTCCACGAGGTCCGCAGCATATAGGGGGAGGACTTCATGATCGATGAAGTCGCGGCCACCATGATGACCTGCGGTATCTTCGCCCTCTTCGACAACTGGGCGACCGACAGCGCCGTCGGTGTATTGCCGAATCCGGTGAGAATCGAGACCTTGTCACTTGTCACGAGCTCCTGCGAGATGCGCAGCGCATTGTCCGGCACGCTGCCGTCGTCCTTGACGATGAACTCGACCTTCTTGCCGCCGGCCGCATCCGCGACGCCGAGAAGAACCGATGCTGCGAGAGGGCCCGTCATGCTCGACGTCCCGCCAACGGAAACGACGATGAGAAAGTACACCATGAACTTCAGCGGGAAGGTCGGATCGAGCCCGAGGATTTCGGCGCCGAGCGCACCCCCGAGACCGGCAAGGCCCGAGCCCACCGCAAAGGTGACGGCGAAGACCGTATTGACGCGAATGCCGACGCCGCGGGCGACACGACGGTCGTCGACCGACGCGCGCAGCCTGCTGCCGAAACGAGTCCGACCCAGCACCATCTGAAGCATCAGCGCAAGGATCCCGCACATGACGATCAGAAAGGCGCGGTAGACCCCGATGCCGACGCCAAGGACGGTGACGCGTCCCCGCAGAAAGTCGGGAAGATTCAGAATCTGCTGCTGAGAACCCATTACATAATCGATCCCGGCGACCGCAATGAATACGATGCCGATCGAGAACAGGACCTGGTCGAGGTGGGTCTTGTCGTAGAGCCGTGCGTAGAGCGTCTTTTCAAGCACGATCCCGACGGCTGCCGTCACGACGAAAGCGATCGGCAGCGTCAGCAGGAACGGCACGCCCCAGCGGTTCGTCAGGGTCACGGTGACGTAGCCGCCGGCCATGGCAAATGCGCCATGCGCCAGATTGATGAAATTCATGAGCCCCAGAGTGACTGCGAGCCCGCATGAAAGCACGAACAGCAGCATTCCGTAGGCCAGCCCATCGAACAGAAGGGTCAGCATTCTTCCTCCCTGGACCAACGGCTCCATCGGGTGTCCGGAGAGACGTCGCGTACCTGTCGTAACGGCTCTGGACAGAAACTGACCGAGCCCGATCGATGGCATAAGCTGTCCGGAAGCGGGCAAAATGCCCATTTCAAAATGGTCGAGGAGGTATAAGAAAAAGCTATAGTATTGCTGGGATATTCGAACGCCGGGATCTTGCTATAGCAAAAACTTATTGGGTTCGCCGGAATTCCAAATTGGCAAACAGGGGTCAGAAGACTGAAATCGCCGCCAATCAGGAAGGAGACCCCGATGACTGAAAAGAAGACGGCTCTCGTCATCAGTGCCCATGCGGCGGATTTTGTCTGGCGTTGCGGCGGAGCGATCGCCCTGCATGCGGAAAAGGGCTACGACGTCACTGTCGTGTGCCTGTCCTTTGGCGAACGCGGCGAGTCGGCGAAGCTCTGGAAGGAGCCGGGCATGACGCTGGAAAAGGTTAAGGCAGCGCGACGGGCCGAGTCCGAAAAGGCAGCAAAGGCACTTGGAATCCACGACCTTATAAGCTTCGACTTGGGCGATTATCCTTTGCGATTGAATGACGACGACAAGTACCGCCTCGTCGATGTCATCAGGAACGTGCAGCCGGCGTTCATGCTGAGCCATTCGCACTATGACCCCTACAATACGGACCACATGTATGCGACCCAAGTTGCGCTCGAGGCGCGCATGATCGCGCAGGCCTGGGGCCACAACCCGGGACAGAAGGTTCTAGGAGCGCCGCAGCTCTATCTTTTCGAGCCACATCAGACCGAACAGATGGGCTGGAAGCCGGATCTTTTCCTCGACATCACTCCGGTGTGGGACAAGAAGCGCGCGGCAATCGAATGCATGGAAGGACAGGAACACCTCTGGGAGTTTTATACCCGTGTCGCGCAGAACCGTGCCAATCATTTTCAGCGAAATTCCGGTGGGCAGTCGGGCGGACGGGCCGCCAAGTACGCCGAAGGCTTTCAGTCGGTCTTTCCGCGGACGGTCGACGAGCTGTAATCGGCCGAGGGAGGATTATCAATGGAACCCTGTTTCGACATCGCGCACCTCGCGCACGTCGAGATCTATTCGAACAAGTTCGATGAAAGTCTCGATTTCTTTCTGCGGGTTTACGGCCTGACGCTTGCCGGACAGGACGAGAACTCCGCCTATCTCAGGGCGTGGGACGACTACGAATTCCATACCTTGAAGCTTACTCGCCATCACACCAGCGGCGTTGGTCACATTGCCTATCGCACCTCCTCGCCCGAGGCGCTCGATAGGCGCGTAAGGGCGATAGAGACGAGCGGATACAAGGTCATCGGCTGGGTCGAAGGCGATCTCGGCCATGGCCGGCCATTCCGCTTCGAGGATCCCTTCGGGCATATGTTCGAGATCTACTACGAGACGATCCGTTACAGCCCGCCCGACGACGAAAAGCCCGCTCTGAAGAACATCGCGCAGCGCTATCACGGACGCGGCTGCCATCCCCGCCGCCTCGACCATCTCAATCTTCTGGCTTCCGACGTCTCGGAGTTCCGACGGTTCATGGAAACGTGCCTCGGCTCCAGAGTCACGGAGATGATCCAGCTTGACAACGGAAGGCTCGGGGGCTGCTGGTTCACCATCAACAACAAGGGCTATGACCTCGCGTGCACCGAGGAGCATGGCGGCGGGAACGCCCGCCTCCATCACGTCACCTATGCAACAGATACGCGCGAGGACATCCTCCGGGCCGCCGATATCTTCCTGGAGAACGGCGTCCATATAGAGACCGGCCCGCATAAGCACGCCATCCAGGGTACCTTCTTTCTCTATGTGTGGGAGCCCGCCGGCAACCGCGTCGAGCTCGCGAATGCCGGCGCGCGTCTCATCCTGGCGCCCGACTGGGAGCCGATCGTATGGACCGAGGCCGAGCGGAAGAAGGGACAGGCCTGGGGGCTGAAGACCATCGAGACTTTCCATACCCACGGCACTCCGCCGGTCGAAGAAAAGGGAGGCTGACGATGGGCATCGTTGTCCAGAATATCGCTCGTGCAGAACCGGACATCATCGATCGGCTTGGCAAGGCGGGCGTTGCGACCGTCCACGAGGCTCAAGGCCGCAAGGGAATGCTCGCAAGTTACATACGTCCCATTTATTCCAGTGCCCAGCTCGCGGGATCAGCGGTCACCATCTCTGCACCTCCTGGCGACAACTGGATGATCCATGTGGCGATCGAGCAATTGAGGGAGGGCGATATACTTGTGCTGGCACCGACCTCACCTTGCGACAATGGCTATTTCGGTGATCTCCTGGCGACCTCGGCACTGGCACGGGGCTGCAAGGGATTGGTGATCGATGCCGGCGTCCGTGACATCCGGGACCTGACCCGGATGCAGTTTCCGGTGTGGTCCAAGGCGGTGTCCGCTCAGGGCACGGTCAAGGAGACGCTCGGCTCCGTGAATATACCGATCGTGTGTGCAGGAGCGCTGATCGAAGCCGGTGATATCATCGTTGCCGACGATGACGGCGTCTGCGTGGTGAAACGCACCGAGGCGGAGGATGTCCTGATTGCGGCCGAGAAACGCGTAGCGAATGAAGAGGCGAAGCGGAAGCGGCTGGCAGCGGGCCAACTCGGACTGGATATCTATGACATGCGGGCGACGCTCCGAGAGAAGGGGCTGAAGTATGTCTGAGGGCGGCATCCCTTGTCTCTGGATGCGCGGCGGCACGTCGAAAGGCGCGTACTTTCTTGCCGACGATCTTCCCAATGACCCGGGTGAACGAGACGATCTCCTGTTGCGGATCATGGGGTCGCCCGACCCGAGGCAGATTGACGGCATCGGCGGCGCCGACCCGTTGACCTCGAAGGTCGCGGTGATTTCGCCATCGAGCCTTGAGGACGCCGATGTGGACTATCTTTTCCTCCAGGTGTTTGTTGACCAGGCGCTTGTGAGCGACGCTCAAGGGTGCGGAAACATTCTGGCCGGCGTGGGGCCTGCGGCAATCGAGCGGGGGATCGTGAAACCGACCGGCGATGTCACACCGGTCCGGATCCATATGGTGAATTCCGGTGAGGTCGCGGTTGCCCGGATTGAAACGCCGAACGGCCGGGTAAACTACGCCGGCAACGCCGAAATCGCCGGCGTTCCCGGTCATCATGCCCCCATACCGCTTCTCTTTGAGAACATTGCGGGCTCGATGTGCGGCGCTCTGCTTCCCACGGGCAACAAGGTCGACGTGATTGACGGGATTGCGGCGACGTTGATCGACAACGGCATGCCGAGCGTGATCATGCGCGCTGCCGACTTCGGTTTGACGGGCGCGGAAACGCGGGAGGAACTGGAGGCAAATGCGGAAGTGAAAAAACGCATTGAATCCATTCGCCTCCAGGCCGGGCCGATGATGAATCTCGGTGATGTCAGGACTGCTTCGGTTCCGAAGATGACACTGGTATCGCCAGCCAGAGAGGGCGGATCGATATGCACACGCAGCTTCATTCCGCATCGCGTTCACGCCTCCGTCGGTGTCCTGGCCGCCGTCACCGTCGCGACAGCAACGCGACTGGAAGGTTCGCCCGCAGCTGAATGCGTCAGTACGCCAGAGGACGGACTTTATAAAGTCGAACACCCAACGGGGGCCATGGAGGTTTTTCTGGATCTGGCCGCTGACGGCTCGATAAAGGCGGCGGGCACGATCAGGACGGCACGAAAGCTATTCGACGGCCGAACTTTTCCAATCGCAAGTGGAGAGTAGTTGCGCCGAGCCGACCAGGATCGAAACGGCCCTGCAACGTCGTCATCACAAGTTCATGCTGCGGATTTATTGCGAAAAGGCAATTTCCGGCAAGGGAGGCATGCCATGGTTGACGTCGGTTCGAATGGAGTCCACGGAGCAGAGAGCGGACATCCCCTTGATCGTCGGCACGGCGGCATTGGCCGCTGGTTCTTGCCGATCTTCGGTGTCATCCTTGTTTGCGGCCTCGGTTATGTCGCCTATGCGCTCGGCAAGGACCTTGCGAATGCGGTCGCGGTTCCGTGGATCCTGCTCGGACTGGCGCTGCTGATCGCGCTCGGCTTCGAATTCGTCAACGGCTTCCATGATACGGCCAACGCCGTTGCCACCGTCATCTACACCCGGTCGATGCCGGCTGAGTTCGCCGTCATCTGGTCGGGTTTCTTCAATTTCCTCGGCGTCCTGACCTCCTCGGGCGCCGTTGCCTTCGGCATCCTGGCGCTCCTGCCTGTCGAATTGATCCTCCAGGTCGGTTCCGGTTCCGGACTTGCCATGGTCTTCGCGCTCTTGATCGCGGCCATCATATGGAACCTCGGCACCTGGTATCTCGGCCTGCCGTCATCGAGCTCGCATACGCTGGTCGGCTCGATCATCGGCGTCGGTCTTGCAAACCAAGTCCTGGCGCCGGTCGGCACTGCGACCAGCGGTGTGGATTGGTCGCAGGCCACCAACATCGGCATGTCGTTGCTCATATCGCCGCTCATCGGCTTCGGCCTCTCGGCAATTCTGCTTCTGGTGCTGAAAATGCTGGTGCGCAACAAGACCCTCTATCAGGAGCCGAAGGGCAATCAGCCGCCGCCGCTCTGGATCCGCGCCATCCTGATCTTCACCTGCACCGGCGTCAGCTTCGCCCACGGCTCGAACGACGGGCAGAAGGGCATGGGCCTGATCATGCTCATCCTGATCGGTCTCGTTCCGACCGCCTTCGCGCTCAACCGCACGCCTGATGTCAACTATCTCGAAGCCTACAAGGCGGCGTCCGCGCAGGTCGAGACGGCGCTCGGCAAATATGTGAAGCCCGGGGTCACGGTCGCCGATTACAAGGCGGAGGTCGGCAACGCCGTCAAGAACAAGACATGGACGGATGTAACGACGCTGGCGCTGCAGCAATATATCCATGCCACCAGTGCCGAAGTCGCCGCCTTCCCGACGCTCGATTCGGTACCGACCAGTCTCGTCGGTAACGTGCGCAATGACATCTACCTGATCGGCGAGGCCCTGAAGCTGATCGACAAGCAGAAGCTGTTGCCGATGGATGCCGGCGATCTACAGGCGGTGACGAACTATCACAAGGCGGTCGACAATGCGACAAAGTTCATCCCGATCTGGGTGAAGGTTGCCGTTGCTCTGGCGCTTGGCCTCGGTACGATGGTCGGCTGGAAGCGGATCGTCATCACCGTCGGCGAAAAGATCGGCAAGACGCATCTGACCTACGGCCAGGGCGCAGCCGCGGAGGTCGTCGCCATGGTGACGATCGGCGCTGCCGACCACCTCGGCCTGCCGGTCTCGACGACACATGTGCTGTCCTCCGGCGTCGCGGGCACAATGGCCGCAAACGGTTCCGGCTTGCAGGCGGCAACGGTGCGCAATTTGCTGATGGCCTGGATCCTGACGCTGCCTGCTTCGATCGCCATCGCGTTCGTTCTCTTCGTAGTCCTGCGCCAGGTGTTCTGATCCCCTCATCATCGGTGGACGTTGTACGCGCCTTCTCTTCAAATAGCAGTTTTCGACCGCTAGCGCGCCTGCCCCGATCCGGCGAACGCTTGGAGCAGCACTCCGTCTCTTCGTTTTTCGTACGTCATCATTGCGGCAGTTTCATTTTTCGATAAAATGAAAGAAAACGAATGGTGCGGGAATGTTTCTGACGGGCCGGCAGGCGGAAATCCTCGATTTGGCGAAATCAAATGGTCGCGTTCTGGTGGAGGAGCTTGCCGCCCGCTTTGCGGTGACGCCGCAGACGATCCGCAAGGATCTGAACGATCTCTGCGATGCCAAGGTACTGACGCGCATCCATGGCGGGGCGACATTTCCGAGCGGAACCGAAAATGTGAAATACGAGGCCCGTCGCCAGATCGCGGCGCAGGAAAAGCAGGCGATCGGGCTTTCGGCAGCCGCGATGATCCCGAACAATTCCTCGCTCTTCATCAACATAGGAACGACAACCGAGGCGGTCGGCGAGGCATTGCTGGATCACCACGAATTAATGGTGATCACGAATAATATCAACGTTGCCAATCGGTTGCGGGTTTTGCCGACGATCGAGGTCGTGATCGCGGGCGGCGTGGTTCGCGGCTCGGACGGCGGCATCGTCGGTGAGGCGGCTGTCGATTTCATTCGCCAGTTCAAAGTGGACTACGCCGTAATCGGAGCGTCCGCCATAGATGCGGACGGTGCGCTTCTGGATTTCGATTTTCGCGAAGTGAAAGTGGCGCAGGCGATTATCGCCAATGCTCGCCATGTGGTTCTCGTTGCCGATTCGACCAAATTCGAGCGCACTGCGCCGGTCCGTATCGGACATCTGTCGCAGGTCCATACCTTTATCACCGACGATTGCCCGCTCTCGGCAGTTCGCCGAATCTGTC
Organism: Sinorhizobium sp. CB7; assembly: GCF_041357635.1. Taxonomy (NCBI): domain Bacteria; kingdom Pseudomonadati; phylum Pseudomonadota; class Alphaproteobacteria; order Hyphomicrobiales; family Rhizobiaceae; genus Sinorhizobium; species Sinorhizobium sp. CB7. The sequence continues at coordinate 129,022 of NZ_JAULLL010000018.1, forward strand.
ATGAAAACAACGTCAAACTCATCGAGACTTCAAAGATGAAGTCGAACGACAAGGTTCGATTCGAAAGTACATAGCATTCGTTTGACATTCGAAAAGTTTTCGTTTTAAGTTATATTAGTTTCGCAATTGCGCCAAATTTGTGCAATGCGAAGCAGGGTTCGGAGGGATGCGTGAGCAGCCAGGCTTTCGACATTTTCGTCATCGGCGGCGGCATCAACGGCTGCGGCATTGCCCGTGATGCCGTGGGCCGCGGTTATTCGGTGGCGTTGGCCGAAATGAACGATTTCGCTTCCGGAACCTCATCGGGCGCCACCAAGCTCATCCATGGCGGTCTGCGCTACCTCGAGCATTATGAGTTCCGCCTGGTGCGGGAATCGTTGATGGAGCGCGAGGTGCTATGGGCGATGGCGCCGCATATCATCTGGCCGTTGCGCTTCGTCCTTCCCTATCATAAGGGCGGCATCCGCCCGGCCTGGCTGATCCGCCTCGGGCTGTTTCTCTACGACCATCTTGGCGGTCGCAAGCTGTTGCCGCCGACTGCGGTGCTGGACATGCGTCGCGATCCGGCAGGAAAGCCGCTGAAGGCACTCTTTGCCAAGGCTTTTGAATATTCCGACGGATGGGTCGACGATGCCCGCATGGTGGTGCTGAACGCACGCGACGCTGCCGACCGCGGTGCATTGATCATGCCGCGTACCAAGGTGATCTCGGCGCGGCGGGACGCAGGTATCTGGACTGTCGACGTTCAGGATAGTGTGACCGGCAGACAGACGACGCTGCAGGCTCGCCTTTTGGTCAATGCCGCAGGCCCGTGGGTCGATCACGTTCTTGCGGATGCGTTTGGGAAGAACGAGGTGCATAATGTCCGCCTCGTCCAGGGCAGCCACATCGTCGTGAAGAAGAAGTTCGACGATCCGCGCGCCTATTTTTTCCAGAACCCCGACAACCGCATCATCTTCGCCATACCTTACGAACAGGACTTTACACTTATCGGCACGACCGATCGCGATTACAATGGCGACCTGAGCGATGTCAGGATCTCTGAGGAGGAGACCGACTATCTGTGCCGCGCAGCTTCGGAATATTTCCGGGAACCGGTCCGGCGTGAAGACATCGTCTGGACCTATTCGGCTGTGCGTCCGCTCTATGACGACGGCGCATCGAAGGCGCAAGAGGCGACGCGCGACTATGTCCTCAAGCTCGAGGGCGAGGAGGGTGAAGCACCGCTCCTCAATGTATTCGGTGGCAAGCTTACCACCTATCGAAGGCTTGGTGAGCATGCGCTTGAAAAGATTGGCGAGGCGATCGGCGTCAAGGGCACTCCGTGGACGGCAAAGAGCAATCTTCCTGGCGGTGATTTCCCGGCTCAAGGCTACGAGGCGGAAGTTGGCAAGGTCAAAAGTCGTTACCCGTTTCTGGCTGAGGCTCATGCCCGCCGGCTGGTGCGCCGTTACGGTACCAGAGCGTTTGCTTTGTTAGGAAGCGCCCAGAAGATCGAAGATCTGGGGAGGAGCTTCGGCAGCGATCTCTATGAATGTGAAGTTTTGTGGCTGATCCGGGAAGAGTGGGCGCGGCACGCCGAAGACGTGCTTTGGCGCCGGACCAAGAAGGGTCTTTATCTTACAAAGGAACAGGCCGCTCTGTTGGAGGAGTACATGGCCGCCGTGCCGGCGAAAATGGCCGGATAAGGCGGTATGTGATCCCGTCGGTGAGGAGGCACGGGAACCGGAATGCTGGAATTGCGCAACACTGCCAAGATGGTAGGCGGTGAGTATCATATCTATCCGACTGATCTGGCGTTTGAGCGCGGTACGCTGAACGTCCTGCTCGGACCGACGCTGTCGGGAAAGACCTCGCTGATGCGGCTGATGGCAGGGCTCGATCGCCCGTCCAGCGGCTCTGTCCATTTCGACGGCGTCGATGTCACCGGCAAGCCGGTGCAGCAGCGAAACGTCGCGATGGTCTACCAGCAGTTCATCAATTATCCGGCGCTGACGGTCTATGAGAACATCGCATCGCCGATGCGCATATCCGGCAAGGACAGCGCCACGATCGACCGCGAAGTCCGCGGCGCGGCGGAACTTCTGAAGCTGACGCCTTATCTCGATCGCACGCCCCTCAGCCTCTCCGGCGGGCAGCAGCAGCGCACTGCGCTTGCCCGCGCGCTGGTCAAGAACGCCAGTCTGGTTCTTCTGGACGAACCGCTCGCCAATCTCGACTACAAGCTGCGCGAGGAACTGCGCGAAGAGCTGCCGAGGATATTCGCCCAGTCCGGTGCGATCTTCGTCTACGCGACGACTGAGCCTTCGGAAGCGCTTCTCCTTGGTGGCAATACCGCAACGCTCAGCGAAGGACGCGTCACGCAGTTCGGCCCGACAATCAGCGTCTATCGCAATCCGGTCGATCTTATCACCGCCAAGACTTTTGCCGATCCGCCACTCAATTTCATCCAGGTCGTCAAGGCCAAAGGGGCCTTCGAGCGCGAAGGGACCAGCGCTTTTGCCGTCCCGCCGCATCTTTCCGCAATGGCGGACGGCCCGGTCACGATCGCCTTTCATCCGCATCATCTCGGGCTCAAGCCGCAGACAGCCGAAGCTGCGCAACTGAGAACCCGCACGCAGGTTTCCGAGATCACCGGATCGGAGAGTTTCGTTCACGTCAACTATGACGGTGTGCGTTGGGTGATGCTGGCGCATGGCGTTCATGACATCGATCCCGATACCGAGATCGATGTCTTCATGGACACCCGTCACCTGATGGCATTCGACACCGATGGCCGCGCCATCGTGACGGTCGGCCAGAAGGCTTGAGGAACAGCGACGATGGCAAGGATCACACTCGACCATATTCGTCACGCTTACGGCCCGAACCCGAAGACGGACAAGGACTGGGCCCTGAAGGAAGTCGATCACGAATGGAGCGATGGCGGCGCCTATGCACTGCTCGGCCCGTCCGGCTGCGGCAAGACCACACTGCTCAACATCATTTCCGGTCTGCTGCAGCCTTCGCACGGCCGCATCCTCTTCAACGGCGAGGACGTGACCAATCTTTCGACGCAGAGCCGCAACATCGCGCAGGTCTTCCAGTTTCCCGTCATCTACGACACCATGACGGTTTACGACAACCTCGCCTTTCCGCTGCGCAATCGTCACGTTCCGGAAGCGGAGGTTGACCGCCGTGTCCGTGAAATTTTGGAAATGACCGATCTGACCAGCTGGGCGAAGCGCAAGGCGCAGCGTCTGACCGCCGATCAGAAGCAGAAGATCTCGCTCGGCCGCGGGCTTGTGCGCAACGACGTCAACGCCATCCTGTTCGACGAGCCGCTGACCGTCATCGACCCGCACATGAAATGGGTGCTGCGGTCGCAATTGAAGCGTCTGCACAAGCAGTTCGGCTTCACCATGGTTTATGTCACGCATGACCAGACCGAGGCGCTGACCTTCGCCGAGAAGGTCGTCGTCATGTATGAGGGCGAAATCGTCCAGATCGGCACGCCGGCCGAGCTCTTCGAGCGTCCGAGCCACACATTTGTCGGTTATTTTATCGGTTCGCCGGGGATGAATATCATGCCCGCCAGGATTGAGGGTAGCACCGTCCGCGTCGGCGACGAAACGCTCGCCCTCGACTACGTGCCCAAAATTAATGGCGCGGCAAGGACCGAACTCGGCATCCGGCCGGAATTCATCCGGATTGGCCGCGACGGCATGCCTGTTTCCGTTACACGCGTTGAGGATATCGGCCGGCAGAAAATCGTCCGGGCGCGGTTCGCGGGCCAGCCGATCGCGATCGTCGTTTCGGAGGATGCCGACATTCCCGCCGACGCACGCGTCACTTTCGATCCCGGCGCCGTCAGCATCTACGCCGACTCCTGGCGCGTCGGCAGGGAGGCCTGACTATGGAAAAGACCTGGAACAACAAAGCCTGGTTTCTGGTTCTGCCGGTCCTGTTGCTCGTCGCCTTCTCGGCCGCCATCCCGCTGATGACGGTGGTGAACTACTCGGTGCAGGATACGTTCGGCAACAACGAGTTCTTCTGGGCCGGTACCGACTGGTATATCGAAATCCTGCATTCCGACCGCTTCTGGGCAGCGCTGCAGCGCAACCTTATCTTCTCCTTCATCGTTCTTGCGATCCAGATCCCGCTCGGTGTCTTCATCGCGCTCAATATGCCGCGAAAAGGCATCGGCGTGCCGGTCTGCCTGGTGCTGATGGCGTTGCCGCTCCTGATACCCTGGAATGTCGTTGGCACGATCTGGCAGGTCTTCGGCCGCGTCGATATCGGCCTCCTCGGCCGCGCGCTGGAAGCGGTCGGGCTCGATTACAACTATGTGCGCGATCCCGAAGACGCCTGGGTGACCGTCATTCTCATGGATATCTGGCACTGGACGAGCCTGGTGGTGCTGCTCTGCTATGCAGGTCTCGTGTCGATCCCTGACGCTTATTATCAGGCCGCCAAGATCGACGGCGCCTCGCGCTGGTCCGTCTTCCGCCATATCCAGCTTCCGAAGATGAACAGGGTGCTGCTGATCGCCGTGCTGCTGCGCTTCATGGACAGTTTCATGATCTATACCGAACCCTTCGTCGTCACCGGCGGCGGGCCTGGAAATTCGACGACGTTCCTGTCCATCGACCTCGTAAAGATGGCCGTCGGTCAGTTCGACCTCGGGCCGGCGGCGGCGATGTCGATCATCTACTTCCTGATCATCCTGCTCCTGTCGTGGATCTTCTACACGGTCATGACCAGCGGCGAAGCCAACAGATAGAAAGGGAGGGCGAGCGATGAGACAGACATACAAACCCGCTGGCAGCCTTTCCTGGCTCGTGCCGACGATCTACATCATCTTTCTGCTGTTGCCGATCTACTGGCTCGTCAACATGAGCTTCAAGGAGAATGCGGAGATCACCGGCACGTTTTCCCTCTGGCCGCTGAACCCGACGCTTCGCAACTACAGGATCATCTTCACGGATCCATCCTGGTATAGCGGCTATATCAATTCGATCATCTATGTGGTGATGAATACGGTCATCTCGGTGGTGGCTGCGCTGCCGGCGGCCTATGCCTTTTCCCGCTATCGCTTCCTGGGCGACAAGCATCTGTTCTTCTGGTTGCTCACCAACCGAATGGCGCCGCCTGCGGTCTTCGCCCTGCCGTTCTTCCAGCTCTATTCCGCTTTCGGCCTGATCGATACGCATATCGCGGTGGCGCTTGCCCATTGCCTGTTTAACGTGCCGCTGGCGGTCTGGATTCTCGAAGGCTTCATGTCCGGCGTGCCCAAGGAGATCGACGAAACCGCCTATATCGACGGCTACTCTTTCCCGCGCTTTTTCGTGCGGATCTTCATGCCCCTGATCGCAAGCGGCATCGGCGTCGCCGCCTTCTTCTGCTTCATGTTTTCCTGGGTGGAACTGCTCCTGGCGCGTACGCTGACGACCACGGATGCCAAGCCGATCGCTGCCACCATGACACGCACAGTTTCCGCCTCCGGCCTCGATTGGGGCGTGCTCGCCGCGGCCGGTGTCCTGACGATCATCCCTGGCGCGCTCGTCATCTATTTCGTCCGCAACTACATCGCGAAGGGCTTCGCGCTCGGGCGCGTGTGAGGAGGAAGAAGAATGGACTTTTCCTGGATGGCATGGACGCTGCCGACAGCGCTCTTCTTCCTGGCGATCCTCGCACTGCTGATCGCCATGAGCATATGGGAATATTTTTCGCCGGGCGGTTCACCTCGTGTCGGCCTGCTGCGTTTCGAAACGACGCGGGGTGACCGGCTGTTCATCTCGCTGCTCGGCGCGGCATACATTCATCTCGCGTGGCTGGGTCTGGTTGGCCCCGGCCTGTGGTGGGCTCTTGCCATCTCCGTAGTCTACGCCATCGGCGTCTTCCGCTACGTATGACGGCAAGCTGATACAGATGGCCGGGGGTTCTGGCCGCCTGAACATGATAACTGCAATCGCTACCTTGGGAGGATATGATGCGAAGGCAATTATTGACGACGACAGCGGCGATGCTGCTAGCCTTGACCGGATCGGCCTATGCCGGAATGGATGAAGCCAAGGCTTTTCTGGACAAGGAAATCGGCGATCTCTCGTCGCTTTCCCGCGCCGACCAGGAAAAGGAAATGCAATGGTTCATCGATGCTGCCAAACCTTTCGCCGGCATGGAGATCAAGGTCGTTTCCGAGCCTATCGAGACCCACAGCTATGAATCTAAGGTCCTGGCGCCGGCGTTCACCGCGATTACCGGCATCAAGATCACCCACGACCTGATCGGCGAAGGCGATGTCGTCGAAAAGCTTCAGACGCAGATGCAGTCCGGTGAAAATATCTACGACGCCTATGTCAACGATTCGGACCTGATCGGCACGCATTGGCGCTACCAGCAGGCTCGGTCGCTGACCGACTGGATGGCGAAAGAAGGCAAGGACGTCACCGACCCGGACCTCGACGTGGACGACTTCATCGGAAAATCGTTCACGACGGCCCCGGACGGAAAGCTCTATCAGCTGCCTGACCAGCAGTTCGCAAACCTTTACTGGTTCCGCTACGACTGGTTCAACGACGAGAAGAACAAGGCGGATTTCAAGGCCAAGTACGGTTACGATCTCGGTGTTCCGGTCAACTGGTCAGCCTATGAGGATATTGCCGAGTTCTTCACCGGCCGCGAGATCAACGGCAAGAAGGTCTTCGGCCACATGGACTACGGCAAAAAGGACCCATCGCTCGGATGGCGGTTCACCGATGCCTGGCTCTCGATGGCCGGCAACGGCGACAAGGGCATTCCGAACGGAAAGCCGGTCGACGAATGGGGCATCAAGGTCGATGAGAACTCCCGCCCCGTCGGTTCCTGCGTTGCCCGTGGCGGTGATACGAACGGCCCGGCAGCCGTCTATTCGATCGAGAAATATCTCGCCTGGCTGAAAGCCTACGCGCCGCCGGAAGCCCAGGGCATGACCTTCTCGGAATCCGGTCCGGTTCCGGCACAGGGCAATATTGCGCAGCAGATCTTCTGGTATACCGCCTTCACCGCCAACATGGTCGACGCAAACGCCAAGGCCGTGCTGAACGATGACGGTACGCCGAGATGGCGCATGGCGCCTTCGCCGCATGGCGTCTATTGGAAGGACGGCATGAAGCTCGGTTACCAGGACGCCGGCTCCTGGACGCTGCTCAAGTCGACCCCGGACGATCGCGCCAAGGCCGCCTGGCTCTATGCCCAGTTCGTCACCTCCAAGACCGTGGACGTGAAGAAGAGCCATGTCGGCCTCACCTTCATCCGCCAGTCGACCCTCGATCACAAGAGCTTCACAGATCGCGCACCGAAGCTCGGTGGTCTGATCGAATTCTATCGTTCGCCGGCTCGCCTGCAGTGGTCGCCGACGGGTACGAACGTTCCTGACTATCCGAAGCTTGCGCAGCTCTGGTGGCAGGCAATCGGTGACGCCTCTTCGGGGGCCAAGACGGCTCAGGAGGCTATGGATTCTCTCTGCTCGGAGCAGGAAAAGGTGCTCCAGCGCCTGGAGCGTGCGGGGATCCAGGGCGATATCGGTCCGAAGCTCGCCAAAGAGCATGATCTGGAGTACTGGAACGCCGATGCCGTAAAGCACGGTAATCTGGCGCCGCAGCTCAAGATAGAAAATGAAAAGGAGAAGCCGATCACGGTCAACTACGACGAGCTCGTCAAGAGCTGGCAGTCGAAGTAATACGAGATCGGCACCGGCCGGGAGTACGGGGCTCCCGGCCGGACTTCCCGAAAGCATCGACTAAAGGCGAAGCCACCGGCGCCCGGCTAAGGTCTGCCGGAGCCACCGTTTCTGAAATAGACCTGTCTTTCCTGTTCCAAGGACCGCGCCGACCTTCTGAGGTGCAGAAGGTCCTTTCTTGCGATCAGCCCGACGAGAACGCCGGTCACGGGATCGGTGATGGGAATGCGTCCGGTATCGCCCTTGATCATCAGGTCGGCGATGAAGCCGACGGTATCGTCCGGGTGCCCGACGGGGATGGAAGCGTCCGAGACTTTGTCATAGAGCGTTTCCCCTTCGAGCTCGGTGGCCGTCTGCCATGCCAACGCATCGGCACGCGACACCACGCCCACCAGCCGGCCGTCCGGCTCGATCACCGGATACAATCTGTGCGCTTCCTGCTGTGATGAAAGGAAATCGCGAGCCTCGGTCGCCGGCATTGACGCCGGCAGGGTATCGACTTTCCTGATCATGATCTCGCCCGCGCGCGTCAGCTCGAACGGGTCGATGCCATATTCACGGGTGATATGCTGGCCACGCCGCGCGATCTTTTCCGTCAGGATCGAGCGGCGGAGCAGAAGGACCGTAACCGCATAGGCAACGACAGTCGCGGCCAGCAGCGGTACGAGCGTGCTGACGTCGCCGGTTATCTCGACAGCAAAGAAGGTGCCGGTTAGCGGAGCCCGCATCGTGCCACCCATCATCGCGGCCATTCCGAGCAGCGCCCAGAAACCGGGTTCGCCGGGGAAGGCAAGCCCGACGAGCCATCCGAGTGCGCCGCCAAGAATGAGCAAGGGCGCGAGAACGCCTCCGGATGTGCCGGATGAGAGCGCAACGAGCCAGATGCCGGCCTTGACAAGAAGGATTGCCAGAACGGCCGCAGCCACGACATGGCTGCTCAGAAGATCCGAGATGATGTCATATCCGACACCTAGAGCCCGCGGCTCGATCAGTCCGCCAAGACCCACAATGAGACCGCCGAGCGCCGGCCACCACATCCAATGGATGGGCAGCCTTTCGAACGCGTCTTCTATCTTGTAGAGCAATGTCGTCAGCAAGCCTGACTGCAGACCCGAGATAACCCCCATCGCCGCACAGAGGAAGATCCCCCACCACGGCAGTTGCATATGAAAATTGGTCGGAAAGAGGGGACCTGTCCCGAACAGGAGCGGCCGCCAGCAGATCGAAACGCAGGCTGCGACGGCAACCGGAATAAAGCTGCGCGGCTTCCACTCAAAAAGCAGGAGCTCGACGGCAAGCATGACGGCGGCAATCGGGGAGCCGAAGATCGCGGTCATGCCGGATGCCGCACCCGCCACCAGCAATGTCTTCCGTTCGGCGGCGCTCATGTGGAAAAATTGCGCGAACAGGGAGCCGATCGCGCCCCCCGTCATGATGATGGGGCCTTCTGCGCCGAAGGGCCCGCCGGTGCCGATCGAGATCGCGGAGGATAGGGGCTTCAGTATGGCGACTTTCGGAGACATGCGGCTGCCGCCGATAAGGATCGCTTCAATCGCTTCCGGGATTCCGTGCCCGCGAATTTTCTCGGACCCGAAACGCGCCATGAGCCCGATGACCAGGCCGCCGATAATAGGCGCCAGCACCATCCAGAAAGACCGGGGGACTTCACCAAGCGAGGGGGCCACGATGCCGATCTGTCCGAACCAGACGATGTTGGTGACCAACGCTATGAGACTGACCAGCACCCAGGCTGCGAATGCGCCGCCGGTTCCGACAATGACGGCCATTATGATGAGAAGAAGAACGCGGCGATCGGTCGTAAAATCTCCGGCTTTTCGGCGCGCCAGCCCGCCGGTGAAGTCATGCGAGGGTGGAAAAGAGTGATCGTTCATGGAAAGCCTGTATTTTATCAGGGCGACGTTTGAGGGCGGCCCTCAATATATCGTAATACGACATAAATCAAATGCGGATGTCAAAAATGCGAACGGGTGGAACGACGAACTCAGGAAAGAACGAGGATGAGCTGTTGCAGGCGCATTACGAGGCGCTTGCAACTTTGCGCTACACGTTGCGCAAGTTCATGGATTTCAGCACCTCCGCAGCCCAGGAGGAAGGGCTCCCGCCGCAGCAGCATCAGGCGTTGCTGGCGATCAAGGGACATCCGGCGGGAGAGACGATGACAATCGGCATGCTGGCGGAGCGGCTCCTGATCGCACCGCATACGGCGACCGAACTTGTCGGGAGACTGGCTGCCGCCGGCTACGTGCGGCGTGAGACGGATCGCGATGACAAGCGCCGCCAGACGCTGCAACTGACCGAAAAATCAGAGGATCTGCTGCGGCGTCTCAGTGCAATCCACTTGCGGGAGATCCGCGACATGGCGCCCAAGCTGATCACCATTCTCACGAAGTTGCAGAAGGAGATTGCCTGAGCGGATGTTCTACTCAGAGGATTGCGCAGGAACTTGAGCAGGCGCCGTGCGTCCTCGACGCGCGCGATGGTTCGTCAGATCCGCGCCGGCGTCGCGCGGCAATCTCAGGAAAGTAATGACTGAGGTCAGCGAAATCGCGCTGACGACGAAAAAGGCGGTATGAAAATCGGATAGCTCGAGCTTTCCGCCGTGAAAGCTGCTCGAAACTTCGAGAATTCCGCCGGCGATCGCAACGCCCATGGCCATGGAAATGCGTTGGACAACGGCATTGATCGAGGTCGCCTGGCTGCTGTCGGCGTCGCTGACATCACCGAAGGCCATGGCGTTGACGCCGGAAAAGGCCATCGAACGCAGCAGTCCGCCGATAAGCAGGCAGGCCATGATCAGTGGCAGCGGAGTGCTCGGCGTGAAAACCCCATTGATCCCGAGAAAGATCGCCGAGATGAAGGTCGTAATCGAGATCACCGTGCGAAACCGGAAGGTGTCGTAGGTTCGGGTTGCCGCAAATTTGGAGCTCAGCGAGCCGACGGCGGTGACGAAGGTTACGGAACCGGACTGCAGCGGCGTGAGGCCGAAGCCCAGCTGCAGCATCAGCGGCATCAGGAAGGGCAGGGCACCAAGTCCCATGCGGAAGTTCGAGGCGCCGAGGATTGCCGCCCGGAACATCGGATAGCGGAACATTTTCGGATCGAGCAGCGGATATTCGGCGCGCCGGGCATGCAGCAGATAGCAAATGCCGGCGATCACGCCGACGGCGAGCGTCAGATAGCCGTAGAAGATCGGCACGGCAGGCAGGCTGATGACCGACACGCCAAACACGAAACCGCTGAAGCCTATGCCCGACAGAAAGAAGCCGATGAAATCCATCGGCCGCGGGCTGCGCGGTTCGACGGCGGGTAGAAACTTGGTGACCAATAGGATGCCGATCGTACCGATCGGGACATTGATCCAGAAGATCCAATGCCAGCTCAGATAGGTCGTCAGGAATCCGCCAATGGGCGGTCCCATGATCGGGCCGATCAGGGCGGGGATGGTGAGCCAGGCCATGGCGTTGACCAGCTGATTGCGCGGAGTGCCGCGCACGAGCAAAAGCCGGCCTACCGGCGTCATCATCGAACCGCCGGCGCCTTGGATCAGGCGCGAGACAACGAAAGCGGCAATCGAATGGGAGAACGCGCAGCAGATCGAACCAATCATGAAGACGAAGATTGCCAGCCGGAAGATGTTCCGTGCGCCGAACCGGTCGGACATCCAGCCGCTAATCGGAATGAAGATCGCGAGCGCGACAAGATAGCTGGTGACCGCAAGTTTGAGCGCGATCGGCGAGGTGCCGATATCGGCCGCAATCGCCGGCAGGCTGGTTGCAATGACAGTCGAATCCATCTGTTCCATGAACAGGGCAACCGCAAGAATCATGGGCGTTAAGCGGGGCACGGTCGGACCAGACGGGGAATCGAGCTACGCGAAAAAGTCTTCTGTTCGTTATGGGGCTATCGAGACAACCGCAATAGGGCAATTTCGGGTGCGGCAATAGGAACCGGTTCGATACGTGCCGGAGCATTAAGCGATCCGACTGAAGGTGATCGTGCCCGTCTGGGCTCAGTGCGTGACACGAAGGAGCTGCTGCCGGCGCTCCTTCAGATTACAGCTGAAAGTAAAAAAAGCTTCGGCCGAAACGGTCTCGAAACCTCCCGGCTGTCTAGGTTTCGAACGCTCGATCGAGCGTGGTTGAGGCATATCGGGGGTACTAGACGATGCTACGCATTATTCCTGCCAGAACGCAATCGGAGGTGGATATCATTCGCGTGCCTATGCAATCATATGTAAATGATATCAATGTTGATCTCTCCTTTCAAAATGTCGATGCCGAGATGGCCCAGTTGCCGGGAGAATACCAACCACCGTCGGGTGAGTTGCTGCTTGCTCTCGTTAATGACCAACCGATCGGATGTGTTGCTCTCCATCAGATCGGTCTTGCAAGCCACGCAGAAGTCAAGCGGCTATTCGTCCGGCCGGAGGCTCGCGGCACCGGCGCCGGGCGAGAGCTCCTGAGAGCGGTGACACAAGTGGCGAAAGTTCTAGGCTATAAGCGGATCGTGCTGGATACAATGCCGACGATGAAAGCGGCAATCGGCCTTTACGAAGCGCTCGGCTTCAAACAAGTTCCGGCTTACTGGAACAACATTCTTCCAGTTATCTATTTTGGCAAAGACCTGACGGAGCTATCAGCATAGGCCGATAATAAGCCACGAATTCATCCCGCGGAAATGTAATCGAATGCAGTCCACCCGCGTCGTGCCGTCTCGCACTTTTCGCGTGCCCCGGAGTCAGGCTTGTGATCTTGCAACTGCGATCGACGACCGTTCGACAAGATGGCAGCCGAGCTCGACGCGCCGTGTCGGCAAGGTCAGGCCGAGCATCATGTCGCGCAGGAGATCGAGTGCTGTGGCGCCGAGTTCGCGTATCGGGATATGCACCGTCGAAAGCGGCGGGTTGAGAAAGGCCGATTGCGGAAGATCGTCGATGCCGACCACTGAGACGTCGCGCGGCACGTCGTATCCCATCGCCTGCAAGCCACGAACGGCGCCGTTTGCAAGGCTGTCGCCGGCGGTCAGAATGGCGGTAAAGGAGAGGCCGTTCTGCTGCACATGTCGTGTCAGCGTTTCCGCACCGAGCTCCGGCAGCCAGTCGTCGACCTCCAGCACGAGATCGGCATTCGCCTTCAGCCCATGATGCCGCAGCGCGTCGCACCAACCTTCCATCCGTCTTTCGATCGTTCGGCGTCCCGGTCTGAGCATGAAGAGGATGCGTTCGTGCCCGGCCTTGATCAGCCGTTCCGTGCCGATGAAGGCAGCGGACCGGTTGCAGGGGGTGACGCTCGAAAAGCGCATGTAGGGATCGTCGCTGTTGACCAGCACGACCGGCTTTCCAAGCCCGGCGGCAACCGCCAGCATGTCTTCATCGTCGAGGGTCAGGATCAGCATCCCGCCGAGGCTCGGATCGTCTCGCATTTCGGTCACGACGCGCATCTGGTCGGTGCTATTTGCGACCGGCCGCATGAGAACTTCGATGCCGAGGGTTGCCGCGCGCGCATTCAGCCCTTCGAGCACATAGAGGGTAAACTGGCTGCGGACATAGTCGATCATTGCCGCGCTGGAGGCGACCAGGATCACCTTCTTGCCGGCCACACTCGCTGGTACCGCATAGCTGATGGCGTTTGCCGTCTCGATTACCAGCTTGCGGATTTCCGGCCTGACACCCTTTTCGCCGGCCAGTGCTCGTGACACCGTGCTGATCGATACGCCGCATCGCGCAGCGATATCGTCAAGACGCGTTCGCCTGCCTTTTTTCTGTTCGCTTGCCATGCGGCATCCTCACTCCGGTGTCCTTTATGCAAAAATCTTTCAGATTGCGCAAATGGAATGCCTATGCACAATGACCAATGAGGAGACTGCGACGAGCGGGCGCATGCAGGAGGCTTTGGAATGGATGGCGCATGGGCCATTGGTCAGATCACCTGACGAGACAGCAAGCATGAGCGAGAGCAAGCAATCGTATCTCCGCCGGGCGACTGCGAGCGGACAGCCGATCGTCCATTGGCAGCTCGGAAAATTGCGGGAACAGCGCTACGACGTCGCCGACCAGCCCATGGAAGGCAAGATGGATCCCTTTTTCTTCGTCACCAAGACGAAGAATTTTATCCCGCACGAATATCCCTGCCGCACCGCGTTCAAGAAGACCTATTCCGGTCGCCGGCCGCAGCCGGCGCTCGACTTCGAAGCGAACCGCTGGTGGTTTCCCTTCGGCTCGCCGCGCGTCGACCTTTCCGGCTTCTGGTTCCGTCCGACGCGTATCGGCAATTGGGCTCGCACGTTTATCGACGCGGAGTCGACCGGCGCCGCCAAACTGCGCCTTTCCACCTGCGGCGGCGCGATCCTCTTCGTCAATGGCGAGGAGGTCGGCTTCATGGCGCGCTATGAGCGCAATCTCGAAACGCAGCAGACTTTCGAGATCGAGCTCACATCCGGCCTCAACGAAATCCGGGTTTATTTTGACGATCTCGCCGAGCGCGACGCACGCTTCTATTTCCAGCTCGATTATGTTTCCGGTCCGAAGATCGAGACCGCAATGCCGGTGCCGATCGCTGGGCAAGAGGCGGATGTGCTCGAGACAATCCTCGAAGGCATGCGTTTCGATCGTGCCGCCTATTTCGGGCAGGATGTCAGGATTATCTTTCCGTTGCCGCTTCCGGCCGCTTTGACAGCCCATGTCGGAATCGAGGGCGACTTCATGTCGACCGAGCGTTTCGACCTTGATTTCGAACTCGCCAAGGGTGCAACGGTGCTGGAGCTCGGCACGTCCAAGCGAATGCCTGCCGATTTCCGCCACTTCCATATCACCTTACGGATTGGCGATTTTGCCGCCAGCCGCACACTTGGTGTCGAGATCTGTCACAGCGAACGACAGGGAGAGGCGCCGGCTTCGCTGCAGGAGCGCGTTGCCGAAGCGCTCGCCGAGGTCGCCACCTATTCCGAGCGCGATACCGTGCGCGCCTTCGCACGCCTGGCCCTGGGGCAGGGAGGCGAAGACACCGAAGGGATGATCGAGGCGATGCTGCCGGTCATCGAAGACTGCCACGACTGCGCCGATTTCGTGCTTGTGCCGCTGATCTTCGCCTATATCAGGTGGAGCGATCTGCTTTCACCGGATCTCCGCAGAAAGATCGAATACGCCATCCTCAACTATCGCTACTGGATGGACGAGCCGGGCAATGACGTTCAGTGGTACTTTTCCGAGAACCACGCACTTCTTTTCCACACGGCGGCCTATCTCGGCGGCCGGCTCTTTCTCGATGCCACCTTCGTCCGCTCCGGTCGCACCGGCTCCGAACAGAGCAGAATCGGCGAAGAGCGGGTGCGCGCCTGGCTCGATCATTTCGAGCGCTGGGAAATGGCGGAATGGAACTCGGCGCCCTATTTCCCGATCGATCTCAAGGGACTGAGCGCGCTTGCGGCATGCGCGCCGGACGAGACCATCCGCGAGCGCGCCAAGGCATGTATGGTCCGTCTGATGGAGATCGTTGCCCGCTCGGCTCACCAGGGCATGCTGACCGGCAGCCAGGGGCGCTCATACGAACACACGCTGCGGCCCGGCCGCTCGGTGGAGCTCTCCGCTATCGCCCGGATGCTCTGGGGCCGCGGCTGGTATGGCCGACGCTTCCATGCTCTGCCGCTGCTTGCCGTCTGCCTCCGCGATCACGGCCTGCGCATTCCGGAAAAACTGGCGGCCATCGCACTGCACGCGCGCGACACGGCGCAGGAGTGGACCTTCTGCCAAGGCGAGAACCGTTTTGCCGCGCTCTATCACTACAAGACCCGCGACACGGCGCTTGGGACGGTCGCGCATTATCGGCCCGGCGCCTGGGGCTATCAGGAGACGGTCCTGCATTTGCGTCTCGGCGCCAGGCCGGAAGCGCAGATCTGGATCAATCATCCCGGCGAGACGATCCAGTTCGGCCATGGCCGGCCGAGTTTCTGGGGCGGTTGCGGAACGCTGCCGCGGGTCCATCAGTATCGCGATCTGGCGATTCTCGATTTCGACGTCCACGACGGGCAGCCGGACTTCACCCATGCCTGGTTTCCGATCGAGGAATTCGATGAAGCTCGCGTCGACGGCAATCTGGCATTCGCCCGCTCAGGCAACGGTCTTGCGCTTCTGATCGGGAGTGCGACGTTCGAGAAGGTTGGCGAGGGGCCGACGACGGATATCGAGCTGCGCATGGCCGGGCGCAAGGGGCGCTGGCTCGTCCGCTTGTCCGACGCGGCACGCGAGGGCGATCTCGAAGGCATGCGCCGGCGCCTTGGCGCGCTTGCGGCCCGCCGGGATGATGAAGGGGCGTTCATCGTCCTCGATCCGGACTACGGCCGCATCGTTTTCGAGGAGGACGGCACTGTTCGGGCCGAAGGCCGCATCCTTCGCCCGTCGGACTGGTCTGTCCAGGGTGACGCGACATATTTGCCCTTACCGGGCTCTGGGCTACGAGGTGCAGCTTCATAGATGTGCTGTCCGGCAGGGGAGGAACTGGCCGGAAGGTAACTTGCTCAAGAGGAGGAGAAAATGACCAGAGTGAGATCGATCGCCGCGGCATTCGCCGCGGTCCTGCTGTCATCGGTTGCCGCACAGGCAGGCGATGTCCGCATCATGTGGTATTCCGATGGCAGCGAAGGCCAGGTGGTGAAGGACCTGCTGTCGCGCTTTTCGAAGGCCAATCCCGATATCAACGTCATCCTCGACGAAGTCTCCTATGACGTCGTGAAGGAGCAACTGCCGGTGCAGCTCGAAGCCGGTCAGGGGCCGGATATCGCCCGCTTGACCAATCTCAAGGCACTGGCGCAGCACTGGCTCGATCTTCGCCCCTATCTCGCCGACGCGAAATACTGGGACGACAATTTCGCAGCTCAGGCCGACTGGCTGCGCCCGGATGGCTCAAACGCCATCACCGGCTTCATGACGCAGATCACGCTAACGGGCGGTTTCGTCAACAAGACGCTGTTCGATCAGGCGGGGGTCGAGATCCCCGGTCCGAAGGCCACGTGGGACGACTGGGCGGCGGCAGCCAAAAAGGTCGCCGAGAGCCAGCAGGTCTTCGCCATGGCTATGGATCGCTCCGGCCATCGCATCTCGGGTCCGAACATCTCCTATGGTGCTAACTACATCGCCGCCGACGGCAAGCCAGCTCCGCTCGATCAGGGTGCCAAGGACTTTCTGAGCCGCTTCGTCAAATGGAACGAGGACGGTACGATGAACAAGGATGTCTGGGTGAGTGCTGCCGGGACCACCTACCGCGCAGCGGCCGAAGACTTCATCAATGGCGGGCTCGCCTACTATTACTCGGGCAGCTGGCAGGTCCCTGGTTTCGCGCAGAAGATCGGCAACAATTTCGATTGGGTCATGACGGGAAGTCCATGCGGCCCGGCGGCTTGCTCCGGCATGCAGGGCGGTGCCGGCCTGGTAGCGGTCAAGTACACCAAGAATCCGAAAGACGTCGCCAAGGTGATGGATTATCTGGCAAGTGCCGACGTGCAGAAGGAGTTCGCCGAACGCAGCCTCTTCATTCCGGCACACAAAGGGGTCGCATCCGGCCAGCTGGATTTCAAGACCGACAATCCGCACGTGAAGGCAGCCCTGAAGGCCTTTGTCGAATCCGCCCCGCAGACCGCAGGTCCGGCGATGAAGCTTCCGGGCTGGAAGTGGTCGGACGCCTATTATAGCGCGATCGTCGCCCGCATCAGCCAGGTTATTGCTGGCGAGCTGAAGCTCGACGATGCCTATGCCCGCATCGACGAGGACATCAAGGCCAAGGTCGCCGGCAACTGACGGAATAAGCATATGACGGTGGAGACCGCTTCCGAGTCATCGGCGAAAGCCGGCCTGCGACAGGTTCTCTACACGCCTGTCGGGTTCGTTATGGGATTGATCGACATCCCGATGCGGGCCTGGCAGAGGCTGACGGGACTTGGCGGCATGGCGGGCATTTTCCTGGCACCGAACATGCTGATCTTCACCATCTTCGTACTCGTGCCGCTGGTCATCAACTTCATCTATTCGACGACCAGCGGCAGCGCCATCTTTCTTCCCAGCCGCACCTATGTGGGTGCGGACCAGTATCGCATTCTGTTCGATTGCCGGAACTATCTCGATCCGGCAAGTTGCGCGGCCGATACCTTCTGGAGCGCGGTGCGCAATACGGCGGTCTTTGTCGTCTTCCAGGTGACGGCGATGATCATCGTGTCACTGGCGACGGCCTTGATCCTCAATCGGGAGCTTTCCAATCGCGGCTTCTGGCGCGCCGTCTTCTTCTTTCCGGTGCTGCTGTCGCCGGTCGTGGTCGGCCTTATCTGGAAATGGATCCTGCAGCGGCAAGGCCTCCTGAACTATGCGCTCTCTCCCTTTGGCTTCGAGCCGTTCTCCTGGCTCAGCGACCGTTTCTGGTCTTTCTTTTTTGCCGTTTTCGTCTCGGTCTGGGCGCATATGGGCTTCTACGCGCTGATCCTGCTCGCCGGTCTGCAGGCGATCCCGAAGGACCTCTATGAAGCCGCAGCCATGGACAAGGCGGGTCCCACCCGCATCTTCTGGCGCATCACCCTGCCGCTGCTCATGCCGAACCTGATCGTCGTGCTGGTGCTGGCGCTGATCCGTGCAGTGCAGATCTTTGACGAGGTGTTCGTTCTCACCGGCGGCGGGCCGGGGACAAGCACCATGTATATCACGCAATATATTTATGAGACCGGCTTTGCGAGCTCGCTGCGCAATCCCGGTCTTGCATCTGCCGCTTCGATCCTGATGGGGATCGTGCTCGTCATCCTGACGTTGATCCAGCTCGGCGTCGGCAGGCGCACCGAAAAGAAGGAAGAGCGTGAATGAATGGGATCGCCGCCTTCATCTTCCGCCGTCGCGGCGGCCGCGGCTGGCATTGGACGGATGTGGTCAGCTGGATCTGGCTGATTTGCGGCCTGTTCCTGATGTTTGGGCCGGCGGTCTGGCTGGTTCTTTCCTCTTTCAAGACGCCTGCCGCCCTTGCCGAGTTCCCACCCTCCTTCCTGCCCTACGTGACGGAGCAGGCGACGGTGCCGGGCTATGACAAGCCGCTGCCGGTTTACAACGTCACAATGCCGGATGGCAGCCGGCGCGTGCTTGCCGAGATCAGGCGTATCGGCATCATCGCCCAGATGGTCGATCCGAAGGCACCCGGTGAGATCATCAAGACGAACATCAAGGACCGCACCCCGGTTCGCGAGGTCGAATTTGCCGCCGGCAACTATACCGAGCCCTTCGAACGTTTCGACTTCTTCCTCTTCCTGCGCAATTCCGTCTTCGTGACATCCGTTGCGACGATCATCACCCTGCTCGTCAATTCTATGGCCGCATTTGCGCTATCGAAGTACCAGTTTCCGGGCCGCGCCGCCGTCATGCTGATGATCCTTGCGACGCTGATGGTGCCGCTTTCGGTCATCGTCGTGCCGCTCTATTCCGTCATCGGCACGCTCAACCTTTTCGACAGTCTCTGGGGCGTCATCCTGCCGACGGTCGCAACACCGACCGGCGTCTTCCTGCTCCGCCAATATATGCTGACCATCCCCGACGAACTGATCGATGCCGCGCGCATGGACAAGGCCAGCGAATGGCAGATCTATTGGCGCATCGTGCTGCCGCTCTCTGCGCCAGCACTTGCCGTGCTCGCCATCTTCTCGGTGGTCTGGCGCTGGAACGACTTCCTCTGGCCGCTGATCGTGCTCTCGCGCAAGGAGCTCTATACGCTGCAGGTCGGCCTCAACGTCTATGCGGGCGAACTCAATGTGCAGTGGCACTATATCCTCGCGATGACGGTCGTCTCGATGATCCCGGTCGTGCTGATCTTCGTTTTCCTGCAGCGTTTCATCACCACCGGCATCGCCGGTTCCGGCCTGAAATAGGAGAGTGCATGAGCCGGCTCGAGCTCAGTAATATCGTCAAGAATTTCGGTGCAGTCGAGGTGATCCGCGACGTTTCGCTTGCCGTAGAGGACGGCGAATTCATCGCTTTCGTCGGCCCTTCCGGCTGCGGGAAATCGACGCTTCTGCGCCTGATCGCCGGCCTCGACAAGCCGACGAGCGGCAGCGTCTCCATCGATGGCAAGGATGTAACGCAGATCACCGCCGCCGATCGTGGCCTTGCCATGGTCTTCCAGTCCTACGCGCTCTATCCGCATATGAGCGTGCGCCAGAACCTTGCCTTCGGTCTCGAAAATACAAAGGTGCCGAAGGACGAGATCGAAACGCGGATTAACGATGCGGCCCGGATGCTGGAAATCGAACCGTTCCTGCGGCGTCGCCCCGGCCAGCTTTCTGGCGGCCAGCGCCAGCGCGTCGCGATCGGCCGTGCCATCGTGCGCCGTCCGGACGCCTTCCTGCTCGACGAGCCGCTTTCCAATCTTGATGCCGAATTGCGGGTCAGCATGCGCGCCGAGCTTGCGGCCCTTCACGCCCGTCTCAAGGCCACGATGATCTATGTCACCCACGACCAGGTCGAGGCCATGACGCTTGCTGACCGCATCGTCGTGTTGCGACGCGGCCGGATCGAACAGGTCGGCACGCCCCTGGAGCTCTACAACAAACCCGCCAATCGCTTCGTTGCCGGTTTCATCGGCGCGCCGCACATGAATTTTCTCGAAGGCAGGATCGTTGGCCACGACGGCAAGTCCGCGCAAATCGAAACCGTCGGCGGCCATCGCCTTTCTGTCCCGGCCGCGGCCTCGCACACCGCCCGCGAAAAAGTCAGCGTCGGCATCCGTCCCCAGCATGTCACACTTGCGGATCAAGGGGCTTCCGGCACGATGGAAACGCGCATCACTCTTGTCGAAGAGCTCGGTTCCGAAACCGTCGTTCATGCCGAGGCAGAGGGCCATAAGAAGCTGGTGGCGGTCCTTGCCGGGCAGAAGCGGTTGAAGGTGGGGGACGGCCTGGCGCTGCGGTTCGATCCGGAACTGCTACATCTGTTTGGCGAGGACGGAGATCGCCTGTCTTAGGTAGGGCGATTGCAGGAAAAGTGAGAAGCGGTTTCCCATACGGAATTCCGTAAAAACAAAGGGTTAGTGCGGTTTTGCGGTTCCAAGAAACGCTGAACCGCTCTAATTATGAACTCTCAGGAGGTTGTCCTTGCTGATCGGTGAGGTGGGATTTCCATGAGGGGTGGCCTACAGGGCATCCTGCCAATCCACGATCTCATTGTTGGTTGTTTGGCGCCGCCGTCGCCCCATCTTGCCTCATTCCTGTGCCTGTCACAGGAATCCAGCAGCGCCGTGTCCACGGCGCGGGAGACTCGCCTTTTCGCGATGCCGGCAGATGGCGGGAGATCTCTTTGCCTGGTTCCACCATAACGACCAATGAGCAAGTCGACCAGTTGACAGGAGTCTTTTCGCCGTGCCGACGCACGGCGGCTGGATTCCTGTGACAGGCACAGGAATGAGGGAAATTGGGGAAGCGTCCGCGCCAGACAACCGCTATCTCGCGCTACAACTTGGACAACCTCCTGAAAGCTCACGTCTAGACGCTTCGGGTACTTTCGCGCTCGAGCAGCTGCCAGTCTACCGAGACGCGCTGAGAGGGTCCGTCATTGATGCGCGACACGATCATCTCCGCCGTCAGGCGTCCGATGCGTTCGCGATCCGGCCGGACCGTCGTCAGCGACGGGGTCATGCATGCACCGGCCTCGCTGTCGCCGAATCCGATGACGCCGATATCGTCCGGTACCCGCTTTCCTCTCTTTCGCAACGCGCGCAGGACTCCGAATGCGACAACGTCACTGTTGCAGACGATGCCGTCGATTTCCGGATGCCGATCGAGAAGGTCGAACGCGAGTGCCTCTCCCAGATCGGGATGCCCGCTTTCCTGCCGCGTGGCCATGACGACGGGGCTCAAGCCGCTCTCGATCACACGCTCCTTCATTCCTTCCGCACGCTTGCGCGCACGGGCATCGTTTTCCCGGACACTGCCCAGAAAAGCGAGTTGCCGGTAGCCGCACCCGATGAGATGTGCAGCCTGCGACGCGCCGATCGCCCGATGATCGAGGCCGACCGCAGAATCGATGATCGTGCCGTTCAAATCCCACATCTCGATGATCGGTACGCCGGATGCGCGCAGCAGCTCGTCGACCTTGGGATGGTGGTCGACGCCGATGATGGCAACGGCGGCAGGCCGCCAGCTCAAAATCGAGCGCACCAGGCGCAGTTCCTGTTCGGCATCGTAGCGCGTATTGGCCAGCATGACCTGCAGGTTGCTTGAAAGAAGTGCGGACTGCAGCGTGTCGACGATTCCGGCGAATTCCGAATAATAGAGCGACGTCACGACGACCCCGACGATGTCGGAGCGTGTTCCCGCCAGTCCGCCGGCGAGCCGGTTCGGAACATAGTTCAGCTCCTCCATCGCCTTGGCGATCTGTCGCCTGAGTTCGGCACGCACGGTATTCGGTGCCCTGAGTGCGCGCGAGACGGTATTGACCGAAACGCCAACGCGATCGGCAATCGATGCGAGCGTCAAGGGTGTTCGGGCCTCACCTTCCCCAGTCTCTCCAGCCATAGTGCCGCTCCCGTCGGGAAAAAGGCTCAAAGTGAGCGTTGCGTTAGCGCTAACTTTGTGCCATGTTTCGCCGGTGAGGACAAGGGCCAGCCTTGAGCTTGGTCCACGGAGGAATTTCAATGCTTCAAACAGGCAACTACTCGCGAGACATTTCACGTTCTTATAGTGCACTCAGTTTGTAGATTTAATCAACATTGAACTTTCATCACGAACCGGCAATCGGGAGTGTCAATCATGGCTGATCGGCCCAACATCATTTTGATCATGACGGATCAGCAGCGCTATGATTCTATCGCCGCCCTAGGTTTTCCTTACGCTTCGACACCGAACCTCGATGCACTTGCAAAAAAGGCCGTGACTTTCACCGATTGCCACATCACGGCGCCGAGTTGCGTCCCCTCCCGCGCCAGTCTCTTCACCGGCTACTATCCCCATACGACCGGCGTTCTCAGCAACGGGCAGGCCTGGCAGCGTACATGGGTCGAAAAGCTGAAGGATGCCGGCTATCGCTGCGTCAATATCGGCAAGATGCACACCATTCCCTATAATTCGGATTCCGGTTTTCACGAACGCTACGTCGTCGAGAACAAGGACCGATATCTCGAAGGCCGCTGGTATTTCGATGAATGGGATAAGGCGCTTGCCGCAAACGGCCTGGTGAAGCAACAGCGCGAACTCTATCGCAAGCGCGACGATTACAAGGAACGCCTTGGCGCCTTTGATTGGGAATTGCCGGAGGAACTGCACTCGGATGCGTTCGTCGGCAATATGGCCAAGTGGTGGGTGAACACCTACCCGCAGAGCGAGCCGCTTTTCCTGCAGGTCGGCCTGCCCGGGCCGCATCCGCCCTACGACCCGCCCGCCCGCTACTCCGAGCCCTATCTCCGGCGCAATGATCTGCCACTGCCGAAGCCGACGAAGGAGGAGCTGGATGGGCTACCGTCGGTGCTCAAGGAAAAGCGCGTCCATGATGTCGAGGTGGACCACGATTCAGTCGTCTGGAGCCTCGATCCGACACCCGAGCAGATGCAGCGTCTCTGGTCGCACTATCTCGGCAATGTAACGCTGATTGACGAAAAGATCGGCGAGCTATTGGAAGCCCTGAAGGAGCGAGGCTATCTCGAGGATGCGATCGTCATCTTCACCTCCGACCATGGCGAATGCCTTGGCGATCACGGCCTGATCCAGAAATGGTCGATGTATGACGTCGTCACCCGCGTGCCGACGATCATCTGGTCGACCGCGGGCCGCTTCGAGGGCGGCCGCGAGGTCAACGGCCTCTGCCAGCTCTTCGATCTGGGCCCGACTATCCTGGAATATGCGGGTATCGAGCCGCCCAAGTCATTCGAAGCGCGCAGCCTCAAGCCCGCCCTTGAGGGCGGCGAGTGGACGCCGCGCACCCACGTCTTCTGCGAACAGGCAGGTGACGTGACACTCACGGGCACGGAATTCATCACCGGCGTCCGCAGCGATCGCTGGAAGCTCGTGCATTTCAAGGGATCGGAAGAAGGGCAACTCTTCGATCTCGAAAACGACCCGAAGGAAGTCCGCAATCTCTGGGACAATCCGGATTATGCCCACAAGCGGCAGGAGCTGCTGGACGTGCTGCGCGACTGGCTGATCGAGTCGAACTTCCGCACGCGTGACGTCATGGCAGGTGCGCGATGAACGCGGCAAGACACGCCACGACCCATGTCGGCTTTCGCTGTGTCGTCCGCGGAGGGCGGGAATGATGGCAGAGACAACCGCAGAAGCAACAAATAGCGCGCCGTCGCGAGCCTTCCTGTCCAGTGCGACGGGCATGCTCGTGCTCAACATCGTCTCCGTCACCGCGGGATTGCTGATCTGGCAATTGATCACCGCGCAGGGGCTGGTCGGTCTGCCGACGCCGACTGAGGTCGCTTCGCAGGCGCTGATCCAGGCGGAAAACGGCCAGCTCCTTGATGATGCGCTTGCAAGTCTCGGGCGCGTGCTGACCGGCTTTGCGCTGGGCGTCGCGGTTGCCGTTCCCGTCGGCTTCCTGATGGGATGGTATCGCGTGGCACGCGGCATCATCGAGCCCTATGTGCAGTTCTTCCGCACCATACCGCCGCTTGCGATCATTCCGCTTGCCATTGTGACGATGGGCATAGAGGAAACGCCGAAGATCTTCGTCATCTTCCTGGCGGCATTTCTGTCCAGCGTCGTTGCGACTTACCAGGGCGTCATCAGCGTCGACAGAACCTTGATCAACGCCGCGCGCGTGCTCGGCGCCGGCGATTTCACCATTTTCCGTCGCGTCGTCATTCCAGCATCCACGCCCTACATCATGGTCGGTGTTCGCGTCGGCCTCGGCTCTTCTTGGGCCACGGTCGTCGCGGCCGAACTCATCGCCGCGCAGTCCGGCCTCGGCTTCCGCATGCAGCAAGCACAACTCTACTACGACCTTCCGACGATCTTCGTGAGCCTGATCGCCATCGGTGTCCTTGGCCTCGTCATGGACCGGATCGTCATGGCGGCCGACAAAATCCTGACGGCCTGGCAGGAGAGACTATGACCACCAAAATCGCCTTCCGGAACGTCTCCAAGACGTTCGACAAAGGGCAGGGGTCGTTCCTTGCCTTGGACAATTTCTCGCTCGATATCGATGACGGCGAATTCATCACGGTTGTCGGGCCGTCAGGCTGCGGCAAGTCAACGGCGATGAACATCGCCGCAGGCCTCACCGAGCCATCCTCCGGCCGTGTGGCGGTCGACGACATGGAAGTCCATGGTCCGGGGCCGGAGCGTGGCGTCATCTTCCAGCAATATGCACTCTTTCCCTGGCTTACTGTGCGCGAAAACGTCGAGTTCGGTCTCAAGATCGCCGGTCTGGCGAAGACGGATCGCCGGCGGATCGCCGACCATTTCATCGCCCTCGTCGGTCTCTCCGACTTCGCCGATTCCCTGCCAAAGACCCTTTCGGGCGGCATGAAGCAGCGCTGCGCCATCGCGCGCGCTTATGCGGTCAATCCGAAGATCCTGCTGATGGACGAGCCCTTCGGAGCGCTCGATGCGCTGACCCGCGTACAGCTGCAGGATCAGCTCCTGACGATGTGGAGCCAGGAGCGCCGCACGGTCATGTTCATCACCCATGACGTCGACGAGGCCGTCTATCTTGCCAGCCGGGTAATCGTGATGGCGGCGCGGCCCGGGCGGCTGCACAAGATCATCCCCGTCGACTTGCCTTATCCCCGTACCGAAGACGTGAGGCTTTCGCCCGAATTCACCGAACTGCGCAACCAAGTCTGGCGCGCCGTTTATCACCCCGCATCCCAATGACAGCGAGAATAAAAGGAGGAATGACAATGCTGACGAGACGTACATTCATGACGGCGACCGCGGCGCTCGCCGCTGCTGGAACCCTGCCGCTCGCCCGGAAGGCGAATGCCGCTTCAGATACCCTGAGCATCGGCTATATCGCGGATTTCCCCAACGCCAGCGTCTTCGCGATCGCCGAAGACCAGAAGCTGTGGGATGCCGAGGGGCTCAAGCCCGATCTCAAGGTCTTCACCAACGGCCCGATCCAGATCCAGGCAATGGGCGCGGGCAGCCTGAATTTCGGCACGATCGGGCCTGGCGCCCTCTGGCTTCCGGCAAGCGGCCGCGCCAAGGTCATCGGCGTCAACGACATTGGCTTCAGCGATCGCGTGATTGCACAGGCTGGCATCAATTCGCTTGGCGATCTGAAGGGCAAGAAGGTCGGCGTTCCGCAGGGCACCTCCGGCGATATGATCCTCCGCCTCGGTCTCGCCAAGGTGGGCTTGACGGTCAACGATATTCAGCTGGTGCCGATGGATCCGAGCACGATCGTTGCCGCCTTCTCCTCGAAGCAGATCGACGCTGCCGGTATTTGGTATCCGCTGATCGATGCGATCAAGCCACGCGTTCCCGACATGAAGGAACTTATCGCCAACGAGGATTTCTATCCGAATACGTCCTTCATCAACACCTATGTCGCTCGCAACGAAATCGTCCAGGAAAACCCCAAGCTCGTCACCAGCTTCCTGAGCGTGATGAAGAAGGCGATGGACTACAGGGCCGCCAACCTCGACCGTTCGATCGAGCTGACGGTTGCCTTCCTCAAGGCGCCTGCCGACGCGACCGCAAAGGTCGCCAAGAGCCGCAAGATGCTGACGAGCGCCGAGCTTGACACGTTCACTAACGACGGGACGGTCAACAAGTGGCTCGCCGACTTCAACAAAATGTTCCAGGATTTCGGAACCCTCAAGGATCCGCTTCCGCCGGAAAAGTACTACGAAGGTAAGCTGTTCACGGCTGCTTAGCTCGCGCGGAAAGAGCGGGATGTGTGCGGTTTTCCGTTCTCGTCCCGCTCTGGATGTGAGCTTTCGGAGAAGGTTGTCTGTGTTGATGCGTGAGCTAGGCGGGGTGTCTATGAAGGGCAGTGCGAGGACACGACTGCCCGCTTAACTCGATGATCAGGACCGGGATGCGCCTCTCTCGGCCCTCCTGTAACAGGCACAGGTAAGGGAGTTTAAGTCGCCCGTTCCCCAATCACCGCCTGAAATCCACCCTTATTTCGGAGGCAGTTGTTTGACGCGGAAGCCTCCCCAAGCTCCCTCTTCCCTGTGCTTGTCACAGGGATCCAGCCGCCGTGCGTCGGCACGGCG
>NZ_JAULLL010000019.1:0-151584 GCF_041357635.1 Sinorhizobium sp. CB7
CGTCGCTAATCTTGCTTCCCAACGCTGACATTCGACCAGCATCCCAAGAGGCGACGACTGTCGCATCTCTAACTGGCTTATATGTCGCATCTCTAAAATGCTGCTACATACAAAGATCGCATAACATAGATTATGGAACTAAAGCAAATAGCCATTGTGACGGCAAACGGCTGGAAACCTGAATTCCCAAAGCCAAATCTTCGGCGATCAGTATAAGCCCTTCACGCTCTCACGCGGATTTCTCTCGCTGCGATCTTTTTCGAAAGCAGCTTTGGATCGCACGAAAATATGCTGTCCGGTCGGCCCGCAGCACACCAGACTTGGTCGTAGACCAGCAGGCTTTCGTCGACATAGACGGGCAGATTAATGCGATGACCGATCGGCGCGACGCCGCCGATGGCAAAGCCGGTCTCATCGCGAACACGGTCGATATCAGCGCGCTTTAAGTTCAAGCCATAAGCATCTGAAATATATTTCGTATCTGCATTGTGCGCGCCGGAGACCAGAACCAAGGTCAGCCTGTTCGTGGCAGCGTCGACAAAAACGAGCGATTTCACGATTTGTGCGACGGCACAGCCAGCGGCCTGCGCGGCTTCCTCAGCTGTGCGCGTGGACTGTTCCATGCGTTTGATGACGATACCGAGGTCCAGATCCGAGGCGGCTTTTTCGACTCGTCCGAGGCTTGAGAGCTTTTTCGTATCTTCGCTCATCGTTGGGCTCATAGCTGGCCTTCCGTTACGTCAACCTCGAAGCTCATTTGGTCGTATGCCGGCTCGACATGTGCCGGCGTCTCGGCCATCACAGTGTTGTAATCGAGCGGTGAGTGCATATGCGTCAGGATCGCGCGCTTCGGCCGAAAGTATTCGATCCAGCCGAGAGCCTGTTCCAGAGACAAGTGGCTCGGATGATACTGATACTGCAGCGCATCGATGATCAGGACATCCAGGTTCCCGAGTTTGCTGATGCTGTCGGGCGGAAAATCACTCACATCGCAGCAATAGGCAACATCGCCGATCCTGAATCCGAGCGAATGGATATCGCCATGATGCTGACGATGCGGCTGAAGTCGGATCGGGCCGCCTGCTCCGTTGATGACGATGTCGGCATTCAGACTTTCTATGATGATCGGCTCTACAACTGGCGGATAATTGCTGCCTGGCGGCGTCTCCATGCAGTAGCGAAAGGCTTCGCGAAGGCGATCCATTGTCACCTGGTCCGCATAGATCGGGATGCGCCGGTGCGAATTGTGAAAGAACCCGCGCAGATCATCGATGCCATGGATATGGTCGGCGTGAGGATGCGTGTAAAAGACGGCGTCTACTGAAGCGACGCTTGCCCTTATCATCTGTTCACGGAAATCGGGACCGGTGTCGACAACGACGGTGGTTACACCCCCATCAGGCGCTGTCTGCTCGATGAGGAAGGCAGATCGCGTACGTCGGTTCTTCGGATTCCCTGGATCGCAAGCCCCCCAGTCACCGGTGATCCGAGGTACGCCCGGCGACGACGAGCAGCCCAGTATGGTGAAGCGTCGCCGATAGGTCACGTTCGTCAGATCCTCGGCATTCGGGAAAAAATGCGATAGGCATTTTCCGTCGTGATCCTGCCAATTTCCTCGAGGCTCATGCCGATCGTTTCGGCGAGAACTTCGGCGGTATTAACGACATAGGATGGTTCGTTACGCTTTCCACGCCAACGCTTGGGCGCAAGATAAGGTGCATCGGTTTCCACAAGCAGCCGATCATGCGGGATCGTCCTGGCGATATCCCGCAATTCCTCCGATTTCGGAAAAGTCAAAATACCGGAAAAGGAGACGTAGCCGCCAAGTTCAATGCCGGTGCGCGCCAGATCCGCTCCGGACGAAAAGCAGTGCAGGATGAAAGGGAAGGCTCCCTTCCCCGTTTCGCTTGTCAGGATCGCCGCCATATCCACGTCGGCGCTGCGGCTATGGATCACAAGCGGCAGCTGCGTTTCGCGGGCCGCAGCGATATGGCGCAGGAACCCGGTCTTCTGGTCCTCGGGTTTCACGGTGTCATAGAAATAATCGAGGCCCGCCTCGCCGATTGCCACGACCTTTTCCTTTTTCGAAAGCCGCACCAGGTCCTCGACCTGGATGTCGAGCTCCTCGTCGGCATTGTTCGGATGCGTGCCGACCGAGCAGAAGACGGACGGATATCGTTCGGTGATTGCCAAGAGACCGTCGAGCTTGCGCACCCGCGTGGAGATCGTCACCATCTGCTTCACACCGGCCTCGTGGGCGCGCGCGACGATTTCATCGCGCTGCGCCTCGAAATCGGCGAAATCCAGATGGCAGTGCGTATCGATCAGCATCGCAGCCTCAAGCCTCAGGCGCGACGTAACGCGGAAAAACCGGCGTCGGCGCTTCGAGCGGCGTCCCCGCCACAAGACGACCAGACTGCCCGAGCGCGGCAAAATCGCGCTTATCCGCCGGCACCGCGACAAGATCGAGCAGCTTTGCCGCCGATTCCGGCATGAATGGCTGCAGCAGGATGGCGATCTGGCGAACGACTTCCGCCGTTACATAGAGCACGGTTCCCATGCGCGCCGGATCGGTTTTCTTCAGTGCCCAGGGCTCTTGGCCCGCAAAATAGCGGTCGGTTTCGGAGACGACGGCAATGATCGAGGCGAGCGCCCGATGGATCAGCTGCTTGTTCATATCTTCACGGGTCGAGGCCAGCAGCGCATCGACTTGCTGCAGCATCGCCTTGTCTTCTTCCGTCAGCGGGCCACACTCCGGAATTTTTCCATCGCAATTCTTGACGATCATCGAAAGCGAACGGCTGGCGAGATTGCCGATGCCGTTGGCGAGATCGGAATTGATGCGCGTGCCGATCGCTTCCTCGCTGTAGCTGCCGTCCTGCCCGAAGGAGACTTCGCGCAGGAAGAAGTAGCGCACCTGGTCGAGACCGAAATGATTGACCAGATTGACCGGATCGACGACGTTGCCGAGCGACTTCGACATCTTCTCGCCCTTGTTGAGCAGGAAGCCATGCGCATAAACACGCTTCGGCAGCGGCAGCTTCGCCGACATCAGGAAGGCCGGCCAATAGACCGCGTGGAAGCGGATGATATCCTTGCCGATGATATGCACGTCCGCAGGCCAGAACTTGGCGCGCGGACCGTTCCTGTCCTGAAGATAGCCGGTCGCGGTGATATAGTTCGTCAGCGCGTCGACCCAGACGTACATGACATGCGCCGGATCGTTGGGCACCTTGATGCCCCAATCGAAGGTCGTGCGCGAGATCGACAGATCCTTGAGGCCCGACTTGACGAACGAAATCACCTCGTTGCGACGCTCGGCCGGACCGATGAAATCGGGATTCTCTTCATAATGCTTCAGGAGCCTGTCTTGATAGGCGGAAAGCTTGAAAAAATAGCTTTCTTCCTGCACCCATTCGACAGGCGTACCCTGCGGGCCGTAGCGTACGCCGTCGGCGCGCAGCTCGGTTTCGTTCTCCTGATAATAGGCTTCATCGCGAACGGAATACCAGCCGGCATAGGAATCCTTATAGATATCCCCGTTATCGGCCATCAGGTTCCAGATGTCGCGCGAAGCCTCGTGATGACGTGGCTCCGTCGTGCGGATGAAGTCGTCATTGGACGCATTGAGCAACTTACCCATCGCCTGAAATTCCGCCGAATTCCGCTCGGCTAGCTGTTGCGGCAACAGGCCTTCGGCGCGTGCCGTCTGCTGCATTTTCTGGCCATGTTCGTCCGTTCCCGTCAGGAAAAACACCTCGCGCCCATCGAGCCGCTGGAAGCGGGCCATAGCATCCGTCGCAATCAGCTCATAGGCATGGCCAATATGCGGCTTGCCGTTCGGATAGGAGATCGCGGTGGTGATATAGAACGGAGAGTTATCTTTCATGGGTGGCATCTTACTTCTTACAAGTTTGTCAACCGCTCTTAGCGCAACTTGCTGCAGAGCGAAACATTAAGTTTCGCAGCGCAAAGCATTTGCAAGACCCCGGCGAGTGAGCTTGACTCGCATTTCCGCCCGCCTTACCCCATAGGGCTCTAACGAGCGAGGCAATCATCCGGGCAATGTCGCAATCCATCGATGAAATCAAAATCAGGTTTGCGCGGGGAACCTGACCTTTGACGCTGACAGCCCATTTCCAGCCGCTCTATTCGCTTTCCGGATTTTTCGTCGGGATGCTCGTCGGCATCACGGGCGTCGGCGGAGGTTCGCTGATGACGCCGCTCCTCGTCCTCCTGTTCGGCGTCCATCCGGCAACCGCAGTCGGCACGGATCTGCTCTACGCCGCCATTACCAAAAGCGTCGGCACGGCGGTCCATGGCATGCATGGGCGGGTCAACTGGCGAATCGTTCGATCACTGGCCGCCGGCAGCGTGCCGGCAGCGCTCATCATGCTCTGGACAATGGCCGGTGTCGATCGCAAGAGCAGTGCCGTGACGCACATGATCACGCAGTCGCTCGGCTGGCTGCTGTTTCTAACGGCTATCATGCTGATATTCCGGGCGCAGTTGCTGGCTTTCGCGAAAAAAGCGATTGGTGAACAAGCCCCTGCAAAGCCGGTCACGATCGCCCTGCTCACGCTCCTCCTTGGATTGGCGCTCGGCGTGCTTGTGACCATGACCTCCGTCGGCGCCGGTGCGCTCGGTGTAACCGTGCTACTTGCGCTCTATCCGCGGCTCGATGTTCGCGAGATTGTCGGATCCGATATCGTGCACGCGGTGCCGCTGACGCTGATCGGAGGCATGGGTTACTGGGCCATTGGTGAAATCGACTGGACGATGCTGTTCGCACTACTTGTCGGTTCCATTCCGGGGATCGTGATCGGAAGCCTTGCGGCACCGAGGCTGCATGAACGCACAATCCGGATCGTTCTCGCCCTCACGCTTTTCATCGTGGGCTGGAAGCTGATTGCAGGCTGATCGACATGTAATCACGTGCCCAGTTGCCTCATGTCTCCCAGGATTGTCAAAATGGTCTGCTTTCGATCGAGATTGTAAGCCTGTGACACCGTCAATTGTTCCGAGACGTCGGAATAAAGGCGAGCGAGGCGCTCGGCGGGTCCGATTTGTCCTGCTGCGGCGAGGCTCTTCGCCCGGCTCATGATGTCATCGCCGACATGGCTGATGAAGAACTCGAAGATCGTGTCGCTGTCCCTGCCGGACAAAGCATCGGCTAGTCTGTGCATCGCCTTGCGGGCCGCTGGCCCTTCCGCCGCCATGACCTGGTTGTAGGCGGCGATAATTTCACCGCCTCCGTAGTTCAGAAGCTTCAGGGCCTCGGCAACGCTGCCTTTGGCGCCAGCAAGCAGGATGTCCTTCTGCGCTTCGCCAATTTGCATCCCGAGATGGCCCAAGGCGCGTTCCAGTGCGTCATCACCCAGCGGCGACAATTTCAGCGGCAGGCAGCGCGAGCGGATCGTCGGCAGAAGCCGTCCCGGCGCGTGCGACAGAACGAGAAACATTGCACGCTTCGGCGGCTCTTCCAGAATCTTGAGAATGGCGTTGGCGGCGTTGCGGTTCATATCGTCGGCGGGATCGATGATCACAATGCGCCAGTTGCCTGTGCCGGACGTCTGGGCAAAGAAGCGCCCTGCCCTTCGTACCTCGTCGACCGTGATCGCAGATTTCACCTTCCCGGTCTTCTCATCAAACGGGCGACTGAGATGAAGCAAATTATGCGACGCCCCCGATGCAATCTGCCGACTGATCGGCGAAGCCGGGTCCGGATCGCTCAGGACCTCCGGGGCCGTTGCCGGATCGGGATGGGAGAGCACGTGATTGGCGAAGCGGAAAGCAAGGGTCGCCTTACCGATGCCTTCCGGCCCTTCGATAAGAACAGCATGGTGTCCCTTCCCCGAGCGATAGGATTGCGCAAGGAACCGTTCAGCCGTCTCATGGCCGTAAAGATGCGTATTTTCCGCAGGCGGTATGGCGCCGTCGAGAACGCCCGGCTGTTCATTCGTCATCGCGCCGATTCCGTTGTGCTCGCCGACCTCGGATCGCGCTGTGTCAATACGGCATCGACAATGGCGAGCACGTCCTGCGCAATCGCCTCTTCTTCCTGCAGCGCATCGACCACATGACAGCGATCCGGTTCGGCGGCCGCGATATCGAGGTAGGCTTCACGCCTCTTTTCGTGCGTTTCCAGCGTTTCCTTCTCGAAGCGATCCGGTTCGACAACGGAGGCCGCAGACGCGCTTCGAGAACGTGCGCGTTCCAATCCAATGCTTGCTGGAATATCGAGGATAACTGTGCAATCCGGGATCACGCCGTCGACTGCAACGCTTTGCAACGCCTCGATGAAATCCGGTTCAAGATTGCCGGTTATGCCCTGGTAGACACGTGACGAATCCATGTAGCGGTCGCAAAGAACGATCGTACCGCTCAACAGTGCGGGGCGGATCAGCTCTTCTACATGGTCGTTACGGGCCGCCGCAAAAAGGATCGCCTCCATGCGGGTACCGAACAGTTCCGCTGCGCCGGACAGAAGCACATGGCGAACGGCCTCGGCACCGGCCGAACCTCCTGGCTCACGCGTTACAAGCACATCGTGACCGCGCCGACGAAGCGCGTCGGCCAATCGACGGATCTGGGTGGATTTTCCGGCTCCCTCCCCGCCTTCAAAGCTGACGAACAATCCTGTACCGATCGACAAAGAACAAATCCTGCATCTGTCTACGTGTCCACGCCCCTGGATCACGATGATTTTGGGCCGAACCGACCCAAAATCATAAACGTGATCGATTCTAATAGTCAGAGCGGGATGCGGGCGGAAACCGCACGCACTTTTTCTCATCCCGCTCTGGCCTGTTTATCGCAAGATGGAACGGGACGAAACCGCCACCGTTCCGCAAACGTCTATTTCTCTTTGAATTTGCGGATAAATCAGTCTTTTCGATGATAATCTTCCTACCGCATAACTCCTTCGTGGAAGCGTGGAACCGCTCCCATCTTTTGCTTTTGGGCAATTGCGAACGCAAAACCGCTTCGCGCCTTTCGTCGAATTGTTTTAGGTCGGCTCGGGTTTATTCCATAGCCACGAAAAGAAGAGCGATTCTCCAAGTTCCAAGAGAGCGTCCATGGCGCGCCTATGAAGCGGTCCCTGCTCCACAGCTTTGCCCGTATAGAGCGGCACGTCCCTCAGCAGGCGGTTTCCGGAAAAAATGCGCAAGGTTCCCGCCTGGTAACCGGCTTCGACGGGAGCCGTCAACGGCCAGCGATATACGATGCGGGCAGCAAGCCGTTCAGGATTGCTAATCGGAATGTAGACGCTGACAGCCGACTTGGCGACCAGATCGACCGAAGACACGGCGCCGCCGTAGACACTCGCAGCGCCAATCACCTCGCCTTCGGCAAAAATCTGTCGGCTTTCGAAGGCCGTCAATCCCCACTCCAGCACCCGTTTGGCTTCCTCCGTCCGCTCCTTGTCGGAAGCAAGCCCAGCCAGCGCCAGAAACAGGCGCTTGCCGTCGCGTTCGACGGAGGCAACGATAGAATAGCCCTCACCTTCTGCAAAACCGAGCGCAAGACCATCGGCACCGATACCCAGATCGAGCAACGGATTGCGGTTGCGCTGAAAGATCTTGTTCCATTCGAAATCCGGCTGCGCGTAGTATTTGTAGAGATCGGGATAAGTCTGCTGCAACTGACGCGCCAATGTCACCAGTTCATGTGCGGATACCTTGCTGCCCGGGTCCGGCAGACCAGTGGCATTGGCAAACACGGCATTCGGCATGCCGATCTCTCGCGCGCGCCTCGTCATTCTTGCGGCAAACTGGGCTTCGCTGCCCTCCATGCCCTCTGCAAGGATGATGCAGCCGTCATTGGCAGCCTGCACGACAACGCCCTGAATCAGATCCTGCACCCGGATACGCGATTTCAGCGCGGCAAACATCGTTGAGGTGCGCGACGGCGCTCCACCGGTGCGCCAGGCATGTTCAGAGACCGGATATTCCGTGTCGAGCGCAACCTCCCCCTTCTGCAGGGCGTCAAAGACGACCTCCATCGTCATCAGCTTGGCAAGTGATGCCGGAGAAAAGACCTGGTCCTCGTTCTTGGCGAGCAACACCGTTCCGGTCGAAGCCTCGATCATGAAGGCCTGCTGCGCTTTCGTCTCGAAGGCAGGTATCGTGCCATCGGCAGCAACAGCGGAAGGGATCGGAAATGCCAGAAGGACAAGAAGAAAAAGCATGCACTTCCGCATTGCGAATCCCGTCAATCAAACGATGCCTTGGCAGAGTAGATAGAACGGCCGGCCGACGCAATGATTGCGTTATCGGCCCTGCACTTTCGCCGCCTGCTGATGCTTGAACGAGGCGAGGATCGAGGCTTGCGTCAACCCATCGTTACGCGCCATGACCGCATCGAAAGCGATCGGAACGACAACAGTCTTGACAGGAGCTTCGTTCTGGTAGGCCGAGGCAAGGGAGCCGCTTCGGATATAATCGGGCCGTTCATAGGGTATCGGGCCGATCTCCGGCAGGACGACGAGCTGATCGAAGGCCTGCGTTGCATTGTTCGCGGCGGGTGCCAAGCGCGGGGCGGCGCTGGGTGTCGAGCCGGCGTAGGACGTCGCGGATATCGGAACGGGGATTCTCGCCGGCTGAGGCGGCGTGTAGCCGATGCTGCGCAACTGATCGCCCATGGTCTGGTTCGAAGCCACCATCACGCCGGTTGCGATCTGGCCTTCCGGATTGATGCGCGGCAGACGGCTGCCTTTCGGTACGTAGGAAGCCATGAGATAAGGCATATCATGCCCGTCCATGCGGGCGCGCCCGACATATTGGACACGCACCTGGCCGGTGCCGCTGTGCTGCAGATCGAGCATATCGGCGGTCTTATTGGAAAGGTCGATAATGCGGCCTTCATGATAAGGCCCGCGGTCGTTGACGCGCACGATAACAGACGAGCCATTTTCCGTATTGGTTACGCGCGCGTAGCTCGGCAGAGGGAACGTCGGGTGCGCGGCGGAAAGATGCATTTGGTCGTAAACTTCGCCATTTGCCGTCAGTCTGCCGTGAAAAGCAGAGCCGTACCAGGATGCGACTCCCACCTTATCATAGGAAAAATCTTCCTTCGGGTAGTACCACTTTCCCCTCACCTGATAGGGATTGCCCACCATGTAGCGGCCGCCACCCTTGGGAATGTTATTGCCTGTGGCAACGCGGGGGCTGGCTTTGACGCCGTATTCCTTCTCCGAAAAATATTCCTTGGGATGAGAACGCTTTTTCGCAACCTGGGTCGTGCCGCATGCGGCAACCGTTGCGCACATCAATGACAGCGCAAACCACCGCATTCCGGTCGCGACCGTCGCCGCACCAATTTCAAACTTCATTTGTCCCACGCCGCTTACGACCGCTATGGTTAAGGAATGCTTCAGCCCAAAGGCTGCATTCGCCTAATCCCCAATCGGCTAACGAAGGATTAATCATGCGAACATCGTGTCGAATTTGCGAATAATTTCGCCAGGATAGGACCAATTCTGCTGAGTATGGTTTATAAAGCGTTACGGCAAACGATGGTCCGAAACGAAATATTAACAGCCTGAAGACTCCGTGAAGAGGCCGCGAATGCCTCGTCCGCGTGCCCCGCCTGCAGGCTCTTCCTCCGCGCGAAATGATGGAAAACAGCAAATATACTGGGAACGAATCGACGCTTCGCAAGTTGATGTGGTGGTTCATCCGCTGGAGGGTCGATCATGCGAAAGTTTACACTGGCGGCAGGTCTGGCATTTTGCCTCACCAGCCTCGATTTAAACACACAGGCACTTGCCGCCCTCGAGAATAACTTCGACTATAATGCCATACCGCAACCCGATGTTTCTTATGCGGAATATAAGGATCCTGCACTTACCGAACCTCCCATGGAGTGCCATCCGACCTATGCACCCGCCTTTATCCGCGCAAATGACGGTACGATCATCGGTGTCGGATATCTGGAACTTTCCGAAGATTGCGGGCCTTGAGATCAGGCCCGCGCAATCAACCGTGTGCGGCCCCTTCAGTTCAAAAACTCTGGCTCTCGCGCGTTATCC
Organism: Sinorhizobium sp. CB7; assembly: GCF_041357635.1. NCBI lineage: Bacteria > Pseudomonadati > Pseudomonadota > Alphaproteobacteria > Hyphomicrobiales > Rhizobiaceae > Sinorhizobium > Sinorhizobium sp. CB7. The sequence continues at coordinate 10,034 of NZ_JAULLL010000019.1, forward strand.
CACGCGATGATCGACGCTCGACAATGACGAAGAGATTACCCAGTATAGTTGCGAGAGCAGCGATTCTTACGGTTGATCGGCTGACGTCATTTCGAAGGGAGACGCATGACCACCGCGTTGACGTTGAAACATCGGGCTCTGACATGCCAGTGAACAAACCTCTCGCGGTGTCCGTCCTCGCTGCAATTTGCTCTGGGTGTGTCGACCAGGCAAATACTCCCACACTGCTCCCAATTGGTCATCCGCCGAACCCGCCGTGGGTCGCTCATACCTTTTGCGCGGGCGACGCCAAGGCGATGTATAACGAGGCGAAAAGCCAATATGAGTTACGTCTGCAAATGACCGGATATGCGGAAGCCGATCCGATTAACGAGGAAGAGCAGGCGAAGGCGGCGGCATATCGGAAATATGTCTCTTGCGTCGCGAGCCAGGGCTATCGAGCCGTCAACTGACTAGTGGAGTGCTACCCAGTCATAGAGTGGCTAATCACAGGGCCACCATGCGGGTGTTGCCCATAGCAAGCACGCGGCCAATGTCGCAGATATCATTTACTCATAAATGCTGAGCCAGCGCATAATCCTGAAAATCAGCATCGCTCTTCAGGATTATGCACTGCGAAGTGACAAGGCATCAGCAGCGTATCATCGCCAGCCAAATCAGAAAGACCGCCTGGAAATTCCAATGACTTGGTGAGGCCGCCGGGTAACTTGCAGTCTTGAAAATGCGGCGGCCTCCAGCTTTCGCCGCCTCTACATTAGATCTGCGGCGGCGCACAGGGTCAACGGCGTAGACCCTCAGCAATTTGGCTGAAACTATCCTCTTCAATCTTACGGTTCCGACCGGCATTGTTCTGTGAAGACGCCAACAGCCGGACAGTCGAATACGGATGCGAAGGACAGGAGAGCATTGAGGAAAACCGACGAGGAAAGGGGAGAGATACGGCAGCAGAGGGGGTTTATGCCTGCGGTTATTCGCTCGCCGCCAAAACGAGCCGCAGTAATGCTGGAAGCGATCGTGATCCTGTTCGCTTCATAATTGAGGCGCGGTGGTTTTCTACGGTGCGCTGGCTGATCCCTAACTCCGCAGCGATGACTTTACTGGATTGCCCTGCAATCACCCTGTCCAAAATCTGGCGTTGCCGCGTCGTAAGGCGCGAGAGCTGATCCAACGCGCCCGCCCGCTGATCATGTGGAACGACATTCAGTGGACGTTGTGGTTCAGCCTCTCCTTTTGATGAGGAAAGATGCAAAACGCCGCCTTTAACCGAAAAAAGCATACCAAACGGAACAAGGTAGAGATTGCCGGCCTTGATGGTCATGCCATCCTCCGCTTCAATGACAATAAGTCGGGTAAACGAAGCCAGCATTTGCGTTGTTACAGCCGTACCCAATGAATTGCCGGATTGTACGACAATCACCGCGATGCCGGTCTCATCGGAAAGAGAATTGAAAAACACCCTGCACGCTTCCAGGCCGTCTTCAGAAGCTCCAATCACGATGACCAAAGTATCAGAGTGATACGGCAACTGTTTCGCCGTTGATGTATTTTGAATCCTGGTGTGGAATGTATTTCCCTTTCGCTCGCGATTCGTTTCGATCATACTATCGTCCCACGTTTCTAGCTCCCGGAAGTACAATGAAGAAGAAGGAAATATTGTCGAAATCTTCTCGACTTGCGTTATGGATTTTAACATATCAGCCCTTTGAATATTAGCATAAGCAGAAAATCGATTTAGATCAATCATCAGACTCAAATGAATGAAAGAAGCAGGCGCAATTATCCAATCGGCTTAGACCAAAATCGTTATCTGTATATCGATCGGTATCTATCTGATGTAGTATGGCCGCTGAACGATGTATTGACGATTTTGCGTTTGCCTTAGTTTATTCGCGCTGCGTATGAGTATTTTCCGATACTATTATTTCTAAATTAGCCAGACGTATATTAGCAATTAACCCATATGCCTCAAGTGTAGAACCTGCCGGGGGGCGCGGATTTGGGCCGGCAAGGTTTTGAGTTAAGAGGGGTTCATGATGACCTTAACAATCCATGGCCAGAACAACTGGCCAGGCCAATTGTCGCGGCCTGCACAAATTCATGCCATCGCGAATTCGTCTGGAATTCCATCCGTGGACGAGATTGGAGAGGCAAATACGCTCGCCATCATTGATGATCGCGCTCTCGACAGGGAATGCCTTGCTCAGAGTCTGATTGCGCACGGTCTCAATATGAACGTGAAAATGTTCAGTACGATCGATTTGTGGAAAAAGTCCGGCAACAGAAACTTTTCCGGCATTCTGATAAACACCGGACATCGTGACTTTCATGAGAAGGCGTTGGCGGAAGAGGTGAAGCGGCTGGTAGCCGAGTTTCCGAACATCGCGGTCGTCATCCTATCCGACAACCATGATCTCAGGCAGATATTGATGGCGCTCGAGATCGGAGTAAAAGGTTACATTCCTTCTGCGATCGGTCTCAGTGTCTGTGTACAGGCAATCTCTCTTGCCCTCGCCGGCGGAATATTCATTTCAGCGGAGAATATCAACGATCTCCATGAGTTACTGACGGTCGCCGATCAAAAGGGACGCAGACGCGCGGAAATGTTTACCTCACGCGAGGAAGACGTCATCGACGCTCTCAGTCAGGGCAAACCAAACAAGATTATCGCTTATGAGCTCAATCTTTGCGAGAGCACAGTCAAAGTTCATATCCGCAACATTATGAAAAAACTGAAGGCACGGAACCGAACGGAAGTCATTTTCAAAATCAACGGATTATTCAACTGACTTGACGCGTTCGAACAGCGAATTGCGCTGTCCGCCATGCAAACCATGCAACCTGCGCAAAAGTTCGCCCGTATTTATTCGCTCTTTCCACGAGGGACAGATCCGGGCGATCTCAAATGCTTCTTCACATTGATCAGCCCGCCTCGCCTCTCGCGCTGCCGCCAGAAACATGGGTCCTTATGCAGCAGCGCGTGCGGGATGGCGTGCCCCGGCAACGCCGTCCTTCCGATCAAAACCATGACTACGCCTATATGACGAAGCCGGCGTCCGAACGAATGGCGTGAGGCGCCCTGCTGAGGTTGTCATATTTGCGACGAAGCAGGAGCGGACCGGAGCAAGAACATGTGTGGCTTCATCCAGAATTTCGAGAATTCCGATCGCTTGCGCAAACGCGCCAAGGAAGTCATCCCCGGTGGGGCGCATACCTATGCGAAGGGGGACGATCAATATCCCATCCTGTCGCCAGGATTCATCGATCGCGGTTCCGGATCCCATGTCTGGGATGTCGATGGAAACGAGTACATTGAATATGGAATGGGCAATCGCGCGGTGGGCCTTGGTCATTGCTACCCTGATGTTCTGGCGGCCGTCAGGCGCGAGCTGGAATATGGATGCAATTTTACGCGACCCTCGCGAATAGAAGTGGATTGCGCGACGACCTTTCTCGATCTCGTCCCGTCGGCGGACATGGTCAAGTTCTGCAAGGACGGTTCCGACGCGACGTCAGGGGCAGTCAGGCTCGCAAGAGCGGTAACGGGGCGTGATCTCATCGCGCGTTGCAGCGACCACCCATTCTTTTCAACAGACGATTGGTTCATCGCTACAACCGACATGAATGCCGGCATCCCGGAAACCGTCAGAAAGCTGACACTGGGCTTCCGTTACAATGATCTCGACAGTGCACGCATGTTGTTCGATCTCCATCCGGGCAAGATTGCGGCGTTCATTCTGGAGCCCTCGCGCGGGGAGAAGCCGGCGGATCGGTTCCTTCACAAGCTGCAGGCTCTTTGCCATCAGAATGGTGCGCTTTTGATTCTGGACGAGATGATCACGGGCTTTCGCTGGCATAAGGGTGGCGCCCATCAGCTCTACGGCATCGAGCCCGATCTCTCCTGCTTCGGCAAGGCGCTTGGCAACGGCTTTGCGATTTCCGCTCTGGCGGGCAAGCGCCAATTCATGGAAAGAGGCGGCATAGAACAAACGCAGCATCCGCGTGTTTTTCTGCTTTCGACGACGCATGGTGCCGAAACTCATGCGATGGCGGCAGCAATAGCCACAATGCGCGTCTACCAAAACGAACCGGTCATTGAACACCTCTATCGCCAGGGGCAGGCGCTGAAGATATCGATCAATCAAGTGATTGATCGCCACGGACTACAGGATTTCTTTGAGGTCACCGGCCATCCGACTTGCCTCACCTATGCGGCTCTCGACACGGACCATCGTCCCTCGCAGGCCTTCCGCAGCCTATTTCTGCAGGAGACATTGCGCCGCGGTCTCCTCGCACCTTCGTTGGTGGTCAGCTACACCCATGAGGACGAGGATATCAATCGGACGGTAGATGCCATCGATGGTGCTCTCTCCGTCTACAGGCGGGCACTGGAGAACGGCATCGAGCATTTCCTGGTCGGCCGACCGTCCGCGGTTGTCTTCCGCGCCTTCAATCAGCCCCCTGCCCGCGCAGCGGCTGCCGCCATGGCGAGCAATGGCTGATTCATGACAGCCCCATGCGTCTCGCAAGACGCATCGGGCTGTAACCCTTTGAATTGCTGCATAGTTTACCGGTTCCGATCTCAGGAACCATGCAGCGGTACCATGAAATCACAGACTGATCTGGTCTTCGGGGCCATTGCAGGCATCTGCGCCATCCAAGCCTATTCCTTAGGGCGTAGTGTCCCGGCCCTACTCCTCCTTTTTCGACCTAGCCGCAACCGATCTCCTCAATCACGATTTTCGCCCTGCCCCCGTAGCGTCTTCCAATATGCAACGACACTGCCGGAGGACCAGGGCAATGAAAGTTATGGTGACGGGACATAGGGGCTACATCGGTTCGGTAATGATTGGAATATTGCGCAAGGCAGGCCATGAGGTTCATGGTTATGACAGCGGGCTCTACCGCCGCTGCGCCTATGCCCCTGGCGGACCTTTGCCGATGGTCCCCGCAACTCGCAAGGACGTCCGCGACATCACCAAGGCCGATCTGAAAGGCTTTGATGCCGTGATCCATTTGGCCGCATTGTCCAATGATCCGCTCAGCAATCTCAATCCGGACACCACCTACGAGATCAACTATAAGGGCAGCGTCCGCACCGCCATTGCGGCGAAGGAGGCCGGCGTGAAGCGGTTCCTCTTTGCGTCCTCCTGCAGCAATTACGGGCTGGCGGGTGACGGCCTGGTCAACGAAAACTCAGAACTCCAACCGGTTTCCGCCTACGGGACCTCTAAAGTATTAGCCGAAAGGCATATTGCCACCCTCGCCGACGACAATTTCTGCCCCGTCTTTCTGCGGCCAGCAACCGCCTACGGCGTGTCGCCAATGCTCCGTTTCGATATTGTCCTCAACAACCTGATCGCGTGGGGCGTCACACAGGGACGAATCCTGCTGAAGTCGGACGGCAGCCCCTGGCGCCCCATCGTTCATATCGAAGACATTTCGGCAGCCTTCGTTGCTGCGCTGGAGGCACCGAGGGACGCTGTGTTCAATCAGGCCTTCAATGTCGGCCAGACGGAGCATAACTACCAGATCAAGGACATTGCCGAGATCGTTGCCGCCACTGTGCCCGGATGCCGGCTGGACTACGTTTCGGGCGCAAGTCCAGACAAACGGTCCTATCGCGTCGACTTCTCGAAGATCTCCCGTGTCCTTCCAGCCTTCAGACCGCGTTGGGATGCCAAGGCCGGCGCCGAACAACTCTATACAGCCTATATGAGTGCCGGTCTGACGCTTGCCGAATTCGAAGGACCGCGCTACCAGCGGATTGCCCATATCCAGCAGTTGATCGGCGATCACGTCATCGATGAAGACCTTAGGTGGCGACAGCCAGAGACGCACATCCCGGCCCCGGCCTTCGCCGAAGCCGATGCCTGAGAGTTGCAGCCATGGACGCGCTTCCTTCTGCGGCACAGGTCCTCGATCGAGATACAGGCCAGGACATTTACGCCCTGGCCAGCCGTCTTTTCCCGATATGCAGAAGCATCACGGGGCAAGGCGTCCGGGACACGATCGCCATCCTGAAAGACTTCATAGATATCGAACGCCATGATGTGCCGACTGGGACGCAGGTCTTCGATTGGGTGATCCCCAAGGAATGGAATATCCGGGATGCCTATGTGAAGGATCCCGCAGGGCGCAAAATCATCGATTTCGCCAGATCCAATCTTCACGTCATGAGCTACAGCACAAGCGTGCGGAGGGTCATGTCGCTGGGCGAACTCAAACAGCATCTTCACACGCTGCCCGCCCGAGCCGATCTCATCCCCTACAAGACGGCCTACTATGCCGACGAATGGGGTCTGTGCGTGGCCTATAGCCAACTCGTCGAACTTGAAGAGGGCGACTATGAGGTGATGATCGACTCCGAGAAATCGGAAGGGCATCTGTCATATGGCGAATATCTTCATTCCGGCACCACGGACAAAGAGGTCCTGCTTTCCGCTCATATTTGCCATCCGTCGCTTGCCAACGACAATTGCTCCGGGCTCGCTCTGCTGACCTGGATCGCGCGTGCGCTCAAGGCTCGCAGGACTCGCTACAGCTACCGGTTCCTGTTCGCGCCCGGGACGATCGGCTCGCTGACTTGGCTTTCCCGAAACGAGGACCGACTTGCGAATATCGCCCATGGCCTCGTCGTATCCTGCATCGGCGATGCGGGAGGCCCTACTTACAAGCAGAGTCGCCGTGGAAATGCTGTCATCGACCGTGCGGTCGCCTGTGTGCGCTGCAATGGCGATCGCCGTGCGGAAATGCAGCCCTTCAGCCCCTATGGCTATGACGAACGGCAATTCTGTTCACCCGGTTTCAACCTGCCGGTCGGGCTCCTGCAGCGGAGCGCATTCGGCACATTCCCGGAATATCATACATCGGCCGACAATCTCGACCTGATCCGGCCGGAGCATCTCGCAAGCTCGTTCCGGATGGTGATGGATATTATCGACGTCCTCGAGGAAAACTGGATACCGATCAATCTTTCGCCGAAGGGGGAGCCGCAGCTCGGTCGGCGCGGCCTCTTTTCCCCATTCGGCGGTCACAAGGTCAACAGTGACATGTCCATGGCGTATCTCTGGGTTCTCAATCTCGCCGATGGCGATCATTCGCTGCTCGATATTGCGGAACGATCGGACATGCCGTTTTCCACTATCGCCAGCGCTGCCGCGCGATTGCAAAAAAGCGGCCTCCTCGGCAGAGAAGAAATCACCGTTGATTAGGCGTCGACGGGTTGCGGTGCGAGCAACGGCCAATTCTTGTCCTTTTCGGAGATCACTGTCGGCTTAGCCGGCCAATCGATCGCGAGCGCGGCGTCATCATAGCGCATGCCGCTTGCATGTTCCGGTTTATACGGCGTGGTTATGAGATAGGAAACGACAGAGTCATCGCGCAATGACTGGAATCCGTGCGCACATCCTTTCGGAATGTAGAAATGCAGCCGCTGCTCGGGCGAGAGGATTGCGGCTGTCCACCTAAGGTAGGTCGGAGATTCCGGCCGCAAATCCACCGCGACATCCCATATGGCGCCCTGGATGCAAGTGACTAGCTTCTCCTCTTCATAGGGATACGTTTGGAAGTGAAGTCCTCGCAACGTGTGCTTGAGATAGGAATGGGATATGCTGTGCTGCGTGAAGCCCGACGCCAATCCATGCTCCTTGAATTCTTCGACGCTGAATGTGCGCGCGAATGAGCCTCGGGCGTCGAAATTTGCAATTGGTTCCATCAGCCATACACCGCTTATTGCCGTCTCGCTGAACCGCATGGATCGTCACTCCATTCTCATCCCGATGTTTCTCTCCGAAATCTGATTCAGAATCCGGCCGCGGGAAATTCAGCTTTAAGCCGTATGCCGGCATAGGCCCGGAGGTACCGTTTCCCGGATGGTCCCCGTGCCCTTTTGCGACACTTTAGTAAATATAAAATAAGTGGTACCTCATACAACTTTTGAACGACACGCGCGGCCAGATTGTGGTGTCGTTCTCACCCCCTCATCAGCGTAGCGTGCAGGCATGGAAATGCGGCCGATCAACCGCTATCTGGAGGGCTTTCTGATGAACTTGAGGGCAGACCATGTCCCGTCGATTCTTGCTGATGATTTGAGCGTTCAGCCGTGCCGGCTGTGCGGTACCCCTCTTGCCCATAGTTTCGTCAATCTTGGACTGTCGCCACCTTGCGAGAGCTACGTTCCCGCGAGCGCGATCGGTAACCCCGAGAGCTTTTACCCCCTGCACGTCTTCGTTTGCAGTGAATGCCTGCTGGTGCAGTTGCCGGAACATGTCAGCCCTCAGGCAATATTCGAAGAGTATGCCTATTTCTCATCCTACGCTCAGAGCTGGGTCGAGCATGCGCGGCGCTATTGCGACATGATCATCGAAAGGCTCGGCCTCAACGGCGATAGCCTTGTCGTCGAACTTGCCAGCAATGACGGCTATCTGCTTCAGCATTTCCTTCCCCACAATGTCCCGATCTTAGGCATTGAGCCTGCAGCTAATGTGGCCAAGGCCGCGTTTCAGAAAGGCATCCCGACCGAGGTCGCCTTTTTCGGCCGCCAATTGGCCGAGCAGATGGCGGGGCGCGGTCAGCGCGCGGATCTGATCATTGGCAATAATGTCCTGGCACAGGTGCCGGATCTCAACGACTTCGTCGCCGGAATGAAAATCCTGCTGAAGGCGGACGGTGTCATCACACTGGAATTTCCACATGTCGAGAGGCTGATTGCGGAGAACCAGTTCGACACGATCTACCACGAACATTTCTCCTATTTTTCGCTCATCACGATCGAAAAGATGGCAAAACGGCATGGGCTGAAGGTCATCGATGTTGACGAATTGCCGACACATGGCGGTTCCCTGCGTGTCTATCTCAGCCATGCCGAAAGCAGCAGGCAGCGCCAAAGCAGCGTCGACGAATTGCTGAGACGCGAGCTAGGCGCTGAACTTGACCGCGTTGAAACCTATGCCGCCTTCGACGAGGCTGCCCGCAGGACGAAACGGAACCTTCTGGCCTTCCTGATCCGACTCAAGGATATGGGCGCATCGATCTGCGGTTATGGCGCGCCGGGGAAAGGCAACACGCTTCTCAACTACTGTGGCATCGGCACCGACTTTCTCGACTTTACCGTAGATCGCAACCCCTACAAACACGGCCGCTTCACACCCGGCATGCGCATTCCGATCAAACCGGTGGACGCCATTGCACTCAGGAAGCCGGATTACATTCTTATCCTGCCCTGGAACTTCAAGGATGAAATCATTTCCCAAATGAAGCACGTCGGCGAATGGGGTGGCAAATTCATCATCCCCATCCCGGAGGTCAGTATCGTAGATCCCAAGGAGTTTCAGCCATGAAAGTTGTGCTGTTCTGCGGCGGCAGGGGCACCCGCATCCGCGAATATTCGGAGAGTATTCCGAAACCCTTGATCCCCCTCGGTTCACAACCGATCATGCGCCATGTCATGCAGTACTATGCTGACTACGGACATGACGACTTCATCCTTTGCCTCGGCTACAAAGCCAACACGATCAAGGATTTCTTCCTCAACAGCAAACCTCAGAACTATTCCGATTGTATCGTGTCCGGCGGGGATGTCGAACTCCTCGGCGATATTCAAAAGAGCTGGCGTATTTCGCTGATCGACACAGGTATCTGGCGCAATATCGGGGAGCGCCTCTGGGCCATACGCGATCACGTCAGAAATGAGCGGATGTTCCTGGCCAACTACAGCGACGGTCTGACGGATGTCGACCTTGACGATATGATCGCGCGTTTCGAGGCCAGCGGGAAGATCGCTTGCTTTCTTGCCGTCCGTCCGCCGCTGACCTATCACCTTGCCGACATCGAGGAAGGCGGCGGTGTCCGCGAGTTCCGGTCATCGGACCGATCCGATATCTGGATCAACGGCGGCTATTTCCTGCTGCGGCCCGAGATTTTCGATTACATGCGCGAAGGTGAAGAGCTGGTGCTGGAGCCATTCTCGCGCTTGATCGCGGAAAACCAGTTGATGGCCTATAAGCACGAGGGCTTCTGGAGGTCGATGGATACCCTCCGTGATTGGCAATCCCTCGAGGAAATGGTCGAGCGCGGCGATATGCCATGGACCCATCTCGGCAGGTCTGCCGATCGAAGCAGGATGGCGAAGTTATCATGAAGAACCTGTCACTTGCCGCTTCCGGAGAACGTTTATCCATTCTGTGCATCGGCGCCCACTCCGACGATATCGAAATCGGCGTAGGCGGCACGATTCTCCGCCTGCTGTCGGAGGGTGTTAAGCTGGATGTCCATTGGTGCGTCCTGAGTGCTGCGGACAACAGAGCCGAGGAAGCGCTGAGTTCGGCGCGTGCCTTTCTTGAACGGGCGGAAACGCACTCGATAGAACTCGCCAATTTTGATGACAGCTTCTTTCCGAGCCAGACCCGTGAAATCAAGAATTGGCTGCTCGCTCTCCGCGACAAGGTCAACCCGGATGTCATCTTCACGCATAGCCGCGAGGATGAACATCAGGACCATCGCGAGATCAACCGGCTGACCACCAATGTATTTCGAAACCATTTCATTCTGGAATACGAGATTCCGAAGTGGGACGGCGATTTGATCCAGCGAAACGCCTACGTCCCCCTCACCGCCGACATTATCGAGACCAAGGTCGCGCTGCTTCTCAGGCACTTCGCCACGCAGAGATCGAAGGATTGGTTCGACGGCGACACTTTTCGAAGCCTGGCGCGACTGAGAGGAATGGAATGTCGCGCTCCAGCGCGCTTTGCGGAGGCCTTCACGATCCGAAAAGTTCTCCTGGCGTGAGCCAGGCCGCAGTCTCCGCAAGCAAATCGGGCATACGAAATGCAGTAGCAGCAAGTCAGTGGTATCTACAGCAAATCGAGGGGTATGGGGCAATGGGCGAAGAAATCATTGATTATAAGCAGAATATGCTTAGGGCACCTGGTATGGCATCAAAGATGCTGACCTCAATTTCAGTTGACGACCAGGCTCGTTTTCCGCGAGCGAAATCCGGGGACTATCTTGCACTTGTCGACCGCCGGATGCTGGAGCGGGAGTGCTTGGCTCATGCATTGAATGTTTATCGCATCGGTATGAGAGTCATGACATTTTCCGATCTATCCGCATTGCAGGAAATCCAAGGCGAGGCGGGAATGCCGCGTGCCATCCTGTTCAATGCCGGGAATGCCGGCCTGGAGGACAGTCGACTGGAGGCCGAGATCAGCGAACTCGTGGCAGCAGTCGCGCCTACGCCGGTTGTTGTCGTATCGGAAAATCAGAACCTTTCGGATGTCCTCAACATAATTGCGCTGGGGGTTCAAGGCTACATCCCGAGTTCCGTCGGCATCGGTGTCTGTGTGCAAGCAATCGGCCTGGCGATGGCCGGCGGCAAATTCGTACCGGCAAGCGCCGTCATGCACATGCGGGCCTTGCTGGGTGTCAATTCCAAAGTGACCATCGGCACGAATTCGAGGTTTACCGAGCGTCAATCGGCGGTGGCCGAAGCGCTACGGCGCGGTATGGCGAACAAGGATATCGCGCAGGAACTCGATCTTTCCGAAAGCACGGTGAAGGTACACATCCGAAACATCATGAAGAAACTAGGGGCCACCAACAGAACGGAAGTTGCCTACAAGATAGGCGGCTTAAGGGAGGGCGATCGGCTGGATTGAACCCTCGCGAATATTTGTAATCTGGTTAGCCGCAGCGGGTATAAGCCTATGATTTTGTCCCACGATCCGCCAGGTGGCGGCGAAATGAACATGTCACGCGTCCTTTCGATTCTAAGGGACCGAAAACTGACCGTTCTTGCTTGCTTAGTCCTCAGCCTTGCGGTCTGCGCAATCGGCTATTTCAACACGAAGCCTCGATACAAGGCGGAGGCGATCCTGGCTTTGGATGTCAGAAAGCTTCAGGCTCTTCCCATCGAAGCCGTCGTGTCTCCGCTACCTCAGGAAAGTCCGGTTCTGCGTACCGAGCTCGACATCATCGGATCGCGCACAATGGCTGAGCGTGTGGCAAGCCGAATGGAAGATCTTGGCATCGGAGTGGAGAGTTCAACGGAGGGCAGCATCAGGCAAAGCCCAACTGCCTCCGCGCAAGCTGCCGATGCTTCGGAAAAGAGTGCAGAAAACGAAGCTCTGGTAGAGCAGCTGATGAGCAACGTCCGCGTCGCGAATGATGGCCGCTCTTACACGATCTACATCTCCTTTACCGCCGACGATCCCAATTTCGCAGCGGTGGCGGCAAATGCCTATGGCGAAGCCTATATCGAGTACCAGATCGATCTTCAGACATCGGCAACCCGGCGCGTAAGTGATTGGCTCGGCGAAAAGCTGGTTGATCTGCGAACCAAACTGGAAGAATCCGAGCGCCTTGCAACCGATTTTCGTGAGAGAGCCGGTATCGTCAGCACCGACGGTACTACCCTTCAGTCACAACAGATAGCCGGATTGAACAATGAACTGACTGCACTCCGCGCCAGGGCGGCGGCCGCCGAAGCGCGTCTGTCAACCGCCATCGATGTGCAGCGCAATGGTACCGATCTGGAGCTTTCCGAGGTTCTTTCTTCGCCGATGATCCAGCAGCTTCGGGGCGAGGAGGCGCGCATCAAACGCACCATTGCCGAACTTGATGAGAGCGGCGCCATGAAGAATGTCCAGCTCCCACAATTGAAGTCGCAACTTGTTTCACTTCAAACGCAGATTGGCACTGAGGTTTCCCGCATTATCGAAAGCCTGCGGAACGAAATCGAAGTTAACCGAAGGCAACAGGCGGGCCTGGAGGAAAGCATCAAAGAGACGCGCGCGTCAATGGCGACCTACAGCCAGACACTTGTGCATGCCGATCAACTTGATCGCGAAGCCAGCGCCAATCGCGCCATATATGAAAGCTATCTTACACGCTATAAACAGACCATCGAACAGGATGGCATCGCGACGGCCGAGGCCCGCATGATTTCGCGAGCGACACCATCGTCGCGGCCAACCAGCCCAAATCCTTACCTGTGGTTAGTGGCCGGCATCGCCTTCGGCCTTACCGCTGGTATCGCCGCTGCCTTCCTCCGGCATCTTACGGAACGGAAAGTGCGCTCGGCGGATACCTTGGAGGCAAGAACCGGCCTTTCTGTCATTACGAAGGTGCCGCGCGGTAAGTTGCAGTACAATACCAATGCTTCAATTCTGGTTCATGATCAGAGCTCTTCTCTCGGCCGGGCAATGGCCGAGATTCAATCGCAGCTGCGATTGTTCGCGGATGCCAAGGCCACGCGTGCAAGGGCGGCGCGCGCAATTGCTATAGCGTCCGTTTCCGGCAGCAGAAGCAAATCCCATATCGTCGCAAATCTTGCACGGCTAGTCGGTGCGACGGGATTGAAAACGATAGTCATCGAAGCGAATCTGCGAAATCCGACACTCGCCGAAGAGTTTGGGTTGAGCTCCGCGGCGCACCTCGAGCAGGTCGTCATGCAAGAGATTCCCTTTGACGACGCGATCCAACGCGACCCGAGCTCGATCGTCGACGTTATCCCGGCTCAAAGCAGCAATGCACCGGAATCGGTCCTGGCCAACCAAAGATTTGCTCTTTTGATCCAGGAAATGAAGCGGCGCTATGATCTGGTGCTGATCGATATGCCTTGTGCTTCCAATGGTTTCGATCTGATGCGGATCGCTTCCTTCTGCGACGACGTCGTTCTTGTCGTCCGACCGAAATTCACCAGAGTCTTCGATCTGGAGGCATGCATCAAGAAGCTGCGGGCGGCAAATCGCAGCATCGCTGGCATCGTTTTCGACAGCGCTTATCGCCCAAAGGGGGCTATGGACAAAAAAACGGGAGCGCCCCCACACCAACTATATCTCGGCGGAATGCGCCGCCGAAAGCGGCGCGGCGATCAAGCGCAACCCATTGCAGCAAGCCTATGAAACGGGAGCGTAAGGTGTTTTCTGTAGCACGCAGCCATCGTCAGTTCAGGTCGTCCGCATCCCCGATATGCATCATTGCAACGCTGGCAGTCCTCCTGTCCCCAGCTTCAGTGACGGCGCAAGCTCAACAATACAGGGTAGCATCGGGCGATGTGCTGTCGGTTTCCGTTTACGGCGACCCAAATCTGACCGGTCTTTTTCCTGTGAGTACCGATGGCACGATCGGCTATCCGGTTCTTGGCAATTTAGACGTCGTCGATAAGACGACCGCCGAGATTGGTGCTGCAATCAGCGCATCGTTACGGGAACATATTCCCAATCTCTCTGTTGCGGTTTCCGTTAAGGAATATGCGCCGATTTTTATCATCGGCGACATTCAAAACCCCGGCAAATACGAGTTCCGGCCTGGAATGATCGCGCTGGAAGCTTTCGCCCTCGGCGGTGGATTGCGTCAGTCAGACCGGGCACTAGACGCCTCCGGGGTTCAACTGGTGGCGGCCCAGCAGGAGTATGACGATGCCGCGCTCCAACTGTTATCGCAGGATATCAAGCGCGTGCGGTTGGAAGCGGAAATCAACGGCAAACCGTTCGAATATGATGCAAATGCTACCGGCACCGGCGTACGCGATGCCGCCACGATCCAAAGCATGATTGCCGCAGAGCGCAGCCTTTTCGAACTGCGCCTTTCCACAATGGAAAGCGATAGAAGGAATATGGAAGCGCAGCGCGAGAATTATCAGGAAGAGATCGAGATGCTCGAAAAGAGCGCGGCGATGAGAAACGAGCAATTCAACCTTGTGCAACTCGATGTCAATGCATCACAAGGCCTTGTCTCCCGGGGGGCGGCTTCCGAAGCCACGTTGCGCGACAGAAAGCGCGATTTGCTGGCGATGAACCAGCAGCTTCTCGAATCGGGATCCTTTCTCGCGCGCGCCCGGCAAAATAAAAATGAGGTCGAGCGCAGGATTCGGGAACTCGATGACCAAAGAAAGAATGAGGCCGCCGTCGAATTGAGAAACATCACCCTCGATATGATCCGACTGAAGAAGAAGATGTCCGCGATCGTCCAAACCATGGCCGAAATCGGCGCCGCAGCACAGCGTGTCAGCAGTCTCGAGCAAACCGTGAAGACCAGATTTTCGGTCGTTCGCATGGTTGATGGCAACTACCAGGAAGTGCCTCTGGAGGAACATGCGGAGGTCAAGGCGGGTGATATCGTTCGCGTTCAACTGGTTCCGGCAGTGCAAGCAATCGCAAGCCGAAGCATAAACAACAATTAGAGCCGGAAATGATTTCAGGTCGAAAGGATCTGAAATATGAATTCGTCTCCGACCAAAAAACTAATGTAATGCATGTCGCAAAAGTGTGCAGCGGTTTTTGCGGCAACGACATGCATGAAAACAATGAGCTAAAGCATGTCGCGTGAATATCCCTTTTCGGCATGCCGCTCTTGGCGCGGATCAATTGTCGGCACTCAGCTCAAGGCTGTGGAACATTTTAGCGCATCCAATGGGATGCGCTTTCGAAATCAAGCAACTTCAGAGATATCCTTGAAGCTCCGCTGCCAATTGGCATAAACACCGACAATGCCCGCTTCGAGTTCTGTACTTGGCCGCCATCCCAATGACCTGATGTACGAACTATCGAGAAGCTTGCGTGGCGTTCCATCGGGCATTTCGGTGTTGAATACAATGCGTCCTTCATAGCCAACAACCTTTGCGACCATCAAGGCCAGGTCACGGATGGATATCTCGCTGCCGGATCCAACGTTGACTATCCTTGACCCCGCATATCTGACCATCAGATAAACGCATGCGTCCGCAAGATCGTCGACATGAAGGAATTCGCGCAGCGGCGTTCCTGTCCCCCAAACCTCGGCGGTCTTTGTGCCATGAACCTTTGCGTCATGGATTTTTCTGATCAGAGCAGGAAGAACGTGCGACGTTTCGAGATCGAAATTGTCATTCGGGCCGTATAGGTTGGTCGGCATTGCCGAGATCGCCTGCAGGCCATATTGTCTTGCGCATGCCTCGGCTAGTTTAAGCCCAGCGATTTTCGCGATCGCGTAAGGCTCGTTGGTGGGCTCCAGGCTCCCAGTCAACAGCGAGTCCTCCGTGATCGGCTGACCGGCGAATTTCGGGTAAATGCAACTCGATCCCAGCCATAAGAGCTTTTCAACCTTGATATCGGCCGCGGTCTTGATGACGTTCATCGCGATCATCGTATTTATGTAAAGGAAATCGACCGGGTATTGCGAATTGGCTTTAATGCCGCCGGCTAACGCGGCGGCCACGAAGATTGCCTCCGGACGGTTCTGCCGCATCCAGTTCTCGGTTTCGCTCTGGCGGGTGAGGTCAAGCTCACGATGTGACGCTGTCAGGATTTCACAGTCTTCCCGCTGCAACCGCCTCACAAGTGCGGAGCCGACCATTCCAGCGTGACCGGCGACCCAGACGCGCTTACCGCGGAGATTGTACGTCGGACGGTTCGCCTCAGCCATAAAAGTCATTTCGGCCCTCTTCCTTCATAATTGTTCTGAGATCCGCTTGCACCATTTCGGAAACGAGATCATCGAATGAAATCGAATGTTGCCAATTCAGTTTCGCCCTTGCCTTTTCCGGATTCCCCAAGAGGATATCGACCTCTGTCGGCCGGAAATACACGGGGTCGATCTCGATGATGGGATCGCCGCTCTTGCGGTCGAAACCAACCTCATCGACGCCGTCGCCTTCCCATTCGATGCTTCTGTCCACAACCTTGAAGGCGCGCTCGACGAACTCACGCACGGTATGCGCCTCGCCCGTTGCCAGCACATAGTCATCCGGCGTCTGCTGCTGCAGGATACGCCACATGCCATCGACATAGTCGCGTGCATGTCCCCAGTCGCGCTTGGCGTTGAGATTGCCGAGCCGCAGTTTCTTCTGCAATCCGCGCTCGATCGCGGCCACTCCGCGCGTGATCTTGCGGGTGACGAAGGTTTCACCGCGTACAGGGCTTTCATGGTTGAAGAGGATGCCGTTGGAAGCATGAATGCCGTAGGCCTCGCGGTAATTCACGGTGATCCAGTACGCATAGAGCTTTGCGGCCGCATAGGGGCTACGGGGGTAGAACGGCGTTCCCTCATGCTGAGGCGTTTCGCCTAGCCCGCCAAAAAGCTCGGACGTGGAAGCCTGGTAAAATCTGCAGGTCTTTTCGAGCTTCAGTATCCGGATGGCCTCGAGCAGACGCAGCACGCCGACAGCATCGGCATTGGCGGTGTATTCAGGCGTTTCGAAGCTGACCTTCACATGGCTTTGGGCGCCGAGATTGTATATCTCGTCCGGTTGGACGTCCTGTATGACACGGCACAGGTTGGTGCCATCCGTAAGGTCACCAAAATGCAAATGGAAGCGAGAGCTGTGTTCGTAGCGATCGTGATAGAGATGATCGACGCGCCCCGTATTGAACGACGATGAGCGTCTCTTGAGACCGTGCACACGATAGCCCTTGGAGAGAAGCAACTCACTCAGATAGGCACCATCCTGCCCGGTGACACCAATAATTAACGCAACTTTCTCGGTCATCGATAGTCCCCTCTTCCGTCCACGCCTTGTCTTTAGCCTTTGCTCACGATGAGTATAAAAGTCACCGGAGCAGTGGCACTTTGCCAAAAAGGTGTAGATGCACGCCGGCCAACTCCCCTAGCGGGATGCGGTATTGCCAAAGGGACTCCGAAAGTCGCAGACATCCCGCATAAGGGGTAGCAAAGCCTATATTCGGCTCACCGCTCTATCGCATTTGGGGAACTTGCGAGCATTGCCCCGCCTGCCAGAATGAGCAGCATCCGGTCGTCGGCCACCATGCCGGACTTTACTCTCGCCGAAGCAGCCAAGGCAGCAGTATGAGAATTATTTTCGCTAATCGCTACTTCTACCCAGACCAGTCGGCGACCAGTCGGATGGTGTCCTCCATAGCCTTCGCCCTGGCGCAACGCGGCTTCGAAGTCGTCGCCCTCGCCGGTCGAAGTCTGCACAACAGAAAGGACGTGCTTCTGCCTGAGGAGGAAACGATATCGGGGGTCAGGGTCTGCCGCCTGACCACATCCCGGTTCGGTAGGCAATCCGTTGTCGGCAGGTCAATCGACTATCTTTCCTTTCACGTGCTTGCACTCTGGTGGTTCCTGCGAAACACCTCCAAGAACGATGTCGCCGTCATATGTACGGATCCGCCGTTCCTGTCGGTCAGCTGTGCCATTGCGCTGAAGCTGCGGAGGGCTCGGATGGTCAACTGGATCATGGATCTGTTTCCGGAGACCGCGATCGAACTTGGATATCTGAAGAATCATCGGTCCTTCGGGAGGCTCGCAAGAGCCATTCGAGACCGGTCGATCAGGAAGTCCGCGCTCATCATCTGCCCCACGAAGACTATGGCGGACTACATGATCGGGCAGGCCCTGCCGAAGGAAAGAATCGCCGTCCAGTACCACTGGTCCAACGAGGATGAGATTTATCCCGTGGATCCGGAGCAAAACCGCCTTCGCCAGGAATGGGACCTCAGGGATGATTTCGTCGTCGGCTATTCGGGCAATTTCGGCAGAGCACACGAATTCACGACGATTATCGAAACCGCCTCACTCCTTAGGGATCGCAAGGATATCCGCTTCCTTCTGATCGGCAGCGGTCATCAGCATGCCGCGGTTCAGGAAGCGGTAAGGGAACGTAAGCTGGAAAATGTCATCTTCAAGCCGCTGCAACCGGCTGAACGTCTGGCCGAAAGTCTCAGCGCCGCCGATGTCCATCTCGTTTCTCTGTTACCGCAACTCGAGCACTGCATCATACCAAGCAAGCTTTACGGCATCCTTGCCGCGGGTAGACCGACGATCTTCATCGGTGACCGGGATGGGGAAGTCGCCCGCATAGTGGCTTCAGGGTCATGCGGAGAAACGGTCGCGATTGGAGATGCCGAAAAACTAGCCCTCACCATCCGGGAGCTGCAAGAGTCCCCCGCCCGTCGCTCGGAGATGGGCAAGGCTGCACGACATTTGATCGGCACCGCCTACTCCCGCCGAGCTGCGATAGAAAGCTGGTGTGCGCTCATCGAGCGGCTGAAGCCAATATCGGCGCCTTATCGCGATGAGATCCAGAGGCAGTTTTCATGAGTGGAAAAGTCATTGTCAGCCAGCTCGGCGCCCGCATGCATTATGCAGTGCCAGCCATATTCGCATCCCGGGATCGCCTCGCGCATTTCTATACGGACATATGCGCAACGAAGAGCTGGTCTCGCCTCGCCACGGCTTTGCCCACCACTCTTACGCCGGCGGCCCTTCGGCGCTTCGCCGGACGGCAGCCGAAGAATGTTCCATCGAATCTGATTACGATCTTTCCCGTCTTCGGCATCCGGTCAGCTTTACGTCGGATGCGCGGAAAGGATGTCGTCGACGATACGTCGCACGCTCTGTGGGCGGGCGCTCATTTCTCCCGTCTGGTTGCCCGCAACGGTTTCCACGGCGCCGAAGGGATTTATGCCTTCAGCGGCGATGCACTCGAACAGATAAAGGCTGCCAAGCAGCGGGGATTGTGGGCCGCAGTGGAACAGATGATCGCCCCGCGCGACCTGGTCGAACAACTGGTAAAGGAAGAAGCCGAATCCTTTCCCGATTGGGCAGGTCCGCTACCGGTCAATTCGTTCGCCCGCATCTTTGCTGACCGTGAGAAAGCGGAATGGGATGTAGCGGATTTGATCATATGCCCGTCCGAATTCGTACGCAAACACGTCGTTGCGGCTGGAGGTGACGAAAGCCGTTGCATCGTTGTTCCCTATGGGGTCAACGCGAGATCGCCGGCCAGTCGGCCACCGCGCTCGCCAGGCCCGCTGCGGGTGCTTACTGCTGGCCAAATCGGTCTACGAAAGGGTTCTCCTTACGTCGTCGAAGCTGCCCGGCTTCTTGGCGGAGCGGCAAGGTTCCGCATGGTCGGTCCATGCAATCTCCCTGAGGCGATCAAGAAGAAACTGGCGCTGTCTGTCGATCCTGCCGGCATCATTCCACGCGCTGCCATGGCCGAGGAATACCGATGGGCCGACGTCTTCTTGCTGCCTTCGATCTGCGAGGGGTCGGCAACCGTCGTCTACGAGGCGCTCGCCGCCGGTCTGCCAGTCGTCACAACCGAAAATACCGGAAGCGTCGTGCGTGACGGCGTGGAAGGCTTCGTTGTTCCCCTTCGCGACAGCCAAGCGATAGCGGAAGCAATCGAAAGGCTGGCAGTGGATGACCAATTGCGAGCCGAAATGTCTGTGAATGCTCTCCGACGAGCAGCTGAGTTCACCGTTGAGAAATATGGCGAACGCCTGCTCGCTGCAATCGACACCCTTCCTCGCGTCATTGTCGGGAGCGTTCGACAAGGAAATGCGGATCATGCGCAGTACCAGATCGCAACGTGGTCGGGCGCGCATTCCGCATCGTGAGCGACTTGCAGGCGGTGACGACTACGCCGGCCGATAAGGACGTATGTTGTTGCTGTCAGCTCGGCAAGGACGCCAGGATGTTTTCGGAGATCTGTCGCAGCATGAAGATAGTTCACGTCATTTCTACGATAGATCCGGCAGGCGGAGGACCACAGACCGTGGTCGTCCGAATGGCCGCAGCACAATGCGCGCTGGGTCATGAGGTCCACATCGTTAGCTATGCCGGGCCAGACAGTCGGGACAGGGCCTTTCGTGCCGCGGCGAATATACCCGATTTCGAAAAAATCCGGTGGCATTTGCTGCCGGACCCAGATCGCCTTGAGCGCATTGCCTGCATTAAAGGGTCAAGGCTAATCAATCGAATTCTGCCTTCCGCCGATTTCATTCACCTTCATGGGGTATGGGAGTCCCTCCTGTTCAGATCGGCATCGGCAGCAAGAAAGGCAGGCGTGCCTTATTGCGTGCGGCCGGCTGGAATGCTCGACTCGTGGAGCCTGCAGCAAAAGGCGTGGAAAAAGCGGTTGGCGCTGTCTCTTGGCTATCGCGGCATGCTTGAAGACGCCAAGTTCATTCAGGCGCTGAATGCCGACGAAGCACAATTGATGCGGCCGCTTTCGCTGGCTACACCAACGATCGTTATTCCCAACGGGGTCTTTCCTGAGGAATTCGAGCAAGGTTCCGATGCGGTGTCTTTCCGCAAGCAGATCAACATGCCGAACGATCGACGCTTTGTGCTCTTTCTTTCCCGCCTCCACTTCAAGAAGGGCCTGGATCTTCTTGCCAAGGCGTTTCAGATGGTTTCCGCCGAATGCCCGGATGTCGATCTGGTGGTTGCGGGACCGGATGACGGAGCGCGCGAAGAATTTCTGGCGCTCGTGCGCACCCTGGGTATTGAGGAGCGCGTCTGGTTGACCGGACCGATCTATGGGGCAGCCAAGCTTCAGGCCTTCTCGGCAACCGCCTGCTTTTGTCTTCCGAGCAGACAGGAAGGATTCAGCCTTGCAATTACCGAAGCGCTCGCCTGCAGTGTGCCGGTTGTCATAAGTGATGCGTGTCACTTTCCGGAAGTGGATTCGGCTCAAGCTGGTATTGTAACGTCGCTGGCCCCTGCGGCGATTGCTAAGGCGCTGGTAGCCGTGTTGAAGAACGGTCCCATGGCCAACAAAATGGGCGAAAATGGCCGGCGACTCGTGATGGAGAACTTCACCTGGCCGGTCATTGCAGGAAAGACCATAAACAGCTACCGCTCGTTTGCGTAGCAGGCGGCTGCAGCCGGATTGCGTCGACCGACCGGCTTGGCCGGATTGCCCACATAGACGGTCCAGGCGTCGAGCGATTTAGCCGCGACACCTCTCGCTCCCAGAACGGCTCCCTCCCCGACCGTGACATTCGGCCCGACGAAGGCTTCGGCGGCGATCCAGCAGTTAGCCTGAAGCGTGATCGGTTTGCTGATCAACGGGAACCGGCTGTCATGGATGTCGTGAGTCCCAGTGCACAAATGCGCTCGTTGAGAAACGTTTGCGTGATCGGCAATCGTCACACGGGCGACGTTGTAGCAGATGGCGCCAGGTCCAATTGAAGCGAACTCCCCCATCTCAAGGTTTCCGGGCCACCAGATTTTGGCCCTGCCATCGATGGAGGCCGTGGAATGAACCTGGGCGCCAAAGCACCGGAGCAACCAAAGCCGCCAACGGGCCATCGGCGAAGGCGTCCACGCGGCCAGTGTGGTCCAGCAAATCGCCCACAACAGGCGCATGGCTCGAAACTTCAACGAGAAGGTAGGCCCGCCGAACCTTGGAAGAAGGATTTCGGGATCGTCGAAAGAGACATGGTCAGTGTACATGCCAGGCAGCTCCCCTCGAAACAGATGTGATCTTGGACTTGCTTTCTTCACGCCCTGCTCTCCTACGCGGTCCAATGCGCGCGAACGCCAAGAACGGTACAAGAAAAAACAGCATATGCACCCAGACCATCACGACCCAATCCGTCTGATGCGAAATCGCATGCATGGCGGGAACGATGGATAGCATGTAGACCACTTGTGCTGATGCCTCTCCCGCATTCGCCGAAACCCAAATCCGGTGCATCAAATAGGACAGGAGGAGAAATTTCAGTGCGCCGAAATACCAGAAGGACTGGAAGGCATCCGCCATTCCTGTTTCGGTAGTGCCGGTCAAGGGGTCGTAATCCCGCGCAGGAACAGGCATGGACAGCATCAGCGCGTTCTTGAAACCGCTGCCGAGCAGCTGAGCCGGCACGTAGCTGAAGATCAGCCGATTCCAGTGAAATTTGCCGTAATCGAAATCCAGCGTGCTGTCGGTGTCGTTTATTCGGAGCACGGCGTTGCGCATTTCCGGCCCGCCGTCCCTCAAAACCTGGGTGACATTGCCGACCACATCAATACTCGCTACATCGCTCCAAATCGGCGTGGCATTCGCCCGAGTGATATTGCGATAATCGCCCATGCTGGCCATGCCGACTGTTCCAAGCAGCAAAGCGGCGACCGTCAGCACACGCGAAAGCGTCCAGCCGCGGTAAAACCAGAAGGCAAGCAGGAAGATGAAGCAGAGCTCCACGGTCTCGGCTCGCTTTCCTGTTACGACGATTCGATCGAGGTAGAAGACGAGATCAAACGCGATAATAGCCAATGCCACAAATGACATGCGTCTGGCAAAGCAAAGGACCGCTACGGCGAGACCATAGCAGAGCAATCTCGAGAAAAAGACATAGATAACCGGCACGCCGGTCATTTGTACACCGACCGTGATTTCGGTCGAAAGGCGACTGAGCTTATAATAGAAATAGGCTCCAAGGATCGACAGCAAAAAGGCGATGACAAGAAGGCGCTTTTCTGAAAAGTCGTGACGAAAGAAGGAGAAGGGCTTGACGCGCGACGTGTAGCCCAACCAGCACATCAGCAGACAAAGAATGGTAAAAGCGACGGTTTTGGCGAATGCGTTTTCCGGCAGAAAGCGATCGTCTGCTAGAGCGGGAACCTGCGGCAGGAGAAAAGCGAAGGTGATAACGCCCGTCAGGAACGGAAATTGATAAAGGTTCACGCGCCGAACCATACCAACGCCCAATAGGCAGAACACGACGAGGACAAGAACGCAAGTCAACAACCAGTTCATCGCTTTTACCCAAACGTCTTCCGCCGACCGCCTATGACGGATCGGGCGCGAAGATAAACCAAGACTTGTATAAGGATAGTTTCAGATATTCCTTGGTGATCTGAAGCCCCTTATGGTCAAAGACGAGTTTCGAATACGAGATGTTTCGTTCTACAGGCCAGGAGACCCAGGCGATCTCCTTTGCAGCAAATGCGAAACTGTCGAGGGCTCGTCGGGAATGAAACCAGCTGGTGACCAGGGCGCCGCTGTGTACATTCATCGATTTCAGGAGCGGTGCAGAAAATTCTGCATTTTCCCAGGTACTGGCCGATTTGCATTCGACGCTGATCGCCCCTGCCCCAACCCCCTGGTTGATCATTGCATCCCTGATCGACAGGCAGTCTCCGCTGCCGCTGACGAGGATGCGGGGCGCAAGGCCCTGCTGCCAAAGTTCGGCGGCATGCGTCGCCCGCGGCGGTCCATCGCCCCCTAGCACAACGATGATGTCGGTTTTCTCAAGGGGATCGTGAACGACAAGAACCTCGTCCGATGCGACGAGGGCGAAGACATAGAAACCTGCAAGCAGGATTGCCATGATGCAAAGAGCTCCTGTGAGATACCAACCTCTGGAGAACTCAGTTCGCGGCGACCGTGGCCCGTTCGACAATTTCCGAACACTCGTCATACGGGCAATCCGCGCTCCCGCCGCTGCAACTCCATCGTCTTGATCACGATCATATATTCGTATGCCGCAATCAGCCGGCAGTAATGATAACCTTGGATGCCATCAAGGAAACCACCGCGCACGAAGTACATGTAGACGAATCGAGCCGTCGCGCGGAATGGGACGTGCTTTGACAATTCCTTCAGCGCGCGTCGGCGAACTTCAGCACGGGAACTTATGACCTCTCCCCAGGGAATGCGCCCGTTGCGCAGGCTCTCGGCTGTTTCGCGCGCTTCGGACGAAGAATAGCGATTGTGCTTTTCATACCAGGCCCTGAGGCCCTTGTTGAAACTGTAGTGGAAGTAGTGGGCCTTCAGCTTTCCTTCCGGCCCATCGCCGATGGGGCGGGCATGCTCTTCACGCTCGAAGCGGATGATACGGTCAGGGCGGAAAAATCGCGTCATCCAGGTTGGATAGAGGCTGCTATGCTTTATCCACCGACCCATGAACATATTCTTGTAGCGGATGCGGAAGAAGGCCTCGGGTCTTGTCGGATCAACCGCGATTGCCAGCATTTCATCGCGCAGATCAGGTGGTGTCACCTCGTCGGCATCCGGCATGAAGACCCATTTGTGCTTGTAGGTGATTTCCTTCAGCGCGAACATGCGTTGGCGGTCTTCGCTGTCATAGGCACGTTGATAGACGCGAGCGCCCGCCTCCTTGGCAATTTCGACCGTCCGATCAGTGCTGAAGGAGTCAAGGACGACGATGTCGTCGCACCAGGATAGAGATTCCAGGCATGCGGGAAGATTGATTTCCTCATTCAGCGTCAGGATGCATACAGAGATCGACACGAAACACCTCTCCGAAAAACCAAATTTCCAAACCCATTCAAATCTCGACGCCGCTTTTGTCGCGCTTGGTGGCTGCCAGGCTGATGACCTCCGGCGACCCGGATGCGGCAGAACCCAGCAGCCGTTGGAAGGCCGGCTTTCGCGGCCGCCACATCAGTACGAATCCGGTGTGCAAGGCCGCCGGCACCAGCAGTCCGGCGGCCATGACGAACCCCGAAACGCCCTGGACGATCCCGATGTATCCGATCCCGCCGCAAATCGCAGAAAGCGCAGTGATCACGCCGGTCGCGGAGGCAGGTGACAGGCCACTGTCGAGAAGCAAATGATGCAAGTGCCAACGGTCCGCCGACATCGGGCTGCGGCGGTCAAGCACGCGACGTATCATCAGGCTCAACGTGTCGATAATCGGAATGATAACGACCCAAAGAAGAGCGGCAAATGGGATCGCGGAATCGCCGGCTGCCAGCATGAGGATGACGTAGGAAAGGGTCGCGCCAAGCGCTGTACTCCCGGCATCGCCGAGGAAGATACTGGCGCGTGGACGCCATGGGCTTCTCATATTGAAGATCAGGAAGCCGCAGATTCCGACGAGAAGTATCTCCAGGGAAGGCATGACGTCCGAAGAACCTGAAAATCCGGAAATCACGAGCAGCCACATGATGGCAACCGCCGCCGCACCACCTGCAAGTCCGTCGACACCATCGAGCATGTTCCAGGAGTTGACAAGGCCGGTAATGAAGCAGGTGCTGATGACGAAGGCTACCAACGCCAGGGCTGCGATCTCAGTGTGAAAGAAGTTAAGCGACAGGGATGACGTATCGAATTCGGCGACCATGATGAGGGAAGCCAGCAGTTGGACCAAAAGACGCCTGAATGCCGAAAGTTGATAGCGATCATCGGCGACACCGAGCGCGAGGATGATCGCCAGGGCGAGCCAGTAGTTCACAGAGAGGCTTAAAAGCTGTCCGCTCACGCTGGAAACGATCGCGAAGGCAGCGAATATCGCAATGCCTCCGCAAAGCGGTATATGCCCGTCATGGCGCTTCCTCGCATCAGGATGGTCGACCAGGGCAACGGTAACCGACACCCTTCTCAGCACCGTGATGAACGCAACGCAAAGCATGAAAGCGAGAATATTGCTCAGTATAAGCCCAGACATCTTGACCATCCCCTCGGCGCGCGACGTAGCCGATCCCGACTGCAAGCCAGAGACCCTGCGACGGAGGATAAAATCTCCTGGGAGTTTGCTGATACGTGGGAAAAAGAAGCCAATTTTCAGCCATAAGACGTTGCCGGCGAATAGGCCTACTACTTGCGGCGATATCGGTCGCACCCCAAAGGGCAATGAAATTCGATGGACCAACGCCTTTCCTTTGGAAAGGCGTTCATGCCGGAGAAATCGCAAGAAGAGGTGCGCGTCTGGCTATGACTGGCAGACCCACCTCATCGAAAAGGACGCCCCTTCGATTACCGAGAGCCGGTCGATAGTGGCGAGATCAAGTGACGGCCGCCGAAAATAGCAGTGATCGGTTATGCGTGGCGAAAAGACCTGGTGAGCGCGGTTGCGCCGGGTCCGAGCGGGGCATGAATTTAAGGCAATGCCCGGCAGCTCGGAGCGATGCGAACGACCAGCGAGTTTATATTACTGGATGTCAGCGTAGCCAGTAACACCGCTACCGTAATTTGGGCCCATGCCTTGCGGCTGTGCGTAAGTTGTGTTGCTTGCGCCAGTGGTTGCGCATCCTGAAAGCGTCAAAAGCGCCATTACTGCGGCGGCCAGAAGATATTTCAGAGGCATGGTGTTCTCCGATCATGGGTGGCTGCCAGGCCTCCAGGGGCCAGATCCAAGATTTTCCATTAAATCATCTTCGATGGCAAGCGAGCTTATACGTTCAACCGGAGTTGTACCGCGCGGATGAAAGCAAATGAGGGCATTCAAGCGCGTCGACGAGATCAGCCTGACACAGTTACGAGCCAAGCGCCCCTGCCGATTCCACATGAGAACAGATCGAGACCTTATCCTCTTGTCGGCGTGGAATGATGCAGTGATATCCGAGATAATGCTTCTATAACAATAAGTTAAGTAGAGACAATGGCGGAAGAGGTGGGATTCGAACCCACGGTACGGTTTCCCGCACGCCGGTTTTCAAGACCGGTTCCTTAAACCACTCGGACACTCTTCCATCTTGCTGAAAAGGTTGAAAAATCTACATTCTGTTGATTTCTCGAAATCGGCGATTGCGACCGATTTGCTACCCAATCATTCGATGGGTGGCTTTTTAGCAGCTTTGATCGCAGCGTCAACTTGTTCCGCAGCGTTCGCCGGATAGCTCGTGTGAGCCCTAAAAGTATCCGACCAACCATCGAAGTTCTATTCGACGACGATTGGGGGAAGCGCAAGGACGAACTTAGAGCAGGCTTGCCCCTCATGGCATCGGCGCTGCGGCCTCAACCTTACCTTTGCCGATGCCATCCGCCGGCTGACGACAACAAAACGACCCTCTTTTCTTACAGAGAAGCACAGGTGCCCATGGCCCTTTCACTAGAGCAACGTTTATCCAAGCCAAACGGTCCCCGACCGATTGTTCAAAAACTTCGATTCTCCAGTGTTAATTCAATCGCCGCTTATTCACGCCAATGGTGCGCTACCCACGGTGTGGGGAGGATATAGTGCCGCAAGTATGTCAACGGTGACTTTGTTCCCCTTCGGTTGGCCTTGAAGACGCCGAGTATGTGATCGAGCGGCGTCGCTGACAGGCCTTTGGGGCCGAATTTGCCGTCAATCGCATTTTGGGGATGAAAACCGCGTGGAAATAGAACAACTCGCGCGCTGGTCGGCAAGTGCGGGACGAGTACGTAGTTCAAGGGCATTGGCCAACGACAGTCCTGTCTGAAATGCAAAACCCAGCGTCGAGGATAGAACTTCAGTTTGCCCGGCGCGTTGCGGGTGAGAAAGCGTTGCTCGTATTTATATTCATCGGCGATCGCCTGAGGGTTGGCGCGAAACTTTTCCTGCAAGGGGACGAGCTTGCCTACGGGGAATCGGAAGACGGAGGATTGGCCGAGACGCTCGAAGGGTGTGGTCTGGTTTTGAGCCATGACAACATCATCCGGATTTCCAACCTCGAAGAACGGGTCGAGAGACGCGACGACAACCAAATCGAGATCCAGATAGAGCACCGGACCGGAGAGGCTGCCGAGCTTTGGACCCCAGAGTCTTGCCTTTTGCCAAATGCCCTTCGTGTTCACCGGCATTTTCTCGAGATCAAGATCCGGCAGGTCTTCGCACAGTATCCCCGGGTTCAATCCTTCCCTGTTGTCGGTGAAGCAGGTGAAGGTGAAGGGCGGTGTGATGTTGCGAGCAACCATACCGTAGAGTCGATTGATGAATGTTGCACCGTACTTGGTCCCCCAATTCATGCAAATGACTTGCTTGACGCCACCGCTCGCGGCAAGAATTCTCGTCATCATCCCGCTGAATTTTCCTGAACGACCAAAAGAATTTTTGCGCCAATGTCACGGCACGCGCAGACACCATTCAGCGCCGCTTGCAAAAATGTGCACGTGTACGATTGCATTTTAAACCTGCCAAGTATCGACCGGGTCGTGATCTTCGAATAACAAGCAACCCGACCGCGATCAATCCTGCAATCAGTTACACTTCACGTCTTCACTGAAGTGATGTTACTTTGCCTCATCAGCCGAAGAAGCGAGTTGCAGAAGAATAAAAGCCACTGTTGCCTCGTCTCAAATATCGCGTCGCTGAAAACGCGGTATGAAGGACCCAGCGCGATGGCGGGACGTGAAATCTGCGACGGCCTTCCACGATCAGTATGGCGACACACATTGACGACGGGGGCCGTAATAGGGCTGATAAGTGTTGTCCCATGCGCGATAGGATCGATATCGACTGTAGCACCAGTTCGCGTGCCCATTGCCGCCGTAATATCTCGGCTGCGACGCCAGAGCGCCGATGATCGCCCCTGTCGCCAACCCACCGATGATAGCGGCTGCAGCGTCTCCGTGATCGTACCTGCGATAGTGACGGCGCCGATAGTAGCCGTCGCGGTAGTAATCACCGCGATAATAGCCGTCCCGATAGCTGTAGCGACCGAAATAGCTGCGTGGGGAGTTATTTTCACGGTCCCACCGCCTGATATGGGGATTGTTGCTGCCGTAACGAGGAATGAACCTTCGATGATCGACTTGCTGAACATCCGAGGACGCCTCGACTCCAGGCATTGTCATTGCGGCGGGCAAAGGAAAAGCTTCGGCCGGGGCAACACCTGTAAAGGCAGTTGTGGCCGACAGGATGATGATGGCTAGCTTTTTCATGTCTTCCTCACCTTGTCGGAATGATGCGAGCATCGCATATCATCTTACCCTCAACGTGAACCGAAGGTGAACGTTCGAGCGCTCCCGAAAATGTTACCGGGACGTTCCGCCTTCAATTCAAGCGCCGGGTCCGAGCACGACAATGCGGTGAGCGACGTTCATGCCGGGTTCCCGCGACATGCCTGCCTTTGGCAGGACGCCACAGCCTATCTCTCGTGCCACTGTGTGCGGTTTCGGCGAGCCTCAGAAACCCATTGGAGGCGCATAGAAGCAGCGCACGGTATATTCGTTTGGGAAAAGGCAAAGATGATAGGCGCCGTCCGGAGACTCCATCGTTTGCGTCTGAGGAACGAAGAACACGTGCTTGTGTGTCGCCAGGCGGTGATCACCGGGCAGCAGGGTCACCTGAAATCCCTTCGGAACGGGACGAACCGTCTTCGATGAAATTTGCTGGCAATCACCGTTGTGGCCGTCTCCATTGCAACAATAGGGCTCATAGGTAAAGCCGGACGGAGCTTCATGCGCGCCGGCAGCAGTGGCAAAAATTATGGCAATCCCTGCAAGAATCATTCGCATGGCATCCTCGCTTTTCCGAAAAGCGGAGATCTGCGGCAGGCCGCTTTATCCGCCACAGCACTAAAGTAGAGGCCGATTGAAAACGGGCTAGAGCGATCTGCACCGAACTGCTACCGGCGGCACCACTTGGTCCTGAAACAACTAATATGCCCTATTGTCCGGCATTTTTCAGTCCAAATTCCAACATGGGGCCTGAAGCAAAAATATTTTGAGTATCTCGAAAACTTTCACGAAAATTTAGGTACTTGCGGAACACATATGGAACATATAGTGTCTGTTCTGGCTTTGTTTCACCGATCTGGGGTTCCAGCAAAAATGTTGACGCGCAAACAACAGGAACTGCTCCTTTTCATACACGAGCGGATGAAGGAATCTGGTGTTCCGCCATCCTTTGATGAGATGAAGGACGCGCTCGATCTGGCATCAAAATCGGGAATCCATAGGCTGATCACAGCGCTCGAAGAGCGTGGCTTCATTCGCCGCCTGCCCAACCGGGCTCGCGCGCTTGAGGTTATCAAGCTGCCCGAGGCCTATAGCCCGAGTATTCAGCCACGGCGCGGCTTCTCGCCGAGTGTCATCGAAGGAAGCCTTGGCAAGCCTCAGCCGATTGCGGCTGCACCGATAAAGCCCGTTACTGAGGATCCCGGCAAATCCGTCTCCATCCCGGTGATGGGCCGCATCGCCGCCGGCGTGCCGATCTCGGCCATCCAGAACAATACGCATGACATCGTCATTCCCGCCGACATGCTCGGCAGCGGCGAACATTACGCTCTCGAGGTCAAGGGCGATTCGATGATTGATGCCGGCATCTTCGACGGCGACACGGTCATCATTCGCAATGTTACGACGGCCAATCCCGGCGATATCGTCGTTGCACTGGTGGATGACGAGGAAGCAACGCTCAAACGGTTCCGGCGCAAGGGCGCATCGATTGCTCTCGAAGCAGCAAATCCCGCTTACGAGACGCGCATCTTCGGCCCCGATCGCGTCAAGGTTCAAGGAAAGCTCGTCGGGCTCATTCGTCGCTATCATTGATTGAAGCGGGCGTTTCCAATGTTGCCTGCTCCGTGAAGCGATCCGATCGCCAATCATAGGCGCGGTGCCGGTTCCAGGGCCTCTCCAACGTATCGAAGGCGGTTTTGATAACCGGCCCTTCCTGATCGAAGCGTATTTCCACTGCGCCAGTCTTGCGTAGTGTTTCTCCGGTGAAAAGTGCCGCACCCGACCTGCAACGGTCAAAGCGGAGCCTTATCGACGTGATGACGATCTGAGCGGTGTCGCATGCCGGGCCAAGATAGGCAGCATCGTCGATCGTCGTGACTACCTTTCCGTTCGGCAGCTTCGTCGTGCACCATGCCCTCTTTGCGCAGACGAAGCCCCTATCCGTTCCTGCCTCCGTTGCGGCACGCATGGCTTCCCTCGCCTGCTGGCGTTCTGCAGCATCCAATCTGCGGCGGGACTTGCTTGAAGCGGAGGGGTTGGCCTGCTCCCCATCAATGGTTTTCGGCCTTCGGTGCTGAGAAATCGCAAGCGCATGCTGCCACTGTTCGAAGATGAAACTCGGCGGGCGATCGCGATTGGTAGCGAGCTCGTCGTCATGAATCACAGCGACAAGCCCACCATCCTCGGAAATCAGCATGTCCGGCTGTGGCGCCGGCGGCACTAGGCATACGAGAATCAATGCGATCGCAAGCGTGAGCGTTCCCGTGTGCCGCAATTTCGTGCGAAGCAGAGTGAGCAGCAGAAAGCCCCCGACCATGACAGGAAAGAACCACGACGGCAGGCGCCCGACGTCGATATTGCCGCCCCAGTCCGCGATGGTCTTTGCAATGGCGATGACGAGATCGAGGCCGAAACCGACAACCTTCCATAGCGTTGGATCCAGACCGAAGGGCATCAGCAGCATGGCGAATAGCCCCGCCGGCATCACGATGAAGGTTATGACCGGCATGGCAGCCAGGTTGGCGGCAAGGCCATATGTCGCCAATCGGTGAAAATGCTCGATTGCAAAAACTGCCGTGGACAGACCTCCGATCAGAGATGTCAGCAAAATCCCACCGAAGAACCGCGCGGCCAGCAACAGGGCAAGCAAGGCAGGATTTGTGGTATGGAATGGCGTATGAGCGGGCCGGTCCTTCCAGACCGCGTAGCCTGCAATCAGTGCCAGCGTAGCAGCAAACGACATCTGGAAGCTCGGCCCCAGAACTTCGGATGGCGATAGCACCAGTATGACGATCGCCGACAGGGCGACATTGCGGAGGCTGAGCGAAGGGCGGTCAAAGAAGACCGCAATCAGCATGATGGCCATCATGATGAAGGCGCGTTCGGCGGAGACTCCGAAGCCGGAGATGAGGAAATAGGCAGTAACTGCAACAAGCGCACCGAAGGCCGCGATCTTCTTGGTCGGATAAGCTTGAGCCATCCCGGGAAGGAGGCTCAGTACGGAACGGAAACCGATAAAGAAGATGCCGGCCGAAAGCGCCATGTTCAGCCCGGAGATGGCGATGATATGCGCCAGTCCGGAAATACGCAGTGCCTCAGTCGTCTCCTCCGAAATGGCGCGCCGCTCATCGGTGACGAGCGCGGCGGCGAAAGCGCCGGTATCGCCCGGCAGAATCGAGCGAATGCGATCCCCTATTCCGGCTCTCAGTCCGTGGAGCCATTTTTCGACCGCAACCATCCGCGGCTCTTCGGTGTCGGCCCCTGAACGAGGTACGCGTTGCGGCGCTCCGTAAAAATAGCCGTTCGCACCAATGCTATCGAAATAGGCACTGAAAGCGAAATCATTCAGCAGCGGCAGGGCCGGCCCAGCGGGCGGTACGAGACGCGCACGCCCGGTCAGCGTATCGCCTATTTCGAAGGGAAGATCCATGCCGCGCGAGATAACGGAAATCCGCCTCGGCGGGCGTTTGATCGCTGGCAGTTCGGTCTTCTCCAAGGCGAGGATATAGCGCCAACGCCCCTGCCCGCTGGTCTCACGCCGCTCGACACGGCCCGTCAATGTCGTGGTAACCGCGGAATCGAGAACCACGGTCTGCGAACGCCACGTCTCCACCTGAGACAGCACCATGCCAAGGAGAACAAGAAGACCGGCCCAAACGGTCCGTTTCACCAGAAGCTCGGCATCCCGCGAGACAAAGAGTATGCAGAAGCATACGAGAACAGCGACAGTGAGTGCGATGGCCGAAAAATCGGTTTCAGTCTTAAACCAGATGACGGCGCCCGTTCCGATACAGACGGGAACAAAGAGAAAGGTATGGCCATGCGCCTCTTCCTCGCTCGACATCCACCGGAGGCTGGACCGGGCCTCGCCCAAGATGTTAGCGGCACCGACAGCGAATCGCCTCCGATGCCACGTCCTCGCCGGCTGCCTCGCCTCGGCACGTATCGGTGCCGAAAAGCCGCTTGGACCTTCGTCTATTCGCAGATCCCTGCCCTGCCGTTCGATCGTTTCCGGCTCCGGCATCTACCGCCCCGAATTGGTCAAAAACGGCAGAAGATTGCAACCACTGCATGATTTTCGCAATCACAATCGATTAAAATTCAGAGAAAATACAACTTTGCAAAAATCGCACCTGAACGAGCCGTTTCTTCTATGCAGAAACGCCATTGCTGCTCTGCCTAAAAGTTGATTTTGCAATGCACAATTCAGCGCCAGAGTAACTTGGCATTAGCGTCACGATCATATAGCTAATCGGTAGACGCTTAACCCCTATGGCGCTTTTATGGCGCCAACCGCCATTTTGGAGGATCAGCATGACGGAACAGAGCGCAACACTGAAAATCGGCGACAAGTCGGCAGAATTGCCGGTCAAGAGCGGCACAATCGGACCGAACGTTGTCGACATCGGTGCCCTTTACAAGCAGACAGGTTCCTTCACCTACGATCCTGGTTTTACCTCGACCGCTTCGTGTGAATCCAAGATCACCTATATCGACGGCGATGAAGGCGTCCTGCTGCACCGCGGCTACCCGATCGAACAGCTCGCCGAACATGGCGACTTCCTCGAGGTTTGCTATCTGCTTCTCTACGGCGAACTTCCGTCCGCCGCTCAGAAGAAGGACTTCGACTATCGCGTGACCCATCACACGATGGTACATGAGCAGATGTCTCGCTTCTTCACCGGCTTCCGCCGCGACGCCCATCCAATGGCCGTCATGTGCGGTTGCGTCGGCGCACTCTCGGCCTTCTATCACGACTCCACCGATATCGCCGATCCGCATCAGCGGATGGTCGCAAGCCTGCGCATGATCGCCAAGATGCCAACGCTCGCCGCGATGGCCTATAAATACCATATCGGCCAGCCCTTCGTTTATCCGAAGAATGACCTCGACTACGCTGCGAACTTCCTGCGCATGTGCTTCGCCGTGCCGTGCGAGGAATATGTGGTCAATCCGGTGCTCGCACGCGCCATGGACCGCATCTTTATCCTGCACGCCGATCATGAGCAGAACGCATCGACATCCACGGTTCGTCTCGCTGGCTCCTCCGGCGCGAACCCCTTCGCCTGCATCGCGGCAGGGATCGCCTGCCTCTGGGGACCGGCCCACGGCGGCGCCAATGAAGCAGCGCTCAACATGCTGAGCGAGATCGGCACGGTGGACCGCATTCCGGAATATATTGCGCGCGCCAAGGACAAGAACGATCCGTTCCGCCTCATGGGCTTCGGTCACCGCGTCTACAAGAACTACGATCCGCGCGCCAAGATCATGCAGAAGACGACGCACGAAGTTCTGGGCGAGCTGGGCATCAAGGACGATCCGCTTCTCGAAGTCGCGATCGAGCTCGAGCGCATCGCACTTACCGACGAATACTTCATCGAGAAGAAGCTCTATCCGAATATCGACTTCTACTCGGGCATCACGCTGAAGGCCCTCGGCTTCCCCACGACCATGTTCACCGTGCTGTTCGCGCTCGCCCGCACCGTCGGCTGGATCGCACAATGGAACGAGATGATCGAGGATCCGGATCAACGCATTGGTCGCCCGCGCCAGCTCTATGTCGGCGAACCGAAGCGCGACTATGTTCCGGTCTCGAAGCGCTGAGATCACTACTGCATGTTTCCTTAAATCGGAACCGATTTAAGGATAAAAACATGCAGCAATTCAAAGTGCTACAGCGACCTTTGTGCGTCTGATAAGACGCACGGCGTTGTAACGCGAAATCAACAAAAAACCCGGTCAATGGCCGGGTTTTTTCATTGATAGAAGATCGAGAACGATCGCGGCCGCATGTTCGCCGGGTGGCTTTTCCGTCTGCATCCGCTGCCACACCAGATCGAATCCTTCGATCATGGCGCGCCGCTGTAGAGTGTCGTTTGCGAGACGCTCCACCCATCTGGCGAGGCTTCCGGGCCGCAATATCTCGTTGATCTGCTCGGGAACGACAATATAGTCGGCGATCAGATTCGGCAAAGCTGCGGTCCATGTCTTGATCCGCGCATGCAGGATCTTGATGATCCAATCGGTCCTGTACGCTGACACGACGGGTATGCCGGAAAGTCCCAGTTCGAGTATGACGGTGCCCGATGCCGCCATCGCCGCGTCCGCTTGGGCGAAGGCCTCCCATTTGGCCTGCTGCCCCACCACAATATCCGGACGAATATCCCATTCCTTCACCAGATCCCGCACCAAAACCTCCTGGCGAGGTACGGTCGGCAGGAGGAAACGGGTATGCGGATTGCGTTGGGCGACTTCTGCCGCAGCCTGGCGGAAAACCGGCAAAAGCTTGCTGATTTCTGACGACCGGGAGCCGGGAAGTAAGAGGATCGTCTTTTCCCCACCCGATGCAGGAAGCGGGCGCAGCGCCCTTTGTCTTCGCGTTTCGAGCAACAGCGGATCCGCCGTCAACCGGTGTCCAACATAGGTCGTTGGCGGTCCGCCGAGTCGTCTCATCACGTCCGGCTCGAATGGAAGGATCGCCAGCACATGATCGATATAGCCGAGCATGTCTTGCGCGCGATATTCCTTCCAGGCCCAGACGCTCGGACAGACATATTTGATCACCGGCAGATCGGGAAGAGCCTCCCTCACCCGCTTTGCGACGCGATGCGTGAAATCGGGACTGTCGATGATGATCAGGATATCGGGTCTGGCCGCAATGATTGCTGCAGCGGTCTGCCGGATGCGGGCAACAAGTTTCGGCAGCCGCGCAAGAACCTGCGTGATACCCATCACGGAGAGTTCGGAGAAGTCAAATAAGGAGCGAAGCCCCTGGGCCTCGAGCCCTTCACCGCCGACACCGATCAGTTCCAGAGGGCCACCGTGAGCAGTCTTCAGAGCTGCAATGAGATCCGCCCCCAGGAGATCACCCGAGACCTCGCCGGCGACGACCGCGACTTTCAGCGATGCGCTGGTCATGGAACACTCCGGAGCGGCAGTTCGCGATCGATGCCGTAGACGAAAATTCCTTCCCTGTCTGCGGTTTCAATCAACGTTTCGCGCTCAAGAATGAGCGAGCGTCCCGCTTCGACGGCGATTCCGGCGAGTCCCGCTTTTTTCGCATTCAGCACCGTTGAGACGCCGATTGCCGGTAAATCGGCCCGAATGTCCTGCTGCGGCTTGCAAAGCTTTACCAGTACACCTCGGCGACGCGCCGAAATCCTTCCCTCCGCCCTGAGCTCGGCCACGCGCGCAAGCATGCGGTCGGTTCCTTCGACGCCCTCCAGAGCAACGACCCTTCCCCCCACGCTGACCGCACCCTGGCCAACATCGAGCAAACCGAGAGCTTCGGCCGCCTTCGCCGCCTGCTCGATGTCCCGGTGATCTTCCTCAGACGGCAGGACAGCTCCGACAGGACCTGTGACTGCCAGGAGGTCGGGCGCGATTTCATGCGCCCCGATCACGCGGCGGCCATCGGTTTCAATCAGATTGATGACCATCTGGAGAACACCATCATCCCCTCCGGAAAGCAGCGTGCGGACTACGGCCGGCACCTTCATCAGGGTCCTGAACGTCGGGCGTATCTCACGCCATTCCGGTCGCCTGCGTACGCTTCCCGACATGACAACACGCCTCACGTCATATTGCCTGAAGAGCGCATCAAGGGCCGCGAAATCGCCAACGCTGATCACAGCATGGTCATAGCCTTCCCAACGGCGATCGACCTCGTTCTTGAGGGCGATGATAACCGGGTTCTCGCCGGCGGCTCGCGACGCTTCGGCAACATGAAACGGCAACAGGCCGCTTCCGGCGATAATAGCCAGGCGACCCTCAAGATTCTGGCCAGCCGCCACCTGTTTCAGCCCTTGCCTCGGGTCGGCGAGGACAGGGCGCGATCGCTGTTAGCGGCAATAAAGTCCAGGATCTCGATAACCTGTGGACAATCCGCATATTCCTCGCGGATTGCCGCCGCATTTTCGCGAATGGATCCGTCCCCCTCGAAAATGGACTTGAATGCACGTCTGACGACGTGGATGACGGAACGATCAATGCCCGCCCTCGTCATGCCGACAACATTCAATCCGCCAAGAACTCCAGGATTACCATTGAGCATGCCATAGGGAATGACATCATAGCTGACGGCCGACAATCCGCCGACGAAAGCCTGACGACCGACGCGGGTAAACTGATGTACAGCCGATCCGCCGCCGAGGATGACCCGATCCTCCAGCGTAACGTGGCCGGCAAGCATGACATTGTTGGAAAGAATTACGTTGTTGCCAACGCGGCAATCATGGGCGACATGCGAATTCGCGAGGAACAGATTGTTGTTGCCGACGATGGTCTTGCCGCCGAAATCCACAGTGCCGGTGTTCATCGTCACACCTTCGCGGATGGTGCAGCTCTCGCCGACAGTCAGCGTTGTTTCCTCGCCGCCATGATGAACGCTCTGCGGGTCACCACCGACAACCGCCATCGGAAAGATGCGTGTCCCCTTTCCGATCGTTGTGCGCCCCGTCACGATGGCATGGGAAAGAAGCTCGACATCGTCGTGCAGCACGACCTTCGGGCCCACATGGCAGAAGGGTCCGATGACCACACCCTCCCCAATGACAGCGCCATCCTCGACCACTGCCAAAGGATGAATGCGCGCGCTATCGGCAATGGTGCTCATGCCTCGTCCTTGCGTACGATCATTGCGCCGATATCGGCTTCTGCGACGAGGGATCCATCCACCTTCGCGTCGCAATGGAATTTCCAAATGTTGCCTCGTTGTTTCTGCTTGACCACGTGAAATTCGACGCGATCGCCGGGCACTACCGGCCTGCGGAAACGGGCGTTGTCGATCGTCATGAAGTAGACGAGATTGCCGCTCTGGCCATCCTTGCGAGCGCAGATAGCCCCGGCGGTCTGCGCCATGCCCTCGATCAAGAGCACGCCGGGCATGATGGGCGACCCGGGAAAATGGCCGGTGAAATGCGGTTCGTTGACGGTCACATTCTTGATTCCAATCGCTGAATTGTCACTATCGATCTCGATGATCTTGTCGACCATCAGAAAGGGATAGCGATGCGGCAGGAGCTTCATGATTTCCATGATGTCCGCCGAAGATAGCGTCGCCGTGGCTTCCTCAGTCATTCTTCTCTCCTGATTTCCTGGCGCGGCTGCCTGAGCGCGCCGCAATCTCGGCCATGTCACGTAAAAATTCTTTTAGCGGGCGAGCGGGGATCCCGCCGTAACGTTCGCCCGCCGGGATATCCCCGACGACACCGCTTTTTGCGGCGATCTGCACGCCGTCGCCGATGGTGATGTGCCCGTTGAGACCGGCCTGGCCGCCGATCTGCACGCCGTTACCGATTTTGGTGCTGCCTGCGACGCCGACCTGGCTGACAATCGCACAATGACGGCCGATATGAACGTTGTGACCGATCTGCACCTGGTTATCGATCTTCGTTCCTTCGCCGATAACGGTATCATTCATCGCGCCGCGGTCTATCGTCGTATTCGCACCGATCTCGACATTGTCCTGGATAATGACGCGACCTATCTGCACGAGTTTCATCATGCCGCTAGGGCCAACCGCATAGCCGAAACCATCCTGACCAATCCTGGCACCATTATGGATGATGACGCTATTGCCAACCAGAGCGCAGAGAATGCTTGCGCCAGCGGCAATGGTACAGTTGCGGCCAATCTTCACGTTAGGACCGATGACCGCCCCCGCTCCGACACGCGTCCCCTCGCCAATTTCGGCGCCGGCGCCGATCACCGCCATCGGCTCGACGTCGACGTTGGCTTCCAATCTCGCGGTCGGATCGACGAAGGCGGCAGGCGAAATACCCACCGGCGCTGAAGTCACGGGTGCCGGCCGCATCGCTCCCGGATGGAGCAAAGTCCCAGCTATGGCGAATGCCGTCTGCGGCCTGCCTGAAAGGAGAACCGGAATATGTTCCGGTATCAGTGATTTCAGCGCCGGGTCACAGAGAATCGCCGAGGCACGACACGTCTCCAATTCATGACGATTCCGTCTCGAGAGGATGTAGCAAAGATCCCCTTCACCCGCTCTATCCACCGGAGCGATGGATCGGATCATTGTATGCCCGACGCTCTCATCAACGAGCTCGGCGCCAAGATGGCGCGCCAAGTCTGCGAGGCTCACGCCATCATGGGACGGAAAAAAACTAGCATGCTCCATCGGCGAGCTCCAGAACAGTATTCAAGTCCGTAGTTCTGGACTGCCGATATCAGAATTGGTTGTTTATGCCAAACCTGAAGCGCTGCGTTTCGTCGAAATCTTCCTTGAGGACCGGGAAGGCATAGTCAAACCGCAGGGCTCCAAACGGAGACTGCCAGATCACGCCGAGACCCACAGATGCACGCAGCGATGCGCCCGTGCCTTCCGCAACGTCGGTACCGAGAACATCAACCTTGTTGCCATACAACGTGCCTGCATCGGCAAAGACCGCACCGCGCAAGTTGAAGTCGCGCGGGACAAGCGGCATTGGGAAGCTCGCCTCGGCCGAGGCGACGAAATAGGTCGTACCGCCAAGCGCATCATCGCTGCCCTGAATGCGGGCACCGATACCCTTGGTCTTGAAGCCACGGATTTCATTGCCGCCGATCATGAACTGATCGAATACGTTCAAATGATCGTCGAAGCCTGCAACATAACCGGCCCCAGCCGAGACCGAACCGATGATATCGGCATCGTCGGCCAGCAGATGATAGTAGCGCGCGCGACCACTGATCTTGTAGAACTTGGAGTCGCCGCCCAATCCCGCAATTTCCTGCGTCGCCGTCGCATAGATACCTTCGCGCGGCAGCGTCATGTCATCGAGCGTGTTGTACGTCAGCGACTGCGAAATCGACGATTTGACCCAAGGACCGTTGTCGACCAGATTCCGGTAGGTATCAGACAAATCATCGCTCGGGTCCGAATAATCCATCTGCTTATAGTTATAGCGCAGCGTCGTCGCCAGATCTTCGGTGATCGGCGCAGTCACGCGCAGCGAAACACTCGTTTCCTCATAGTCGTAGTTGTCGTTGCTCGACGTCTCGCTGTGGTTGATATCGAAGCCGGCAGCAAGGCGATAGCCCAGGAGATAGGGCTCCGTGAAGGAGAGGCTGTAGCTGCGCGAATCTTCCGTACCGCCACCAGCCGCCAGCCTGATATACTGTCCGCGACCGAGGAAATTCTTCTCTTCAATGGAAGCTTCGAGAAGGAAGCCGTCGCCGCCCGCTGCGTAACCCGCACCAATACCGAACGAACCCGTCGGCTGATCCTGAACGTCGACGACGATGACCACGCGGTCCGGCGAGCTGCCGGGAGCGGTCGAAATATTGACGGTCGTGAAATAACCCAGAGCCTCGAGGCGACGCTTGGCGCGCGTGATCATCTGCTGATTGAAGGCATCACCCTCGCTCACGTCGAATTCGCGGCGGATGACATAGTCGCGCGTGCGAGTATTGCCACGAATTTCGATGCGCTCGACATAGGCGCGCTCGCCCTGGTCAACGAGATATTCGACGCCGATCGTATTGTTCGAGAGATCGCGATTGCCACGCGGCGTGACGCGGGCGAAGGGATATCCGGCGGAAGCAACGCGATCAGAGATCGCTTCGATCGACCGCTGCACTTCCTTGGCACTGTAGACATCTCCCTTGCGGGTGCGCACTAGGCCCAGCAGATCTTCGGATCTCACGCCTTCGACGGTCGATTCAACTGTGATGTCGCCGAAATCGTAACGCGGACCTTCCTCCATCGTGAATGTCAGCGTGTATTTGTTCGTGGCTTCATCAAGGGTCGCATCCGAGGAGATGATCCGGAAATCGGCATAGCCGCGGTTGAAATAGAACTGCCGCAGCGCTTCCTCGTCCGCATGGAGCTTATCTTCGCTGTAGATGTCGCGGCGGTTGAGGAACGAGAGGAAGTTCGACCGCTTCGTATTGATCACAGATGCGAGACGGCCATTGCTGTAGGCGTGATTGCCAACGAAATTGATGGCCGCGATCTTGGTACGCTCGCCTTCGTTAATGACAAAAGCAACGTTTGCATGGCCCTCGCCCACCGGCACGACCTGGGTCGTCACTTCGACGTCGCTGCGGCCGATAGCGGCGTAGGCATCCTTGATCGACTGGACGTCCGCCTGGAGCTGCGCATCGCTAAGGGCACCGGCAGAATGCGTCTGAACGATAGCGGCGAGCTTGTCGTCCTTGATCTTGCGGTTGCCGTTGAAAACGACCTGGTTGACAAGCTGGTTTTCCTTGACCGTCACGACGAGCGTGCTGCCCGAAACACTGATCCCGACATCGGAGAAAAAGCCGGTCGCATAAAGCTGCTTCACGGAAGCGTCAATGTCGGCATTCGAGAAGCTCTTGCCCGGAACAATCGTCAGATTGGAACGGACGGCGTCGACGCCAACACGCTGCGCACCACGGACATCGATCCGCTGAATGACTGCAGCCTCGGCTGCCGTCGCAGAGACAAAAGTCATCGCAGCCGCACCAGAAGCAACAATACCAGCAGACAGCGCTACCGCCGATACTGCGTTCAAAAACCTTGAACCAGCCTTCATTTTCAATTCTAACCTTTTTTTGCGTTGTCCCCGATACGAGCGATACCCGAGTCCGGTCACGTGTGTCGTTTTACCCGCTTTTGACATACAAGCAAGCTAGCAAGTTAATTTCTGTTTACTTCATTTCGAAGCGTGACCCATCCGCCACTACAGCTTTGAAACATCGTAAATAAACGGTAATTTCCTTATCTTTGCGACTAACCGATCCACCTTGCAAAGGTGTCGTTCCATGTGGCGAAAACCATCAAAGCCAACACCAATGCCAAACCGATCCGAAACGCCACCTCCTGCGTTGCAGCCCCCAGTGGTTTACCTCGTACTGCTTCGATCGCATAAAACATAAGATGGCCGCCATCAAGTACCGGTATTGGCATCAGATTTAACAATCCAATCGAAACGGAGAGAATAGCAGCAAGCTGCATCACTTCGGCAAATCCCAGGCTCGCCATCTGGCCAACCGTTTGGGCAACGCGAATGGGGCCGCCGATCTGGTCAGCCTTCATGTATCCGCTGAATATATTGCCGATATATTTGAACGTGCCGGTAACAATATGGACGGTCTGGACAACGCCCTCCTTGATCGCCTCCAGCGGCGTATAGGTTTGCAGGCGGAATCGACCGACCTCCTGGTTGGTCTTGATGCCTATTTGGCCGACCTCCATCTTGTTGCCGAACTGATCGGTCTGCTCCGTTCGCTTCGGAACCATGGGTAGATCGAGCTTTTCGCCATTTCGTTCGACCGTGACGATGATTCTCTGCTGCGGGCGAATGCCGACATAGCGGCGGACATCGTCGAATGTCGAGACCTTGCCGCCGTCGATGGCAATCAGCAAGTCACCGGGGAGAATGCCAGCTTCTGCGGCCGCGCTGTCGGGAACCACCTCGGCAACAACGGGATCTGCGACCTGCCGGCCATAGATGCTCAACAGCACCGCAAAAATGGCGATGCCAAGCAGGAAATTGGCGATCGGGCCGGCGGCAACCGTGGCTGCGCGTTTCCACAGTTTGGCGCCGGCGAATGTGCGGGCGCGCTCCTCCTCGCTCATCCCGGCTACTTTTTCGAGATCGGGCTTGCTGG
Source organism: Sinorhizobium sp. CB7 (assembly GCF_041357635.1). Classification (NCBI taxonomy): domain Bacteria; kingdom Pseudomonadati; phylum Pseudomonadota; class Alphaproteobacteria; order Hyphomicrobiales; family Rhizobiaceae; genus Sinorhizobium; species Sinorhizobium sp. CB7. The sequence goes on from NZ_JAULLL010000019.1 coordinate 52,953, forward strand.
AGGCATCCTCGTCGCCGAAAAAGCGCACATAGCCGCCAAGCGGAATGGCCGACAGCTTCCAGCGCGTTCCATGTGAATCGGTGTACCCGGCAATCTCAGGCCCGAACCCGATCGAAAAGGCGAGAATGCGGATGCCGCTCCAACGTCCTACGAGGTAGTGACCCATCTCATGCACGAAGACAAGAAGCGACAGAACCAGGATGAAGGCAACAATATTGCCCATCAGGAAACCGTAGATGGCACTCAAGCTTACCATAAATCCTCTTCCGCCTTCATTGCGTTTCTATCAAACGCCGAATAGCAATCTGCCGAGCGACGCCGTTTCGGCGCCTTTTACCAGCGTAAGGATGATTGCAAATAAAAATGTTGCAAAACAAGCAAAAATAAGTCCATCGACCCGGTCCATCACGCCACCGTGACCGGGGATAAGGTGGCTTGAATCCTTTACAGCGAATCGGCGCTTGATGAACGACTCGAACAGGTCTCCTGCCTGACTGCAGACCGAAAGCAGCAACGCGACTGCTGCCACTCGCCATCCTGTACCCGGAAAGAAAGCAAAGGCAAGGGCAACACCCGCCACCACAGCGGAGATCGCGCCGCCGACGGCGCCAGACCAGGTCTTTCCAGGAGAGATTCGCGGCGCAAGCTTGGGGCCACCGATGGCGCGGCCGATGAAATATGCAAAAATGTCGGTCGCCCAGACGATGGCGAAGACGAACAGCATCGAAATCAGGCCGAGTTCATTGTCTCCGCGTATTTCCGCCAGCGATATGCCCGTGAGCCCCGCATAGACGACCCCCAGAGGGAACCACCAGTTCCCGCCGCGCAGCAAGATGAAAGCGCCCGCCGCGACCGCAGAGACCAGCAGCAGCCCTACGGCGTAGTCCGTTTCGCCGCTGATCGTCGCGATTGCGATCGCCGCCTGTCCCGCCCAGCCGATCGCATTGGCTCGGACATCTTCGCGAGGAAGCCGAATGATCGTCGACCATTCATAGTATACGAGAAGCGCGATCAGCGACGACAGAAGCCGAAAAGCCAGTCCGCCATACCAGGTGGCGACAAGAACGATCAAAGCTAGAATTGCTCCGGAGACAATGCGGAGCCGCAATTCCGGCGGCATCAAGACCCCACCGCGGCCGCCTTGGCCGAAAGACCACCGAAACGGCGGTCGCGGGAGGCATATTTCTCGAGAGCAGAGAAGAACAGGTCGCGGTTAAAATCCGGCCAATATTCCGGAACGAAGATAAACTCAGAATAGGCGGCCTGCCAGAGAAGGAAATTTGAAAGCCGCTCCTCGCCACTCGTGCGGATGATGAGGTCCGGATCAGGAATGCCGGCGGTATCCAACCGGGCATCGATGAGCGACGCGCTGATGTCCTCCGCTCTCAAACGACCCGCCTCGACATCCCTGGCAAGGCTCATGGCGGCCCGCGCAATTTCATCGCGGGCACCATAGTTGAACGCGATCACAAGCGTCAGCGCCGTATTGTTCTTCGTGGTCTCTTCCGCTTCAATCAGCAGATCAAGAATGTCGGAGCGCAGGCTCAACCTGTCACCGATGACCCGGATGCGGACATTCTGCCGGTGAAGCTCGGCGAGGTCGCGGCGTATGAAGGCTTTCAAGAGGCCGAGGAGATCCGACACTTCCGCCTCGGGACGCCGCCAGTTCTCGGAGGAGAAGGCAAAGAGCGTCAGGTACTTGATGCCGACATCGCCCGCCGCCCGAACCGTCTCACGGACGGCCTCCACTCCCTTGCGATGCCCCATGGTGCGCGGCAAGCCACGCTCCTTGGCCCAACGGCCATTACCGTCCATGATGATGGCAACATGCGTCGGCACAGTCATATACATTGGGTGTGACATAGCTCGTCCGGTTTGTTTCGGCGCAGATCTACTGGATGCCGGCGCTCTCAAACGTGCATGATTTCCTTTTCTTTCTCGGCTAGCAAGCGGTCGACTTCGGAAATTGTATCATCCGTCATCTTCTGCACCTTTTCGGATTGCGCGCGGCCGTCGTCCTGGCTGATTACACCGTCCTTTTCGGCCTTCTTAAGGCTGTCCATGCCATCGCGGCGTACGTGACGAATGGCGACCTTGCTTTTCTCCGCATAGTCATGGGCGACCTTGACCAACGAGCGACGGCGCTCTTCATTGAGTTCCGGCAGGGGAATCCGCAGATTCTGTCCATCGACAATCGGATTGAGGCCGAGATTCGATTCGCGTATGGCACGTTCGACGGTGCCAACCATCGATTTGTCCCACACGGAAACCGAGAGCATGCGCGGCTCGGGTACCGTGATGTTTGCCACCTGGTTGAGCGGCAGGCGCGAGCCATAGGCTTCCACGGTGACGGGATCGAGAATATTGGCAGACGCGCGCCCGGTACGCAGCGACGCGATATCGCTCTTGAAGGCCGATACGGCCCCATCCATCCGACGCTTCAATTCTTTCAGTTCGACGCCTTCAGTCATCTCATTACTCCCGTCTCATCTCACAGGCGTCGGCAAATCCGACGCCTTGCATGTCAATTGTCGGATACGATGGTCTTCCGACCACCGCCGGTCAAGATTTCTGCGAAACCACCCTTCTCGTGAATAGAGAAAACGATGATCGGAATGGAATTTTCACGTGCAAGCGCCACTGCAGCCACGTCCATTACCGCCAGCCCCTTCTCCAGAACCTGACTGTGGGTCAGATGATCAAACCGCATGGCATCGGGATATTTTTTGGGGTCAGCGGAATAGATACCATCGACCTGCGTGCCCTTGAAGATGGCCTCGGCACCCATTTCGGCCGCACGCAGCGCGGCGGCGGAATCGGTGGTAAAGAAAGGATTGCCGGTGCCGCCGGCAAAGATCACAACCCGGCCCATCGACAGATGATAGAGTGTCGCGCGCTGAGAAAAGCTTTCGCAGATTTCCGGCATGGCAATGGCAGAGAGAACGACGGTATCGATATTGAGCTTGCGCAGCGATGTCGCGAGTGCCAAGGCGTTGATCACCGTCGCCAGCATGCCCATGTGATCGCCCGTTACGCGGTCGCCCCCCTTCGAAGCAACAGCCACTCCACGGAAGATGTTGCCGCCGCCGACAACGACCCCAACCTCAACCCCCATCGCTGTTGCCTCCGCGATGTCGGATGCGATGCGGTCCGCGACCGCAACGTCAATTCCGAATCCCTGGCTACCCATCAAGGCTTCGCCCGAGGCCTTAAGGAGGACACGCTTGTAGAGTGGCTGCAACGACATCTTGGCTCCTCGTGTTGATAGTGATTGCCGGATACACGAAGGGCATCACGTTGTCACGCGATGCCCTTGTCTTTTCCTGGTATGAAAGAAGATCAGCCCTTGGCGGCGGCAGCAACTTCGGCTGCGAAATCGGTCTCTTCCTTTTCGACACCCTCGCCAAGCAGCAGGCGGGCCATGCCGGTCACTTCGATTGGAGCGCCAACCGTCTTTTCCGCTTCCTTGAGGGCTGCGGCAACGGTCAGGTCAGGATTGATGACGAACGCCTGCGAGAGAAGGGCAACTTCCTCGAAGAACTTGCGCATCCGGCCTTCGACCATCTTCTCGATGATGTTGTCCGGCTTGCCGGAGGCGCGGGACTGCTCGATGAATACGTTGCGTTCACGCTCGGCGACAGCGGCGTCGACCTCTTCCGGACGGATTGCGAGCGGCGAGGTCGCTGCAATGTGCATGGCGACCTGGCGGCCGATCGCATTCAGCGCTTCCTTGTCGCCGGTCGACTTGAGAGCGACGAGGACGCCAAGCTTGCCGAGGCCGTCGGCGACAGCATTGTGAATATAGGTCGAGACAACGCCATCTTCGACAGAAAGGAGCGTCGAGCGGCGCAGGTTCATGTTTTCGCCGATCGTAGCAATCGCATCCTTGATCGTGTCGCTAACCGATTTGCCAGAGGCTGCGTAAGTGGCGGCGCCAACAGCCTCGACCGAGCCGTCCGTCGACAGCGCGACCTCGGAAATGCCGCGTACGATTTCCTGGAAGGCATCGTTGCGGGCGACGAAGTCGGTTTCGGAGTTGACTTCAACGACGACGGCCTTCGTGCCGGCGCTTGCAACGCCCACGAGGCCTTCCGCAGCGGTGCGGCCGGACTTCTTGTCGGCCTTGGCAATGCCCTTGGCGCGCAGCCAGTCGATGGCCGCTTCCATGTCGCCGTTGGTCTCCGCCAGCGCCTTCTTGCAATCCATCATGCCTGCGCCGGTCTTCTCGCGCAGTTCCTTCACCATTGCAGCCGTTACGTTGCTCATTATTTTCCTCTTATCGGTTCAGACGGTGCGCTGAGGGCGTAGAGCCGGTGCGACACCGGTTTGGGAACGAAATGTACCCGGAAGTATGACAGCGTGATGAAACGCGTCATACAGAATTCCAACTGGCAGAATTCCAACTGGCGAAAGCGCGTCGGCAATCCACTTTCGGATGCCTCTTTATCAAATGGCCAAGGCCGCTGAACTTCTCGAAAGTCAGAAGCGGCCCTTCAACTCCGCCAGGGCGAGGCGGGCCGCCGGCCCGCCTCGTTAGCCTTCTCAGGCTTGAGCTTCGGATTCCTCGTCCAGAGCCGGCTCGAGCGGAACTTCGGCGGAAGCGCCGAGGTCGCGGCCGGAAGCGCTCTGCTGACGTGCAATACCGTCGATGGCGGCACGGGAGATCAGATCGCAATAGAGCGCAATGGCGCGCGATGCGTCGTCATTGCCCGGGATCGGATAGTCGATCAGGTCCGGATCGCAGTTCGAATCAATGATCGCAACGACCGGGATACCCAGGCGCTTGGCTTCATCGATCGCGATCTTTTCCTTGTTCGTGTCGATGATGAACATCAGGTCCGGAGTGCCGCCCATATCGCGGATACCGCCGAGAGCCTTGTCGAGCTTCTCGCGCTCGCGCTCCAGATTCAGGCGCTCCTTCTTGGTGAAGCCCTGGGCTTCGCTGCTCAGAATCTCGTCGAGCTTGCGCAGACGCTGGATCGAGTTCGAGATCGTCTTCCAGTTCGTCATCATGCCGCCGAGCCAACGGGAATTGACGTAGTACTGGGCGGAACGCTTGGCGGAATCGGCAATGATTTCCGAAGCCTGGCGCTTGGTGCCGACGAAGAGCACACGGCCACCGCTGGCAACCGTATCGCTGACAGTCTGCAGCGCACGGCTCAGCATTGGAACCGTCTGAGCAAGGTCGATGATGTGAATGTTGTTACGATCGCCGAAAATGTACGGCTTCATCTTCGGGTTCCAGCGATGTGTCTGGTGACCGAAGTGAACGCCAGCTTCCAGAAGCTGACGCATAGAAAAATCAGGCAATGCCATGCCTCTTTACTCCTTTTCCGGTTAAACCTCCGTAGGGCGAACAGCATCTTCCCTGAAGATGCCACCGGCGGAATTGCCCGGATTTCTCCCGGACGATCCCATGCCCTGCGTGTGGAATGGGGCTGCCCTTACCCTTCCTTTCCCGAAAAATCAAGGCTTCGGCCGAAAATATCGAACCACTGACGGGATGCAAGCCGATGAGCAGCATCTCGGCCCTTAGAGAGGCTGTCTTTCATTCAGCCTCTCATTACCTCAAACGGTCAGGTTGAAGCTCATCTCATTGGCCAACTTAAATGGAATCGCCCGAACCGCTAGGCTTCGCGAGGCTTTCATCACGGAATGTGGAGTATCTGGAAGTGGGTGCTGTTCGCCGGGCATTTTTCATGGCTGCAATCGAGCAATATTCGCAGGTGGCCGTGAGTATCGCGATGATTGCCGTTCTGTCGCGTCTATTGGGCAGCAACGAAATCGGTATTGCTGTCATCGGTCTCGGAATCGGCACGCTTGCCTTCAACTTTCGAGAGTTCGTGACGTCGGAATATCTGATTCAGCGCCACAGTGTTTCACGAGAGGACGTACGCACCGCCTTCACGCTGATGTTCGGCTTTTCCGCGGTTATCGGGTGCCTGCTGTTCCTGTCCTCCTCATGGCTTGCGAACTTTTACGCGCAGCCAGGCCTTCACACCTTCATTCGCATCCTCGCATTGACGGGAATCATTGATGCATCGGTCTGCACGATCACGGCACTCCTGCGGCGAGACATGGAATTCGGGCGCGTCGCTCGTATCAATGCGCTCGGTATTATGACAAATGCTGCAGTCACGATGAGCCTGGCCTTTTTCCATTTCGGTTACATGAGCTATGCATGGGGATCTCTCGCGGCCGCAATCGTCAAATTGCTTCTTGGCTTCCACGCCCGGCCGATATTCTGGATGTGCCGTCCATGCCTTGTCGGATGGCGTACAATGATCAATTTTAGCGGCTTTAAGGGAGCCTCGACCGTTCTCGACCGCGCCTACGAAACAGTACCGCAGCTCATACTTGGTCGCTTCATGCCGCTGACCGCGGTGGGCACTTTCAATCGGGCTAACCTAGTATGCGGCATTCCAGATAAGTTTTTTCTGTCTGCTATCTTTTCAGTCGCCTTCCCGGCATTCGCCGCGGAGGTTAGGGCACAGAGAAGCGTCAAAGAAGCTTATCTGCGAACGATAAGCTATATCACGGCTCTCTACTGGCCGTGTCTTCTCTGCATGGCCGTCCTCGCCTACCCTGTTGTCGATATTGCTCTCGGCAGGGCCTGGGATGAGGTTGCACCAATCCTGCAGATATTGTGCGTCGCTGCGATATTCTGGTTTCCGAATATCCTGACATATCCGGTACTGGTCGCGTTCGGGGCCAATAGGGAGGCTTTCGAGGCAAACTTCATCGGACGCGGCATTTCGATCTTCATCATATGTGGCGCAAGCTTCTTCGGATTATACGCCTTGTCGCTCAGCCAGTTTATCGTGCTGCCGTATCAGATGACGCTTTCCCTGATCTACGTTCGACGGCATATATCGTTCTCCTGGAGTGAATTGCGGGCGATCCTCTACAAGAGCGGTCTGGTCACATTGGGCGCCATCCTGGGCCCTCTCACCGTGCTGGCAGCGAATGACCTTCAGTTCGACCTCTCGATCCTGCAGGCCTGCTTCGCCGGATTACTGTCGGCGATCGGCTGGCTCGCTGTGCTGATCCTGACCAGACATCCGCTCCTGGAAGAGTTGACGAGAATTGCCAATCTCGTTCTGCCCAAACTCCCACTGCTCAGAGGCAAGGCGACGGTCAAGGAATTTCCATGAAGTCTGTGGATGTCGTCATTCCCAATTATAACTACGGCCACTATCTGCGTGATTGCGCCGGCAGCGTTCTGTCGCAGGGTGTCGACCGATTGCGGGTGCTCATCATCGACAATGCCTCTACAGACGATAGTGCTCGCATCGCGAGCGAGATCGCGGCTTCGGATCCGAGGATCGAATTGCGATTGCGAGAGGTCAATATGGGGCCGCACGCCTCCTTCAATGAAGGCATCGACTGGGCTCGATCAGACTATTTTCTCATTCTTTGTTCTGACGATTTCCTGGCGCCAGGGGCCCTTGGCAGTGCTATCGATCTGATGGAGCAGCGGCCGGACGTGCATTTGACCCATGGGGCAACCAGCTTTCTTCTGGGAGACGCAAGCTTCGAGGAGACGTCCGCGCAGCCAGCCGCCTGGCAGGTGATGGACGGCCCATCATTCCTGAAGGATATTTGTCGCAGCGGCCGGAACTATATCAGCGGCCCTACTGCCGTCGTGCGCACCTCGGTGCAGAAGCGGATCGGCCACTACAATCCGGAGCTAACGCACACGGACGATCTGGAAATGTGGCTGCGTTTCGGACTTCACGGGTCGATCGCAGCGACCACCAGGGTTCAGGCGGCTGCCAGGGTTCACCCCTTCAGTCAATCGGCGACAGTGAGCAATCTGCGACAATGGAGCGTCGAGTTCGAGGCCGCCTTCACTTCCTTCCTGACGAAAGATGGCGCTTCGCTTCCGAATTCTGCGGAACTGCTGCAGTCCGCGCGCCGGACGCTGAGTGACAGAGCTTACTGGTCGGCAATTTCCCTATTGTGCCGAGGCGATCCTGGTTGGCGCAAGCTGTTTTGGCGCGCCCTGCAGCTCCGCCCGTCCGCGACCATTCTCCCGCCTCTCAGCTACCTCATCTATCGCAAGGATGCGACCTCACTGGTGAAATCCAGCCTGTCGGCCCTGGGGCGACGCATTACGAGGGCCGCCTGATCATGTCTCCGGACTGCCTTCGAATACGTTCGCGCCGCGGACTGATAACCCTGTCGAGCAAAAGCGCTTCCTGCTCGGACAGCTTCTCTTGCAGCGCACGATTGCAATTGTCGATCTGCAGTCTCACCGCGTCTATGTTTTCCATCACCGACTGCGTTTGGCGCTTCAGCTCTTCGACGTCGAATGTCTCAATGTTCTGGCAGTAGTGTTGCTGACCAAACTGCGCAAGCAGATAATCATTCTTCTTGTTATAGCTAAGCGAAATCGTCGGGCGGCCTAGCTTGAGAGCGCTGACGACATTGTGATACCGCGAAACGATCACGAAATCGGTCTGCGCAATGGTATCCATCAATTCGTGCAGCGATTGGCTACAGGTGCTAGTGATGCGTTCAGGAGAGACGTCCGATCCAGTTGCGGCAATCTTGTCCAGCACTTTTTTCACCGCCTTGCCGTCACGCAGATCCCCGGTCAGTAATCGGACATTATAGCCCTGCTCAAGCAGCCAGCCGATATAAGCTGCCAGCTTGCCGGTATAATTCTGATGGATGGCGTCCGCATCGGTGTCCGTCTTGGACCAGCCGTGATAGTCCATGACGCCAACACCGACGGTAATATGTGTGTCATTCTTGACGGGCAAGGGATCTGGCACGGGCAACCGGAAAGCGATGTCCGGATATCGCCAATCGCGGCTCACGTCTACCCCGATGCTCTCGACATATTGGAGCGAGTAATCGTCGCGATAGGAGCGATATTGCGCCATCTGCGCAGCCGCCTTCAGGAACCATCGGCTCAGGGGATGTTCAATCGGTCCGGCCCCGATGCTGACGAAAGCGATCCGAATTCTCCGCAAACGCGCCGCAAGGCACCATCTGAATACCACAAAAGGCCATCCAAAGGGATTTTCCTGGAAATCATCGAGAATTCCAGTCCCGGGAATGATCAACAGCGTCAAACCATCCAGTTGACCAAAAAGCGAGTAGAGCGTGAGAAAACGCCGGGGCACACCCGCGAGAACTCCGTTGATGCGCTGAAACCATCGTCCCTGCGCGATCGTCCCACCAATGCCAATCGCCTTTATCTTATATTGCTTTGCAATGGCGTCCGGATTGGAGCAGATGCACAGAAGTTCAGCGTCGCTCCTAGTTTTGCGCAGGAAATTCACCATGGCTTCGAGAGAGCCATCATTGCCGGTGTTCCCGCTGCCAAATTGACCCAACAAGCCGATCTTCATCCAAAGCCCCTCAATCGCCCTTTTTCCAAGCCGACGCAGGAATGCTTCGAAACACTCACCCCGTCTGGCTCAAGCCCGGGACGCCTCTCAAGCCCGCGCCCTTGAGAAGAGATGCCGACCCTCATGCGGACCCTTACCTCGAAATAACACAGGCCATCTGAACATGCGCGATGGACGAACGACGGGGGTACTCCTCCAAAAGGCTGTGCTGCTCACCCTTCTCTGCGAATTTTTCCCTGTTGCACTCTGCAGCTATGATCTCAGGAGAGGACCGGCGCCGCAGGGGTCAGAGATTCATGAGATTCGCCTATTTCGTTCGCCCCCATATCGGCGGCACCTATACCGTGTTCAAACAACTGCGCGCCGGTCTGGCCGACTTCGGGATCGATGTGCGCTGGCTTGCCATGGGGCGCAGCGAAACCTTCGGCGACCCGCAATGGTTTCCCGAATTTGCACTTGGTTCCGCCGTACCGACCGACCAGCTGCCGACGGAACGGGAACAGGCAAGGGCGCTGGCGGCAGCCCTGGATTGCGAGGGATACGACGGCGTTTTCGTCAATGTCCTAAGCGGCCGGATCGAGACCAATATCGCCCGTTACCTTCCGGAACGAATCCTGCGCGTCATGATCGTTCACAACATCACCCCCGGCACCTATGCCGCCGCTCGGTCGATCAAGGACCACGTTCATGCAACCGTCGGCGTCTCCGATCGCATCCGCAGCGACCTCGTTCAGGTCCTTAGTTTCCCGAAGGACAGGACCTTTGCGATCCCGCACGCTGCGGACACGCGGTTCGTGCCGGACCTGCCGCGCATGCCCGGCACGGCGGGGCAGCTACGTCTGCTTTTCCTCGGGCGGATCGAGGACGCCTCCAAGGGCGTATTCTGGCTGCCGGAAATCCTCGACAAACTGCCTCCTACGGTCCGATTGACCGTCGCCGGCGACGGACCGGATCTTGCAGCACTTCGATCCAAGCTCGCACGCCATTCGAGCCGCGTGTCGATCCTTGGAGCGGCGCATCCCAACGACGTCCCGGGGTTGCTGCTTCAGCACGATGTCATGATAATGCCATCTCGTTTTGAAGGCTTCGGCTTGACCCTGACCGAAGCTATGGCGGCCGGCTGCGTCCCCGTGGTATCACGTATTCGCGGCGTGACCGACAAGATCGTGGATGACGGCCTGAACGGGTTTTTGTTTTCGATCGGCAACAGCGAAGAGGCCGCCAGCATCATCACGAACATTGTAGCCAAGCCCGAAGCGCTGCGATCCTTGTCGAATGCTGCACTGCGCAAGGTAAGAGACGAATTCACGATCGATAAAATGGCTTCTGCCTACGCGACAGTGATAGAACAACTCGGTGTTCGCCCGCCTATGATCGCCCCACCGCTCGATATCGAGCGGTGGGCGCTGCCAAGCGGTCTGCGGCCCGGGCTGAGAACCTTCCTGCCAGCTCCAATCAAGAATTGGCTTCGCGTGATAAGAGAGCGGCGCCAGGCCTAGATGCAGGAAACCGAGAATATATTTATTGGCAGGGCTTCGGCTTGGCGTCGAGCAACTCAAGCTTGGTCAGCTTGCCGGTCAGGACGAAGTCACCGTAGTCCATCGTCAGATCGCGGGTGATGCCATTCTCATAGAGCTTGAAGGACATGCGATAGACGGGCAACGTGTCACCCATCGAACTGTCGTTGAAATAGGCGATCGTCACCGGCCAGAAGGCCGTTTTCGAAAATGCACCCGCCTTGTCGGCATCGATATCATTCGGCCCCGGCATCTCCTGCTTGCCGACGACGGTCGACGTCACCAGCGTCTTGTCGCCGTTGTCCGAGCCGTCGAAGACACGGGTTTCGAAGAAATTCCGGCCGCTCTTGGCGTTCTCAATGACATCCAGCATGTGTTCCGTCGGAAACCGGCTCTCAGCCAGATCGATCTGCTTGTTCGCAGGCTGATTGAGATCGACCTTGACGCCAGCGGGTACGTCCTGCGCTTCGCCTTCGACCTCCTTGTCGAGCTGCTCGTCGGTGAAGGATTTCGTCTCGAACCGGAATTTACGGGATCCAATATTCTCGAAAGTCTTTGTCTGCTGATCGCTGATACGTACCGTGTCACCGGTATCCACCTGCGTCACAAAGCGGAAGTTCGTGGTGAAGCCGTCACAATAGGAGCCATCGAATTCATAGACCATCCGTCCGTACATTCCGGTGATGCCAGAACGTTCCGTGGCATCCTTGAGTTCGAGATCATAGACGGCGCGGTGCGGAACAAGTCCGCTGGCGGTCGTCGCATTGGCTGTGGCAGCCGACAGGCTGGTCGCACTCGCACCGGCCAATAGAGCTGCGGCAAGACTCGAACGGAACATTCATTATCTCCTGTTGGACTCGCACGCGATGTTATAAGAACGCATTCGGCCAAATCGAGGCTATTTGCCCCAAACGGCAATTTTAGCCTTGATGCAAAATTTTTGAAGATTTTACAACAAACCGGAGACGAAAATGTCTGACGCCATCGAAGAGCGCCTCAAGGAAATGGGTATCGCCCTGCCGCAGGCCGCCGCCCCGGCTGCGAATTACGTTCCCTACGTCATCAGCGGCAATCTGCTCTATCTTTCCGGTCAGCTTTCTATCGAAAACGGCAAGGTGGCCGTCACCGGACACCTCGGCAAGGAGGTCGATGTCGCGGCGGGAAGCCGCGCGGCGGAATTATGCGCCATCAACATTCTCGCTCAGGCCAAGGCGGCGCTCGGCGGTGATCTCGGCCGTATCCGCAGAATCCTCAAACTCAACGGTTTCGTCGCCTCGACGCCGGAATTCGTCGAACAGCACCTTGTCATCAATGGTGCATCGAACCTGCTGGCGAACGTATTGGGCGACGCCGGCAAGCACGCCAGAGCCGCCGTCGGCATGGCTGCTCTGCCGCTCAATGCCGCAGTCGAAATCGATGCTATCATGGAAATTGCGTGATGAGCAAAGCTTCATGGATCATCGAGCGTCCAGTCGCGCATCGCGGCTACCACGACCTCAACAGGGAAATCTGGGAAAACACGCTTTCAGCCTTCGAGCGCGCGATAAAGGCGGGATTTGCGATCGAATGCGACCTGCATTATGCCGCAGATGGCGTGCCGGTCATTTTCCATGACGAGGATCTCGAACGGCTCTGCAGCATCAAGGGCGACGTGCGCGCACGCACTTCTGCGGAGCTCGGCCTGCTTGCGGTCGGAGGCACGAAGGATAGGATACCAAGCCTCAAACAGCTTCTGCAACTCTGCGGCGGCAGGGTGCCGCTCGTGCTCGAGCTCAAGGGTCGCGAGAAGGATGACGAGGGCTTCGCCGAAGCCGTGCTCGAAGTGCTGGAAGGCTATAAAGGCGACGTGGCGTTGATGAGCTTCGACCACTGGCTGCTCAAGGATCTGAAGACGCTCGAAAGCCCCTACCCGGTCGGATTGACTGCGGAAGGCAAGGACCCCGAGGCCTTCTTCAAACATGACGAGGCCATGCAACTCGGGCTCGACTTCATCTCCTATCACTATGGGCATCTGCCGAATTCGTTCATAACGGCGCAACGGAAGCGCGCTATTCCCATCATCACGTGGACGGTGCGCGACGAGGCGGCTCGCAAGCAGACATTTGCCAATGCCGATCAAATGACATTCGAAGGCTTCGATCCGCGTGCGCTCTGAAAGCATCGCTTTTTGGACAAGATCATGCGCAGAATAGAGGGCAGAATTTCATCAAATCCATAGATCCCGTTTTCGTTTAATGACAGACGAATTATCCATCCGGGTCGAGCGATCCTTCTCCGCGATTTCTCCGGCAAGCTGGTCAAAGCTCGCCGGTACTTCGCGGGGCGTTACATCCGAGATCTATAACCCGTTCATATCGCACGCGTTCCTTTCCGCTCTGGAAGAATCGGGCTCGGCCACCGCCGATACCGGATGGCTCGGCCATCATCTCCTTCTGGAAAACGATAAAGGCACATTGATCGGGGCAATACCCTGTTATCTGAAGAGCCATAGCCGGGGCGAATATGTTTTCGATCACGGTTGGGCCGACGCCTTCGAGCGCGCTGGAGGACGCTACTATCCGAAGCTGCAATGCTCGATACCGTTTACGCCCGCAACCGGACCGCGCCTGCTGGTCGCGGAAGGTTATGACCGGAAGGTTCTTCAGCCAGCGCTTGCGGAAAGCCTGAAAGAAGTGGCGCGCCGGATCGGCGTGTCTTCCGCGCATATCACTTTCCTGCCGGAAGCTGAAAGCTGCATCCTGGAGGCGGACGGCTATCTTCATCGCACGGACCAGCAATTCCACTTCATCAACGAGGGCTATGCGGATCACGACGCGTTTCTCGAAACGCTGGCATCGCGCAAGCGCAAGGCATTGAGGAAGGAGCGGCGTGTAGCGCTCGAGAACGGGATATCAATCGACTGGCTGACCGGCAGCGATCTCACCGAGCGCATCTGGGACGAGTTCTTCGCCTTCTACATGGATACCGGCAGCCGCAAGTGGGGTCGGCCCTATCTCACCCGGAAATTCTATTCGCTGATCGGCGAGCGCATGGCCGACGACATCCTGCTGGTCATGGCCAGGCATAACGGTCGCTATGTGGCCGGCGCAATCAACTTCATCGGTGGTGATACTCTTTATGGCCGCCATTGGGGATGTATCGAAGATCATCCCTTCCTGCATTTCGAAGTCTGCTATCATCAAGCCATCGATTTCGCGCTCGCCAAAAAATTGAAGCGGGTCGAAGCCGGGGCTCAAGGCGAGCACAAACTCGCGCGCGGCTATCTGCCGGTCGCCACCCATTCGGCGCATTTCATAGCTCATGCCGGGTTGCGGCGTGCTATTGCCGACTATCTCGAACACGAGCGCGCGGAAGTGGAGCAGATCGGCGAAATACTGAGCGAACACAGCCCCTTCCGCAAGGGCGAACGCCAGGAAGATTGACATCTTCGCGCGTCTGACCGATTCCATTTCCTAAAGCCTATCGCGTGAAAAGAGATTCACGCGATAGGCTTTAGGCTATTGTTTTCATGCATGTCGTTGCCGCAAAAACCGCTGCACACTTTTGCGCGACACGCATTAAGGGGAGATTTCCGAATGACCAATCCGGCCTACGACGACAACAATATCTTCGCAAAGATCCTGCGCGGCGAGATTCCGTCCTACAAAGTTTATGAAGATGAGCACACAATCGCCTTCATGGATGTCATGCCGCAGGCGCCGGGCCATGTGCTCGTGGTTTCAAAGGCGCCGTCGCGCAATCTGCTCGATGCCGATCCGGCAACTCTCGTCCGTATCATTCCCGTCGTCCAGAAGATGGCAGTCGCAGTCAAAGACGTCTTCGACGCGGATGGTGTCTTCATAGCGCAGTTCAACGAGCATGCTGCCGGACAGACGATCTTTCATCTGCATTTCCATGTCATTCCGCGTCATGAAGGCATGGCGCTGAAGCCGCACTCCGGAAAGATGGAAGACGGGTCTGTGCTTGCCGACAATGCCGAAAAGATAAAGGCTGCCCTCACCTAACGTCATGCACTTCGGCTTAATTGCTGAAAGCTCTGAAATGTAAATAAAAAAGGCCGCATCTGCGGCCTTTTTGGTTGCCTCAAGGCGAGCTCACTTCTTGCGCGGCACCTTGGGAACGGTGCTGCTCTTCTTCGGGACGCTCGTTGCTTTCGACTCGGCTTCCGCCGCTGCTTTCTTCATTGCCGCCTTCGTCTTCTTGGCAACGGTCTTCGTCTTCAATTCGCCGTCGTCACCGTCATCCGCTTCCGGATTGACGACCTCGGCCTCGGGCTTCGGCTTGATCGGCGCCGTTTCGGAAATGGCTTCGAGCAAGATGCCGGTCTTGCCATCTTCCTTCGTGCCGACGGTGACATTGACGACGCCGCCCTTCTTCAGCTTGCCGAAGAGGATTTCGTTCGCCAGCGGCTTCTTGATGTTTTCCTGGATGACGCGGGCGAGCGGACGTGCACCCATCTTCTCGTCATAGCCATGTTCAGCAAGCCATGCGATCGCATCCTCGTGCAGGTCGAAAGTGACATTGCGTTCGGAAAGCTGAGCTTCGAGCTGCATGATGAACTTCTGCACGACCTTGTGGATAACGACGGTCGGCAGCGACGCAAACGGAATGATCGCATCCAGGCGGTTGCGGAATTCCGGCGTGAAGAGACGGGTCAATGCCTCCTCGTCCTCGCCGGTACGCTTGGACGAGCCGAAGCCGATCGCAGCCTTGGCCATTTCCGACGCGCCCGCATTGGTCGTCATGATCAGAATGACGTTGCGGAAATCAATCTTCTTGCCGTTGTGGTCGGTCAGCGTGCCGTGATCCATGACCTGCAGCAGAATATTATAGATATCCGGATGCGCCTTCTCGATTTCATCGAGCAGAACCACGCAATGCGGATGCTGGTCGACGCCGTCGGTCAGAAGGCCGCCCTGATCGAAGCCGACATAGCCGGGAGGTGCACCGAGCAGACGGGAAACCGTATGGCGCTCCATATATTCCGACATGTCAAAACGCAGCAGTTCCACACCGAGCGAGGATGCAAGCTGCTTGGCGACCTCGGTCTTGCCGACGCCGGTCGGGCCGGAGAAGACATAGGCACCGATCGGCTTGTTCGGTTCGCGCAAACCGGCTCGTGCCAGCTTGATCGACGTTGCAAGCGCTTCGATGGCCGTATCCTGACCGTAGACGACCGAGCGCAATTCCTGCTCGAGATTGGCAAGAACCGCTTCGTCATCCTTGGAAACGGTCTTCGGCGGGATACGGGCCATGGTCGCAACCGTCGCTTCGATCTCCTTCTCGGTGATCAGCTTGCGGCGCTTGGACGGCGGCAACAGCATCTGGGCGGCACCGGTCTCGTCGATCACGTCGATCGCCTTGTCCGGCAGCTTACGGTCGGAGATATAACGGGCCGAGAGCTCGACCGCCGTCTTGATGGCGTCGTTCGAATAGCGCAGGTGGTGATACTCTTCGAAATAGGGCTTCAGACCCTTCATGATCTCGATAGCATCATCAATCGACGGCTCGTTGACGTCGATCTTCTGGAAGCGGCGGACCAGAGCCCTGTCCTTCTCGAAGAACTGGCGATACTCCTTATAGGTCGTCGAACCGATGCAGCGGATCGCACCGGAGGAAAGCGCCGGCTTCAAGAGGTTCGAGGCATCCATCGCACCGCCCGACGTCGCACCTGCGCCGATTACCGTGTGGATTTCGTCGATGAACAACACGGCGCCCGGATATTCCTCCAGCTCCTTGACGACCTGCTTCAGACGCTCTTCGAAATCGCCGCGATAGCGGGTACCTGCAAGCAACGTGCCCATATCGAGAGAAAAGATAGTGGCATCCGCCAGCGCCTCGGGCACCTTGCCTTCGACGATGCGCTTGGCAAGGCCTTCGGCAATCGCCGTCTTGCCGACACCGGGATCACCCACATAGAGCGGATTGTTCTTCGAGCGGCGGCACAACACCTGAATGGTGCGGCTGACCTCGGCGTGACGACCGATCAACGGATCGATCTTGCCGCTTCTGGCCTTCTCGTTCAGATTCACGCAGTAAGCCTTGAGCGCGTCCTGCTGCTTCTTGGCGCTTCCCTCCTCCTGCTCGTTGCGTGAAGACGGCTTGCTTTCGGCCTCGCCTTCTTCGGCGCCCCGCGGCGTGCGGACCTGGGAAGAGCCGGGGCGCTTGCCGATCCCATGCGAGATGTAGTTGACGGCGTCGTAGCGGGTCATCTCCTGCTCCTGCAGGAAATAGGCCGCGTGACTTTCCCGTTCGGCGAAAATCGCGACGAGAACATTGGCGCCGGTTACCTCTTCGCGACCGGACGATTGCACATGGATGACGGCACGTTGAATGACGCGCTGAAAGCCGGATGTCGGCTTCGAATCCTCGTCATAACCGGTGACCAAATTGGAAAGTTCATTATCGACATATTCAACGAGCGTCTTGCGAAGCGCATCGAGGTCGACGTTGCAGGCGCCCATAACGGCGGCTGCGTCTGCATCATCGATCAGCGCAAGTAACAGATGCTCGAGCGTTGCATATTCATGATGCCGCTCGTTAGCAAAGGTCAGTGCCTGGTGCAGCGCCTTCTCAAGACTAGGCGAAAATGTTGGCACGTTCAGTTCCTCACTTCTTTTCCATAACACATTGCAGCGGATGCTGGTGTTGTCGGGCAAAATCCATCACCTGACTCACCTTTGTTTCAGCTACTTCATATGTATATATGCCGCATTCGCCGACTCCATGATTGTGGACATGGAGCATGATGCGGGTGGCACTTTCATGATCCTTCTGGAAAAACCGTTCCAGAATATGAATGACGAATTCCATCGGCGTGTAGTCGTCATTCAAAAGCAGGACGCGATAGAGGTTGGGCTTCTTCGTTTTCGGCTTGACACGTGTAATGACCGAGGTGCCGCGATTTCCGTTGTCCCCATTCCTTTCGGTGTCGTTCTGCATTCGGATCGGCATTGCGATCATCTTCGTTGGTTCCTCAAATCATCCGGCCGGCGGTCGCATGCTACGGGGTTCGTCAGCCGGAAACCCGAACACTAACTTAGTTCATATTGGGCTGATTTTAAGCCCCCTGCTTCACACTGCAATCACTATTCGGCTTCCGCTCAGTGCAAACTATAAAAAAGTCCGAACGGAGACGTGACCTTTGCAAAATGAAAAGACCGGCTGCTTTCGCAGCCGGCCCTGATCTCTCTTGCCGACATATCGGCCCTGATTGCGAACCAATCGTTTATGCGGCTGCCGAAGCCACCGACGAGGAAGCCTTACCCGTCGCCTTTGCAATCGGAGCTTCGTAGGGCTTGTAAACCGTCTTGGCGAGATCGGCATACATCTCGCTCAGCTTGGTTGCCTCTGACACATAGCTCTCATAGGACGACTTCAGGAAATTCGACTGAAGCTCGAAGGCGGTTTCGAAACTCTTGACGCCGGAAAGCGTTTCCAGGTGCGTGACGACATCCTGGAAGGACTTCTTGGAATATTCGGCGGTTTCGGCAGCAATCGCCTGAAAACCCTTCGCCACATCGGAGTAGCTCTTCAGAGCCGCGTCCATCGCTTCCTTGCCCTTCTTGTTTGCTTCATCGAGATTGAACATCGGTACCCTTCCTCCTGTTGATCTCTGATGCGAAACTTAATTGCGATGCACAAAGAGTCAAGTAGTCTTGTGCGCCGCAATATTCCGCATAAGTTGTAATTTGAGGGGATCAGGGAAGATGGTTTCAGGAGGCACGTACCTCCTACTTTGATTTTTCAGACATATATCAGCGGACTGCAACCAGAGGCTTTTTCAGAAATATCCGAAAATCAGTATTTCAGGTTTGCCGCTTGAATGGGCAGACCGCCCAATAAAAAGCCGGCTTGCGCCGGCCTTCGCACTATCAAGGCGTTGAAACGCTTCAGAGATCGACGTCCAGGATTGCCATCGAGAAATTATAAGAGCGGTCACCGTCCTCATCATCGATATAGACGACGCCCAGAAACTCCTCACCCAGATAAACCTCCGCCGAATCGGTCTTGCGCGGACGTGCCTTGACCACGACCTGCGGGTTGAACGTGCGTTTGAAATAGGCGTCGAGCTTCTTGATTTCTTCAGGCTTCACAATTCGTCTCCGTGAGCGTTTCTCAAGCTGGCCGCTTCTCGCACAGGAAAAGCGGCGCTGTAAAGGTCGGATACGGAACGGCCGCCTCTCCACGGCATTGCCGCAACTCGCGCGTCGACAATCAATCCCACAGATTGTGGCTCAGATATCGGCGCCGATAACCTGATCCATAACACGTGACGGCTCTGAGCAACCGGCCTCGCCGACCACCTTGGCCGGAACGCCGGCAACCGTCGTTTTCGGCGGAACCGGCTTCAGCACGACGGAGCCAGCCGCAATACGAGAGCAATGTCCGATCTCGATGTTGCCGAGGATCTTGGCGCCCGCACCGATCAGCACGCCGCTGCCAATCTTCGGATGCCGGTCGGCGCCTTCCTTGCCCGTCCCGCCCAGCGTGACACCATGAAGGATCGAGACATTATCGCCGATGACGGCGGTTTCGCCAACCACCAAGCCGGTGGCATGGTCAAGAAAGATGCCTTTGCCGATGCGCGCGGCCGGATTGATATCCGTCTGGAAGACGCTGGAGGAGCGACTTTGCAGGTAAAGTGCGAAATCCCGTCGACCGCGATCAAGAAGCCAATGCGCAAGCCGATGCGTCTGCAATGCATGAAAGCCCTTGAAATAGAGAACGGCTTCCATGAAGCGCAGGCATGCCGGGTCGCGATCGTAGACGGCCTGGATATCGACGCGCAGAATGGAACTCCATTCCGGCCAATCGTCCATCATCTCTTCAAACGTCTGGCGCAGGAGATTTGCCTGCATGTCAGGGTGGTCGAGGCGTTCGCAGATCCGGTGAATGACACATTCTTCCAACGAGCGGTGATTGATGACCGTCAGATACAGAAACGCGGCGAGAAGGGGATCCTTTTCGGCAGCAGCGCGCGCTTCCTCGCGAAGGCTATCCCAGATCGGATCCATGATCTTGAGCTGGTTTTGCACTTCGACTGAGCGGACATCAGATTTTACGACCATTGGCGGTCTCCTCATTTCCCGTCGACAGGACATTATATAGATTAAAACGAACGCAACACAAATGGGTTGTCCGTCAATGGATCTTTGGCATGATTTTGCCGGCGGCATGCTCCGCGCACATTCCATAAACGCAATCGGAACGCTTTTCATCGACAATCCCACGCATAAAAATGCCATGACTGCGGCGATGTGGCGCGCCCTCCCGCAGGCGCTGCGCTGGTTGACAGATGAGACCCATGTCCGCGTGATCATCATTCGCGGCGCCGGTACCGGTGATTTCTGCGCCGGAGCCGATATCAGCGAATTCGAAACCGTCCGGAAGGATACAGCCTCTGCCCTCTTTTACGAGGGACAGAACAGCGATGCGTTCGAAGCAATACGACATTGCCGCGTACCGACGATCGCAGCGATCCGCGGCGTCTGCATCGGGGGCGGTTTCGGCATTGCGGCCGCCTGCGACCTGCGAATTGCCGATGAGAGCGCCCGCTTCGCGATCCCCGTAGCCAAGCTCGGCCTTACCTATCCCGCCGACGCCGTTCAGGACATCGTCAGCGCACTCGGCCCCCAGATGACGAAAATGGCGCTCTTTACCGGCGCTCCGGTTTCGGCAGGCAAAATGGCCGCAACCGGCTTTCTTCTCGAAACCGTTTCGGCCGACATGCTGGATGCGGAGGTCGCCGCGCTTGCCGAAACCATTGGCGCGAACGCGCCTATCTCGATCCAGGCGTCGAAAATCGCCGTGCGCGCCGTCACCGAGCAGGATAGCGACCTGCTGCGGGAGGCGGAAGTCATCGGCGCGAGCACCTTCGAAAGCGCGGATTACGCGGAGGGGCGTGCTGCTTTCGCGCAGAAGCGCAGACCACAATTCACCGGAAGGTGACAGTTAAATCCTGTTGGTGAGATTCTCGCCCAATACCGCTGCACAGTTTTGCGCGAGATGCGCTAGCATGACACACTGAGCCGCAAGTCACCGGTCGGCGACTTTTTCGTAGAATTCCAGAACCGCCTTCTTGAAGACCTTATCACCGACGGCGAGCATATGATCCCTGCCTGGTATGTCGAGCGCCTGGCCACGTGGCATGAGCTCCGCAAGCGCCTGCGGCGATCCGGCGATATCATCCTTCGTTCCAACTCCGATCAATGTTGGAGCGTCGATCTTGCCGATGTCCCGGCGGCTTATCAGGTCGCGTGAACCGCGGATACAGGCGGCAAGTGCCACGCGATCGCTTCTGGTTTGCTCGGCAAAAGCGCGGAACATACGGCCACGGGGGTGATCGACAAGATCGATTGACGGGGCCAGAAGCGCATCGGCGATGGGATCCCAGTCGCCGACGCCATCGGTCATGCCTATCCCCAGTCCGCCGAAGACGAGCGAGCGCACGCGCTCGGGACTGGCCATCGCCAGGAAAGCCGAAATACGCGCGCCCATCGAATAACCCATGATGTTCGCTTCAGCGATACCGAGATGATCAAGAAGGGCCACGGCGTCCGATGCCATGACCCAGGGCCGATAGGCTTCCGGGTCATGCGGCTTGTCACTGGCACCATGGCCGCGATTGTCAATGGCGATGACCCTATAGCCGGCATCACCGAGGGTCTTCAGCCAGCCTGGATGGACCCAGTTGACGTTGGCAGTCGAGGCAAATCCATGAACAAGAAGAACCGGTACACCGTTCGGATCCCCTTCGTCGAAAAACGCGAGGTTCACTCCGTCATGGACAAAGTTCGAGAAGGCAGGCGTATTCAGGTTCATGGCATCGGTCCTTTCGCGGCAGACCATATTTTATCGACCATCATCGGTGAACCCTGCGAGAGAGGAAAATCTGTGACTTGTCGCCGACTTTTCGCTCTACACATTTGAAGTGAAGAACTATAAAGTCCGCGCAAATTTCGGAAGCATTTGGAGAGCATCATGGCCGGCCATCACATTCCTCACTTTCAGAACGACGGCGGACATCGCGTTATCGAGATCGGAGTGAAGGAATTCATGTGCACCGGCGCGTCCGTGCCGTTTGATCATCCCCATATCTTCATCGATATGGGCGATGACAATGAGAAGGTCTGCTCCTACTGCTCGACTCTCTATCGCTTCAATTCTTCCCTGAAACCTGAGCAGACCAATCCGGCGGGCTGTGTCTTCCACATCAAGGCTGCCTGATCCTTCCCAGTCGCGATCGGATTTGCAGATGCCGGTCAAGAACACCGCGATCATCGGCGCCGGTGTGGCGGGCCTGACGACTGCGCTTGCGCTGGCCCGGCACGGTATCCGGTCCCATATCTTCGAGCAGGCCGCCGAGATGACGGAGGTCGGTGCCGGGTTGCAGATTTCGCCCAATGCGTCGCATATCCTTGACGAGCTGGGCATCCTTGAAACACTTGCTGGCATCTGGCTCGAACCGCGAGAGATCCGGCTCGTTTCCGGTATCTCGCTGCGGCAGATCGCTGCCGTTCCTTGCGGTGATTTTGCCAGAAGGCGTTGGCATGCACCCTACGGTGTCCTGCATCGCGCAACGCTGCAAAGGACGCTACTCGATGCAGTGGTCGCCAATCCGCTCTGCTCTTTGCATCTCGGACAACAAGTCGAAGCGGCTACCGCGAAATCTACCGCTGCGCGTTCGGGCAGCGAACCCGAGCTCATCATTGGCGCCGACGGCGTATGGTCGTCCATGCGCGATGCGGTGCCGGCGGCGCCCATGCCCCGGTTTTCGGGCAATGTTGCCTGGCGGTTCACTGTTTCGGAAGCGGCCGCGCCCGATTTTCTCGATCGGACCAGCGTCACCGCCTTTCTCGGTCCATCGGCACATCTCGTTTGCTATCCGCTCAAGGAAACGAACGGCTTCAACATCGTTGCAATAACCGCCGGCGGTGCAGCAGCGCATGAATGGGCGGCCATTGGGAGCCAGGCGCAGCGCGACCTCCTGATGCGATGCTTTTCAGACTGGGACAGGGCGGTCGCCACAGCAATGTCAGCGGTGGAGAATCCGACATTCTGGCCGCTCTACGAGGTCGGCGATGGCCGCTGGCACAATGGAAAGGATACCGTCCTCATCGGCGATGCGGCGCATGCCATGATGCCCTTTGCTGCGCAGGGCGCGGCGATGGCGATCGAAGACGCCTACGAGCTTGCGGGAGCACTGGCTCGAAGCCCCTTGCCTGAGGCCATCGAATTCTTTGAAAGGCACCGTGCGCCGCGCGTCGCGCGGCTGCGGCAGCGCGCCGCCTTCAACCGCTTCGCCTATCACGCCCGTGGCCCCTTCAAGCTCGGACGCGATCTGGTTCTGGCGTTTCGTCCGCCGCAAAGTCTTGCGGCGGATCTAGACTGGATCTACGGCTATCGCGCCGCCGTCTAATCAGACAGCGGCCGCCGCCGCAAAGCCCCTCTCGATGTCGGCCTTGATATCGGCCACATCTTCGAGACCGATCTGCAGACGGATGACCGGCCCCTCCTTGGGCGCCTTGCAGATGCGCCGGTCATTGAGATTCACATGGAGAGCAAGGCTCTCGAACCCGCCCCAGGAATACCCAAGGCCAAAGATCGAGAGCGCATCCAAGAAGGCGTGCGCCCTGGCTTTGAATTTTTCCGAGCTGTCGACCGCCAGGACGAAGGAGAAGATGCCGCTTGCTCCCGTGAAGTCCCGTTTCCAGATAGCGTGGCCGGGAAAGCTCGGCAGAGCCGGATGCAGCACGCGCGCGACCTCGTCCCTGCCCTCCAGCCATTGGGCGATTGCCAGCGCGCTTTCCTGATGACGTTCAAGGCGCACGCCCATGGTGCGCAATCCACGCAGGATCTGATAGGCATCGTCGGGCGCGCCGCAGATGCCGAGCGTGATGTTGGCCTCCCTGAGGCGATCCCAGTGCGCGGCATTGGCGGAGACCGTTCCCATAAGGATATCAGAATGGCCGGACGGATATTTGGTCGCCGCGTGGATCGAGATATCGACGCCATGGTCGAGGGGCCTGAAATAGACAGGTGTGGCCCAGGTGTTGTCCATTGTAACCACGCAGCCATGCCTGTGAGCCGCCGCCGAAATCGCCGCGATGTCCTGCATCTCGAAGGTGTTGGACCCCGGCGCCTCGGCGTGCACGAGCCTGGTGTTCGGCTTGATCAGGGCCTCGATTCCGGCGCCCACCAGTGGATCGTAGTAATCGATCTCGACACCCAGCCGCTTCAGCATCGCGTCACAGAAATGGCGTGTCGGCGCATAGACGGAATCGACGATCAACGCGTGGTCGCCGGCGGACAGGAACCCCAGAAACGGCACGGTCACCGCCGCCAGCCCCGTTGGAACGAGGATGGTTCCGGCGGAACCTTCCAACGCATCGATCGCTTCGCAAAGCGCATCGGTCGTCGGTGTGCCCCGGGTCCCGTAAGTATATTTCTGGGCGCGCGTTTCCATGGCGCGGGCATTCGGAAAGAGCACCGTGGACGCATGCACGACCGGCGGATTGATGAAGCCGTGGTAATCGGATGGGGTGTTTCCGATATGGGTCAGCCGGGTGTTGATGCCCGCGTTTTGCGGTGAAAACTTCTCGTCGTTCATTGTCGGATGTGCCTTTGGGCTATCGATACGAAAGTCGGATTTGCGACGATCCGGTGCAGCAGGTCAAGCCTGTCGATGGCCAGCCGTCTTTTGCCGATTCCTGAGGTGGAACAATGCGTTTGATGCGGCTTCCCTCAACCACGCGATTTTTTTTGGCAGAAGATTGCCTAGCTCATAGCCAAATGCCCATACCACCAGCGCTTTTTGGCAAAACATGGACTTATGCGATAATTATTAGGGGCCAACACTTGACCCTACGGAGATTTGCGACTGTGATAGGGTTTCTCGCGCCGGGAGGGTGTCGAGAAAACGGGGGTGCATATCGGTTTGCTTCAGCCAAATCCCCCTCAATAAAGACAACGGATAAAGATTGGGAAAAAAA
This sequence comes from Sinorhizobium sp. CB7, assembly GCF_041357635.1. Classification (NCBI taxonomy): domain Bacteria; kingdom Pseudomonadati; phylum Pseudomonadota; class Alphaproteobacteria; order Hyphomicrobiales; family Rhizobiaceae; genus Sinorhizobium; species Sinorhizobium sp. CB7. Next base: position 77,826 of record NZ_JAULLL010000019.1, read on the forward strand.
TGAAGAACACGCTTCTGTCGGCCGCAATCGGTGCAGCAATGTTTGCTCTGGGCGCATCGGCCGCTTCGGCGACCACGCTCGAAGATGTCAAAGCAAAGGGATTCCTCCAGTGCGGCGTAAACACCGGACTTCTGGGTTTTGCGCAGCCTGATGCCTCCGGCAACTGGGCCGGTTTTGACGTCGACTACTGCAAGGCAGTCGCCGCTGCGATCTTCGGCGACGCAACCAAGGTGAAATTTACCGGTCTCAACGCCACCAACCGCCTTCCGGCGCTGGAGTCGCGCGAAATCGACGTTCTCATCCGCAATACGACCTGGACCATCAATCGCGACACGGCTCACCCGCTCCTCTTCCGGGCGGTCAATTACTTCGACGGCCAGGGCTTCATGGTTCGCAAGAGCCTGAATGTGAAGTCGGCGCTCGAGCTTTCCGGCGCGGCAATTTGCGTTCAGGCCGGCACGACGACGGAGCTCAACCTGGCGGATTATTTCAAGGCGAACAACCTTCAGTATAATCCCGTCGTCTTCGAAAAGCTGGAAGAGGTGAATGCTGCCTATGAGTCGGGCCGCTGCGACGTCTACACCACCGACCAATCGGGCCTGTATTCGTTGCGTCTCACGCTGAAAAATCCTGACGAACACATGATCCTGCCGGAAATCATCTCGAAGGAGCCCCTTGGCCCGGTGGTCCGCCAAGGTGACGACCAGTGGTTCAACGTTGTGACCTGGACCGCCTTCGCGCTCATCAACGCCGAGGAATTCGGCATCACGCAGGCCAATGTCGACGAGATGAAGAACTCGACCAATCCGGACATAAAGCGCTTCCTCGGCACCGAGGCGAAGTCAACGATCGGTACCGATCTTGGTCTGACGAACGAGTGGGCCTATAATATCGTCAAGGCCGTCGGCAATTACGGTGAAGTTTTCGAGCGCAATCTCGGCCAGAGCAGCCCCTTGAAAATCTCCCGCGGCTTGAACGCACTCTGGAACAAGGGAGGCATCCAGTACGCGCCGCCGATCCGCTGAGACACTCAGCCATACCTGCGGAAAGGCGGCACTGCCGCCTTTCCGGCCAATACAAGAACAAGCCCAAAATGGGCGACAAGGGGAAATGGGCTACGCATGACACAAGAGGCCACCGCCACAACTGCGCCCGAAGCCGGCTGGAGCTTGCGCTCCCTTGCCTATGACCCGCAAGTCCGCGGCATCTTCTACCAAATTCTGACGATCGTACTTCTCGTGGCCTTCATATGGTGGGTCGGCAGCAATACGGCTGCACATCTTGCCATTGCCAATCAGAGTCTGGGTTACAATTTCATCAGCGGGAGGGCGGGTTTCAATATCGCCCAGTCGCTGATTCCCTATTCCAGTGATTCAACCTACGGAAGCGCCTTCCTCGTTGGAATCGTCAATACACTTTTCGTCGCGATTACGGGTATTATCGCTGCGACCATCATTGGCTTTATCGTGGGGATTGGGCGGCTTTCACACAATTGGCTGATCGCCAAGCTTTGCACCGTCTACGTCGAGGTGTTCCGGAACATTCCGCCGCTGCTCGTCATCTTCTTCTGGTATCTGGGCGTTCTGTCCGTTCTGCCGCAGCCACGCGATTCTGTGCACCTGCCTTTCAGCATGTTTCTCAACAATCGCGGTCTCGCTTTTCCACGCCCGATTTTCGGCGCCGGCATGTGGGCGGTGCTCGTCGCATTCGTCGTTGCAATCATCGCCGTCATCCTGCTTGCGCGCTGGTCATCCAAACGTCAGGCGCTGACCGGTAAGGCGTTTCCGACTATATGGACCGGGATTGCTGTTATCATCGGCCTGCCGATTCTCGCTTTCCTTCTCGCCGGCCTGCCGATCACTTTCGACTATCCGGTGGAGGGCAAATTCAACCTCACCGGCGGGTCGGTCATCGGCCCCGAATTCATGTCGCTTTTCCTGGCGCTCTCCTTCTATACCGCATCCTTCATCGCCGAGATCGTGCGCGGCGGCATCCGAGGCGTTCCAAAGGGGCAAACGGAAGCAGCCGGGGCACTCGGCCTGCACCCCTCCCGCATCACGCGGCTGGTGGTCATACCGCAGGCGCTGCGCATCATCATCCCGCCGCTTACGAGCCAGTATCTCAATCTCACCAAGAACTCGTCGCTCGCAATCGCCGTTGGCTACGCCGACATATTTGCGGTTGGCAGCACAATTCTCAACCAGACCGGCAAGGCGATAGAGGTCATCTCGATCACAATGATCATCTACCTCGTCATCAGCCTCGTTACCTCGCTGTTCATGAACTGGTTCAACGCCAAGATGGCCCTGGTGGAGAGATAAGATGTCGGTCGCAGAAAGGAATTTCGTCAGAACCGCCATGCTCGCACCGGAGCCCCCTCCGGCCAGCGAGAAAGGCGCCCTCCATTGGGTTCGAGCCAATCTTCTGGCCACTCCGCAGGATGTCGTGCTGACCTTGCTCGCCACCGTCTTCATCGTCTGGAGCCTGACACATCTCATCGACTGGCTTTTCGTAAAAGCCGTCTGGAGCGGAACGGACCGCAGCTTTTGCGCCACGAGAGCGCAAGGCGGAACGCAGCCTGACGGTTGGAGCGGAGCCTGCTGGGCCTTTGTCAATGCGAAGTTCGATCAATTCATGTTCGGACGCTATCCACCCGACGAGCGCTGGCGGCCGATCATGGTCGCCATCATGTTCGTCGCCCTGCTCGTTCCGATGCTCATACCATCGGTGCCGAGGAAGTCGCTCAACGCAATTCTGCTCTTTCTCGTGCTGCCATTCGTCTCTTTCTTTCTGCTTTACGGCGGATTCGGCCTGCAGATCGTCGAGACTCCGCTCTGGGGCGGGTTGATGGTGACGCTGATCCTGTCCTTCTTCGGCATCGTCGTCTCGCTTCCGATCGGCATTCTGCTGGCGCTCGGACGACGATCCAACATGCCGGTGATCCGCACCTTCTGCATTATATTCATCGAATTCATTCGCGGCATTCCGCTGATCACAGTGCTGTTCATGGCAAGCGTCATGCTGCCGCTCTTCCTGCCGACCGGCTGGACGGTGGACAAGCTCCTGCGCGCGCTTGTCGGTGTCTCGATCTTCGCCTCCGCCTATATGGCCGAAGTTATCCGCGGCGGCCTCCAGGCGATTCCAAGGGGACAATTCGAAGGCGCCGATTCGCTTGGCCTCAGCTATTGGCAGAAAATGCGGCTGATCGTTCTGCCGCAGGCCATCAAGCTGGTGATCCCCAGCATCGTCAACACCTTCATCGGAATGTTCAAGGATACCTCGCTGGTCTCGATTATCAGCATGTACGATCTGCTTGGCATCGTAAGGCAGAACTTCACCGACGCGAACTGGGCGAGCCCCGTGACGCCTATCACCGGCCTGATCTTCGCAGGCTTCGTTTTTTGGCTGTTCTGCTTCGGGATGTCACGCTATTCGAACTTCATGGAACGCCACCTCGACACTGGCCACAAACGATAAAAATGGGAAATGAGCATGGCTGACGTAAACCCCAAGAAAATGACCATTTCCGCGACTGATGTGGCAGTGGATATCATCAACATGAACAAGTGGTACGGCGATTTCCACGTGCTGCGCGACATCAATCTCAAGGTCATGCGCGGCGAGCGCATCGTCATCGCCGGCCCCTCGGGTTCGGGCAAGTCGACGATGATCCGCTGCATCAACCGCCTCGAAGAGCACCAGAAGGGCCGCATCGTCGTCGATGGGGTGGAACTGACGAATGATCTCAAGAAGATCGATGAAGTCCGGCGCGAAGTCGGTATGGTGTTCCAGCACTTCAACCTTTTCCCGCATCTGACGATCCTCGAAAACTGCACATTGGCGCCGATCTGGGTGCGCAAGATGCCTAAAAAGCAGGCCGAGGAAATCGCCATGCATTTCCTGAAGCGCGTGAAGATTCCGGAGCAGGCCAACAAGTATCCCGGCCAGCTTTCCGGCGGTCAGCAGCAGCGCGTGGCTATCGCCCGCTCGTTATGCATGAACCCGAAGATCATGCTCTTCGACGAGCCGACATCGGCGCTCGACCCGGAGATGATCAAGGAAGTGCTGGACACGATGGTCGGTCTTGCCGAGGAAGGCATGACGATGCTTTGTGTGACCCATGAAATGGGCTTTGCCCGCCAGGTCGCCAACCGGGTGATCTTCATGGACCAGGGCCAGATCGTCGAGCAGAACTCGCCGGCGGAATTCTTCGACAATCCGCAGCACGAGCGCACCAAGCTTTTCCTGAGCCAGATCCTGCACTAAGTCGCGCCGGCGCCGACGAGGCCTCTGTCGCGAGCGTTAAAGGCTTCTTTCGCCCCATCCCCTGCACGCCATCAGCATCTGCTGATGGCATTATTACCCTGCATTCCTCCAACGGCCACCGCGTCCGAGATGGCGTAACCGCCGCTCGCTGTCCGTCCGGCCGAATTCGGTCGCCTTCGAAGCCGCAAGCGGGCGAAAATCCAGTGAGGAAACGCAATTTTAGGAGTTGCAGGGCGAGTATGACTTGGTGTATCCCCGCACCGTTGTTGGCTCGGAGTGTAGCGCAGTCTGGTAGCGCATCTGGTTTGGGACCAGAGGGTCGGGAGTTCGAATCTCTCCACTCCGACCATTCTTCCTCGTGAAGAGGTGCACGCGGGAGAGCAGTTTTGATAGGCGAAAGGACGCTTTCGCCTCTATTTTGGAGCAGGTTCAGGCTATGTCTGCCAAGATCTATCGTCCCGCCAAGACCGCCATGCAGTCCGGCAAGGCAAAGACTCACCTCTGGGTTCTGGAATTCGACCAGGAAATACCGCGGAAGATCGATCCGATCATGGGGTATACTTCATCGGCTGACACCCGCCAGCAGGTGAAGCTGACCTTCGAGACCCAGGAGCAGGCAGAAGCTTACGCGCAGCGCAACGGCATCGAGTATCGTGTCATCGCGCCAAAGGAGCCAATCCGGCAGAACGTGTCCTACTCGGACAATTTCCGTTTCAACCGCATGCAGCCCTGGACACACTGACGGAGCGGTCATCTGCCCGTCACGCTTGCTGAAGACAATTGGAAACGGCGCGAATCGACAATAAGGCCCCTTAGCTCAGCTGGATAGAGCACCTGCCTTCTAAGCAGGTGGTCGCAGGTTCGAATCCTGCAGGGGTCGCCATCCTTCTATGGTCCGACCGGACACATAGGTAACGGAACGTACCTAAGACATCGGTAAACCGTCTGCAGGCCTCCTACAGGCGGCGTGAGCATTGGAACAAATCCGCGCGGTTGCAGTTTGCCCCACATGTCAACCATACAGGAGCAATGCCATGTTCACACGCATCCTTACGGCATCCCTTCTCGCGCTTGGTCTCGTAGCAGGCGGTGCCCTCGCTCAAGAAAACAACTCATCGGACCCGACGGGCAACCAGCGCGGCCAGACAAGTAATTGTCAGGGTCAAACCGACAACTCGGCATCACGCACGTCCGGAGGGGATGCAGCAAATTGCAACTGAATGCCTGTTTTAGGCCTCAGTCCCCTATATGCCCCGCCACAAGGCGGGGCGTGCTGTTCTCTCCCGATCCCAGATTCCTATGAGGCGATGCTTTAAAGCACGGCCCATGTCCTCTTGTCGTTATGCCCGACTTCCCAAAGCAACCGGTCGTGAACGAAGGCTGGCCGGAAATGCCGCAAACCGGGACATATACAGTGGATATTAACCTACTGTTATCCCTCTCCGATCATTCAAATGGAGCGCATCCCGTTAACGCTTCAGAAAGATATGGCCGTTTCGCTCACCCCAGCGGGCGGTGGGGTAGCTCGGTCGTTCCGCCCAGCCAACGCAGCGGCCGGCTGCCTCCCTACGAAGGGATCTCCGGAGAAAAAGGAAATGAACTTTGGGGACCTTCAGGACGTATTCGCAATGCGCCCAGACTGGTTGTCTATTGAGCCGCTCTTCGCATTGCCGGGCTGTCGACCCGGTCACCCGGTGCAATGCCGAGCTTGGCTGCCGTGCCCCCATTCAATTCGACGACGAACTTCACGTCGCCTTGCGAATCAATGATCGCCTCCGAAAACGGCTCGGCGTTTTTCTTGATATGGCGGATGGTTCCACCTGCATCGATGAACAGCATGTCCAAGGGCAGCGGTGTGTTCTTCATCCACATCATGACCGGCCGTGGATTGCCAAAGTCGAAGATCATGCCGCGATCGGGCGCCATGGTCTTGCGGAACATCAATCCCTGCGCCCGTTGATCGGCCGTGGCGGCAATCTCCACCGTGAATTCAAGCGTCTTTCCGCTGGCCGTCCGAACCGCAAGCGGGGCCGTGTCGAACTTCATTGTTTCCTGCGCCAGGGCTGGCGCGGCAAAGAAAAAAAGCGCCATGAGGGCGCTTTTGACGATGGTGAGCATCTCAACTCTCCGTATCAGTGGGACCGGCTCGCCGGGCTCGGAACATCGGGGTGAACCTCCGCCGCCATCAATCCCTTTTCACCAGTGCCGAAGCGCACCAGAACCACCTGTCCTGGCCGCAGTTCGGTCAGGCCGAACCGACGCAGCGTCTCCATGTGGACAAAAATATCCTCTGTTCCCTCGCCGCGCGTCAGGAAGCCGAAGCCCTTCGTGCGGTTGAACCATTTCACAAGTGCCCGCTCCAGCCCGCTCGTCGGCGTGACCTGCACATGGGTGCGTACCGGCGGAAGCTGCGAAGGATGGATAGCCGTCGACTGATCCATGGAAAGGATCTTGAAGGCCTGATAGCCGCGCTCGCGCCGCTGGACGAGGGCGACAATCCTCGTGCCTTCCAGAATCGTCTGGTAGCCGTCCCGGCGCAGGCAGGTCACGTGCAGCAGTACATCCTGCATGCCGTTATCCGGTACGATGAAGCCAAAACCCTTGGCAACGTCGAACCACTTTACCACGCCGGTAATTTCTATAAGGTCGACAGCATCGCCCGACAGCTCGTCAAGGTCGGTAAACTCCTTTGATGAAATCCTGTCAGCCATTTCGCCAGCCCCTTGATTACGCGTCACACTGTTACGGTTAACTGATTCTTGAAATCAAGATTAACATCTTGGTAACGCAAAAGCGCAAGTCCTAGTTTTCGATTATTCCCAGCTCTAGATTTTAGCGCGTTGACTTGCCTGAAGCTGACGTCTGCGCACATAACCCCGAGAAGGCAACATTGGAAGGAAACAGAATGCGTTACCTGCACACCATGGTTCGAGTGAAAGATCTGGACGCCTCGCTCCATTTTTACACAACCCTGTTCGGCCTCAAGGAAATCCGCCGCCATGAAAACGAGAAGGGCCGGTTCACACTGGTCTTCCTGGCGGCTAACGAAGATCTCGACGCTGCAACCAACAAAAAATCACCCTGCCTCGAGCTCACCTACAACTGGGACACAGAAGATTATACAGGCGGACGCAATTTTGGTCACCTCGCCTATGAGGTTGATGACATATACGCCATTTGTCAGCATCTGATGGACAATGGCATCACCATTAACCGCCCGCCGCGGGACGGTAACATGGCTTTCGTCCGCTCGCCCGACGGTATTTCGATCGAGCTTCTTCAGAAAGGCTCCAGTCTTCCGCCGGCCGAACCATGGACCTCGATGCCGAATACCGGCAGCTGGTAAAATCGAGGCTTTTCCGAAGCTTGCGGCATTTGCGAATTTCCGGCTCTCGGGTTTCTGCGCACTTGCCGCGCACGGTCTCATGACGACAATGACGGCTGACTCGTAGCATCTGATATGAATCCGGTGCGATCAGAATTGTCGGAGACCGGTCGTTGGAGAACTTGCCAAAACGAATGCCCTCGGCGGCCACAATGCTGGTCGCCGCTTCTTTGCTGGTCCTGCCGGGCTGCGTTACGGCAACCAAGCCCATCGCGGCAGCCGGTGCGACGGCATCGTCCGACACGCCGTCGGAGCAACAGACAGCCGACGCCGCGGTCCCTTCAACACCTTCCCGAAACAAGGCCTATCGCGATCCGCTCGTCAGGAACGTGTCGGCCGACGCAGCATCTCGGCCGAACACACAGGCCGCCGCCTCCGCCCCTTCCCCGTTGCCGGGCTCGGCAACGGGCGCACCGGCCAATATCGGCGGGCTGGCGCTGCAGCCAACCGCGATAAACGCACATACATTGAGCATCTACTCGGTCCCGAATTCGGCAATGCCTGCCCAGCCGGCCGCTGGGGATGCGACCGCCTATGCGCCGGGTCCTGGAATCAGCCCTGCTCGGGCGAGCGTCTTCAGCGCACCAGCGACACCATCCGCTCCGCCGCAATCCCAAAGCGATGCCGATGTCACGACGCCCGACCAGACATTGCAGAAACGTATCCCTCAGTCGCGGTCGCAGGCCGAAACCCAGCCTGCAACCATGCGATCAGCCAGCCTCCAGGGCGCGACTCGCAATGTCTTGTACAGCGCACCAAGGGTCCCTGCTGCAAATGGCCTGCTTAACCTCCTGCACAAGGTCGCCCTTCCCGGCCTGACGCGGACGGCACCGAACGGATTGCACGTTCAGAACGACACAATACAGGTCGGCTGCTTCCAGCCGGATCTCGTCAGGATGATCAAGAGCGCTGAGAACCATTTCGGCCGCCCGGTCGTTGTCACGTCCGGTTATCGTGACCCAAGCCATAATCGCCTCGTTGGCGGCGCGGACGAATCTCTTCACAAGTCGTGCGATGCGGCCGATCTGAAAGTGGAAGGCGTGTCCAAATGGGAACTTGCCTCCTATCTACGCAGCCTGCCCGGTCGCGGTGGTGTTGGAACCTATTGCCATACGGAATCGGTTCATCTCGATACCGGTTCGCAGCGCGACTGGAACTGGGCTTGCCGGGGTCCTGGTGCGTCTGAGACCGCCGAACAGGGTATTTGAGAAATGAACGAGATGTGAGCGCCCGTGTCGCCGCGCGCTCATGTGCTCTCGCGCAATGCGCCGGCCCGACTCTGATGAATGTTCAGCAGCTCATTGATTCTCCTCACCAATCCGCGTTGCAACGTCGGCTGTCGTTTTCTGTCATTTTTTTGAAAAAAAATCATCTTTCGCGCTTGCGAGATCCCAATCGCCTGACTATAAGGGCGCCACCACACGGCACGCGCCCTTCGTCTATCGGTTAGGACGACAGATTTTCATTCTGTAAAGAGGGGTTCGACTCCCCTAGGGCGTGCCATTTCCTTTCTTCGGATCTTGCGTCATAATGTTAGATGGCTTGTGGGATGTTCGTGCTTATCCTATCTAAGCGTTTGCCGGATGCGCCCTTCGTCTATCGGTTAGGACAACAGATTCTCATTCTGTAAAGAGGGGTTCGATTCCCCTAGGGCGTACCACCGGCTTCATCCCCTCGCATCATGCGTGGAGCGCTACGCGTTCGACAGGAACGCTCCATCATCCATGAAACTGCGCATGTACCCGAAGGTGATTGTTCTTTATTTTCAGGGAACAAGGCGAGGGCGTGATCCGCAAGGCTGCTTTTCCACAGTCGCCGAAGAAAATGTGTGGCACGACGACATTTTTTCTCGTTTTGCCGCTTGCGGCAACCAAAAGGCCTGACTATAAGGGCGCCACCACACGGCACGCGCCCTTCGTCTATCGGTTAGGACGACAGATTTTCATTCTGTAAAGAGGGGTTCGACTCCCCTAGGGCGTGCCACCTTCTGACCCGTACCGCCGACAAAGTTAATGCAACCGCTTCGAGCGGATTATCGCGTTGCGGCTGCATCCATGACACGCAGCTGCACCCGCCGTGCGCCTTGCCAGTGATCGGTATTGAGGCAGCCGGCGACGTGGAGCTGCGCGCCTCTGGAATTCAGCAGGAGATTGCCAAGCGGCGTCTCGGCGGCACGGAAGGCGATTCCGTCCAATCTGGCTCCATCCTGGGCCTCCAGGGTGATCTTCACGTGGGATTGCCCGACCATTCTGGAATCCCGCAGACGGTGAGACGGAATCGCAAAAATCGGCTGCGCGTGCCCCGATCCATAGGGCCCAGCGGTTTCAAGCCGGTCGACAAAGTCGATGGTGGCGCCGCTTGCGCCGACGGCGCCATCTATCTTCAGTACTTCGTTGGCGGTGAGCGCCATGACCGCCTTTTCTGCCTTCTCAGCAAAAAAGGTCCTAAGCTTGCCGAGATTGGCGCGTTCGACCGTGAGGCCTGCGGCCATGGCGTGACCTCCGCCCTTGACCAGGAGCCCCTCGTCGACCGCAGCCCGCACCATGCGACCCATGTCGAAGCCGTTGATCGAACGACCGGATCCGGTGCCTTTGCCGGAGGGATCGAATGCGATCGCGAAGGCAGGGCGCCGAAACTTCTCCTTCAACCGCGCCGCAATCAGACCAACGATGCCGGGATGCCAGTTCTCTCGCGCCGTAACGATAACCGAAGCTCCCTCGCCGTTGCCGTATTCGGCAAGCGCTTCTGCCTCGGCTTCCTGAAGCATGGCCGCCTCCATCGCCTGACGCTCACGGTTCAACTCGTCCAGACGCTCTGCTATCGCCTCGGCCTCTGCCGGATCATCGAGCGTCAGAAGGCGGCTGCCGAGCGCCGCATCGCCGATGCGTCCGCCGGCATTGATGCGCGGGCCGATGAGGAAACCGAAGTGATAGGGGGTGACAGGACCTCCAATTCCCGCCTTGCGGAACAGCGCGGCAAGACCGGCATTGCCCATATGGCGCGCCGCGATCAGCCCCTTGACCACATAGGCTCGGTTCAACCCCTTGAGCGGGACGACGTCGCAAACGGTCGCCAGGGCCACGATATCGAGCCAGGCGAGGAGATCGATCGTCGAGGCACGCCTGTTCCCCGTTTCGCGCAGCAACCGCAAGGTGGCGACCAGGACCAGTAGAACGACACCGGCCGCGCAGAGATGTCCCTGCCCTGACAGATCGTCTTCCCGGTTCGGATTGACCAGCGCGTGGGCGGACGGCAGCTCGTGAGCGACCTGATGGTGGTCGATGACGACGACATCGATGTTACGGCCGTTGGCGGCAGCGATCGATTCGTGGCTCGTCGAGCCGCAATCTACCGTAACGATCAGCTGGGCGCCGTTGTCGATGAGCTGGTTGATAGCCGCCGGGTTCGGGCCGTAGCCCTCGAATATGCGATCCGGAATGTAGATGTTGGCCTTGACGCCGAAATGCGTCAGAAAGCGATAAAGAAGTGCAGAAGAGGCCGCGCCGTCGACATCGTAATCGCCGAAAATGGCGACTTTCTCGCCGCTTCCGATCGCACGGGCGAGGCGCCTTGCCGCCTTCTCGCAATCCGTCAGCGTATGGGGATCGGGCATCAGGCTACGGATGGTCGGATCGAGAAAGGCCTGGGCATCGTCGACCGAAACGCCGCGGCCCGCCAGAACACGGGAAATAAGATCAGGCAACCCATGGATCTGCGACATGGCAAGCGCCCGGTTCTGCCCGGCCTGATCCAGTCGGGAGATCCATCGATTGCCAAGCGTCGATTTTTCCACGCCGAGGAACGCCCGCTGAACGGGATCGATCATGTCTGCCATGCCGCGAGTCCGCCCTTCTTCGTCTTCTTTTTCTACAGAAGCGGCGCAAATAGCAAAGCGGCAGATTCAGAAAATGGAGGTTTTACCCAAGTAATGCCCAGACAAGGAGGCCGACACCGATTATCTGAGCGAAGGCGATCGAAAGAAACACCAGAAACACCGCCCAATTGCGGTCTTCCCGCAGTTCGCCCTCAAGTGCCTCGTCAAGCTCGCGAAGCCGCTCGGCAACCCCGTTTACGCGACTATCATAGTCCTTTTCAGCATGGCTGTGTCCGAATACAGTGTTCATCACGCTCGGCTCCTAGAGCGCCATGCGTTCTAACGAAGGACGCTCTAACTATTTAATTCTAGAGCATCTTTCCGTGTTCAAACGTCTACTTGAACACCGGATGCTCCAGGGGCCCGTCTGGTCCCTTTCGCACAACATAACTGTATTTTCGAATTTGTTCATATAATATTTTAGGGGTAATTCAGACACGAAAAACCCGCCTTGAGTAACCAAGACGGGTTATGTCTGCGCTGCATGCTTTCCCGATTTTGCACAAGACCTTTGTAAAGATCGATCCGTTTCTGGAATATGTGCCGGATCAGGATTCCTCTTTCGGCCGTTCTATGCGAATGACCTGCGGTTCGCCGACGAGGTAGCCCTCCGTCGCGATGGCAGCGACCGCCTTGCGGACAGAATCCTCCATCGTCGCATGTGTCACCAGAATGATCGTCTGGTGATGCGAAGGTGCAAGGTGCTGCTTCGAACGCTGCACGATGGATTCAAGCGAGATATTGTTCTCGGCCATGTGGCTTGCGACATTGGCAAAAACACCGGTGCGGTCGAGAACCGTCAGACGAATGAAATAGCCGCCTTCGTGGCTCTGGATCTGCGCCTTCTTGTATGGCTTCAGCGCGGCAGCAGGATGGCCAAGCACCGGCACGCGTTGCGCTCCCGGCCGGCTCTTGGCGATATCGGCAATATCACCAAGGACAGCGGACGCCGTGGCATTGCCGCCCGCGCCCGGACCGACCATCAGGAGTTCGCCCAGCACATCTGATTCAATCGCCACGGCGTTCGTGACGCCGTCCACCTGCGCGATTACGGATTCGAGCGGCACCATGGTCGGATGGACCCGCTGTTCGATACCGGTCTCGGTGCGCTGGGCAACGCCCAGAAGCTTGATGCGGTAGCCGAGATCAGCGGCCGCGTGAATATCGTCGATCGAGATATTGCTAATGCCTTCCAGATAGATGTCATCGGCAGCGATCTGGTTTCCGAAGGCGAGCGTCGTCAGGATTGCGAGCTTGTGGGCCGTATCGTTACCCTCAATGTCAAAGGTCGGATCGGCTTCGGCGTAGCCGAGGCGCTGCGCCTCCTTCAGGCAGTCGGCGAAGGAGAGCCCCTCCTTCTCCATCCGCGTCAGGATATAATTGCAGGTGCCGTTCATGATGCCGTAGACACGCGAGACCGTGTTGCCCGTCAGCGATTCGCGAAGCGCCTTGATGACGGGAATACCACCGGCGACGGCCGCTTCGAAGTTGAGAAGCGAGCCCTTTTCCTCGGCAATCTGGGCAAGTTCCACGCCATGATAGGCAAGCAGCGCCTTGTTTGCGGTGACTACGTGAAGGCCACGGGCGAGTGCTGCGCGCACCGATGCATTGGCAGCCCCCTCGGCCCCGCCCATGAGCTCGACGAACACGTCGATATCAGCTCCATGGGCCAGGTCGACCGGCCCGCCGAACCATTCGATGCCCGTCAAGTCGATGCTGCGATCCTTGTTGCGGTCGCGCGCCGAAACGGCAACGATTTTGACCGGACGGCCGCAGGTGGCGGTGAGTTCGTCGCTGCGTTGCTGGATGATGCGGACAAGCGATGCACCAACGGTGCCCAAACCCGCAATGCCGATTCTGAGGGCATCTGTCATGAAACAATCCTGAGTGTTTGAGAACGGCAGCCGTGGTCGGCTGCCGCGAATTATCAGCGGTGGGCGTTCAGTGAAATCACGTTGTGCATCGTCTGCTCCGCCGTGGAGAGAAAGCGCTTGAGGTTGCGCGCCGCCTGACGGATCCGATGCTCGTTCTCGACGAGCGCGATGCGAACGTAGTCGTCACCCTGCTCGCCGAAGCCGATACCCGGCGCGACCGCGATATCGGCCTTCTCCACGAGGAGCTTGGAAAACTCCAGCGAGCCGAGGTGGCGGAACTTTTCCGGGATCTTCGCCCAGGCAAACATCGTCGCTGCCGGCGGCGGCACGTCAAAGCCGGCCTTGCCGAAGCTCTCAACCAGCACATCGCGGCGGCGCTTGTAGACGTTGCGGACCTCGGCAATATCCGAGCCGTCACCGTTCAGCGCGTGGGTGGCGGCGACCTGGATCGGCGTAAACGCGCCGTAATCGAGATAGGACTTGACCCGCGTCAAGGCCGCAATCAGCCGCTCGTTGCCGACGGCAAAGCCCATGCGCCAGCCGGGCATGGAAAAGGTCTTCGACATCGAAGTGAACTCGACCGTGACATCGATGGCGCCCGGCACTTCAAGCACCGACGGCGGCGGAAAATCATCGAAATAGATCTCGGAATAGGCAAGATCCGAGAGCACGATGATGTCATGCTTCTTGGCGAAGGCGATGACGTCCTTGTAGAAATCCAGCGTCGCCACATAGGCGGTCGGATTGGACGGGTAGTTCAGGATCAGCGCCAGCGGCTTCGGGATCGAATGCTTGACGGCGCGCTCGAGCGGCGGAAAGAAGTTCTCGTCCGGCTCGACCGGGATCGAACGGATGACGCCGCCGGCCATCAGGAAGCCGAAGGCGTGGATCGGATAGGTCGGATTCGGGCAAAGCACGACATCGCCCGGCGCCGTGATCGCCTGCGCCATGTTGGCGAAGCCTTCCTTAGAGCCAAGCGTTGCGACGACCTGCGTCTCGGGATTGAGTTTGACCCCGAAACGGCGGGCATAATAGGCGGCCTGCGCTCGGCGCAGTCCCGGAATGCCCTTCGAAGAGGAATAGCGGTGCGTGCGCGGATCCTGAACGACTTCGCAGAGCTTGTCCACGATCGCCTTCGGGGTAGGAAGGTCAGGGTTTCCCATGCCGAGATCGATGATATCGGCCCCGCCCGCTCGCGCGCTTGCTTTCAAACGGTTGACCTGTTCGAAAACATAGGGCGGCAAACGCCGGACTTTGTGAAACTCTTCCATCTCATTCCCCGTGGAATAGGCGGTCATTTCGACCATGATGAAGTTCGCTCCGTCTTCGGTCAGCCGCGACACGAACTCCAAAATCGCGGTGCCGTGATCATCTGTCCGAAGCGATGCGGTGAATCTTTGGCGAATCGCCGCAGTTTACGTCTCAGACCAGAGAAATATTCATTCCTTGAGATTTATCAGAACGCTTTGCGTCCAAATCCCCCGAAACGCAAGGCCTATCTGGAGATTTCGGAGAGCGTGTCGGGCCCATGCTGTGTAGCAAGGCGACGCATCTCTTCCATGCGCCGTTGATACTCGGCCTCGGAAATCGTGCCCGCGTGGCGCGCCGCCGTCAAACTGGTCAGCTGGTGCTGCTGATCGGCGGCCTGCTCATCGCTCATCTGCACGTTCGCAGCCGTGAGAGAACCTCCAAATGTCGGATAGCCGTCACGCGACTTCGGCAGCCCCTCCTGCACGGAAGTGGCGGCAGCATTCTGTTGCGTCATGACAACGGCCGTCGGCGCCGCGCGCCGCGCCGCGGCAGCCGCCTTCTCCTGCGGTGTCATTGCGCATCCCGTCAGCACGAGCGCCAAGGCGGCACAGGCCATCGCGCACCGGTTGATTCTTCCGATCCTGTTGTCGCCGTTCATTTCCATGCCCTGACTTCCATATTCGCCCCGCGCTACGACTGTTAAATTTGTCGCAGCGTCAAAGCAATAGCACCCTCAAGCTTCTCTGGAACTTGTATTCTCTTTCGGGCAGGATGTACAAACAGAAAACAAAAGAGTGCTGCCGCCGGAGGAAATCGCATTGACCGACGCCAAGCAGGAGGGCAAGGATCCCGGCAGAAACAAGCATGCCGGTTTTGATCCCGCATCGATGGAGCCCTACCTCGTCAAGGATCCCGAGAAGCTGGCGATGAATTTCGCCCGTGCTCTCGAGAATCTGGGCAAGGCTGCTTCCGCATGGATCGGTCCGCGCGAACGCGGCGAGATCGTGGACACGACCGCCGACCCCATGACCGACATGGTCAAGACACTCTCGAAAGTCACGGAATACTGGATTTCCGACCCACGCCGCACGTTCGAAGCTCAGACGCATCTGCTTTCCAGCTATTTCGGCATCTGGATGCGGACCATGCAGAAGATGAGCGGCGAAAATGCCGCCGCAGATGAGGCTGCAGATCAGAAGGCTGACAAGCGCTTCGCCGACGAGGATTGGCAAAAGAATCCCTTTTTTGATTTTCTGCGGCAGGCCTATCTCGTAACCACGGACTGGGCCGAAAAACTCGTGACCGATACCGAGGGGCTGGACGAGCACACGAAGCACAAGGCATCCTTCTACGTGAAGCAGATCACGGCGGCCCTTTCGCCGGCGAATTTCGTCATGACCAATCCTCAGCTCTACCGGGAGACCGTAGCGACGAGCGGAGAAAATCTCGTTCGCGGCATGAAGATGCTTGCCGAGGATATAGCTGCCGGCGGTGGCGATCTGCGCCTGCGCCAGACGGACATGACGAAATTTGCGATCGGCAAAAACCTCGCAATGACACCGGGCAAGGTGATCGCACAGAACGACATTTGCCAGATCCTTCAATATGAAGCAGCGACGGAAACGGTCCTCAAACGTCCGTTGCTGATTTGTCCACCGTGGATCAACAAATTCTACATTCTCGACCTCAATCCGCAGAAATCCTTCATCAAATGGTGTGTGGACCAGGGCCATACCGTCTTCGTGATATCCTGGGTCAACCCGGACGCACGTCATTCTAAAAAGGACTGGACCGCCTATGCGCGGGAAGGCATCGACTTCGCGCTCGAAACGATAGAGAAGGCGACCGGCGAGAAAGAGGTCAATGCCATCGGCTACTGCATCGGCGGGACGCTGCTTGCGGCGACGCTCGCTCTTCACGCCCAGGAAAAGAACAAACGCATCCGAACCGCCACGCTGTTTACCGCACAGGTGGATTTCACCTATGCGGGCGATCTGAAGGTGTTTGTCGATGAAGACCAGCTTGTTCCGCTCGAAGAGCAGATGAACGCCTTCGGCTATCTCGACGGCTCGAAGATGGCCTCCGCCTTCAACATGCTGCGCGCTTCCGAACTCATCTGGCCCTATTTCGTCAACAACTACCTGAAGGGACAGGAGCCCCTGCCCTTCGACCTGCTCTATTGGAACGCCGATTCGACGCGGATGGCAGCTGCCAATCACTCCTTCTATCTGCGCAACTGCTATCTCAACAACACGCTGAGCCGGGGGCAGATGGTGCTTGACGGCAAGACGATCTCGCTCAAGAACATCAAGATCCCGATCTACAATCTCGCGACCCGCGAGGATCATATCGCGCCAGCGAAATCGGTCTTTCTCGGCAGCAGCTTCTTCGGCGGGCCGGTCGAATTCGTGGTGACAGGCTCGGGCCATATTGCCGGCGTCGTCAATCCACCGGACAGACACAAATACCAGTTCTGGACAGGGGGGCCGGCGAAGGGCGATTACGATCAATGGCTTGTCGGTGCCACGGAGACTGCGGGCTCGTGGTGGCCGCATTGGCATGCGTGGATCGAGGCCCATAGCAACAAACGTGTGCCGAGTCGTATTCCCGGCGGCAACGCGCTCAATGCCCTCGAGGAAGCGCCGGGCTCCTTCGTGATGGAGCGTGCCTGACCGCCTTGAACAGGCGTCAGGCATCAACACGCTTGCCCAGCAAATCGAAAAACACGACAAGCTACCAATGATATTCGAGACACCCCTTGTCCCTGCCCGGCTGATTGCCCGCTACAAACGCTTCCTGTTCGACGCCCAACTGGAGAGCGGCGAAACCATAACCGGCTCATGTCCCAACACCGGATCGATGCGCGGCCTGACGACACCGGGCTCGCGGATATGGCTCTCCACTCATGACAGTCAAAAGCGGAAATATCGGCACGTGCTGGAACTTGTGGAGGCCGATGGCACGACGGTCGGTGTGAACACGGCCATGCCGAACCGCATCGCGGCAGAGGCAATCGCGGCCGGACACGTCGCCGACCTTGCGCATTATGCAACGGTGCGACGGGAACAGAGGTACGGACGCAACTCGCGCATCGACCTGCTGCTCGAAGATCCACTGAAAAAGACCGCCTACGTGGAGGTCAAGAACGTTCACTTCATGCGCCAAGCCGGGCTTGCGGAATTTCCCGACACGGTAACGGCGCGGGGCGCCAAGCACCTGGAAGAACTGGGCGACATGGCGGAAGCCGGCCACCGCGCGATCATGCTGTTTGTCGTTCAGCGGAGCGATTGCCGGTACTTCCGGATATGCGATGATCTCGACCCTTTCTATGCGGCAGCCTTCAAACGGGCGATCGGTCGCGGCGTGGAGGCTTTTGCCCTGACATGTACCATCTCGCCGGACGAAATAGCGCCATGTGCATTGATCCCGATGGAAGAACCCGGCATAGCTATATTATCTACAGACAAGACAATCCCCGCTTAAGGCTGATCCATGGTGAATTATATCGAAGCATCTTCCGCTCCCCTGAAGAATACCGGCGCCATAAGGCTTTACGGAGCGGATGACTTCGAGGGAATGCGCAAGGCCTGTCAGTTGACGGCGCGGTGCCTGGACGAGCTCGCTTCCGTCGTAAAGCCCGGCGTGCCAACCGACGTCATCGATCGTTTCGTCTTCGAGTTCGGCATGGACCACGGAGCCTATCCCGCCACGCTGAACTATCGTGGCTATACGAAATCGACTTGCACGTCGATCAATCATGTCGTCTGCCATGGAATTCCCAATGACAAGCCGCTGCGGGAAGGCGACATCGTCAATATCGACGTGACCTACGTGCTCGACGGCTGGCACGGCGATTCCAGCCGGATGTATCCGGTCGGAAGCGTCAAGCGTTCCGCCGAAAGACTCCTGGAAGTGACCTATGAATCGCTCATGCGCGGCATCGCGGCCGTTCATCCGGGGGCGCGCACGGGCGCGATCGGCGAGGCGATCCAGACATATGCGGAGGCAGAACGCTGCTCCGTCGTCCGCGACTTCTGCGGTCACGGCGTTGGCAGGCTTTTCCATGACTCCCCCAACATCCTGCATTACGGCCGCGCGAACGAGGGGCCGGAACTGCGCGAGGGCATGATCTTCACGATCGAACCGATGATCAATCTCGGGCGGCCGCATGTGAAGGTTCTGGGTGACGGCTGGACGGCAGTGACCAGGGACCGGTCCCTTTCAGCGCAGTACGAGCATACGGTCGGGGTAACGGCGACGGGCTGCGAAATCTTCACCTTGTCGCCGGCAGGGCTTGATCGCCCCGGTCTGCCATCACTCGACCGGTGACGATCCATGGCGAAGAGTCCCGCCCCTCACTTGGACAATGAAGAATCTTCATTAAAGGGAGAGGTTGACGCAGCGGAACGCGATGATGGCGCGCCGATCGACGAGAGGCTTCTTTTCCCCGTAATAGCTGCAAAGGCGGGCGCGCCGCGCAAATCCGCGCAGCTCAACCCGGAGGCTCACTATCACGGCCATCGCGAACGCCTGCGCCAACGGTTCCGCGACAATGGCGATACGGCGCTCGCGGACTACGAAATCCTCGAGCTCCTTCTTTTTCGCCTCATTCCGCGGCGTGATACAAAACCGATCGCCAAGGCCCTGATCGACCGCTTCGGAACGCTTGGGGGCGTCTTCGGCGCGCCGCCAGCGCTGCTTCAGGAGGTCAAAGGCGTCGGCGAATCCGTCGCCGTCGATCTCAAGCTGATTTCATCCGTCGCCCAGCGCATGCTGAAAAGCGAGATCAGAGGCAAACAGGTTCTTTCCTCCTGGTCGTCGGTGATCGCTTATTGCCATGCGGCGATGGCCCATGAAGCCCGGGAGCAATTCCGTATTCTTTTCCTCGACAAGCGCAACGCACTGATCGCAGACGAGGTCCAGGGATATGGTACGGTCGATCACACGCCTGTCTATCCGCGCGAAGTGGTCAAGCGCGCACTCGAGCTTTCGGCGACGGCCATCATTCTGGTGCACAACCATCCTTCCGGCGATCCATCGCCCTCGCGCGCCGACATCGACATGACGCAGACGATCATCTCCACGGCAAAGCCGCTCGGCATTGTCGTCCACGACCACATCATCATCGGCAAGGACGGTCATGCGAGCTTCAAGAGCCTGCGGCTGATGTGAAGTAGCGCCACGAGCCGCGGCTGGTACAGTCCCTGGTGGCACTATGAGAACGAGCCGGAGACGCGCGCGGTTATCGACCTGATCTTGTCCGGTCATTTCTCTCGTAACGAGCCTGCTATTGTCGATGCACTGCGCAACGTACTCCTTGATGGCGGTGACACATACATGCATCTGGCGGATCTCACCTCGTATCTCGAGGCGGCCTGCGCCTTCAATCACTCTATGACAATCCTCAGGCATGGACCCGAAAGGTAGTCCTCAACATCGCCAGCTCTGGCAAGTTTTCCAGCAATCGCACCATCGCCGAATATGCCAACGAGATCTGGAATGTCATGCCCTGTCCCGTGCCATAGAAAAAAATCGCACGGCTCGTCGTCCTTAACCAGCAACATAGTACGGAACAGGTAGATGATCGTACTCGATCTTATTCTTGAGATGATCGGCTATACGACGGCAAGGATCGTGTTGCCCCTCGTCACTTTTGGAAAGATGCGTGTGGAACGCATATCCTCCACCGAGGTCGGCTTCAGCTGGTTCGGATTCAAACGCGCCCCAGACGGCGCCCTGCTCTGCCAAGTTTCAATGGCGGGATGGATTGGATTGATTCCATGGATACTTGCAGTCGCAGTGATCGTAACTGTACCATCCATATTCTGACGGAAAACAAACTGTAACATTGACCCGCTACCTGTTCCCGCGCGACATTTGCCGCGTCGCAACATCGATTCCAATTGACTCATCGGAACTCTTTCAATGCACCAGTACGATCTCGTGGTTGTAGGCAGTGGGCCGGCAGGACGCCGAGGCGCAATCCAGGCCGCCAAGCTCGGCAAGAAGGTCCTCGTCATCGAACAGGGAAAGCGCGTTGGCGGGGTTTCTGTCCATACGGGGACAATTCCGTCGAAGACCCTGCGTGAAACCGCGCTGAACCTTTCCGGCTGGCGGGAGCGCGGCTTTTACGGCCAGGCCTATCGCGTCAAGCAGGAGATCAGCGCGGAAGATCTGCGCCGGCGTCTGCTTATCACGCTCGACCACGAGGTCGAGGTGCTCGAACATCAGTTTGCCCGTAATCGCGTGCAAAGCGTGCGCGGAAAAGCCAGCTTCATCAATCCAACCACGCTGCAGGTGGTCAAGGAAGACGGAGAGACCGTCGAAGTCACCGGAACGAGCATCCTGCTCGCCGTCGGCACGAAGCCATTCCGCCCCGATTACATCCCCTTTGACGGCAAGGTGATCCTCGACAGCGACGAGCTTCTGGAGATGGAGGAACTGCCGCGTTCGATGATCGTCATCGGCGCCGGGGTCATCGGCATCGAATATGCGACGATCTTCAGCGCGCTCGACACCCAAGTGACCGTTGTCGATCCGAAGGCGACGATGCTCGATTTCATCGACCGGGAGATCGTCGAGGATTTCACTTATCAGCTTCGCGACCGGAACATGAAGCTCAGCCTCGGCCAAAAGGCGGATAAGATCGAGAAATTGCCCGACGGCAAGGTCTCGGTCACTCTCGACAACGGGCGCCGCATCACGGCGGAAATGGTTCTCTTCGCCGCCGGGCGCATGGGGGCGACGGATACGCTCAATCTTCCGGTCGTTGGCCTGGAGGCCGATAGCCGCGGACGACTCAAGGTCAATCCGGAAACCTTCCAGACCTCGGTACCGCATATCTTCGCTGCAGGCGACGTCGTCGGCTTTCCAAGCCTCGCCTCGACCTCGATGGAACAGGGCCGCATTGCCGCGCGCGTCGCGATCGGCGCCATCGCCAAGGAACCGCAGAAATACTTTCCCTACGGCATCTATGCCGTTCCGGAAATCTCGACCTGCGGTCTCAGCGAAGAAGAGGTCAAGGAGCGGGGCATCCCCTATGAATGCGGAATCGCCCGCTTCCGCGAGACCTCGCGCGGCCATATCATGGGCTTGGATACCGGCTTGCTGAAGATGATCTTTTCGCTGAAGACGCGTCGCCTACTCGGCGTCCATATTGTCGGCGAAGGCGCGACCGAACTGGTGCATATCGGCCAAGCGGTGCTGAACCTCAAAGGAACCGTCGAATATTTCGTCGAGAACACCTTCAACTATCCGACACTGGCGGAAGCGTACAAGATCGCCGGGCTCGACGCCTGGAACCGTATGGGCGACATCAAGTCGGAACTATGAGAGATCCTGCACCGCGCCGTGCGTCTGAAAAGACGCAAGGCTAAAGCCTGTCGCGTGAAAAGGGATCCACGCGACAAGCTTTAGCCTATTATTTTCATGCATGTCGTTGCCGCAAAACCGCTGCACAGTTTTGCGCGACATGCATTAGACGATATCCGGCCGTCTTTGCTCGAGCAAAGAAAAAGGCCCCGCCACGAACGGCAGGGCCTCGATGGTCTCGAATGAGGGTCGAATTATTCGGCGCTGTCTTCGGAAGCCTTCTTCTTCGGAGCAGCCTTCTTCTTAGGAGCGGCAGCTTCTTCGCCCTCGCCTTCAGCAGCTTCAGCCTTGGCGGCCGCCTTCTTCTTCGGAGCCGCCTTCTTGGTCTCAGCCTTTTCAGCGCCTTCGGCTTCGTCGTCAGCCAGCAGTTCTTCCTTCGTCACGGTCTTGTCGGTAACGTTGACCTCGCCGAGCAGATGGTCGATCACCTTCTCTTCGAAGATCGGGGCGCGCAGCGATGCGGCAGCACCGGGCGTATTGCGGAAGAAGTCCAGGATCTGCTTTTCCTGACCCGGGAACTGGCGGAGTTGCTCATAGAGCGCGCGTTGCATCTCATCTTCGCTTACCTCGATGCCAGCCTTCTCGCCGATTTCGGAGAGAACGAGGCCCAGGCGAACGCGACGCTCGGCAAGCTGGCGATACTCTTCACTCGCCTTCTCTTCCGTGGTGCCTTCATCCTCGAAGGTCTT
The DNA here is from genome assembly GCF_041357635.1 of Sinorhizobium sp. CB7. NCBI lineage: Bacteria > Pseudomonadati > Pseudomonadota > Alphaproteobacteria > Hyphomicrobiales > Rhizobiaceae > Sinorhizobium > Sinorhizobium sp. CB7. The sequence continues at coordinate 100,536 of NZ_JAULLL010000019.1, forward strand.
GCCGGACTGAGCAAGGTCGGTGCCGACCTGGCGCCAGATGTTGCTGTATTCCGCTTCGACCAGCGACGAGGGCGTGTCGAACTTGTACATCTCATCGAGCTGATCGAGGATCTGGCGCTTGACCTTCTGGCGGGTGACCGAACCATATTGCGACTCGATCTGGCCGCGGACGACCTCCTTCAGGCGATCGGCCGATTCGATGCCAAGCTTGGAGGCGAGCTCGTCGTTGATTTCAAGGTCGGCCGGAGCGGCGACATCCTTGACGGTAACGTCGAAGGTCGCTTCCTTGCCGGCAAGGTTCTTGGCCGGATATTCGGCCGGGAATGTCACCGTGATCGTCTTTTCATCGCCAGCCTTGGCGCCGACGAGCTGATCTTCGAAGCCCGGGATGAAACGGCCGGAGCCCAGAACCAGTTCCGCGTTCTGGTCGGTGCCGCCTTCGAAGGCTTCGCCGTCGACCTTGCCGACATAGTCCATCGTTACGCGATCGCCGTCGGCAGCCTTGCCGCTCTTGGTTTCGTAAGTGCGTGCGCTTTCGGCAATGCGCAGCACCTGCTCGTTGATTTCGTCCTCACCGATCTCGGCCACTTCGCGGATGACCTTGATGTCGTTGACCGGCTTCAGCTCGATCGGCGGGATCACTTCATAGGAGACGGTGAACTCGAAATCCGCCTGGGCGGTCAGAATCTTGTCGGCCTCGTCCTTGTCCTCCGTCATGGCGATTTCCGGCTGCGTCGCGGACTTTTCGCCACGGTCGCGCAGAATGGTCGTCGGCTGGTCGCGGACGATTTCATTGACCAGATCGGCCATGATGGACTTGCCATAGACCTTCTTCAGATGCGCGATCGGAACCTTGCCCGGACGGAAGCCGTTGATGCGGATCTTGTCCTTGACATCCACCAGACGCTCATTCATCCGGGTTTCCATGTCCTTGGCCGGGATCACGACCTTGATTTCGCGCTTCAGCCCTTCAGCGAGCGTTTCGATAACCTGCATCTCTTCTACCTCATTTCATGGCGGCCGTGCCCAGGCTGCCATTTGTTTCGATGAGCACGACGCCGGAACAACTTGCCGTGCGCGCCTTACTGCAATTCCTAAGCATTTTGCCAGGCAAAATGGCGCTGATCTCCCGGGTCATCAGGGAAAAATCGCAATCCGATCTCTCCCCGCTATACAGTCCTGGTGCGGGTAGAGAGACTTGAACTCCCACGCCTTGCGGCACCAGAACCTAAATCTGGCGTGTCTACCAATTTCACCATACCCGCATTCGCAGAACCGCATCGCAATGCCTGCGCATGAGGCCTTCCGGAGCGCGGCGTCTCTATATCATCCGTTTCAAACCGCGCAAAGGAAAAATGAACGGCCGATGACAGGGATCTTCGCGCTACAGCGCCGTGCGTCTTATCAGACGCACAAAGGACGCTGTAGCACTTTGTATCGCTGCATGTTTTTATCCTTAAATCGGCTCCGATTTAAGGAAACATGCAGTAGCGGCGCGATCTTCCGTCGGCTAGTAGAGCGGCTCCTCACAAACCGGCTGGCCGTCGAGAAGCAGGCTGCGGATCTGTGCCGAACCGTCCTCAGAAACGCGGGCTGCGATGGACACGCGACCATCGCTGCGGGCCGTTTCCAGCGCCCTGCCCTCACCCTCGGGTACGTAGTAGCGCTCGATGCCATAGTCGACGCGCGCAGTATCGTCGCGCTTCGTCGCGAAATTATAGAATGGCAGGCTGTGCAGGACAATGCTGTCCGGCGCAGGCGGAAGGTCGCCGAACGACGATTCGGCGACGGCCCAGAAGCCGTCATCCTGCTTTCTCAGGCGGACCGACAACACTTCTTCCCCAGGCTGTGCCGGAATTTCGCCTGTCAGCGTGCTGAGCGGTACCGAGGAAATATCGTAGTTCAGAGTGACGTAATCACCGCGCAGCAGATCGCGAGGATCGATGGGGGCGGTCTTGAGGAGTATCTCGGTGCCGTTCCTGAGGACAGCGGCGCGGCTTTCGATCATGTAGCCCAAGATCACCGTCTGCACTGCAGCGACGATGATTGCGCCCAGGAGATAGCGACGCGGACTGCCTTTGGCATTGCCGGTCATCCAGATCATGCCCCTGCCTCCTCTCGTCTCACAGAAAAGCGCCGCTCCATGCGCACGACGACCCAGGCGACAAGTGCGACGAACACGCCGGCACAAAGGAAGAAGCCTGATGTTCCGAGAATAGAGCCGATCGTGACGGAGGCCAGATAAAGAATTTCGGCTGCAAACACAGCATAGGCGAGATACCGGACTGCGCCGTTGTGCTTGCCTTGCAGCGCAATCGCAAGCACGGCGGCAGCAAGCGCGGCAATGGCGAGAACGATCAATCTCCAGCCTTTATCTATTTCCGTGTGAAGAAGGAAAAGGCCGATTGTGCTCAGGAGAAAAGCGTAAAAGGCCGGCGCAGGTCCTACATCCCGCATGAAGCGGCGAACCGAAGGGACGGGCAGACTGACCGCAATGAAGACCAGCATACCGACGACGAAGAAAGCCGCAGCGATCCGCGTGTCCTCATGCAGACTATAAAGCCATGTCAGCCAACCGATCAGCAGAAGATAGGCCAAATGCCGGGCACGCGCGGCATTGATGTAGCGGAGAAGGAGAAGCACGACGCCGGCCATCAAAGGCGCAGCCCAAGGCCCCAGGCCGACCCAGCGGATATCGTATCTCTGCAGGTACACGACGAAAGTCGCCCAGGACAGGAAGCCCGCCAATACGGTCAATGCCTCGGAGCGGAAAAGCAAAGCCGCAAGCACCGCAATGGCGAACCAGACGACCATCATCGTCAGCTCGTCCCCGGTCATATGATACATCTGAGCGACCAGCGATATGGCGGCGCCGAAGCTCAACGTCCCCAGAACCAGGAACGCAGTCGCTACCGCGAACTGGTTGCGTCGCAGAAGAGTAGCTGCGGCAAGATAGAAAGCCCAGATCAGGCCGATGATCCCTGCAACCCGCACAAGCCTCGGTATCGCCTCCCAGTTGGAAGCCACGAGCAACAGAATAGCCGTCGCAACAAGCAGCGCCGCTAGCACCATCAATACGCGGCTCAGGCTGAAACTTGCCGGCCGACTGTCATATTCGGCCAGCAGCGCCTCGGCAGACGCCGCATCCAGCATTCCCTTGCGAACCCAGAGCGTCAGGTCCCGCTCCAACCGGCCGCGATACATTCAGATCTCCCTCACCGCTCGGCACCATTGATCATCGTTATAAACGTCAGCGTCCGGTTCCGAAACGCCCTCCTTTTTCCATCGCTCCACCTGATCCGGCTCTATCGGCATCGGCAAAAACCTCCCACATTAACGCAGCATTTATCATTGTATGTTAGACATATAACACCAAAAGGCAACGCAACCGCCGAGACATGCACATCCCTCATACCTCGCATGAAATTATTGCACTGCAAAAATTAGAGGACCCATACTATCTAATTTTACAGACAAACGCAGGGATGGCAGCCTGCAGCGGCGGTTGCCGATAGCCTCGGGTCACACCGAAACGGAATTCGGAGCAGCATCCTCCTCCTCCCAATGCTGCCCGATCAGACTGACGATCCTCCTCCTCCCAATCGTCAGTCATTTTAAATGACGCCCACCGGATCCTCCCCCGGTGGGCGTTGTTTTTATAGCGGCGACTTAAACGTTTAGGCGCTTGGCTGTCCGGGAATTTCTTGAAAATGCACCGCTGGCTTTGCGGCACAGCCGACCTTCGCAAGGCGTGGAGGATGAAGGCGCCCAGCAAATCGGCAGTCACGCCAACTCTGCCTACTTTCGATAATTGGCGGCACGCAATGGGCACGCTCGCCAGCTCCGCAAGTTGCTTCCTTTTCGACCCAGCCACGTTTTCCCGGCAGATCTGAATTATTCGCATCCAATTAGATATGTTTTCTGCCTATTCATTGACCATCAAATGAAGGGGAACAGGGGCATTAAATCCATTAGAATTGCATAGAATGCATAGGTGGCATGAAACAATCACTCTGTTACTTTTCGCGCTGCAGCATATATTAGCAGCCATCAGATAGAAGTCAGCGCCGAGGAATGGCCGCTGGCACATCTCGAGCCCTAGGAAAGGGGAAAGAAAATGAACATCGCACGCTCTTTCAACAACTGGCGCAAGTACCGTCAGACCGTTACCGAACTCGGCCGCATGACCAACCGCGAGCTGCATGACCTCGGTATCGACCGTTCCGACATCCATCGCGTTGCTCGCGAAGCTGTCGCTCGCTAATCAAAGACGATCGCCTCCTCCCAAGCAGATCGTTCTGCCAAAACGCCCGTAGCTCACGCAGCGGGCGTTTTTCTTTGTGCGTTGCAAAGATTGCAGGGCGGCGACAAGCAAGCCGAGCGACAAGCTTAAGCGAACAAAAAATAGCTTATGTCCATAATTTCAGCATCATAATGCACAATTGCATAGCAGACGCCTTTTATTTGCACTGCAAAATATTCATCCGATCTCCTATATCAGCATCAAGCGTTGAAGCGGCAGTTCCGCCGCCCGCGATGGATATATCGAGGATAAGACCATGAACCCGATTCGCATTGCCAAGAGCTGGATCAGCTACCGCCGTACCATGAGTGAACTCGGCAGCCTCTCCAACCAGACCCTGTCGGACATCGGCATCAGCCGCTATGAGATCCGCAATATCGCAGCCCGTTCCTTCCGTTAATTACGGAACAGCGGCTGTTTTCAAAAGCGGCGCCCGCAAGGCGCCGTTTTGTTTTTTAAGCGTTTGATTTTTATTTATTTCCTCTCTCTGGCTTAATGGCCTTCGAAATTTTAGATGGTTGTGGCACATTCACCGATAACCTCGGCTTCATGGGCTCACCTCATGCCAAAGCGCAGCGCCGGCTTATTGATTTATCGCGGAAGCAGTAGCGATATCGAAGTTCTTCTCGTCCATCCCGGCGGACCGTTCTGGATGCGAAAGGACGAAGGCGCCTGGTCCATACCCAAGGGCCTGGTCGATCCCGGCGAGGATGAGCTAGAAGCTGCGAAGCGCGAAACGACGGAAGAACTCGGAATGGAGATTACCGGCCGCTTCGATCGCATCGGGGAATACCGGCAGCCAGGCGGTAAGATCGTCGTTGCTTGGTCTGTCGAGGCGGATATCAACGTCGACGCCGTAGTCAGCAACACCTTCACCCTGGAATGGCCGCCGAAGTCCGGCCTGTCGAAAGAATTCCCAGAAATCGACAAGGCAGGCTGGTTCAATCTGGCCGAGGCGGAGCGCAAAATCCTGAAAGGTCAATATCCGATCCTGCGCGACTTCGCCGCAAAGCGGGCCACCAAATGATCATTGCGCGATCGCTCCTTCGGGTGGCGGATTGCCTTTGCAAGGACTGAACCGGTGTCTTCGGGTACCTGACACATCAAACAGTCAGGTGGCGCCGCGCCTCCGGTGTGTCCAACGTCTCGGCAATGCCTTCATGCACGATCTCTCCGCGGTCCATGATGTAGACGTAGTCGGCGAGTTCGCGGCAGAAGTCCAGATATTGCTCGACCAGCAGGATCGCCATGCCGGTACTGTCGCGCAGATAGCGGATCGCCCGGCCGATATCCTTGATGATCGAGGGCTGAATGCCTTCCGTCGGTTCGTCGAGGATAAGGATCTTCGGCCGTGTCACCATTGCCCGGCCGATCGCCAACTGCTGCTGCTGTCCGCCCGAAAGATCGCCGCCGCGGCGCGACAGCATTGATTTCAGCACCGGAAACAGGCTGAAGATGTCATCGGGAATGCTCCGATCGCGACGGGTGAGAGGAGCAAAGCCGGTCTCTAGATTTTCCTTGACCGTCAGCAGGGGAAAGATTTCACGACCCTGGGGGACATAACCGATGCCCTTCTTGGCGCGAGCAAAGGGCGGCAGGCCGTCGAGCTTCGTATCGTTGAAGGCGATGGTTCCCGCCGAAAGCGGATGCTGGCCCGTAATGGCGCGCAACAGCGAGCTCTTGCCGACGCCGTTACGCCCCAGCACGCAGGTGATCTTTCCCATCTCCGCCCCGATCGAGATGCCGCGCAGCGCCTGTGCCGCTCCGTAGTGCAGGTTTGCGTTTTCGACTGTCAGCATCTCAGCGCCCCAGATAGTTCTCGATTACTTTCGGATCGTTGCTCACGAAATCGATCGACCCCTCGGCCAGTACGGATCCTTCCGCCAGGCAGGTGACCTTCACCCCGAGATCGCGGATGAAGCCCATGTCGTGCTCGACGACGACGACCGAGCGGGTCTTTGCTATCTCCTTGAGCAGGATCGCTGTTTCGGCCGTCTCCGCGTCCGTCATGCCGGCAACCGGCTCGTCGACAAGCAGCAGCTTCGGCTCCTGCGCCAGTAGCATGCCGATCTCCAGCCATTGTTTCTGACCGTGAGAAAGGTTGGCAGCCAGTTCATCACGGCGATGCGTCAGGCGCACGATGCCGAGAATTTCCTCTATGCGCGCCCTGTCTTCGGCTGAAAGCCGATAGAAGAGTGTCGAAAAGACGCTGCGCTTCCGGTTCAGTGCCAGTTCGAGATTGTCCCAGACCGTATGGCTTTCGAAGACGGTCGGCTTCTGGAATTTACGGCCAATGCCGAGCTGGGCGATATCGGACTCATCCTTCTTGGTGAGGTCGACTTGGCCATTGAAGAAAACCTCGCCCTCATCCGGCCGCGTCTTGCCGGTGATGATGTCCATCATGGTCGTCTTGCCAGCGCCGTTCGGACCGATAATGGCTCGAAGCTCTCCCGGCTCGATCACGATCGAAAGCGCGTTCAGCGCCTTGAAGCCATCGAAGGAGACTGAGACATTGTCGAGATAGAGCACGCTGTTGGGCTTTACGTCAGGGATCATGTCTCTACTCCGCTGCCTGGATTTTGACTTCGACACCCTCCTGCTCCGCAGACGGTGCGGCATTCGGGGCCGGCTTCTGCTTGCCGAGATATTGGGCAATGGTGCCGACGATGCCCTTCGGCAGGAACAGCGTGACGGCAACGAACAGGCCGCCGAGCGCGAAGAGCCAGAAGTCCGGGAAGAGACCGGTGAAGATCGTCTTGCCGCCATTGACGAGGATGGCACCTATGATCGGGCCGATCAGCGTCGCGCGGCCGCCGACCGCCGTCCAGATGACGACCTCGATCGAGTTTGCCGGTGCGAACTCGCCGGGATTGATGATGCCGACCTGCGGGACGTAGAGCGCGCCGGCAATGCCGGCCATCATCGCTGAAACGACGAAGGTGAAGAGCTTGTAGTGCTCTACGCGATATCCAAGGAAGCGCGTGCGGCTTTCGGCATCGCGCACGCCGACCAGGACCTTGCCGAATTTCGAGCGGACGATCGCCGAGGCGAGCAGAAGCGACAGAGCAAGGAAAATCGCGGTCGCGGCAAAGAGCGCAGCACGCGTTCCGTCGGCCTGCACGTTGTAACCGAGGATGTCCTTGAAATCGGTCATGCCGTTGTTGCCGCCGAAGCCCATATCGTTCCGGAAGAAGGCAAGCAGCAGCGCGTAGGTCATCGCCTGGGTGATGATCGAGAGATAGACACCGTTGACGCGCGAGCGGAAGGCGAACCAGCCGAAGACGAAAGCAAGCACGCCCGGCACCAGCAGCACCATCAGCGCCGCGAACCAGGATTGATCGAAGCCGTACCAGAACCAGGGCAATTCCTTCCAGTTCAGGAACACCATGAAATCCGGCAGGATCGGATCACCATAGACGCCGCGCGGGCCGATCTGACGCATCAGATACATGCCCATCGCATAGCCGCCGAGCGCGAAGAAGGCGCCATGGCCGAGCGAAAGGATGCCGCAGAAGCCCCAGACGAGATCGAGGGCCAACGCCAGCAGCGCATAGGTCAGATACTTGCCGAACAGCGACATAATATAGGTTGGGACATGAAGCGGGTTGTCCGCCGATGTCATGAGGTTCAGCATTGGAACCAGGACGGCGACCGCCAGAAGAATGGCGATGGCTATCGTAATCCTGCGATCGAGTGACCGGAGAAGGAAGGCCGTTATCATGCTTCCACCGCCCTTCCTTTGAGTGCGAAGAGCCCGCGGGGACGCTTCTGGATAAAGAGAATGATGAGGACGAGCACGAGGATCTTGCCAAGCACGGCGCCGGCGAAGGGTTCCAGGAACTTGTTGACGACGCCAAGCGACAGGGCGCCGACCAGCGTGCCCCAGAGATTGCCGACGCCGCCGAAGACGACGACCATGAAGCTGTCGATGATGTAGGACTGACCAAGGTTGGGCGAAACGTTGTCAATCTGGGACAGCGCGACGCCCGCCATGCCGGCAATACCCGAACCGAGCGCGAAGGTGAAGGCATCGACCCAGCCGGTGCGGATCCCCATCGAGGAGGCCATGCGGCGATTCTGCGTGACAGCGCGCATCTGCAGGCCGAAGGCGGAACGCTTCAGAAGCATAAGCAGAGCGACAAAGACAACCACCGCGAAGACGATGATCCAGAGGCGGTTCCAGGTGATCGAAAGCCCTCCAAATTCGAAGGCGCCGGACATCCAGCTTGGATTACGGACCTCACGGTTCGTCGGACCGAAAATGGTGCGCACCGCCTGCTGCAGGATCAGCGAGACGCCCCAGGTTGCCAGCAGCGTTTCCAACGGCCGGCCGTAGAGATAGCGGATGACGGCACCCTCGATCACGAGGCCGACGAAGCCGGTGAAGACAAAGGCCGCTGGAACCGAAAAGGCCAGGGAATAGTCGGCCATCCCCGGGAACGCGGAGCTTATGTATTCCTGGACGACATAGGTCGTATAGGCGCCGATCATCACCATTTCGCCATGCGCCATGTTGATCACGCCCATGACGCCGAAGGTGATGGCGAGGCCGATTGCGGCGAGCAGCAGGACGGAGCCCAGCGAGAGCCCGTACCAGACGTTCTGGGCGACGTCCCAAAGGGCAAGGTTCCGCTTGATCGAGGCGATATTCGACTGGATGCCAGGCTTCAGGTCATCCGGCGCCGTCGCCATTGCAGTGGTCAGAATGGTCAGCGCGTCGCGGTTGCCGCGCGCCGCAATCGTATCGATCGCTGCCTTCTTGTCCGCGACGCTGACATCGCTCTTCAGCATCATCACAGCACGCGCGGCCTCCATCGTATTCTTGATTTCGGCATCCCCTTCGTCCGCAAGCGCTGAGTTGAGGAGATCGAGGTTTGCCGGATCGGCGTCCTTCAGGAGGCCCTGCGCCGCCGCAAGCCGCACCGAACGATCCGAGCTCAACAGCGTCAGCTGGCTCATGGCGGTGGCGATGACGGTACGCACCGCATTGTTGATTTTGACCTTCGACATCATGTCGGGATCAACATCGTCGACCACCTCACCGGTGATCGGATCCGAATAGATCAGCTCGTCATCCGTGCCGCCCTGGAGCAGAACCGGGCCGCCCTCGGAATTGACGAAAAGCTGCCCATCGCTCAGCTGTTGCAGGAGTTGGCTGACATGCGGGTCCTTGGAAGCAACCAGCGCCCTGATGGCCGCTTCGCGCTCCGGAAAACCGCCGACGCCCAGAGCATCGACGAGGGCATGGACGTCGTCCTCAGCCCTCAGGCCAGTCGCGAGGCCTGTAATGCTCAGGCACAGCGTAAGAAGAAAAATCGTGATGGCGCGATACATCGGCTCTCTCGCCTGTTGGCACTGGAACAGAACTTCCGCCCGGATTCGGTCCGGACGGAAGCCTCAGGTACTCAACGGATGGGGTTCGTACTCAGGAGCCCTTGCCGCCGCACTTACCCGTTGCAACATTGAAGTTGCCGCAGGAAAGAGGCTTGCGCCAATCGGAGATCAGGTCCTTGGAGTCCGGCAGGTAATCGGACCATTCGTCACCGACAACCGCAGGCGTCTGCTGCACGATTTCGAACTGGCCGTCAGCCTGGATCTCGCCGATCAGCACCGGCTTGGTGATGTGATGGTTCGGCATGACGGTCGCGTAACCACCCGAAAGGTTCGGCACGGTAACGCCGATGATGGTGTCAAGGACGGCATTCGTATCAGTGGTGCCGGCGGCCTGAACGGCCTTGACCCACGCGTTGAAGGCGATATAGGCGGCCTCCATCGGGTCGTTGGTCACGCGCTTGTCGTTCTTCGTGAAGGCATGCCATTCCTTGATGAACTTCTTGTTGGCGGGGCTGTCGACCGACTCGAAGTAGTTCCACGCGGCGAGATGACCTACAAGCGGCTTGGTGTCGAGACCGGCAAGCTCCTCTTCGCCGACAGAGAAGGCGACGACGGGGATATCGGTTGCCTTGATGCCCTGGTTGCCGAGCTCCTTGTAGAAGGGAACGTTGGCGTCGCCGTTGATCGTCGAAACAACCGCGGTCTTCTTGCCGGCCGAACCGAATTCCTTGATCTTGGAGACTTCCGTCTGCCAGTCGGAGAAGCCGAACGGCGTGTAGTTGATCAGGATGTCTTCCTTCGGAATGCCCTTGGATTCGAGATAGGCTTCGAGGATCTTGTTGGTCGTGCGCGGATAGACGTAGTCGGTGCCTTCGAGCACGAAGCGCTTAACGCCTTCCGTGTTCATCAGATAGTCGACGGCCGGAATGGCCTGCTGGTTCGGAGCCGCACCCGTGTAGAAGATGTTGCGCGAAGATTCTTCGCCCTCGTATTGCACCGGATAGAACAGCAGCGAGTTCAGCTCTTCGAAGACCGGCAGGACCGACTTGCGTGAAGAAGACGTCCAGCAACCGAAGACGGCCGCGACCTTGTCCTTCTCGATCAGCTCACGCGCCTTTTCGGCAAAGAGCGGCCAGTCGGACGCCGGATCGACAACGACTGCTTCGAGCTTCTTGCCGAGAAGGCCACCCTTCTTGTTCTGCTCGTCGATGAGCATCAGCATGGCGTCCTTGAGCGTCGTCTCGGAGATCGCCATGGTGCCGGAGAGCGAATGCAGGACGCCAACCTTGATCGTGTCGTCGGCAGCAATCGCGCCATTGAATGCAGCAGACGCTGCCATGACGGCACCGAGTGCGGCGCCGCTGATATAGGATTTGAGATTCATCTGGTTGATCCCCTCTTCTTGTCCGCAACAGGCCGGAAGGGCGAAACTAACTGTTGCTTCGCGGACTATTCGTTGGTGCAGCGCGAAAACACATACGTAGTTTGACGTAGCCGATGGGGTGAAATGTGCAGCTTTGTGCACTGCGGCACTCTTAAGCCGCCGGACGATCCGTGTTACGAAAGCGTCATAAGGGGAACAAAAGGGCGAACAGGAAGGTATGGCAGCGCGGCAACGTATCATCCCGGTCAGGCGTGAGTATAATCGCTGGGTCGCCAATCAGACGCTTGAGGATTATGCGCTGCGCTTCACCGCCGAGAGCGCCCGGCGCTTTTCCTCGCAGCGCATCTCGCAGACGGCGATCGGCGCAATTTCCTTTCTGGCGCTGGAAGCGATCGGTGGCGCGATCACCCTTTCCTACGGCACGACGAACGCCTTCTATGCCATCATCGCCGCCAGCATTGCCATGCTCGCGATCGGCCTGCCGATCAGCCGTTACGCGATCCGCCACGGCGTCGATATTGATCTTCTGACGCGCGGTGCGAGTTTCGGCTATATCGGCTCGACCATCACCTCGCTGATCTATGCCAGCTTCACCTTCATGCTGTTTGCGATCGAGGCTTCGATCATGTCCGGGGCGCTGGAGCTGACGCTCGGTATTCCGCTCTGGATCGGCTACATCATCAGCGCCGTGATGGTGATCCCGCTGGTGACGCACGGCGTCAGGCTGATCAGCAAATTCCAGCTGATGACCCAGCCCTTCTGGATCATCCTTAACATCCTCCCCTTCATCTTCATCGCCTTTTTCGACTGGGAGAAATTCGATCTCTGGCGCGCCTTTGCCGGCATCCGCCATGCCTCCGGTCCGCCAGGCACGGTCGCCGATTTCAATCTCCTGGAATTCGGCGCTGCCTCTGCGGTCATTCTGGCGCTGATGTCGCAGATCGGCGAACAGGCCGATTTCCTGCGCTTTCTGCCACCCGATCCGCAGCGCAAATGGCAGCACCGGCTCGCCGTCTTCCTCGCGGGTCCCGGCTGGGTGATCATCGGCGCCCCGAAGCTGCTGGCCGGCTCGTTCCTCGTCGTGCTCACCTTCAGCGCCGGCGTGCCGGTCGACCGCGCCGCCGATCCGGCGCAAATGTACCTGACCGCATTCGGCTATATGATCCCCTCGCACAATGCAGCGCTTCTGCTGATGGCAGCCTTCGTGGTCGTCTCGCAGCTGAAGATCAACGTGATGAACGCCTATGCGGGCTCTCTCGCCTGGTCGAATTTTTTCTCGCGGCTGACCCACAGTCATCCGGGCCGCGTCATCTGGCTCGTTTTCAACGTCGCGATCGCCCTCCTCCTGATGGAACTCGGCATCTACCGCCTGCTCGAAGAGACACTAGGGGTCTTTTCGATCATCGCCATGGCATGGCTCTGCACGATCTCGGTCGATCTCTTCATCAACAAGCGGCTCGGGCTTGCTCCACCCGGCATAGAATTCAAACGCGCCCATCTCTATGACATCAATCCGGTCGGCGTCGGCGCCATGACGATCTCGGCGACGATCACGCTGATCGCCCATTTCGGCGCCTTTGGCGCAACCGCCGCCTCGCTTGCCCCCTACATCACGCTCGTCATCGCTCTCCTCGCCTCGCCTCTGATCGCCTGGGGCACGAACGGCAAATTCTATCTCGCCCGAAAGCCGCGCGCCAAATGGAAGGAGCAGGCGACGATAACCTGTTCCATCTGCGAACATCCCTTCGAGCCGGAGGATATGGCCTGGTGTCCTGCCTATGCCGCGCCGATCTGCTCGCTCTGCTGCTCGCTCGACAGCCGCTGCCATGACATGTGCAAACCGAAAGCGCGCTTCAACACACAGCTCGGCGTCGTCGCCAGGACACTGCTGCCGGAAACGATGGTCGAGCAATTGAAGACGCGCCTCGGCCGCTACGGCATCGCCGTTGCGCTGGCGTTAACGGCGATCGGCGCAATCCTCGCCATGATCGCTCATCAGGTTGCCTCGGCCTCGCCGGAAACGGCGGAGGTCGTCAATCGCACAATCCTTATCGTCTTCTTTGTCTTCTCGATCATCGCCGGTGTCGCCTGCTGGTTCTACGTGCTTGCCCATGACAGCCGCGTGGTCGCCGAGGAAGAATCCTCTCGCCAGAATACATTGCTGCTCAAGGAAATCGCTGCCCATAAGAAGACCGACGCAGCCCTTCAGAATGCCAAGGAAACCGCCGAAGCCGCCAATCGCGCCAAGAGCCGCTATGTCGTCGGTCTCAGCCACGAACTGCGCACGCCGCTCAATGCCGTCCTCGGCTACGCCCAGATCCTAGAGCGCGACGAAACGATCCCGCCGCCACGCCAGTCCTCCATCAAGGTCATCCGCCGCAGCGCAGAGCATCTTTCGGGCCTGATCGACGGCCTGCTCGACATTTCCAAGATTGAAGCCGGCCGCCTGCAGGTCTATTCCAACGAAATCAACATCCAGGATTTTCTCGACCAGATCGTTGACATGTTCCGACCGCAGGCGCAAGCAAAGGGGCTTGCCTTCAATCCTGATCGCTCGGTAGCCCTGCCCCAGTTCGTGCGAACGGACGAAAAGCGATTGCGTCAGATCCTCGTCAACCTGCTCTCCAACGCGATCAAGTTCACCGATGAGGGCAGCGTCACGTTCGATGTCGGCTATCGCAGCCAGGTTGCGACCTTCACCGTCTCCGATACCGGACGCGGCATCGCGGAAAAGGATCTGACACGTATTTACGAGCCCTTTCAGCGTGGAGAGGCGGACAACATCCGCCCCATGCCGGGGCTCGGCCTTGGCCTCACCATCACTCAGCTTCTGACGAATACGCTCGGCGGCGAGATTTCGGTCGCGAGCGAAAAGGACAAGGGCTCGACCTTCCGCGTTCGCCTGATGTTGTCGGCCGTGATGCGCGACATGGTGGCCCCGCCGCAGGAAAAGAAAATCGTCAGCTATGACGGCCCGCGGCGCACCATCGTCGTTGTCGACGACAATGAGGACCATCGCGACATGATGCGCGAAATCCTTGTACCGCTCGATTTCGTGGTGCTCACGGCGGCAAGCGGTACGGATTGTCTGACACTGATCGAAGGCATCCAGCCGGATCTTTTTCTGGTCGATATCTCGATGCCTGGCATGAACGGCTGGCAACTCGTCTCGCGCCTGCGAGAAGCCGGACAGGTGGCGCCGATTCTGATGCTATCGGCCAATATCGGCGATGCGGCCGCAGCAAGCGACAGCGACGACAGCCATAATGATGCGATCGGCAAGCCTGTTGACATCAAGCAACTTCGCGACAAGCTGGCGCTGCATCTTGGCCTGAAGTGGATCTATGCCGATTCGGCGCAAGTGGTGTTGCCTCAGGCTGAAGTGCCGATGCGGCATCCCGGTGCCGCCCATGTGCAGGAGCTACTGCGACTTGGCGAGATTGGCTATATCCGCGGCATCGAAGCCAAGCTTGCGGACCTGGCCAGAGACGAGGCCAATCGGCGGTTCACAGAGGAACTCCGCTCCTACGTTGCCGCCTTCGATCTGACCGGTTTCATGAATTTCCTGCACGATTTCGACAAAAAGGTAGAATCCATTGGCTGAACCGGCGCTTCCTCGGGATATCGTATTGCTGGTCGACGATTCGCCGGAGACGCTCGGGTTTCTGACCGACGCGCTCGAGCAATCCGGCTTTTCCGTGCTGATCGCCACGTCCGGAACGGGCGCACTGAGCATCGTCGAGCGCATCACGCCCGATCTCATCCTCCTCGATGCGATCATGCCCACGATGGACGGCTTCGAGACCTGCCGCAGGCTGAAGAGCAACGCGATCGTCGCTCAGGTGCCTGTGATCTTCATGACCGGCCTTACCGAAACGGAACATGTCGTCCATGCACTGGAATCTGGCGGCGTCGACTATCTGACCAAACCGATCAATATCGATGAATTGCGCGCACGCATCCGAGTGCATCTTCGCAATGCCCGCTCCGCCCAGAGCGCCCGCGTAGCGCTCGATGCCGCCGGACGTCACCTGCTCGCGGTCAAGGGCGACGGCAGCATTCTCTGGTCGACGCCGCAGGCAATGCGCCTGATCAATGCAGCGACCGGCAGCGAGGATGGGATCGACATCGTCGTCAGGCATATCGCCGGCTGGATGTCGACACGCGAAGGTTCCAAAGTGCTGCGCGAGAACACTTTTTCGGTCGACAGCGGCGGCCAGGCCGCCCTGCAAGTCGCCTTCCTTGGCATCATCGGCCCGGAGGAATATCTCTTCCGCTTGGCCGCCTCGGACCGGCGCAGCAACGAGGACGCCTTGCGGCAGCATTTCGCCCTGACGCAGCGTGAGTCCGAGGTGCTGCTGTGGATCGCCAAGGGCAAAGCCAACCGCGATATCGGCGAAATTCTTGGCCTTTCCGCCCGAACGGTGAACAAGCATCTGGAGCAAATCTACGTCAAGCTCGGCGTCGAGAACCGGGCGTCGGCAGCGGTCAAGGCTGCGCAGGTGCTGCATGAAATGTGAAGGCCGCCACGATCGGCGGGAAGGGCTGCATCAATAATTGAGCTCACCCAACGGCAGCTTACGTAGCGCGACCGAAAAAAGCGAAACGCGTTGGCGGCGACGATAGACGTGGCACGACGACGAGCTGCTTAATTTCGCCACGCTTGAAGGCGGCGAGGAAACGACGATAGTCTTTAAAGGATACGCAGCCATTCGAATCTCCACGCGGACCAAGCATGTAGGTGTGGGCAAGGAGGCCGTCTCGGCCATATATCTTACTCGCGTCGACGGGAAGAAGACGAATCGCTGCAACGCCATGGAACAGCTTTTCCCGCATGACGAGATCGTAGGTGTGAGGCGG
The DNA here is from genome assembly GCF_041357635.1 of Sinorhizobium sp. CB7. Taxonomy (NCBI): domain Bacteria; kingdom Pseudomonadati; phylum Pseudomonadota; class Alphaproteobacteria; order Hyphomicrobiales; family Rhizobiaceae; genus Sinorhizobium; species Sinorhizobium sp. CB7. The sequence continues at coordinate 116,417 of NZ_JAULLL010000019.1, forward strand.
CGTCGGTCCGCGGTTCTTCTGGTTGACATATCGCGGATTGTCGAGCATGCCGCCCAGCCCGGAATGCGCTTCCAGCCGCTCGCCATTCGGCAGGTAGACCATGTGCGCCGAAATGTCGTAGATGGCCGCGGCGCCACGGCTCCGGGGGCTGAACAGCGGCCGCGGACCTGGGTCATCCTCATCGTCGCCCAAAGGATTTTCCGGCCGCGCATAAGCGAGTGCCTGGCCAGCCGAAGGTTTCGCTTGTCCTTCCGGACCCTCCGTAATGATCTTGGGCAATCCGCGCGGGCGCGTTGTCGGCAGCGGCACATCGTCCGGCAGATCCAGGTCCAGCTCGGGTTCGATGCTTGCAAGTTCCGTCTCTGAAGGCCGATCTCCAGTATCTGCCGGAGCAGGAGAACGTTCGAGCGGTGCCGGAGTCGGCAGCGGCACCGCGATAGCTTCAGAGGTCTTCTCCGGCGAGACCTCCGCGGGTGCGGCAGCAGCAAGTTGAGCCGCAGCGGAGGGCGCCGGCAGCACGACGGGCGCATTCCTCACCTCCGCCGGCATGAAATGCATGGGCGGCGCCGAAGGATTGGTCGCAGGTAGCGCTATGCTAGCCACGGAGAGATCGGTCGAACCATCAGAGCCGAGGACGGGAACGGCATCCCTGCCGAATGAGGGCAGTCCGTTCTTAGGAGCAATCGGCCGTTTGGCAGGCCCAGCAGCTGACGTCGCACTGCGGTTTTCGTTGATCGATACCGTGGGATTTGCCAGCAAGCCGGTCTGCTGCTTGTCTGAAACCTCTGAAGGAGCGGGATGGCTTTCGAAGGAAGTCCCAGGGAGTGCACTTGCGGAAGCAATATTTACGGGCGCCGGTGGCGCACTTGCCTGAGCAGGGATCAGAGGCCTATTCGAGGAAGCATCGGCAAGCCGCGATGTGCTTTGACCAGCAGCAACGGCGCTGCCCTCAGGCGATTGCGCAGAACTCCCAACGCCAGGAACGATCGGCCGCTCTCTCGGTTCCGCGGCCGCGGATGCCTGTGCCACGATGCGATCCGTCTTTGCTGACGCCCGTGAGCCATGGAGGGAGGCGGTGTTCCTGAAATGCTCAACAAGAGCTGCAACCGACAACGCTGTCCCCATCGAAGGGGCATGCTCCAGCGGAGCGGCGGCGAAACGTCCGGTATCCGCGATTGGGCTGCTCTTCCAAACACGACCGCCCTTCGTTAACGCAGAACTAAAGAAAGTCCCGGTAGGCAGCTGCTTTTCATAGAAGTTTGTCAGCGCAATGTCCTTCGCGCCGAACGCAGTGTGCGAAGAAATGGCAGAACCCGAGCCGATCGACATACCCATCGTCTGCATCGTGACAAACGTTGCCACCATCCATGAGAAGGCAACGGTTCCGAGACCGACCAGAGCGGCCCCGGCTATGACGCCGCGCGTGGCGGCTGGGCGAAAGCGAAATCGTACAAGGGGATTGACGTCACTGAACGTCTCGGTCGCAAACGCCATGCTACTCGTCTTCCAAACTGTGACTCAACCCGGCGGCTGGTACGGTACGCGTCGCTCGTCGGACCGGGAAAATGACGACGACGCGCCGAATCTGATCGCGTCTCGACATCTGCCGATGTTCGGAAGAATGAAGAACTATGGTAACTAATTCCTTTACGTGCGCTCGATTTGGAGCATGAGGCGCGCAGAAGCCAAGTTCGACAGCATCAAACTACGTACTTCCGGCTATGGGACCGGTTTTCGACTAGTCTGCCTAATATGGCCGACGAGCCGAGTGCAGGCAGCATTGGCCATACAAGATGGACAGGATCAAGGCGGGAATCCGGCGGCATTGCGGATGTGGCTCGCAGAATCCAGCGGTGTGATCGCCGCCTGAACGCCGTCTTTAATTCCGGTTGGAACCATTCGCTGACCATGATAATCAGCCGCACATGAAAGATACGTCCCCTTATACCCCCATTCATGTCGTCGGCGGCGGACTTGCCGGGTCCGAAGCAGCCTGGCAGATCGCCAATGCGGGCGTGCATGTCATCCTTCACGAGATGCGCGGCGTACGCGGCACCGAGGCCCATAAGACCGACAGCCTTGCCGAACTCGTCTGCTCGAATTCCTTCCGGTCCGACGATGCGACAAGCAATGCCGTGGGTGTCATCCATGCGGAAATGCGTCTGGCGGGCTCGCTGATCATGGCCTCGGCCGACAAGCATCAGGTGCCGGCGGGCGGCGCTCTTGCCGTCGACCGCGAGGGATTTTCCGCCGCCGTGACAGAGGCTATCCAGAACCATCCCCTGATCAGCATCGTTCGCGAGGAAGTCTCCGGACTACCTCCCAAGGAGTGGGATCTTGCTATCATCGCGACGGGACCGTTAACTGCGCCGTCGCTTGCCGGCGCCATTCAGGCGGAGACCGGCGAGGATTCGCTTGCCTTCTTCGACGCAATTGCACCGATCGTCTATCGCGACAGCATCGACATGAACGTCTGCTGGTATCAGTCGCGCTACGACAAGGTGGGACCGGGTGGAACCGGCAAGGACTACATCAACTGCCCGATGGACGAGGCGCAGTACAATGCCTTCGTCGATGCCCTGATCGCTGGCGACACCATCGGCTTCAAGGAATGGGAAGGCACGCCCTATTTCGATGGATGCCTGCCGATCGAGGTCATGGCCGAGCGCGGACGCGAGACGCTGCGCCATGGGCCGATGAAGCCCATGGGGCTGACGAATGCACACAATCCGGCGGTCAAGCCCTACGCCATCGTGCAGCTTCGCCAGGATAATGCGCTCGGCACGCTCTACAACATGGTCGGCTTTCAGACGAAGCTGAAATATGGTTCCCAGGCCGAGATCTTTCGCATGATACCTGGGCTAGAAAATGCCGAATTCGCCCGGCTCGGCGGTCTGCACCGCAATACCTACATCAACTCGCCAGTCCTTTTGGATCGTTCTCTGACGCTGAAATCGCGGCCCGGCCTGCGTTTTGCCGGCCAGATCACCGGCTGCGAGGGCTACGTCGAAAGCGCCGGTGTCGGATTGTTGGCTGGACGTTTCGCCGCCACCGAAAGGAAGGGCCAAGCGATCGCGCTGCCGCCGGATACGACCGCACTGGGAGCGCTGCTCAACCATATCACCGGCGGGCACATCGTCACCGACGACGAGCCCGGCAAACGATCCTTCCAGCCGATGAACATCAATTTCGGTCTGTTTCCGGAACTGGAGCCGGGTTCCATCGTCAAGCCGGAAGGGGTCAAGCGTTTTCGCGGCAAGGACAAGACGATCATGAAGCGGCAGCTGGTTGCCAAGCGCGCCTTGACCGATTGCGCCGCCTGGCTCGGCGAAGCCAGATAGCTGCTTTAAGTCCTATTGATTGTTCGCGGCCGGTGCGCTGTTTTCCGGCGGTGTATTGCGATCGCCCTCGCCGACATAATTTCCAAGCAGCCAAAGGGAAACCTCGGCTGCTTCTGCTGGCGAGGGAAACTCGTAAGTGCCGTTATGGTAGGGCGCATCAACGAATTCAATGGAAAGTCCCCGCCCGGTCGCGGAGCTCGTCACCCGTACCGTTCCCGGCTCGATCAGGTGGCAGGCGAAATGGCTGCGCATGTTGCGCATGAAACCTGCCTTGTTGTCATGCAGTCGGACGAAGACCGCCTGGCCGTTTGCGGTCGTCTGCAATTGACGGATCGCTTCGTTGGGGAAAGCCCGCCCGAATTCGATGATCGCAAGGCCCGTGTCGTGAAGACCGTCTTCCTTGGTCTGCGCAGCCATGCGCGTCGTCACAAAGGCGAAAAAAATGACAATGGCGAATATGACCAGCCAAACGATCAAACCCACGCCGCTTCTCCTTCAGCGTTTCCAAGCTTCACAGCGACCTTTGTGCGTTTGATGGGACGCATGGCGCTGTAAACGACGGTGCCAATCTACCGTTCGAGACTTGCGCGAGTTTGACTACTGCATGTTTCCTTAAATCGGAGCTGATTTAAGGATAAAAACATGCAGCAATCCAAAGTGCTGCAGCGACCTTTGTGCGTCTTATAAGACACACGGCGCTGTAGTGTCAGATTTTCTTTCGCAAGGCTGCCAGTGCCATGCGCATCTGACGGCGCCACTGCGATGGTTGGATCGGCCGATCGAAGAGGCCCGCGCCGCGTTTCTGCGCTTCGATCAACACCGGCTCCGAAAGTACTGCCGGCAAAAATGCGGGAAAGAGTGCCGGAGGTATTACGCCCGCTCCCCTCGCCTTTGCGAGATGCTCGCGACCGAGGCCTGCAAATGCCTCTATCGCCGTCGAGATGCGTCCCTTGTCCTCGCCGGACAGGAAGGCTTCGCGGTCGAGACCTGTTGCCGCGAGGATCTCCAGCGGCAGATAGAGCTGGCCGCGATGGCGGTGAAGCGGCATCAGCAGGACTAATCCCGCAATCGCCTGAGCAACGCCGGCGTGGCCGGCGGCATCGGCGGAACTGCCTGCCTCCTGTGGTGAAAGGATAAGGCTTGCAAGCTGGATCAGCGCCGACGCGGTCTCGCCGGCATAGCCCTCCAGCGCAAGCCGCGTCTCCATTGGATCGTCATAGAGATCGAAAATACGGACATCGATCATGTCGATGAGGACCTGACGCGGCAGGTGATGATCCGCGATTGCCGCAAGAAGCCCTGATGCAAGCGGATTGGCCTCGGTAGATCCGCGCGCGGCTCCCTCCAGCACATCACGCCAGTACTGCATGCGTACTTCACCTGGTAAAGGCTCATGAACGAGATCGCGAACACGCGCGAGCTCAGCATTGAAAGCATAAAGGGCAGCAAGCGCGCCGCGCCTGCCTGCCGGAGAAAGCAGACAGGCAAGATACCGGTCGCGATCGGTATCGCGTAACGTCCTCAGGCAGATATCCTGAGGCTCCCGTGCTGAATTGCTCGGCTCCATCGCGTCGTCCGGGTTTTCTCAAACGGCAATCAGAGCTGCCGCGACGGCGCGCGATTCCGACAGCATGATATTGAATGTACGCACGGCTGCCCCCGTGCTCATCGGATCGGATGATATACCGCGCGCCTTCAAGGCTGCCTTCAGCTCCGCTGGGAGCGGCCGAAGTTCCGGTCCAGTGCCGACAAGCAGTACCTCGATCGTGGCTGCCTCATCGAGCACCCGCTGGAAATTCGCGGGGATCAGAGGTTTCGTAACATCCATGTCCCAGCCGTAGATGCCGGAAGGAAGGCAGAGGATCGAGCCACGATGCGACATGTCCGCGAAACGGAAGCCGCCATTGCCGTATGTATCGATCGGCGCCCGGCCGGGAAAATGTGCCTCGCGGATTTCTATGCCTTTAGCCATGTCGTCATACTGCCGGTTTGCTGGATTGAATATCGGTATCGGTCGCCGCTTTATTTCCCTCCTCGTCGGAGGCATCGGGCCGCAGCTTGAAGAGAATGAGGAGCGGTGCGGCGATGTAGATCGAGGAGAACGTCGCGACGGCAACGCCGAAGAGCATCGTGAAGGCGAAGGAACGGATCACCTCTCCACCGAAGAGATAGAGCGCCAGCAGCGCCAGCATAGTCATCACCGAAGTCAGGACCGTGCGCGATAGGGTTTGATTTATCGAAGCGTCGATCAGAATTGGCAAAGGCATCCTGGGATAGCGACGCAGATTTTCGCGCATTCGGTCATAGACGACGACGGTGTCGTTGAGCGAATAGCCGGCGATGGTCAGAAGCGCGGCGATGCTGATCAAGTTGAACTCCATCCCCGTGAGCACGAACAGACCGAGCATCAGGATGACGTCGTGGAGCGTGGCAATGATTGCGCCAACAGCAAACTGCCATTCGAAGCGAAACCAGATGTAAACCAGGATCGCAGCCAGCGAAGCGAGAACACCGAGCGTCGCCGTCAGCGTCAGTTCGCCGGAAACGGCGGGACCAACCACTTCCACACGTCGGAATTCGTAATCCTGATCCAATTCACCGCGTATGAGAGTGACGGCCGATTGCTCCGCGTTTTCCCCGCCTCCCTGAGACTGAACTCGGATGATAGCACTCGACCGGTTGCCGATGCTATCGACGCGGATTTCACCCAGATTGAGATCGGCGAGCCGCGATTGGATGTCCTGCAGATCGGCAACGCCCTGCTTTGCTCTGACCTCGATAATCGAGCCGCCGGTAAAATCGATGCCGAGGTGCATTCCGACCGCAGCAAAGGCCAGCATTATCGCGACAGACAAGGCGGCCAGTATCGAGAACGTATAGCGCCGGATCGCCATGAACCGGATACTCGCACCGTCGAAAATGCCGCTTCTAACACCGGCGAGCAGAGCTCTCGGCCTGCGGCGAGAAATGCAGATGTCAATGATCGATCGGGTAACCAGACAGGCCGTGAAGAACGTGGTGAAAACGCCAATGACCAGGGCAGCCGCAAAACCTTGAACGGCGCCGCTGCTGGCATAGAGAAGCACGGCTGCGACGATCAGAACCGTGAGATTGGCATCGGCGACAGTGGACGCTGCCCTGGAGAATCCTTTTCTCAGGGCGGCGACAAGAAGGTGAGTTTTCTTTTCCTCTTCCCGAACCCGCTCGTAAATAAGGACATTGGCGTCAATTGCCATACCGATGATCAAGACGATTGCGGCGATGCCCGGCAATGTCAGCGTGATCCCGAGGGCACTCATGATCGCCAGGACCATGATGATATTGATCACCAGGGCGATGGTGGCGACGATACCCAGCAATCCGTAGAATAGGACCATCGATGCGGCAACGAAGCCTGCGGCGGCAAGGCAGGCTATGATACCGGAGCGGACTGTCTCGTTACCCAAGCCCGGCCGGACAGTCCGTTCTTCCACCGTGGTCAATGCGGCAGGCAAAGGACCCGAACGCAGCAGAATGGCAAGGTCCTGAGCGCCCTGTGCGGAAAAATCGCCTGCAACCTCGCTGTTTCCGTCAAGGATAGGCGCGCGAAGCACTGACGTGGAGACGACCTGATCGTCGAGGACAACGGCGATGGACTTGCCGAGATTAGTCTGCGTCGATTGCGCTATATGATTGGCTGCCTCTGCATTCAGCCTGACACGGACGACACCTTCATTGTTTTGCGGGTCGAAATCCGCCCGGGCGTCGGCAATATCGCGGTTTGAGAACAGGGGCTGCCTCTGCACGAGATAGGCGATGGGCGGATCGTCCATCGAATAGAGAATCTGAGAGTTGGCCGGCGGACGTCCGAGCGCCTGCTGCGGCGCCATGCTCCGATCGAACAGCCTGAAGGAGAAATCCCCCGGCTGGATCAGAAGGTTCTTCAGTCTTTCCAGATCGATGGAGCCGGTCATCTGAACGATGATGCGATCGGCGCCGCGGCTTTCGATGACCGGATCCTCGCTGCCAAGTTCGGCAATGCGACGGCGGACCACGTCTACCGACTGTGCAATGGCGGAAGACAGACTGGAATTGATCCCTTCATCGGTAATTTCAAGTATCAGTCGCCCCTGATCCGCCTGCAAAAGTGTTGCCGGCTGCACTGGACGGCCGGAGGCTCCGGTCCTGACGGGAGCCGTCAACGGCGTCAGGGCGTCAATTGCGGCCTGAACCTGATTTGGATCGCTGATGCGAACCTCAACCGTCTGTCCGACGCCGGCAAGGCCCGCGTAGGGGATATGGGCATCCCGCAATCGGGTACGCACATCACCCACGGTTGCTTCAAGCCGGCTCTTGACGACATCGGCGCGCTCAATCTTGAGCATGATACGCGAACCGCCCTGGAGATCGAGACCAAGGTCAAGGCTCCTGTGCGCCAGCCATTCCGGTAAGGACGCGAGTTGTCGATCACTGAGGAAATTCGGGGCCGCGGCAACAGCGCCCAAGAGCACCGCAAACCAGATCAGGAAAGTCTTCCAGCGGCTGAAATGTAGCATGAAGCTCTCGAAACTCCAGTGGCGACACGTTAGCGGTTTCAGCCGTCGGTCGTCTACTGCTTAGGCTGCGTCTGCCTTGACCGGTTCGCCCTTGACGCGGACCTCGGAGATACCGGTGCGAACCACGCGAACACGGACGCCTTCTGCAATCTCAATCTCGACTTCCTTGTCATCAACGACCTTGGTCACCTTGCCGACAATACCGCCGCCGGTGACGACCTGATCGCCGCGGCGGATGTTCTTCAAGGTCTCCTCGCGGCGCTTTGCCTGAGCGCGCTGCGGACGAATAAGCAGAAAATACCAAACGACCATCAACGGGACAAACAGGAAGATCATCTCCAGGCCGGAGCCGATCCCCGGAGCGGTGTCTGTTGCGGTCTGGGCAAATGCCTCGGTGAACATTGGAAACTCCTCAAACTTCTGGATGGACGGATCAACCGTCTTCCCGCAGGTCGCCGGACTATAGTTGCGATCATGACGAATGCAACAGAAACAGCGGCAAACCGTACCGGTATCCGTGCCTCTTAACCTTTTCGCCTCAGAAACGCCATGCTACCGGCAACGAAAAATAAAACCTATCTCCTTCCGTTCAATTTCAAAGGAGCACCATCGTGGCCGAAGATATCAATAGCGCGATCCTGACCGAACTGCAGCGGCTGGCCGACGCCATCGACCGGCTCGCGGGACCGCCGCCGGCGGTCAACGACTGGACGGCTGCGGATTGCTTTGTCTGGGCGCCGGCGCGTCTTCATCTGCAGCCGGTGCCGCGGCCGAACCGCATCGCACTGAAACTCATTCGCGGTGTCGACCACGTCCGTGACATCCTGCACGAAAACACGGAACGTTTCGCGGGAGGCTTCGCCGCCAACAACGTGCTTCTCTGGGGCGCGCGCGGCATGGGCAAATCCTCGCTCGTCAAGGCAGTACACGAGGATGTTCGGCGTGAAAGCGGAGTCTCCCTGAAACTGGTCGAAGTCCACCGGGAAGATATCGCAACCCTCCCCATTCTTCTCGACCTTGTCAAAGACGCCCCGCATCGCGTCATCATCTTCTGCGACGATCTCTCCTTCGACCACGACGACACTGCCTACAAGTCGTTGAAGGCTGCGCTCGACGGCGGCATCGAAGGCCGGCCGGACAATGTCGTCTTCTACGCCACCTCCAACCGGCGTCACCTGCTGCCCCGCCATATGATGGAGAACGAACAGTCGACGGCCATCAACCCTTCGGAGGCGGTCGAGGAGAAAGTCTCCCTCTCCGACCGGTTCGGCCTCTGGCTGGGCTTCCACAAATGCAGCCAGGAAGACTACCTGCAAATGGTCGACGGCTATGCCGATCATTTCAAACTGAAGCTTGATCGCGAAAAGCTTCACGCCGAAGCTCTGGAGTGGGCAACAACGCGCGGCGCCCGTTCCGGTCGCGTCGCCTGGCAATATATCCAGGATCTTGCCGGGCGACTGCGCAAGCCACTCGAGCGGGAATAGGACGCGCCCCCACTTTCCGCATGCAGTCGCCGAAAAAATACAAAAGCCCGGTTTTTGGCCGGGCTTTTGCACGTTCCTCAAGACGCTTTACCTACTCGAGGAATGTCATCGGGTTGACCGGTGCGGCATCCTTGCGCACTTCGAAGTGAAGCTGTGGCTGCTTTGCGTTGCCGCTCATGCCTGATGTGGCGAGCGTCTGTCCGCGCTGGACCTTTTGACCGCGGGCAACGTTCAGCGCGTCAGCATGGCCGTAAACCGTTACTGTACCGTCGTCGTGGCGCAGCAGAACCGTGTTGCCGAGTTCCTTCAGACCATTGCCGGCATAGATGACGACGCCATTTTCAGCAGCCTTGATCGGCGTGCCTTCCGGGACCGAGATGTCGATACCGTCATTGCGGTTGCCATCGACATTGGCGCCGTAGCCGGCAATCACCGCACCGCGAACCGGCCAGCGATATTTGCCGATACCGGTCGATTCCGGAGCGGCGACCGCAACGTCGGTCTTCTTTTCGACATCGGAGATGCTCTGGCTGGCGCTGGCGACCGGCGGCTTGTAGGGCGCAGGTTGCGCGCTGACAGCCTCGCTAGCCGGTGCAGAAACCTTCGTGACAGCCTTTGCAGGGATTGATGCGGTCTTGACGGTATCCGAACCGGCGGGAGCAGTGCCTGGCACCTTCAGAACCTGGCCGATGCGGACCGTGCCGGCAGTCAGACCATTAGCGGCCTTAAGATCATCGATCCGCGTGCCTGTCGCTTTCGCGATCTTGGCAAGGGAATCGCCGGGTTTGACGACGTAGGTGCCGCCGGCACCATTTGGATCCTTGCCGGCGCCGGCAGCGAGCTTGTCGGAAGGCGCCGGAGCCGCCTGCGACTTGTCGCGGATGGAGTTGCCAGCGGGGAGGACTGCAACGTCCTGCGTCGGCGCCTTGCTCGGTTCGGGAAGATTGCCACCCTTCGAGAGATCAGCGGCCTGCGAAGCCGCCTTCGCGGCGTTGCCGCCATTGAAGGTGGGGATCAGGATCTGCTGGCCAGGCTTGGCCGCCGCCGAATTTTTCAAGCCGTTGACGCGCAGGATCTCCTTCTCCGGAACGCCATAACGCTTGGAGAGGGTTGCAAGGCTTTCACCCGGCCTGAGCGTCACGCTCGGCGCATTGGTGGAAGACCACCCGGATACCTTCGGCGTGGTGCCTGTCTTAATTGGATCGGGTGCCGCCTTTGCAGCCTGGACCGGAGGCGCCTTTTTCTCCGAGGGGAATGGCTGCGCCAATGCCGCCTCGCGCTCGCCGGAACGCGATGGAGAGGGAGCGGCAAGCTCCGATCTCTGTACGGAAACCGGCGCCGTCGCCATGCGTGCACTGGATCTTACAGCAGTCGATGAATTGTAGCCGCCGTTTGCGGGCTGCGCAGGATAAGCCTGGCCGGGATAGGGTTGGCTGGGATATGGCTGGTTCAGCGCTTCCTGGCGGCCGGAATAGCCAGGCTGCATCATCGGCCCGCCGGAGGCGACGTCCGCGCGGGGCGTCGGCTGACTGCCGCTTGAGCCTGAATAATTCTGATTCGGGATTGAATTGGTGGTTATCTGGTCGGAACCGGAGGAATAGCCTCCGAACCGCATGACATCCGAGCTGCAACCCGTAACGATGCTCGCCAGAAAGACCGCGACCAGCACATTACCTGTCGACTTCCCGTACTCTGGCGAAAGACTGAAACGCATGACTCGACCCACTGAAAGACGCAACCATTTGTGAGTCGATTAAAACCCGTTAGTATTACCATGCGGTTAAAGTGTGCCTATTCGCCTTATTTTTGTGAGAATTTGATAACCATAACCGGCAATCGTCCAGGAAAGCGGTTTGCCGCACGCGCTCACAGAAAGGATGCGAGCCGAGGCACTATCGGGAGATAGGGCACGTCGAAGAGCTCTTCCCGTTCGAAGCGGCTGCCTGTCTTGGTCAGCCGCACCATCCGGCAATTTTCTTCCGAAATCATCAGAGGAGCGATCATCGAGCCGCCGGAAACGAGTTGATCGGCATAGAAGCGGGGCATCGCGTTGAAGGCGGCCGTCACCAGGATACGGTCAAAGGTCCCCTCTCCCTGCAATCCGGCGCTGCCGTCGGCGTGGCGGATGACGACGTTGCGCAGCCCCAGCGATTCCACGCGCCGCTGTGCACCGGTCACCAGTGTCTTATAGCGCTCGACTGTCAGGATCCGTTCGGCCATTCGCGCCATCACCGCGGCCGTGAAGCCGCTTCCCGTTCCCACTTCCAGCACACGATGGCCGGGCTTGACCTTGAGGTTGTGGAGGATGCGGACCACCAGATCCACGCCCTCCATGAAGGCGCCGCACTCGATCGGAATCGTGCGGCTGGAATAGGCGTCCTCGGAATACTGCGGCGGGGCAAATAGGGAGCGCGGCGTCTGTTCGACCGCCGTCAGAAGATCGATGTCGGAAATGCCCTCCGCACGCAGCCTGAGGACAAGTGCCGCAAACCCCTCTTTCTCGAGCAGCCGAGCTGTCACTTCATTACTCCATATCCGAAAGAGCCCGCGCTACGCGATCCTGGACGGAATAATCGGTGAGATCCAGTTTCAACGGGGTTATTGAAATCCTGTTATGCTTGAGGGCATGGACATCGGTCCCCTCGCGAAAGGCGCCGGCGCGTTCGCCGAATTTCAGCCAGTAATAGGGAAAGCCACGACCGTCGCTTCGTTCCTCCACCTGAAGATTGAAGCCGATCTTGGCCTGGGCGGTCACTTGCGCCCCGGTGACCTCTTCAGGCCGACAATTCGGAAAATTGAGATTGAGGAATGTACCATCCGGAAGATCGATATCCATGAGCCGGCGCAGAAGTGCCGGCGCGCGGCTTTCCGCAACCTCCCATGGAACGATGCGAGCGCCGTCCTCATAGAGGTAGGCCTGGCTCAAGGCAAACGAGCGCACCCCCTGCATCGTGCCTTCGATCGCCCCGGCAATCGTACCTGAATAGGTGACGTCGTCGGCGACATTCGATCCCGAATTGACACCGGACAGCACCAGATCCGGCTTGGCATCCAGCACCTGTCGGATGCCCATGATGACACAATCGGTCGGCGTGCCGCGCAACGCGAAGTGCTTTTCCCCGACCTTGCGCATGCGCAAAGGCTCGGAGAGGCTCAGCGAATGGGCAAGTCCGCTCTGATCGGTTTCCGGAGCCACGATCCAGACGTCATCCGACAGAGTCCGGGCGATACGCTCCAGCGTAGCCAGGCCTTCGGCATGTATGCCGTCGTCATTGGTCAGGAGGATCCGCATCTTTCACCCCACGCCTGCATCCAAGTGATTCGATCTTGGATGCAGAATAGCCTAGGCCGCCCGTTCGATCTTCTTTAAACCGCCCATATAGGGCAGCAGAACGTCCGGAATTGTGACGGAACCGTCTTCGTTCAGGTAATTTTCGAGAACTGCGATCAGGGCACGACCGACGGCGATGCCGGAACCATTCAGAGTGTGAACGAATTTCGTTCCCTTATCATCCTTGCCACGATAGCGGGCGTTCATCCGGCGCGCCTGAAAATCGCCGCAGACAGAGCACGACGAGATTTCACGGAAGGTGTCCTGCCCCGGCAGCCAGACCTCGAGATCATAGGTCTTGCGTGCTCCGAAGCCCATGTCTCCGGTGGAGAGCGTCATGACACGATAATGCAGGCCGAGGCGCTTGAGGACTTCCTCGGCGCAAGCGGTCATGCGTTCATGTTCCTCGATGGAGCTTTCGGCATCGGTGATCGAAACAAGCTCGCATTTCCAGAACTGGTGCTGGCGCAACATGCCGCGGGTATCGCGCCCGGCGGATCCCGCTTCCGAACGGAAGGACGGTGTCAGAGCCGTAAAGCGCAAGGGCAGTTTCTCCTGGTCGAGGATTTCTCCCGACACGAGATTTGTCAGCGTTACTTCCGCCGTTGGGATCAGCCACCGGCCGTCCGTCGTCCTGAACAGATCTTCGGCAAATTTCGGCAATTGCCCTGTGCCGTACATCGCGTCGTCACGCACCATCAGGGGCGAGCTCACCTCTGTGTAGCCGTGCTCACGGGTGTGCAGGTCCAGCATGAACTGACCAAGCGCGCGCTCAAGACGGGCCAACTGGCTCGTCAGTACCGTGAAACGCGCGCCGGAAAGCTTCGCTGCACGCTCAAAATCCATATAGCCGAGCGCTTCGCCGATTTCGAAGTGCTCCTTGGCCTGATGATTCCAGCGCGGCTTCGCTCCAACGATGCGTGTGACGACATTGTCGTGCTCGTCCTTGCCGACCGGCACATCATCGAGCGGAATGTTTGGGACGCGTGAGAGTGCATCGTTCAATGCAGCCGTCAGTTCGCGCTCCTCCTCCTCGGCGGCGGGAAGCGTGGCCTTGATCTCTGCAACTTCCGCCTTCAGCCTGTCGGCAAGCTCCATGTTCTTCTGGGCCATCGCCGCGCCGATTTCCTTGGAAGCGGCGTTGCGACGGGATTGCATGTCCTGCGCCTTTTGCACGACGGATCGGCGCTTCTCATCCAGGGCAATGAGGTTTTGCGACTGAGGCTCAGCACCGCGCTTGGCCAGCGCCGTATCGAAAGCTTCGGCATTCTCACGGATCCATTTGATATCGAGCATCGTCGTCCCAGATGGTTGAAAACGGCAGGAACCCGTCAAAGCAGGTCTAAGCCTTGACGGGGAACTTACCGGCGTGACTCGACAGGAAAGACCGGGGCCGCTCAGACGCTGTCCGACTTGGCAACGTCCGTAGACCCTGAGTTCTCCTCGAGTGCCTGCCGGGCACGCTGGCGCTCCACGAGTCGCGCAGCATAGATGGAAATCTCGTAGAGAAGGATCGTCGGCAGCGCAAGGCCGATCTGGGACATGGGATCCGGGGGAGTCAGGACAGCCGCAACGACGAAGGCTATCACGATCGCGAATTTGCGTTTTTCGGCAAGCCAGGCCGAGCTGATGAAGCCGACGCGTGCGAGCAGCGTGGTGATCACCGGAAGCTGGAAGACGAGGCCGAAAGAGAAGACCAGCGTCATGATCAAGCTCAGATATTCTGAAACCTTCGGCATCAGCGAGATCGCCACCTCATCCTGACCCGGCGCCTGTTGCATGCTCAGGAAGAACCACATGACCATAGGGGTGAAGAAGAAATATACGAGTGCAGCGCCAAGAAGGAACAGGATCGGCGATGCTATCAGGAATGGCAGAAAAGCCGCGCGCTCGTTCTTGTACAGCCCCGGAGCGACAAACTTATAGATCTGTGCGGCGATGATCGGAAAGGAGATCACCAGCGCGCCGAACATGGCGACCTTGACTTGGGTGAAGAAGAATTCCTGCGGCGCCGTATAGATGAGCTCGGATTTCGAGACGTCGAGATGCGCCCAAACGACCGCCCATTTATAGGGATAGACCAGGTAGTTGAAGAGGTGCTTGGCGAAATAGAAGCAGACGATGAAGGCAACAAAGAATGCGACCAACGACCAAATCAGCCGCGTGCGCAACTCCATCAGGTGCTCGATAAGCGGCTGCGGCTTGTCTTCGATATCACCGCTCATGCCTTGTCCTTCTTCTTTGCTGCCGTGGTCTTTTTCGGGGCCGCGCTCGTTTTTGACCCGGCACGCTTCGGCTTTTCAACCAGATCGACGGCAACCGGGGATGCAGTCGCGCTCGCCGCCGTTTTTGTCCGGGGCTTTCTGGCCGGTTTCGGCTTCTCGGCAACGGCCACCGCGGGTTCCGCTACAGCCGACACCGGCACAACGGATGCGACCGACGGTTCGGATACGCTGGCCGTCGGCGCAATGGCGGCGGCCGGCGGCGCAACGACGGGTGGCGTTTCCGGCAGGCTCATAGACGGCTCGGGCGCCGAAACCGCGGGCGTCGCCGCCACCTCTGTTTTCGTCTCGACCGTCGTCGCCTTCTGCAGATCCGCCTTTATCTCGTTGCCCATCTGACGCAGCGGGTTCATGGCCTCGCGCAGAGTGTTGACCGGATTGAGCTTCTGCGCGTCATCGATCGTGCGGCGCACGTCATCCAGCTCGGCTTCCCGCAGCGCTTCATCGAACTGTGAGCGAAACTCACCGGCCACCTTGCGCATGCGCGCCGTCATTTTGCCGAAGGCACGCAGCATCGGCGGCAGATCTTTCGGACCGACAACCACGATCAGGACGACCGCAATGACCAGCAACTCGGTCCAGCCAACATCGAACATCAATAGGCTCCTGGGGCGGACACAGCGCTCTTCAGGCTGCCATGCGCCCGAACGTGGTTACTTCGTCTCGTCGGCCTTGTGCTCGACCGTCTTGGCCTGCTCCGGGGCATCCTCGTCGTTCATGCCCTTCTTGAAGCTCTTGATGCCTTTGGCGACATCGCCCATCAGTTCCGGAATCTTGCCGCGGCCGAACAACAACAGCACGATGACCAGAACGATCAACCAGTGCCACATGCTAAAAGAACCCATTACGCTAACTCCCTGTTGCGGTGTTCCCTCGATGTAAGCCGTTTAGACTTCATTTTCAAACACCAAATCCCCGGTGAACTGTTGTTATTGTCACGCCCCCGCCGGAGATGGCAAGCAATCTTCGTGTCGGGATGATGATATCTCATCTTCGTGAATAGTGATGGCAAATCCAAGACCGACGAAAAGGATCAACGATAGGTTATACCGCCAGCTCAGTCCCCCGATGCACCGCTTGGCGCTAGCAGGCCGAGCTCTTCAAGATCCAGCTGCGTAATCGGATCTTCTTCCTCCGTAAGCTCATCGCTCATCAGCGGCGAAGGAATGTTGAAATTCGCAGGGATGCGCCCTGAGAGCAAGCCCGCGCCCTTCAACTCTTCGAGACCGGGCAGATCACGCAATTCCTCCAAACCAAAATGATCAAGGAAATCCTTCGTGGTGCCGAGCGTCACAGGCCTGCCCGGTGTGCGTCTGCGACCACGGAAGCGAACCCAGCCCGCCTCCATCAGGACGTCGAGGGTACCTTTGGATGTCTGCACGCCGCGGATATCCTCGATCTCCGCACGCGTCACCGGTTGGTGATAGGCAATGATCGCCAGCACTTCGAGTGCAGCGCGTGAGAGCTTTTTGACCTCGTTCTCCTCGCGGCGGATAACGAATGAGAGATCTGCGGCGGTCCGGAAAGCCCAGGCATCGCCGACCTGCACCAGATTGACACCACGCGGCGCATATTGCTCCTTCAGGCGCAGCATGATTGCCCTGATATCGAGACTGCGCGGAAGCCGCTCGGCGATGTAGCCTTCGGAAACAGGCTGGGCGGAAGCGAAAACCAGCGCTTCGGCGATCCGCTCCGCTTCGTGCGCAATCCGGACATGGTCCAGATCGGCAACGCCGTCCGCGGTCTCCTCAAACAGGTCGTCTTCATTACGCGCATCAGCCAAACAGCACTCTCCTATTCCACAGCTTGAACCGGCGAATGCTTCGGTCCCCGGCGCATGTAAAGCGGCTGGAAGGCGCCTTCCTGTCGGATCTCGAGCTTACCCTCGCGGACGAGCTCCAGCGACGCCGCGAAGGCGCTGGCGATCGCGGTCACCCGCTCCTGCGGCGAGGTCAGGTAGCGCAGGAGATAATGCTCCAGCGCCGTCCAGTCAGCGATCTCGCCGATCATGCCCGTCAAAAGCGTACGCGCGTCGGTCAGCGACCAGACACGTCGGCGCTCGATGGTGACCTGGGTCGTCGCCTGACGCTGGCGCAGCGTCGCATAGGCCGTCAGCAGGTCGTAAAGATTGGCGTCGTAGGCCGATTGCTGACGATCGGGAATATGCTCCGGCGCGCCGCGTGCGAAGACGTCGCGACCAAGGCGGTTGCGGTTGACGAGGCCGCTTGCGGCATCGCGCATGGCCTCAAGACGTTTCAGGCGGAAGGCCAGTGTTGCAGCCATTTCCTCGCCGCTCGGGCCGCCATCGTCCTTCGCCTGCTGCGGGATGAGCAGCTTCGACTTCAGATAGGCAAGCCACGCCGCCATGACCAGATAATCGGCGGCCAGCTCGATGCGGATCCGGCGGGCGCGCTCGATGAACTGCAGATATTGCTCAGCAAGCGCCAGAACCGAAATACGGGAAAGATCAACCTTCTGATTGCGGGCAAGATATAGCAGCAGGTCCAACGGGCCTTCGAAGCCGGCGACATCGATGACAAGGGCGGGTTCGTGCAAAGCGCGTTCAGCGGCGCCGTCCTGCCAGAGCTGGTCCATCGGCGTTGCCGCCGTCGGGGATATTTCCTTACCCATGACCTTGTTCACTGGATACCACTCCGCTCCAGACCACTACCCAACCAGGGTCAACATGGCGTCGAATTCTGCGCGCAACGCCGCTTCGTCTGCGCCGTCGCCGTTGCCAAAGGCCGCCTCCGCTGCCCTGGCCCGCGCAAGCGAGGCATCCGCAAGAGGCGGTACGTTCTCGACCACCTGCCTCATCTCCTCCATCGCACCATTGCAGTGCAGCACAATATCGCATCCGCCCGTGATGATATTAGCCGCCCTTTCACCGATTGTTCCCGCGAGTGCATTCATCGACGTATCGTCGGAAAGAAGCAAGCCTTTGAACCCGATGTGATCACGAATGATGCCGTCAATGACCTTCCGCGACGTCGTCGCCGGATTGTCCGGATCGATCGCGGTGAAAACCACGTGGCACGTCATCGCCATCAATTCGTCCCGCATCTCCATGAACGGCGGGAAGTCATGCTGTTCAAGCTCTTCCCTCGAAACGGCGACGACCGGAAGCTCGTGATGGGAATCAGCAAAGCCGCGACCGTGCCCCGGCATATGCTTCATGACAGGCAGCATCCCGCCCGCCTTCACGCCCTCACAAGCCGCGCGGCCCATCTCCGCTACGGTAACATGATCGCCGCCATAGGCACGATTGCCTATAACATTGCTGCTTCCTTCCACCGGCACGTCGAGCACCGGCAGACAATTTACATTGATGCCGAACTTCGTCAGATCGAAGGCATGCAGTCGCGACATCAGCCATGCCGCCCGCAATCCCGCCTGTCTATCCCTGCGATAGAGGTCGCCAAGCGTCTTCGCGGAAGGATAATGCGGCAGGATCGGCGGACGGATGCGCTGAACACGCCCCCCTTCCTGATCGATCAGCACAGGCGCATTGCGCCCCACGCACTCCCTCATCGCCGCAACGAGATCGGAAATTTGTGCCGGCTCTGAAATATTGCGTGCAAAAAGGATAAAGCCCCACGGCCTTTCGGCCCGGTACAAAGCCTTTTCGTCGGAAGTGAGGGTCAGGCCGCTGCAGCCTAGGATCATTGCTTTTGATTCGGTCATATCCGAATCATAATAGCCAATGTGCGAAATGCGAGTGACGTCAAGCAGATGCTCACAAAAAAGAACGGCGAGGCTCAGCCTCGCCGCTCGTCGACAGGATCAATCCCTGCCTTATTTCGAAATCAGGCAGCTTCCGCCGGCCTGACGGTAGCGCTCGCAAAGTGCTGCCGCTTCATCCTTCGAGCCGGCAGGGATGCGGACACGATAGTAAGTTCCCTTGCCTGCGATCTCTGCCTTGCGAATTTCCACGCCACGGCCTCCGATCACGCTCGCAAACTTGTTCGAGAGGTTGGCGTAGGACTTCTTCGCTTCATCTTCCGAGGGAAGCGAAGCGATTTGGATGCCATAGCCGCCGGACGAGGAGGCGGTTGCCGCCGTAACCGATGGGGTTGTCGCAGCAGCCGGTGCCGGAGCAGGTTCGGTCGGCTGCGTCCGCGGACTTGCGGCAGCAACCTGAGCCGGCGCGGCGGGGGCTGGAGTTGACGGCCTTGCAGCAGGGCGCGCGGCCGGAACTGGCGCGGTATCTGATACCGCCGTCGTCTTTACGCTGCGCACGGGAGGATCGCCGGCGGCCGGTGCACCATTAGCGCTTGTTGCAGCCGGCGCTGCGGGCGCCGCGACCGGCGGCGTCCGCCCAACAGGAGCGGTCGAAGGATCGGCGGAAGCGACTTCCGTATCCGCTGCCGGGAAGCTCGCGGCCGTCTGCGTTGCCGCAGCCGGCGGAGTAGCCGGCTGTGTCGGAGATCGCGGAGCAGTCTGCGCCTGAGCGGCGCCCGCATCAGGGGCCGGCTCCTCGCGTGCAACAAGGGAACCGTCCGGCTTGACGATCATGGTGCGGACCTTGCGCGGAGAAACCATCGGTCCGTTGTCCGCGTCGTTTGACGTCGCTGCGACATTATCCTGATCCGGAAGCAGGCGCGGATCTTCCGTTTCCCCAACAGGGGTCGGCGTGATATCACCGGTTGCACCGTTGTCATTGTCTTCCGGGAGATTCTCCGGAATCAACGTCTTTTGGACGACATCCACCGGCTCCTCGTCCGAGGAAACCAGGGTCTTCTGCTTCGGCTGAGCGCTTGCAGCACCGGCGACTTGGTCGTAGACCGCCTTATCCTGGTTCGGCACGGTCTTGCCGCCGGGATTTTCCGGTGGGATCTTTACCGGTTCCTTGTCGGCCGTAATCACACGCGGCTCGCCCGCCCCTTCGCCAAGCGGCATGCCGCCGGACATCCAGGCGTAGACGCCATAACCGCCGAAGCCGAGTATCGCGATCAAGGCCGTCGCCGTGAGCATGCCGCGCATGGAGCGTGCACGCTTTCTGCCCGCAGTCACGCTTGCCGCTTCAAGGGTCATCCGCGTGACGTTCTGCGGCCGGTGAACCGGCTCGTGAACACTGCGCCTGAAATCTTCTTCGAGCGCTTTTTCGAATTCATCAAGATCTTCGGCAGGTTTCGTCCGGGATGCTGCGGCGGAAGCACCTGCCCCGATGGCGGCGATGGCGGGATGATCGGCCATCTGACGCGCTGCCTGGGGCTGCACTACGGCTTCACGCGTCGCCTGCTGCGGCTCGAAAAGACTCGCCAATTCCGCATCGATATCGAAGTCATATTCCGGCGGAACCGCAGCAGGTTCCTCCTGCTCGACATGCGGCAGCGCAGGCACATGCATGTCCTCGACCGTTTCCGGATGTTCTTCCGGGTCCGCTATCAACGAAGGATCAAACCCCGTCGATTGCTCCGCCTCGGAAGCGCGTTCCATCGCCGGAGCAGCCGCTTCCACGAGCCTTGGCTGCGGGGTGACGACGAGGGGCGGTGCCGGAGGGGTCCGGGGCGCGGCAAAGACGTCACTGGTTTTGACCGGCTGAACCGGTGCCGGCTGACTTGCCGCAGCGGCAGACTTCTTCGGCTCGCTGAAATCGAGATCCGCCAGTTCCAGCTCGATCCCTTCCAGATCAAGTTCAAAATCGTGACCGGCGAAGGGATCATCGGCATCCGGTTCCGGGCGCGCGGCTTGCCGCGACGTCGTGGCGGTCGCTCTTGATGGAACGACAGATGATTGTGGCGTAACCACAGGAGGCTGCGGCGCCTGCTCGATCACCGGCTCCGGCTCGAACGCACGCGCCATCACCGCATCATGTTCCGCCCGGACATCGTGTTCCGTCTGGACCGGCGATGTGCTGCCTCGTTGCGGAACGGGATAGCGCGAAACATCCGCCAGCAGATCATCGATGTCGAAAACCGGAGGCGCAGACTCCTCGTAAGCCGGCTCGGTCAGTGCCGCATCGGTCGGAACGGAGCCCTCTTCGGTCGCAGCGACGAGATCGAAGCCCGAGGGCTCCGCGCTTGGGGATTCCGGCTCCACCTTGTTTGTGTTCTGGGGAGCAACGTCATGACGGTCGTGCTCTGGAAGGAAGCCGAGATTCTGCGGACTGGAGAATTCAGGCTCCTGAGCAAGCTCAACCTGCACCGGCGCTGGCGCAATCTCGGTGCGCGACGGCTCGGGCTCAGGCTCCACCGAAACCGGCGCCAGCTCGGGCTCCGGTTTCACCTCGGCGGGAACAACCGGTTCTACGGGGAAAATCGGCTCGCGGCGTGGAGCGTTGAAATTTGCCAGCGGCAACTTGATGCTTGCGGCCGACCATTGCGGCGCCCTGCTGATCGGCGGCGGCGCTATGGGCGTTGCGACAGGTGCGTTTCCGATGGAGAGCTCCAGCTCATCCATGAGATCGCCGGCATTGTCGACTTCAGCCGTTGCGGGATCATGGCGCAGGTCAGCGTCTTCGACTACCAGTTCGTGCCGTATGTCAACCGGCTCCGGCACAACATCCTGAAGCAGAGAGAGTTCGTCCGCCCCAGCCTCTCCGGTATCCGCCGCATCAACGGCAGGCGTGGGAATCTCGTCCCAGGCAGGATGCTCCGGCAGGGCATCCAGATCCTCAGGCATCTCCAGGCGAGGTTCAAAATCGACCTCGGTTGCGTCTTGCTGCAGCGGTTCGGCGAACTCCGGCTGGACATCGAACTCATCGTTCTGCACGAAAGCCGCGTGATCGTTCGCCGAAGGAATGCCGTCGGCCTCGATGTCGACCACCGGCTCCTCGACAAGTTTCTCTGGTGCACGCGACTGAACCGGCCGAGGCGCGTCATAGCGCTCGAATTCGCGCAAAAGCTCGTCTTCGAGATCGAAGGCGGGTTCATGCTTTTGAACCGCGGGAGCCGTATTGACAGCTGCCGGTGGCTCGAAGCCGACAATGCGGGCAAGTTCAGCCAACGGATCGTCGTCAGCAAAGAAGTCCGAATCCCGGCGATACGCCAATTGTTTATCTGCCATACCCATCCACTCGCAACTGCAACAGGTTTATTGCCAGCGCATTGTGGGGAAATGGTGACGTTTATCGCATTTCATCCGGTGCGGCAGTCCCGGTAATAGCGAGACCTGACTTCAAAACCGACGCGACAGCGTACACCAGCCCAAGTCTGGCAATACTTGATTCTCGGTTCTTATCGTTAACAAATCGTAATTCAGGTTGATCTTTACCTTTGTTCCAATGTGCATGGAAGGAACTTGCCAGATCATACAGGTAAAATGCGATGCGATGCGGCTCCTGCGACTGCGCCGCAGCCTCGACCACACGAGGGAATTCCGCGAGCTTTGCGACAAGCTGCAATTCAGCCGGATCCGAGATCTCTCCCGCCACCGCGCCAGCCAGATCCTGCGCTCCCACATTGAGGCCGGGGAACGCTTCGTTTGCCTGACGGAAGACGGACATACAGCGCGCATGAGCATACTGCACGTAGAAGACAGGATTATCCTTCGACTGCTCAGTAACCTTGGCAAAATCGAAGTCGAGCGGCTCGGAATTCTTTCGATAGAGCATCATGAACCGCACCGGATCGCGACCGACTTCGTCGACCACATCACGTAAGGTAACGAAGTCGCCGGAGCGCTTCGACATCTTGACCGGCTCACCGTTGCGGAAGAGTTTAACCAACTGGCAGAGCAACACGGTCAGCTTGGACTGCCCATCCGAAACACCGCGCGCCACGGCTTCGAGCCGCTTCACATAGCCGCCGTGGTCGGCGCCGAGCACATAGATCATCTCGTTGAAACCGCGATCGAACTTGTCCTTGAAATAGGCGACGTCGGCGGCGAAATACGTGTAGGAGCCATCCGACTTGATCAACGGCCGATCGATATCGTCGCCCACTTCCGTCGAGCGGAAGAGCGTCTGCTCGCGATCCTCCCAATCCTCCGGCAACTGTCCCTTCGGCGGCGGCAACGTCCCCTTGTAGACGTAGCCCTTGAAGGTCAGGTCATTGATCGCCTTGCGAATAGACGCCGCACCATCAGCATGCAGGGTCCGCTCGGAGAAGAAAACGTCATGCTTGACGTTCAACGCCGCTAAATCCTCTCGAATCATCGCCATCATCGCGTCGATGGCCCGGTCCTTGACGATCGGCAGCCATTGCTCCTCCGGCATGACACGCAGCTTCGTGCCGAACTCCTCGGCAAGCGCCTTTCCAACCGGAACGAGATAGTCGCCGGGATAGAGACCCGGCGGAATTTCGCCGATGTTTTCCCCCAGCGCCTCGCGGTAGCGAAGGAAGACCGAACGCGCGAGCACGTCAATCTGAGAGCCGGCGTCGTTGATATAGTACTCTTTCGTTACCGCATAGCCGGCAAAGGCGAGCAGGTTTGCGAGCGCGTCGCCGACAACGGCGCCACGGCAATGGCCGACATGCATCGGGCCTGTCGGATTGGCCGATACGTATTCAACGTTGACCTTCTTGCCCTCGCCGATCGCCGACCGGCCAAAGTCTATGCCGGCAGAAATCATCGAGGCGAGGAGCCGCTGCCAGTAGCCGACGGAAAGCCGGATATTGATGAAGCCGGGACCAGCCACCGACACCTCGGCGACGTCGGCATCC
Source organism: Sinorhizobium sp. CB7 (assembly GCF_041357635.1). Classification (NCBI taxonomy): domain Bacteria; kingdom Pseudomonadati; phylum Pseudomonadota; class Alphaproteobacteria; order Hyphomicrobiales; family Rhizobiaceae; genus Sinorhizobium; species Sinorhizobium sp. CB7. Next base: position 139,996 of record NZ_JAULLL010000019.1, read on the forward strand.
TCCTTCAGCTTCGCGGCAATGACTTCGGCCAGAGCGCGGGGGTTCGTGCCGAGCGGCTTTGACAGCACCATCGCAGCGTTGGTCGCAACATCGCCATGGCTTGCGTCGCGCGGCGGCTCCACCCCGATGCGACCGAAATCGAGCTCCGGTCGCTTCTCCTTGATCAAATCGATCGCATCGAGGGCGTCCTTAATTCTGGCTTCGAAATCAGTGAAAAGGTTCATCGTATTTTTCCACGCATAGGCTGAGCTCCAGGCAGGTTCCGCCAGGGCGCCCGCTGCCTATCGCAAATCGGGTGTATGGTCAAACAATCGCCTGTGGGCACTGACCGCGTAAGTGTCGGTCATGCCTGCCAGATAGTCGCCGACATGGCGCGCTTTGGCCACCTCCTTGAGACCCGCAATGTGATCCACCCAGTAATGGCTCTGCATCTGCCGGGGATCACTCATGTAGGCACCGAAAAGATCTGTAACGATCTGCGCTGCACCCGCGCGAATGCGCATGATGTCGGCGTTGCGATATATGTGCTTGAAGAGCATTCGCTTGATTTGCCTATCCGTCTCCGCCATCGCCTCGGAAAAGGTGGCGACGACACGATCGGCATTGCGGATTTCCTGGGCGCTCTCGGGCTTCAGCTCCGCCAGGCGCTCCTGAGCCACGGAAATGACGTCCTCGACCATACGGGTGATCTGCCGCCGCATGATTTCGTGCGTGAACCGGCTATCCTCAAGGCCAGGATAACGATCGCGCACCTCCTGCATCAATCCGGCAAGGAACGGAATCTCTTCCAGCATCTCGAACTTCAGGTAGCCAGATCGCAGACCGTCATCGATATCGTGTGTATTATAGGCGATATCATCGGCAATCGCGGCCGCCTGCGCCTCGAGGCTGGCAAAACTTGCCAGTTCCAGGTCGTTGAGCTCGCAATAGTCGAGGATAGGCTGGGGAACAGGACCACGCGTGCCCTGCCCGTCCGCCGTCAGCAACGGACCATTGTGTTTCACAAGGCCCTCGAGCGTTTCCCATGTCAGATTAAGGCCGTCGAATTCGGCATAGCGACGTTCGAGCTTGGTCACGATGCGCAGCGATTGCGCGTTGTGATCGAAGCCGCCATAGGGCTTCAGAACCTCATGCAGAGCGTCCTCACCGGTATGTCCGAACGGTGTGTGACCGAAATCATGAACAAGCGCTACGCCTTCCGCCAGGTCTTCGTCGAGTTTGAGCGCTCGGGCGAGCGCTCGGGCGATCTGGGCAACCTCGATCGTGTGCGTGAGCCGCGTGCGGTAATGATCGCCGTCCTGCGCGATGAAGACCTGCGTTTTGTGCTTCAGCCTTCGGAATGCCGTCGCGTGCACGATGCGATCGCGATCGCGCTGAAATTCCGAGCGCGTCGGGCTCGATGCCTCCGCAAAAAGCCGGCCACGCGTTGTCCATGGATCGGCGGCGTAGACCGCCCGCTGACCGTAACCAAAACCCAATACCTGCCTGTCGATCGTCATTCTCTGTCCTATGCCGGCGACTGCCCATTGACGCCGCTTCGCTGTCTTCATACCTATTGTCCTGACAAACAGCAAAACGGCGCCTTCTCATAACGCGCTGCCCACTGTTCCCGTTCGCAGCCAGATGCTAAAATGTTTCAATATCAGGCGTTTGAATTGCGGACGTTAAATTCAATTCTCTCCGGATCTTGACCCCGGCAGGAGGAAACATGGCAGAGACAAGTGTAACCCTATCGGATGCGGCCGCAAAGCGAATCGCGGCTATCGTCAGCTCGGAGGCAGGTAAGAGCGCGCTTCGCGTGTCCGTCGAAGGCGGCGGCTGCTCCGGTTTCTCCTACAAGTTCGACCTCGCCGAAGCGGCCGACGATGATGATGTCGTTGTCGAAAAAGGCGACGCAACGGTTTTGATCGACAAGCTCTCGCTGATCTACATGGCCGGATCCGAGATCGATTTCGTCGATAATCTGCTTGGCCAGTCCTTTCAGATCAAAAACCCGAACGCAGTTGCAAGTTGCGGCTGCGGCACCAGTTTCTCGATCTGACGTTACAACACCTACGCAAAGTGAAGCTCATCGGGCGGATACGGTCGCTGCATCCGCCCGATTTTTCCACGCATCAATGATGCGCTCTTTGAAATTCGAGTGGCCAGCGCCGACACCTGCCGATAAAAGAATTGCCGAAGCAGAGGAGCGCGCGCCGCATGAAGATTGCCACCTGGAATATCAATGGTGTGAAAGCTCGAATCGACAATCTCTGCCAGTGGTTGAGGGATTCGAATCCCGATATCGTCTGCCTGCAGGAAATCAAGACAGTCGATGACGGCTTTCCTCGCCTGGAGATCGAAGCGCTCGGCTATCATGTCGAAACGCACGGCCAGAAGGGCTTCAATGGCGTTGCGATCCTTTCCAAGAGCAAGCCTGACGAGGTTACCCGCGGCTTGCCGGGCGATGATGCCGACGAACAAGCACGCTTCATCGAGGCCGTGTTTTCGGTTTCAGGCCGTGCACTTAGAGTCTGCTGCCTTTATTTGCCGAACGGCAATCCGGCTGAAACGGAGAAATATGTCTATAAGCTCGCCTGGATGGAGCGGCTAAAGGATTTTGCGGTCGAGCGGCTTGCATTGGAGGAACCGCTCATTCTCGCAGGTGACTACAATGTGATCCCGGAACCGCATGACTGCTTCGATCCCAAAGTCTGGGAAAACGACGCGCTCTTCCTACCGCAGACGCGCCGGTCGTTTCGCCGGCTCGAAAATCTCGGCTTTACAGACGCCGTCCGAGCCGCCACGGACGGCACACAGCTCTATTCGTTCTGGGATTATCAGGCCGGTGCGTGGCAGAAGAATAACGGCATTCGCATCGACCACCTGATGCTGTCGCCGGAAGCGGCTGACCGGATGACGTCAGCCGCCATCGAAAAACATGTCCGCGCCTGGGAGAAGCCGTCCGACCACGTGCCGGTCGTCGCCCATTTCAATTTCCCCGCCTGATACTGACTTCCGATGGTCGTGTAAGACGGAACGATCTTTAGTCGGCGCCGCTGACATCGAGGCTGTGCGACAGGGCAACTGCTGTGCGCCGGTCCTTCTCACTGGAGATCGAGAAGGCTTGTTCCTGCAGCGATTCCATCCAGTCGCAATCCTTCGGCTTGCACTTGTCGAGAGCAGCCGTCATGAAGGCGAGACCGCGCGGAACCTGACCTTCCTGGAAAAGGATGTTTCCAAACACCGCCATGGCGCCAGGATGCCCGCTCTTGCGCGCCTGGTTCAGCCATTTCTTTGCCTGCTGCACATTGGGATTGCCGCCTTCGCCGGCAAGCATCATCTGGGCCAACTGGAATTGCGCCTCGGCGACACCGAATGTGGAAGCAACCTGGAAATAGAGCTGGCGTGCCTGGCTGAGATCAATCTTGACCGGGCTGCCCGGAATGCCGTGCTTGTAATAATTCGCGAGAGCGAGCAATGCGTTTACAAAAAAACCCGTGTCTTCCGACCCGGGTTCGACGCCCTGCTGGGCAATCTCGCTGTAGATCTTGAAGGCCTCGAAATCATCCTGAGCCACGCCGTCGCCATAGGCATACATATTCGCGAGCGCCCAGCGCGAACCGGTATGGCCCTTCTCTGCGGCGTATTTGTAAGCCTCGACGGCTTCTTCCTTCTGTCCGTTCTTGTAAGCCTTGAAACCGAACTTGAAGAGATCGAAGGGGCCGGATTCCTTCGTGACGCCGGCATTGATGTCAAATGCGTGCGCCGGGCCGGCAAGCGCTACCAGAATGGCGAGCGACATGCCTAGGGCCATTGTTGTCACTGATCTGTACTCAGATGTAAGCATAGCAGTCGGTTTCTTTCCCTCCATCCGGCAGGCCGCCAATCCTTTTGCTGGCGGGCCCGCGGAGGTATTTCCTGACGGCGAGCGACTTTGCGTGGCGGGCTGCACGCCCCGCCCTTCCGCGTCGCTTCAAGCCATTTTCCGCCCTTGCGAGGGGCAAGGTCCCTGTGCATCTCCCTAGACCGCCCAACATGCGGCGCAGCCCATCTGCGATGCCTGCGGCATCATTCCGACGGCACCAATCTTCAGCTCGCCGATCGTCATCCTGACCGTAAACAACAATTGTGTCCAAACGTGCACTTTTGTGAATATGATCCGTTCGAGGGCGCTTGAGAGCCCCATCCGGCCTCGGCACGAACCGCCTCAGTTCGGTTCGTTGGAGATCTGAATATCTGGGCCGAGCACCTTGCAGAAAAAGCGAAATTTCCGCTTCCGCGGCCATACCGCCAGAAGATCCAGAATATCCGTTAAGCCTAAGTGGAATCCGACCCATAATACCTGTTTACGCACGTTCTACGCCTGGCTTGCCCCTCGCCCGCCAATATCGCTGCGCCCTGTTTGTGGCGGGAAATGGACAAATTTTGCCCACTGCCATCATAGGTAAACTCTCGTAATAAACTGTTGCTGAAACGTCACAAAATGGAGTGGCATATTATCTGAGGACACTAGAAACTAATTTTGTAGGAACCTGAAAATGCCAGCACCCAATCTTCTCCTGCGGTCGCATCGAAATTGGCGCCTTTGGCAACCGACTGGCTGCCCCCTTCCATGTAGGTGACGCCCACGCCGAATCTAAGCTCGCCGAGTTCCGTCTTGATCGATGTACCGGCACCGATCGTCCACATGTCCGTCATGATGTCCACACCAGTGCCGACGCCCCGATCCCAGGTCAGATTGATCGTTCCAGCCACTTTGTCGGTGAATGCGTGCGCGACGCCGCCCTGGATCGTCCAACCGTCCTTCCAGAAGAAGTCGATCTGCTGGTCGCCCAATGGATTTTCGATTGTGTAGTTGAGCGTTTGCAGAACGCTCCAGTCCGTCCATTTGACGGAACCATAGACAAGCCATCCGGGAGCAACGCCGCTTTGCAGGTTCAATTCGAGAGACTGCGGCAGACTGCCGGAACCATGTGCGAAGGCTGTTTGATTAACCCCGAGGAAGGGGAACCGAGCCAGAAAATCGGGCGAAAAGTCGCCTTCCGCTTTCTGGTGCACCTCCGAGCGGTACATCAACTGGGCACGCATCGCATATTCGGGAATCTCGTAAGCAATTCCCGCCCGGTATCCCGGTGCGCCGTCATCCTCCAGATGGAGCTTGCCGTAAAGCGTATCCTGCGTGTACGAAAAGGACTGCACAAACCCGCCGCCGATTAGGTGCAGATCGCCTGGGCCAGCGGAGAAGCTTATGTCGCAGGTAGCCCCATATTCATGGGTCGTGAATTCCTCGTGTTTTTTGTAATTCCCCGGCAAGACAAAACCGCCTCCCAGATCCCAAGGATCAACTGCCCCATCGGCTGCCTGCGCTTGCGGGCCATAGGTGGATGATCCACCAAAAGGCTGGGTATAGGTGGCGGCGCAGGCCAGATTTTCGCTGATCCTGAACTTTGCCGCTACGCTAGGAATGAAATAATCGTCGGAAAAGACGCCGTCGCTTGCGGGTGCGCCGTTAATCGTCTTGAAATCACGCTGAGGATATACGCCAATGATGCCGGAACGGACGACGACATTGCCGTCCTCGAACAGAATATCGGTGTCAGCCTCTCCGCGTGAAAAGCCGCCAGCCAACGTGGAAGCGGGCAGCGCCGAGCAGAAGGCAAGCGCCAGTACCCCCTTGAAAAACAAACGCAATGTCATCGTCTCCCCAGCATGCGACAAATTGCGCGCAGTCTGGAGGGCAAGCTGACAAATGGCAACTTGGCCTCCCCGTCTTCCCCAGCCCTCGTCGCGTCCGATGACTTACGCAAAAACTTGCGCAGCCGACAAATCATAGGTTAAATGGGAAAAATTTTTCCTAATATTCATTGCTAACCTGCCGTTAACAGGTTTTTATTTCTCCGAGAAAAGGAGATGTAACAATCCCACAACAGTCAGATTTTAAGGATGATCTCCCTTGGGCGCGACGGATTTCCTACAATTTATGCGATAAATCCCGCGTTTCCACGCTTAATATTCGACTTATATTAGCAATAACTTATCAAATAGACCTCGAATCGGCCTGAGCGGAAGGGCAGGTATCGCTCGCGCGCCCAACTACCCTGCGGCCGAAAGCGAGCGTCCACGGCTTCCGCCTGCGGCGTAGCGCAGGCTTAACTCTGTAGCACGTTTGGCTTCGACTTCAGCCCGCTTCGCTCACCCGCGAAAGCGCGACGAGAAGACTCGCCCGCTGGCTTTCGAGCTCGGACAGACGTTCGCGCTCGGCGGCGACCACATCCGGATTGGCGTTGGCGACAAACTTCTCATTGGCAAGCTTGCCGGAGATCCGCGCCATCTCGGCATCGGCCTTTGCGATTGATTTCTCAAGCCGGGCCTTTTCGGCCGCAAGATCAATGAGATTACCGAGCGGCAGGCAAACTGTCGCCTCGCTGACGACAATCTGTGCCGATCCTTTGGGAGCAGCGGACGCCAACGAAATCTCCTCGACACGCGCAAGCCGCCGGATTGCCGCATCATGCCGCAAGAGCCGCTCGCGTGTCAGGCTGTTGGCGCCGACCACGACCAGCGGTGCCGTCGCGGCCGGTGGCACGTTCATCTCCGCCCGCACGGAGCGGATGCCGGAGACGAGATCGATCAGCCAGTTGATTTCGTCAGCCGCCGCATTGTCGGCATAGGAGGGAGCCGGCCAGGCTGCATGGCAGAGCAGCTGGTTGCGCGACATTCCCTCACCTGCCGTATGCGCCCAGAGTTCCTCCGTCATGAAGGGCATGAAGGGATGCAACAGCTTATAGGTCTCTTCCAGCACGTAAGCGCTGCAGGACTGCGCTTCGGCCTTGGCGCCTTCGTCGTCGCCACTGAAGACCGGCTTCAGGAGTTCCAGATACCAGTCGCAGAACTGGTTCCATATGAAGCGGTAGAGCGCGCTCGCCGCATCGTTGAAGCGGTAGGCCTCGAGCGCTTCCGTAACGTCACGTTCCGTGCGGGCAAGCTCTGTCAGAATCCAGCGGTTGATGGTCAGTTCCGCCGCTTCCGGCACGAAATGCGGATCGCTCTTGGCGCCGTTCATCTCAGTGAAGCGAGTCGCATTCCAAAGCTTGGTGCCGAAGTTGCGATAGCCGGCGATGCGGGCCGGATCGAGCTTCACGTCGCGGCCCTGGGCCGCCATGATCGCAAGCGTGAAGCGCAGGGCATCGGCACCATACTCGTCGATCAGTCCCAGCGGATCGATGACGTTGCCCTTGGACTTCGACATCTTCTGCCCGTTCTTGTCGCGCACGAGCGCATGGACATAGACGGTATGGAAGGGTTCGGCCGGATTGCCGTCTTCATCCTCCATGAAATGGAGGCCCATCATCATCATGCGGGCAACCCAGAAGAAGATGATGTCGAACCCGGTCACCAGAACACTCGTCGGATAATAACGTTCGAGTTCCGGCGTTTTCTCCGGCCAACCAAGCGTCGAGAAAGGCCAGAGCGCCGAGGAGAACCAGGTGTCAAGCACGTCCTCGTCGCGCGTGAGGATCTCACCCGGCTTGAAGTTCTCCAGCAGATCCTCGACATAGGCCTTCATCGGGCCCTCATGGGCGAGATAGTGCTGGATAGCTGCCTGCAGGGCCTCTTCTTCCGTCTTCTCGACGAAGACCTGACCGTCGGGCCCATACCAAGCCGGAATCTGATGTCCCCACCAAAGCTGGCGGGAAATGCACCAGGGCTGGATATTTTCCATCCACTCGAAATAGGTCTTTTCCCAATTCTTCGGGACAAAGTTCGTTCTGCCCTTGCGGACGGATTCGATGGCCGGCCGCGCCAGCGTCAGCGCATCGACATACCATTGCTCGGTAAGCCGCGGCTCAATCGGCACGCCGCTGCGGTCACCATGCGGGACTGTATGCTTATGAGGCTCCACCTTGTCGAGAAGGCCGGCATCTTCGAATATGCGCACGACGATCTTGCGGGCCTCGAAACGGTCCTGGCCTTCGAGCTCGTCCCAGGCTCCATGAAGTCCGCCGGCATTCGGCAGCCCTTCGAGGAAATCCTCGTTGTCCTTAAGGGTGATACGGCCTTCGATCGTCATGATGTTGATTGCCCGCAAGCCTCTGCGCTTGCCGACATCGAAGTCATTGAAATCATGTGCAGGCGTGATCTTGACGGCGCCGGTACCGGCCGTCGGATCCGGATATTCATCGGCGACGATCGGAATACGGCGACCGGCAATCGGCAGGATGACATGCTTGCCGACGATTGCCTTGTAGCGTTCGTCGCTCGGGTGAACAGCGATGCCCGTATCGCCGAGCATGGTTTCCGGACGCGTCGTCGCGACGACCAGATAGTCGCGGGTTTCCCAATCCGTCGGCTTGCCGTCTTCGTCGAAGGCGACCGGATGACGATAGGTGACGCCTTCTTCCAAGGGGTAACGCAAATACCAGAGATTGCCGTTGACCTCGTTCTGCTCGACTTCCAGGTCCGAAATTGCCGTCAGGAGCTTCGGGTCCCAGTTCACAAGGCGCTTGTCCTTGTAGATCAACCCTTCCTTGTAAAGCGTGACGAAGACCTCACGGACAGCCTCCGAAAGCCCCTCATCCATAGTAAAGCGCTCGCGCGACCAGTCGCAGGAGGCGCCAAGGCGCTTCAATTGATTGAAGATCAATCCGCCGGATTCCGTCTTCCACTCCCAGACCTTCTCGATGAAGGCTTCGCGACCCATCTGGAGGCGATGCTGCTGCGTCTCCATGAGCTTGCGTTCGACCACCATCTGTGTGGCGATACCGGCATGATCCATACCTGGCTGCCAGAGAACGTCCTTGCCGCGCATACGCTCGAAACGGACCATGATGTCCTGCAGCGTGTTGTTCAACGCATGCCCCATATGCAGCGACCCGGTCACATTCGGCGGCGGAATGACGATCGTGAAAGTCTCGGCGCCGGGCTTGGCATTTGCGCCGGCGCGGAAGGCATCCTCCTCATCCCATATCTTGGCGATCTTCGGTTCGACGGCGGCTGCATCATAGGTCTTGTCGAGCATATTGGAACCAACTTCGAAATTATGGATGCGGGTTGTAAATAGGATGGCCGAAAGCAAGTCAATAAAAAAGCCGCCCCGGAAAGCCGGAGCGGCGCTTCATTGAATTTCCGCATTTTTCAGCGGCGCGGACCGCGGGCAACCCGTTCGATCTCTTCTCGAACTAGGCGTTCCACCAAGCTGGGCAGATTGTCATCCAACCACTCCTGCAGCATCGGGCGCAGCATTTCCTGCGCGATTTCGTCGAGCGAGCGACGTTCGGCGCCATCGATGGCAGCCGCCAGCTCTCCGAAGGATCGGGCCACCTGGGCGCCGGCAACCGGCGACAGAAGCGGCTGGCGCGGCTCCTCTTCCTGAACTTGCGGCTGGAAATCTTCCACTTCGATAGCCGGCTCTTCGAAGGCTGCATGCTCAGACGCGACCGGCTCCGTCACCGGGGTCACGGCGATGGCTTCAGTAACAACGGACTGATAGGCGACGGGCTTTATTTCCTCAAACTGGATGGGGGCCGCCATGACTGACGAAACGGCAACAGGTGATTCCGCGGCAATTTGAACCGTCGGTGCAGACACCGGCGCCTCGACAAGGCGCGAGGCAAGCGCGGCGGGCACCTCCCGCGGCGCAGATACGTCCCGTTGCTGAACGAGCTGCGCGGCATTGCGCTCGGAGGCAGCACGGACGCGCGCTGCAACGTCGGCGAGCGAAAGAGTGCGAGAGGGCCCCTCTGACTGACGTACGGGACCGGGAGAATTTGCTGCGACGAAACGCGGATCAGGGGATGCATTTCCCTGGAACGGAGCGTCCACATAGTCGTCAACAGTCAAGTGAATCTCGTCGTCCTCTTCCTCGTCGCGCTCCGCATAGACGGCTGGGACGGCCGTTGAAATATTCTTTCCCGCACCGGGTTCGTTGCTTTCGATGATCCGGCGAATAGACGCCAGAATCTCTTCCATGGACGGTTCACGCGCTACACTTGGCTGAGCCATATTCATCCCCGCAATCCCTGAAACAACGATCCGAAGGCATGAAGCGGCATCCGAATCGCCGCTACCTTAGGATACTCTTCCACTGAAAAAAATCACAACGAATCAACTCATTTACATGATGCACAGATTTGTTGCAGAGACATGGCCGCAGGGAAAATTAAAGTCCGTTTCACGAAAAATTCGACTGCATGATTCCGTGGAGGGGGTCAGCTTTTCATAGAATCGCAGAACCCCTCCAGCTTCTTGTTTTACGCAATTCCGAACGGAAAACCGCTTCGCACTTTCCTGGATTGCTCGAAATCGGGATCGATTTAAGGATAAACCACGCAGCAGTTCAAAGCGCTACAGCGATCTTTGTGCGTCTGAAAAGACGCAAGGGGCTGTGGTGACAAAAATATAAGGGCGCCGATCGGCGCCCGTCCGATACATCCTGAATGCGAGCTGATCAGAAAACGAATTCCCGCACCTTGGCGAAGCCCGGTAGTGGTTTGACCGATGCGTTGAAGAATGAACTCCCGGAGAAGGCGCCCCGCTCGCGCACGAAAACCTTCGCGCGGGCAGAATGTCCATAGCCCTGAACGGCGACGAGACGGCCGCCATCGTTGAGCTGCTCAAGTACGACCGCCGGCACCTCCTCAATGGAACCGTTGATAAAGATCAGATCGTATGGAGCCTTATCCGGATAGCCCTTCTCAAGCGGTCCGGTCGCGACCGTCACATTGCCGTAACCGAGTTCGGAAAGCGTCGCGGTCGCAGCGGCGGCCAGCTTTTCGTCGCATTCCAGCGCAACGACCGATCCAGCCAGCATCGAGAGGAGTGCTGCGGCATATCCCGTTCCACAGCCGATTTCGAGGACCGTGTCCTCCTTGGTCACCGCTGCGAGCTGGAGCAGCTTGGCAAGCGGCGAAGGCTCCATCAGGTAGCGAGCCGGCTTGCCTTCTTCGGCGGCAGAGATTTCGATATCGTTATCGATATAGGCAAGCAGCTTGGACTTTTCTGGCACGAAGGCTTCGCGTGGAACCGTCAGGAAAGCGGTCAGGACAGAGTGCGACGTCACGTCCGTCGTGCGGATCTGGTTATCGACCATCTTGAACCGTGCAGCTTCGAAATCCATCATGTCCTGTCGCCCTCAAAAAGCGGGATTGTCTCTTTCCCGTCTCTTAATCTTGAGAGGCACGGCTTTCAAGGCTTGGATATCGACGTCGCATAAGAATCCTGCGCAGGCGGCGTCCAGTTCTGTCGCACCGGCTGTCACGCAATCCGCACTTGGCTCTGGGGATCGAAGAAGACGGCCTTGTCGAGATTGAAGGCGAGCCGGGCGCTTTGGCCCGCCTGAATGCGGGCATCGGCGCGAAGCCGGGCCACGACTTCCTTGCCGCCTAGCCGCGTTACCGCAAACGTGTCGGAGCCGGCCGGTTCGACGACCTCGATCGTGCAATTGCCTTCGGCAAGGGATTGCGCGTTGCGATCGGCGCCGTCGGGATCGGTGAGAGCCTCCGGACGAATGCCGAAGACCACCTGCTTGCCAGCATAGGCGGCAAGGCTGTTGTTGCCGGGCGCCACCGGCAGTCTCAAGACGTCCGCATTCGAGCGTTCGAGCGAGAC
>NZ_JAULLL010000020.1:0-147457 GCF_041357635.1 Sinorhizobium sp. CB7
CGAGCAAAAAATCAGGTACCGCGAAAGCCCCTCATCCGCCCTTCGGGCACCTTCTTCCCGCAGGCGGGGCGAAGGGGGAGTCGCACCCTCCGTCGTCCCTCACGGCGGTGTTGATCCGCCGCCGCTTGGCTGACAGCCGCCTCACCCTCTGTAGCGCAATGCATCGAGCACGACCGCGAAGGCGGAGGACGGTTGGCGGCGGCTTGGGTAATAGAGGTGATAGCCAGTCCAGAGCGGGCACCAGTCTTCAAGGACCCTGACAAGACGCCCCGCCTCCACATGCGTCCGCGCGAGATCTTCCGGCATGAATCCCAGTCCGTAACCGTCGAGCGCGGCGGCAAGGACCTGGTTAATGCCGTTGAAGGTCGTCTGGCCGTCGACCCGCACCCGGATCTCCTGGCTGTCCTTCTCGAATTCCCAGACATAGTTCCCGCCATGGGTCGGAAGCCGCAGGTTGATGCATTGATGGCCCGTCAGATCGTGGGGGACCCTCGGCCTCTGCCGTCCTTCGAAATAGGCCGGAGAACCGACGACGGCGAAAGCCAGGTCGGGAGCAATGCGCACTGCGATCATCCCGCTTGCGACCGTCTGGCCCAGCCTGACGCCGGCGTCGAACCGTTCCGCGACGATATCGGTCAGGCCGTAATCGGTCATGATCTCCACATTGATGTCGGGATAATCTCTCAGCACCTTCGCAAGCTTCGGCCAGATGACGGTGTCGATCGCATAGTCGACTGCCGTGATGCGGATGGTTCCGGCCGGGGTCCCACGCATTTCGGTGACCGCGGCGAGTTCCGCCTCGATCTCCTGAAAGCGCGGGCTTAGTTTTTCGAGAAGGCGTTCTCCCGCGGGCGTCGGGCTGACGCTGCGGGTGGTGCGCGTCAACAGCCGCACACCCATCCTTTCCTCGAGCTGGCGGACGGTATGGCTGAGCGCGGACTGCGAGACCCCGAGCTGGGCGGCTGCTCTCGTGAAGCTCCGTTCCCGCGCAACGGCAAGGAAGAACAGGAGATCGTTGACATTTTCGCGCAGCATTTATGATCAGTCCTCATAAGTCTATGCGCGGTTTATCATATTATCGAAAGAAACGACAGCGCCTAAGCTTTCACATCAGATCACGATATCGCGCGGGTGGATGCCTGCTCCGCCGGTCGCACAAATATTCAGCCCGCACGAGTGTCCACGATGTCCGCAAGCTCCTCCACCAATGTCGCAGCACCCTCCGTCGCGGCAGCACTCCTGCCGATCATGACGACGGTGTTCATCGCCTTCCTCATCATCGGTCTCGCTCTTCCCACGCTGCCCCTCCATGTCCACGACGATCTTGGGCTCGGCGGCTTCGCGGTCGGCCTCGTCGCCGGCAGCCAGTTCGCCGCCTCGCTTGTCTCGCGGATATGGGCAGGCGACTTCGCCGACGGACGGGGCGCCAAGCGTGCCGTCGTGATGGGCCTTGCCGCAGCCGCGGTTGCCGGACTGTTCTATCTCGCATCGCTCGCCTTCAAGGACAATCCGCCGCTCTCGGCCTCGATCCTGTTGCTGGGCCGGGCCGTGCTCGGCGGTGCGGAGAGCTTCATCATAACGGGCGCAGTGAGCTGGGGCCTCGCACTCGGCGGAGCGGCCAATACCGGCAAGGTCATCGCATGGATTGGAATGGCGATGTATGCGGCCTTCGCCATCGGCGCGCCGCTTGGCGGTTCGCTCTATGACGCCTATGGATTCCTTGCGATAGCGATAGCAACCGCCGTCGTCCCGCTCATGACGCTCCTGGTCGTCGCGCCGCTGAAGCCGGTTGCGCCGCAGCGCCGCGCCCCCTCCTCGGTCAGAACGGTTCTCGGCGCGATCTGGATGCCCGGCATCGGTCTCGCGATGGCGAGCTTCGGCTTCGGTGCGATGATGACCTTCGCATCGCTGCTGTTCGCCGAGCGCGGATGGGAGCCGGTCTGGCTTGGGGTTTCCGCATTCGCCGTCTCCTTCATCATCGCCCGCATGTTTTTCAGCCATCTCACCGACCGCCTCGGCGGCGCCCGCGTGGCTCTCGCTTGCCTGCTGGTCGAAGCGGCCGGTCTCGCCCTCATCTGGCTCGCGCCATCGGAAGCCATGGCATTGACGGGTGCCATCCTCACGGGTTTCGGCTACTCGCTGGTCTATCCGGGCTTCGGGGTCGAGGCCGTCCGCCGCGCGCCGGCGGAAAGCCGAGGGCTTGCCATGGGAACCTACACGGCCTTCCTGGACCTTGCCCTGGGGCTTGCCAGTCCTGCCCTCGGGCTTCTTGCGGGGCAGGCCGGAACCGGCCGCGTGTTCCTGGTCAGCGCCCTCGTCGTCGTCCTCGCCTCGGCGGTCGCCCTATGGCTGCGCCGGCACCCGGCGTCCGCCTGACATGCGAGAGCCGGAACGATTTATCGCCTCACCTCATAAGTCTATGCGGAGGTTGCCCCCTAATCCCGAACAATCCCTCGCTTAGATTCATCACGATAAAGCCGATCCCGAAAGGAAAACTATCATGGAAATCACGAGAAACGGCTCGAACCCTTCCGGAAAAGGAACATCCGACTGGTTCAGCGGCACGGTGCGCATCGACCCGCTCTTTGCCGCCAACGAGGCGCGGCGCGCTGCCGCAGGCAGCGTGACCTTCGAACCCGGCGCGCGCACCGCCTGGCACACGCATCCCCTCGGCCAGACCCTCATCGTCACAGCGGGCTTCGGCCGCGTGCAGCGCGAAGGCGGCCCTGTCGAGGAGATCCGGCCGGGCGACGTCGTCTGGTTCGAGCCGGGTGAAAAGCACTGGCACGGCGCCTCGCCGACGACAGCCATGACGCACATCGCCATCCAGGAGAATCTCGACGGCAAGGTCGTCGACTGGATGGAGCACGTCACCGACGAACAATACCAGGGAAAATAAGGGCGGGAAGACAATGAAGACGCTCGCTGCAATCCTTGCCCCGTTCGCCCTCCTTGCCGCATCCGCCAATGCCGAGACCATGGAAGTCCGCAAACCTGCCGCTGCGCCGGGCACTGCGGAGAACTTCACCGGCGACGTGCTCGTCGCGCCGCTTTTTTCTCCAGCGCAGCACTCGCAAACGAGCGGCGGCCACGTCACCTTCGAAGCCGGTGCGCGAAGCGCCTGGCACAGCCATCCCGCCGGCCAGACCCTGATCGTGACGTCAGGCACGGGCTGGGTACAGGAGGAAGGCGGAAAGAAGCGGGAGATCCGGCCCGGCGACGTGATCTGGACGCCGCCCGGCGTCATGCATTGGCACGGCGCCACCGACGATAGCGCGATGAGCCATATCGCCATTACCGAGGTCGTGGACGGCAGCAACGTCGAGTGGATGCAGAAGGTCACGGACGCGCAATATCTGGACTGAAATTCGAAACAAGGGACAGCATCGATGCCGCATGTCATCGTGAAGCTTGCCGCAGGCCGGTCGGAGCAGCTGAAGCAGAACCTCGCCGCAGAACTCGCCAAAGCCGTCACATCGACGCTCCATTGTGATGAGGCTTCCGTGTCGGTGGCGATCGAGGACGTCGAAATGACGGACTGGACCGAGAAGGTTTACGTCCCCGACATCAAGGAGAAACCGGAGCTCATCTACAGAAAACCGGGCTACGACCCGCTCAGGTGAACGAGTCGATCTGCACCTTTCCGCGCCTCTGCCGGAAAGCACAACGAAAGGAAAACCGAGGATGGAATGGTCGAGAGATGAACTGGAGAGGATCGCAGGTGCCGACGATCTGCACGTCTCGCCCTTTCGCGAGGACGGACAGACATACGGCACGCCGACATGGATCTGGTCGGTCGCGGTCGATGACGGCCTCTATGTGCGCCCCTACAACGGGCCGGATTCCCGCTGGTACAAGGCCGCAATGCGCGAGAAAGCCGGAAGGATCACCGCCGCCGGCATGACGAGGGACGTCTCCTTCGAGCCGGTGGAAGGGCCAATCAACGACCGGATCGACGACGCCTATCGCGAAAAATACGCCAGCAGCCCCTATCTCGCCCCAATGATCGGCGCTCGCCCGCGCTCAGCCACGGTCAGGATCGTGCCCCGTACCACCAGCGCCTGATCGACTGCCCGCGGCGGCTCGGAATGCCGCGCCGGTCACGGCAAGGATGAGGGCAGTTTCACAAGGAGGATGAATGCAGAAACGCAAGCTCGGACAAGGTCTCGTGGTTTCGGCGCTGTCGCTCGGCGCCATGGGCTATGGAAAGGCCCGTGAACTTCCCGATAGGGCGGAAATGATCAAGCTCATTCGAGTAGCGGTCGAACGCGGAATGGACTTCTTCGATACGGCGGAGACCTATGGTCCGTTCACCAACGAAGACATGGTTGGCGAGGCGCTTGAGCCATTGCGCGACCAGGTCAGGATCGCCACCAAATTCGGCTGGGACATCGATCCCGATACCGGCGTCCATCATGGCGGCGTCAACAGCAAGCCCGACCATATCCGCCGAGCCGTCGAAGGCAGCCTCAAGCGCCTGCGGACCGATCATATCGATCTGCTCTATCAGCACCGGGTCGATCCCGAAGTGCCAATGGAAGATGTGGCCGGTGTCGTGAAGGACCTGATCGCCGAAGGCAAGGTCCGCTGGTTCGGCCTGTCGGAAGCCGGTGCCGGTTCGATCCGGCGTGCCCATGCGGTGCAGCCGGTCGCAGCGCTCCAGAGCGAATATTCTTTATGGACGCGCGAACCGGAGGCCGAAATCATCCCCACACTCGAGGAACTCGGCATCGGCATGGTACCCTTCAGCCCGCTCGGCAAGGGATTCCTCACCGGCAAGATCGATGTCGACACCGCCTTCGACGGATCCGACATGCGCAACAACATTCCGCGCTTTGCTCCGGAAGCGCGCGAAGCGAACCGCAACCTTGTCGACCTTATCCGCGGCATCGGCGAAAGGCACGGTGCGACGCCGGCACAGGTGGCCCTGGCCTGGCTGCTCGCGCAGAAGCCCTGGATCGTCCCGCTCTTCGGCACCCGCAGGTTGGAGCGCTTCGAGGAGAACATCGGCGCGCTCGCAGTCCAGTTGACGCAGGAGGATCTCGCCGAGATCCAATCGGCCGATATCCGGATCGAGGGGGCGCGCTATCCCGACGAGCACATGCGCCGCGTCGGTCTGTAGCGGTTCGGTGCGCCTCTACCCGCACTCCCTGTGCTCGTCACAGGAATCTAGCGGTGGCGCGGGAGAACCGCTTCCTGCGATGTCGTCGCCTTGGCCCGTCGCATTGGAAGTCAGCGCCGTCTAGCGGGAGCCTTTTCGCCGTGCGGACGCCCGGCGGCTGGATCCCTGTGACGAGCACAGGGAAGAGGGAGACTGGGTAGGCTTCCGCGTCAAACAACTACCTATGAAATACTGGAGCCTTAGTACCGGTTCTGTCGTTTCCAAGTTCTCAGCCGGTGATTTGGGTCAGGGAGGCCTCATACTGCCTCTTCCCTGTGCTCGTCACAGGGATCCAGCAGCGCCGTGTCCACGGCGCGGGAGACTCATCTATTGAAACGAATCGAAATCTCTTTCCATTCGGCATCGCCCCTGGCCCATCACTTTGGCCGGTCAGGAATCGATCCAATTCCCGCAAGATTGGCGCTTCGGAAGATTACAGCTGTAGCGTGTCCGCACGCCGCTGACATGCTTCGGCAACACGCCCAACTTTAAAAGGCTTCTCTTTACAACGGAGAGGCTCATGGAAAATTCATCGACTCATCTGCCGGCAGCCGAAGATCTTCCGGTTCTGACAATCGCTGAGGTCGACGCGGACCCCCACGGCGTATTCCGGCACTGGCGCAGGACCCACCCTTTCGTGGCGCATGAGGCAGGCGGCTATATCGTTCTGCGCCACGCCGACGTCACACGGCTGAGCGGCGATCCCCGCCTTCGCTCGACGGAAACCGGCTTCCCGCAATCGCGCGGGATAACGCAAGGCCCGCTGTTCGATATGTTCCAGTACGGCATGCTGACGGCCAATGACGGGGTGCACGCCCGGCGCCGCGCGCCAATGTCGCGAACCTTCGCGGTCCAGATAGTTGACGAATTGCGGCCGCACATCCGGCGGTCCGCCGAGGATCTGATCAATGCATTCTATGACGACGGGCATGCGGAGTTCGTCAGCCAGTTTGCCGCCCATATCCCGGCGCATACGCTTGCCAGCCTTCTCGGCTTGCCGCGCGAGGACATCCCGTCATTCACGCGCCTCGTCTATGACGTAGGCCGGTTCTTCAGCCCGAGCTCGACGCAGGACGATATCCATCCTTGCGAAGCGGCGGCCGAGCAGCTGCAGGATTATGTCGAGAACATACTGCACGAAAGGCGCCGCGCCCCTCGTGGCGATTTCCTCTCGACATTCCTCGCGGAAGCGGACGAAGGGACGAAGCTGTCGGCGCTCGAAATGATCGTCCAGATCATCCAGCTGATCATTGGGGGCACGGAGTCCGTCCGCGCCGCAATCGTGGCGCAGACGGCCGTTCTGCTCCTGCATCGCGACCAATGGAAGGCGGTATGCGGCGATCCCGGACTTATCCCCGCCGCCGTTTCGGAAGCCATGCGCTTCGAGCCCGGCATTGCAGGGATGGTCCGATTTTCGGCCGAGGACATCGACATCGACGGGCTGACCCTTCCCGCCGGGCAGCTCGTCACGCTCTCGACCATGTCGGCTATGCGCGACGAGAACGCCTATAAGCGCCCCGACGAGTTTAATATTCACCGCAGCGACCTGCCGCGGCTGCATCCCGTCTTTGGCGGGGGGGCGCACCGCTGCATCGCCGAAGCCGTGGCGCGGGTCGAGCTGGAGGTGTGTCTGGCCGCGCTGACGGCCCGCATCCCTCACCTGCGCTTGGAAGAAATCCCGGTGTTCAAGGGCCATATCTTCGTGCGCAGCATGAGCTCGATGTGCGTTTCCTGGGACACCTGAAGTTCTCCGGAAAGTCGGGCAAGACACCCGACTTTCCGTTCGATCATGTCCTCACGGGCTTTCGGGAATAAAGCCATCCCCGTGCGACAAGCACGACACTGGCCATGACCGAGGCGTAGATCACAAGCGGCCAGGCGGTGTCGCCCTGCAGCCGGATCACCGCAAGCGTTCCCGCAAGACCGACAATCAGGCTTTGGATGCAGAAATAGATCGCGACCGCCGAACCCGCCATGTCCCCGAAATCTTCGAGCGCGCCGTTGGCAGTCACCGACACCGTGAACACGATCCCGATCGCCATGACCCACACGGGCGCGACGAAGGTCCAGAGCGAGGGGTTGCCGAAGACCTGTCCTATACCGAGGAGTGCTGTCCCCAGGAGCAGCATGACCATGCCGCGCAACAGACTGCCCGCGTTGCCCCAGCGGGCGACAAAGCGCCTGGCGAAGCGCGCCGTCACGATCATCGCGATTGCTGCCGTCGCAAAGGCAAGACTGAATTCCAGCTCCGTATAGCCTGCCCTGTCGATGAGGACGCGGGGCGCGGTGGAGAAGAACACGAAGAACGTCCCCATGGCGGCGCTGAATCCAAGGGTATAGGTCCAGAACGCGAGGCTGCGGAGAATGGGCAGGAACGAGCGCCGTGACAGGGCTGCCGGCGCGGGGCGGGTCTCATGCCATCGCGGCAAAGCATGCAGCGCCGCAAGAAGGGCAAAAGCGCCCAACGAGACGAAGATCGAGCGCCATCCGAACCTCTCCGCAAGCAACGCCCCCGCTATCGGTCCAAGAGCGGGCACGAATGCCAGCATGGAACTGAACAGGCTATAGATGACCACGCTTTCCGCGCGGTCGGCATAGACATCGCGGACCGTTGCGAAGGTGGCCACCATGGCCGCCGATGCCCCGAGCGCTTGCAGGAAGCGAAGGGCGACAAAGGGAATGGCCGCAGATGATGCGGCAAGACCGAACGATGCCGCCGCAAAAAGGAGCGCGCCACCGATCAGGACGGGCCGCCGCCCGATGCGATCGGAGATCGGGCCGAAGATGACCTGGCCGAGGCCGAGCATCACCATGTAGAGGCTCAGCGTGAGCTGAACCACGGCCGGGCTGGTTCCGAGAATGCCGGGCATGGCCGGCACGATGGGGAGATAGATATCCATGGCGAGCGACGCGAGGATATCGAAGGGCGCCATCAGCAACAGCGCTGTTGGCAGGCAATAGGCCCAGACAGGGGCTTTTGAAGACATGGGAAAACATCCGCTCAAATGAGGAACATTTGGCGGCGATCTGCCTGTCAGCTTGGGCTGAGATCGGTTCGACAGACGCCGCAACAACAAAGAAAGCGTTGTTGCGGCTTACTTGTCCGACGACTTTTGGGCTCCCATGCCACGGCTCCGGATCATGCGAAGTTGGAAGAAGGTGTGTTGGTTATCACGTTGTCCCGAGACGGACAATGCTCCTGAGATAGCAGAACCTTTTGCCCCTCTCAGGCGGCCAGTTTCAGCAATCCCATGTAAATAGCGGGCCGGATCGTGGTAACGGGCTCTGAGCGGAAAAACTCCATTCATCGAAAAACGCGAGTCTCCCGCGCCGTGTCCACGGCGCGAATGACTCGCCTTTGCGGTGCCGGCCGGGAAGGTTGCCTGTTACGTCGGTATGAGCCCGCCGTTCTGTTTCGAAGCATGTAGACGTAAATCCTTCATGGTTGCATGAGTGGCGGAGGATTAGGCTTCAGGCAATCGGCATGAGGAGTCTTTTCGCCGTGCGGACGCACGGCGGCTGGATCCCTGTGACGAGCACAGGGAAGAGGGAGGCTGGGGAGATGCCCATCATGAGCAACAGGCGCTTGCTACCTCCGCTTGGCCGCAGCAGGATGCCTTGCGCTTTTCTTCGGCGAGCCAGCGGTCGCGCGGCTTGCAGCTTGCGGGGCGCGGCGCGAGTTCCACATGCATGGCACCGTCCCGCAGGTCCGGAACGGCGGCGGAGTAGAGCTGCATCGGACTGACACCGTCGCTCACCTCGAAGGTCAGCTTTGCGGATCCGTCGAGCTGCACATGCTCCGACACCTTGCGGATGATCGCCGCGAATTTTCCGGCAAGCATATGCGTGCGATCGCCTTCCTCGATATTCCAGAGTTGCACGAAGATTTCCGACCAGGACTCTGGATTGGCACCGCAATCGAGTGCGGCGAACTGCCCGGCCTTGACCTCGGTTACGTGATAGCCGGGCTTCACCGGCCGCCCATCATAATGGAAGACCAGCGGCAGATCCGAAGCACCCGCCAGGGTCTCCAGCAGGAGGCCGAGGCTGATGTCCTGGGAAAGGGTCTTGTCGATCGCATTCATTTGGGCTACTCCTAATTTCAACACTTCAAGGATTATTGAATCATGGACGAACGTCAAGCCCTCGCCTCCTTCGGCGCATTGTCGCAGGAAACCCGCCTGCAGATCGTCCGCATGCTGGTCGTCGCCGGGCCTGACGGCATGGCGGCCGGAACGATCGCAGAAAGGCTGGAGGTTTCGCCCTCGAATGTCTCCTTCCATCTCAAGGAACTCGACCGCGCCGGCCTCATCACCCAACAGCGCGAATCCCGCTCTATCATCTACAGCGCAAACTACGATGCTCTCCGCGGCCTTATCCGCTTCCTGATGGAAGACTGCTGCGCCGGTCATCCCGAAATCTGCGCGCCGGCGGCCGTCGCTGCCTGCTGCGCACCCGAAGCGGAGACGGTGCGATGACCGCCGCCCCTAGCCTGGCGAAGCCGGCCACGGCTGAATTCTCCCCTTCGCGCCGCCTCTGCGCCGAAGCGCTCGGAACCGCCATCTTGGTCGCCACCGTGGTCGGTTCCGGCATCATGGCGACGCGGCTGACCGGCGACACCGCTCTGGCGCTGCTCAGCAACACGCTTCCGACCGGCGCCATTCTCGTCGTGCTGATCACGATCTTTGCGCCCGTCTCAGGTGCTCACTTCAACCCGGCCGTCTCCCTGATCTTCGCCCTGCGCCGCGAGCTGCCAGGTGGCATCGCCCTGGCCTATGGGCTTGCGCAAATCCTCGGCGGGATTGCGGGTACGTTCCTGGCACATGCGATGTTCGAGCTGCCGCTGCTTCAGGTGGCGGCGACAATCCGAACCGGGCCGGGACAATGGCTCGCGGAAGCCACGGCTGCATTCGGCCTTGTCTTCACTATCCTCGCCGGCCTGCGTTTCCGGGCGGACGCGATCCCGTGGCTGGTCGGCCTCTATATCACCGCCGCTTACTGGTTCACGGCCTCCACCTCCTTCGCCAATCCCGCCGTCGCGATTGCTCGCGCGCTGTCTGATACATTTGCAGGCGTCCGGCCGCTCGATCTGCCCGGTTTCATCGTCGCCGAGGTCTTGGGCGCTCTTCTCGCCCTCGCCGTTGCCGGATGGCTGTTGACCGAATCCCGTTCCCCTCAACCCCTCACCAACCAGGAAGGTGCCAGATGACCATCGACGTCACGATCTATCATAATCCCGCCTGCGGCACCTCGCGCAACGCGCTGGCCATGATCCGCAATGCCGGGATCGAACCCACCATCGTCGAATACCTGAAAACCCCTCCGACGCGCGCCGAGCTCGCCAGGATGATTGCGGATGCAGGCTTGAGCGTGCGCCAGGCCATCCGAGAGAAGGGCACGCCCTATGCGGAACTCGGCCTCGACAATCCGGATCTGACGGATGACCAGTTGCTCGATGCCATGCTGAAGGATCCTATCCTCATCAACCGGCCGTTCGTCATAACACCGCTCGGCACGCGCCTGGCACGGCCTTCAGAAGCGGTCCTGGACATTCTGCCGGACAGCCACAAGGGCCCATTCACCAAGGAAGATGGCGAGCAGGTGCTCGATGCCGAAGGCAAGCGCCTTGTCTGAACGGGTGCCGGTCGCAGCCGTTCTGGCGCTCGGCGTCACGCAGATCATCGGGTACGGCACCCTCTACTACAGCTTCAGCATCCTTGCGCCGGACATGGCGCGCGGCTTCAATCGGTCCTCGGAATGGATCTTCGGTGCGCTTTCGGCTGCTCTCCTGATCGGCGGCCTGGCTGCGCCGACGATGGGAAAGTGGGTCGATCGCTTTGGCGCGGGGCGCGTCATGACGGTCGGTTCGGCAATCGCGGCGGCCGCGCTGGCCGCCTGCGCCTTCGCTCCCGGCAAGATTGCCTTCGTTGCCGCATTGATCGCACTCGAAACAGCCTCGAATCTGGTCCAATACGCCGCCGCCTTTGCGTTGCTTGTCCAGATCCGGCCTCGGGTTGCCCAGCGCAGCATTACCTATCTGACCCTGATCGCCGGATTCGCTTCAACCATCTTCTGGCCAATTACGACGGCGCTGCACGCGCACATGTCGTGGCAGAACGTCTACTTGATCTTCGCCGCACTCAACCTTGTGGTCTGCCTTCCCATTCATGCATGGCTGTCGCAAAGTGCCAGCGAAACTCGCAAACGGAGCGGAGACGAAGCGGCAAAACATGTCGCACCCACCCTTCAGCCTTCGGTGCGAACCCCAGCCTTCATCCTGATGGTCATGGGTTTTGCCTTGGAAAGCTTCGTCAACGCCGCGCTCCTCGTGCACATGGTCCCGCTGCTATCCGGACTTGGGCTTGGAGCCATGGCGGTGATGGTTGGCACGCTTTTTGGCCCGTCGCAGGTGCTGAGCCGCTTCATCAACATGGTCTTCGGCGGCGGACTGTCGCAACTGGCACTGGCGCTCATCTCTGCTGTATTGTTGCCGGCGGCCCTGGTCATTCTGATAGTCACCGCCCCGTCGGTGCCAGGCGCCTTGCTATTTGCCGTCGTCTTTGGTCTCGGCTCAGGGCTCACCAGCATCGTGCAGGGAACGTTGCCACTGGTGCTATTTGGAAGTGAGGGCTACGGACGACGACAGGGACGGGTGTTGTCCGTTCGTTTGGTGATCTCGTCTACCGCGCCGTTCGTTCTGGCGTTCATGATGGAAAATATTGGCGCGCTGTGGTCTCTGTCCCTCGCCGCAGGGCTCGGCGCGGTCGCCGTCGCTGCATTCCTCGGCATCATGCGGCTGATGCGCACGTTTGCCCGCACCGAGCCCCTGCTCAGCGGGCAGTGACCCGCCGCTTACTCTCAGGTGTATCCGTCGACAAAGGCATGGCAGATCGATGCGGTTTCCATGATCAGAACGAATGCCGCTGTCTTTCAAAATGCTGCTTCAGACGCGTTATCTGTTCGGACGTCCACCCCTTAACATCCGTCACTTCGATCCACGCGTCGATATAATGTTCCGGCGCATAGACGTGCCCGTACCCCATCGGCGACGTTGTCGCCGTTGCGAAGTCGAACATGAGCTGGAGAAATGTCACCAGTGGATACCATCGCAGCTCGGGAGACACGTCCGGGCCGCGCGGCGCAATCATCCACTCCGGTTCCCTGTACAGAGACCGGTAGTCGAAGAAAGTCACCGGGTCGCTCGCATACTGAAGATAGACAATCCGCATCGGTCCCCAACGCGCTCCCGGAATATGCAGGGCGTTTTCCTGGTTCGTAAACCGTACGTACGACCCGTCCCGGAAACGCGGCAGCCAGGCGGGCGAATCGCGATCGCGATCGGCGGTGACCGAACGCCAGATTCTGCTCGGAAATGGCGGGCCGCTCCAAAGTGCTCCCTGATATGGATCGCCGATCACTTCGAACAGTTCCGCCGATTGCTCGGAGCTCAAGGCGCCAAGGCTCAGCCCGTAAAGGTAGAGCCTGGGGCGATGCTCCCTGGGGAGCCTGGTCCAATACCCGTAGACTTCCGCAAAAAGGGCGCGAGCGGCCTCGGCCCCGTAACCCGGCTCGACCAGAAGGGAGAGCCAGCTTGAAAGATAGGAGTATTGTATGGCAACGCTCGCGAGGTCGCCGCCATGCAGATATTCGACGGTGTCCATGGCGGACGGATCGATCCATCCGGTACCCGTCGGCATTACGACAATCAGCACCGACCGTTCGAATCCGCCCACACGCTTGAGCTCCTCGAGGGCAAGCTTTGCGCGTGCCTCGGCTGTCTCGGCAGACCTCAGCCCGGCATAGACGCGGATCGGTTCAAGCGCGTCTCTGCCCAGGAACGTGCTCAGATCCTTGGCTGTAGGTCCCGTCGCGATGAATTCCCGCCCCCTCCTTCCAAGTTCGTCCCATCGGACTAGGGATGCATCGCTGCCCGTCTTGTTGGGGTCGGTGGGTCGTGGGGTTTCAGGATCGATGAGTTCGTCGAGCGCCTGGAACGACGAATCCGCCGAGTGGAGCGCAACCCTGAAGAGGACTCCGTTGATGATCGACCAGAACAACACCACCGCAGCGACAATGCTGACCACATAGGAGATGCGCCGTGGCACGAACCGGTTGAGCGTTCCGGAGATGAACAGGAAAGTCAGCCGGAACAAGCGTGCCAGGACGATCAGGAATGCGAAGTTCAGCAAGGCGATCGCACCGACCTCGAGGGGACGCGCCGTATCGACCGGTTCCAGTCCCATAAAGTGTCTTATCGAGTTTTGCCATTCCGATGCCCGCCAAAGGAAGACGACGGCGGCGAGCGCGCAGGCAACGGCGGCAACGAATCTGAGTATCCGCAGGGTGCGGGCATTCGGCCTGGGTATTTCAAGATAGTCAGCCAGCCAGAGCCCGCCTACGCCAAGGCCATATCCGGCGGCGAACGAAAATCCGGACAGAACGCCCTGCATCTCAAACGTGCGCGGAAGCAGCGATGGCGTTAGCGAGGCGGCAAAGAAGAGCATTCCGATCATCAGGCCGACGGCCGAGAAGGAATGCCAGAACCTGAACCGTAATGGGTACACGGTGGCAGCCCCCGGAAGGAATGGTTCGAAGCAGCCTACTGTGCATGTCCCCTTGGCGCAATCCGCTCATCCGCGATGGCGCAGCGCATCGACTAGCAGGGCGAACGCCGGCGAGGCATGCCTGCGGTTCGGATAGTAGAGATGATAGCCCGGAAACGGCTGGCACCAGTCCTCCAGTACGCGGACCAGCCTGCCCCCGGCGACATGGATGTGCACCTGGTCCTCCGGCAGATAGGCAAGTCCCAGTCCGTTGAGGGCGGCTTCCAGCCGCAGCGCGATGTTGTTGAAAACCAGCTGGCCCTCGACACGGACGCGGAGCTCGCGGCCGTCCTTTTCGAACTCCCAGGCAAACAGGTTGCCATGCGTCGGGAACCGCATGTTGATGCAGTTATGCGCCGTAAGCTCCTGCGGCGTCGCCGGCGGCGGATACCGCTCGAAGTAGGAGGGGGACCCGACAACCGCGATCCGCACTTCGGGACTGATACGCACCGCGATCATATCCTTGGCGACCTGCTCTCCAAGCCGCACACCCGCGTCGTAGCGCTCGGCGACGATATCGGTCAGGCCGTAGTCGACGATGATCTCGACATTGATATCAGGGTTCTCGGGAAGGAACCGCGCAAGCGCTGGCGCAAGCACCGCGACGGCCGGATGCTCGCCCGCCGTGATCCGGATCGTGCCGGCCGGCTTGTCGCGCATTTCGCTCAAGGCGGCAAGCTCGGTCTCAATCTCCTCGAACCTCGGACCGATCGTGCGCAACAGCCGTTCGCCCGCCTGTGTCGGCGATACGCTGCGGGTCGTGCGGGTCAAGAGGCGCAGACGGAGCCTTTCCTCCAGCCCGCGGATGGTCTGGCTGAGTGCGGACTGCGAGACGCCGAGCTTTGCCGCTGCCTTGGTGAAACTCTGTTCGCGCGCGACGGCGATGAAGGCGGCCAGGTCATTGAGGTTTTCCCGAGGCATTCATTAATCCAGCTTATAGGTCCATGCCGATTATGACATCTAATCGCAAGCTGCCACAGGGTCTAGATTCCGGTCAACGCAACAACGAGACGGATGAACCTGATCCAGAGCCGGATGATTTCAGGTCGACCGACCTGAAATCTGAATCCGTCTCTCAATCAAAAAGTTAGAGCGGGCTGTCGCCCGCTCTAAGGAGGATCAAATGCGCAAACGCAAACTCGGCAGCGGCGACCTCGAAGTCTCCGCCCTCGGCCTCGGCTGCATGGGATTGAGCTTCGGCTACGGAACGGCGACAGACACGAAGGATGCGGTGAAGCTCATCCGCACCGCCTATGAACGCGGGGTTACCTTCTTCGATACCGCGCAGGTCTACGGCCCGTTTACCAACGAGGAGGTTGTCGGCGAAGCCCTTCAGCCGATCCGCGACAAGGTCGTCATCGCCACCAAGTTCGGCTTCGAGCTGCCGAGCCCTGACGGCGGGCAGCACCTGAACAGCCGCCCGGATTATGTCAGGCAGTCGGTCGACGCCTCGCTGAAGCGGCTCAAGACCGATGTCATCGATCTCCTCTACCAGCATCGCGTCGATCCGAACGTTCCGATCGAGGACGTGGCGGGCACGGTCAAGGACCTGATCGCCGATGGCAAGGTAAGGCATTTCGGCCTCTCCGAAGCCGGCGCCCAGACGATCCGCCGCGCCCATGCCGTCCAGCCGGTGGCAGCGCTTCAAAGCGAATATTCCCTCTGGTGGCGCGAGCCCGAAAAGGAAATCCTGCCGACGCTCGAGGAGCTCGGCATCGGCCTCGTGCCCTTCTCGCCGCTCGGCAAGGGCTTCCTGACGGGCACGATCGACGAGAAGACGAAATTCGAGAGCAACGATTTCCGCAACATCGTGCCGCGCTTCTCCGAGGAGGCGCGCAAGGCCAACCAGGGCCTCGTCGATCAGCTCGGCGCAATCGCATCCGAGAAGGGCGTCACCCCGGCGCAGATCGCGCTTGCCTGGCTGCTTGCCCGCAGGCCCTGGATCGTCCCGATCCCCGGCACGACGAAGCTGCACCGCCTCGAAGAGAACATCGGCGCCGCGTCCGTGGAGCTCAACTCCGCAGACCTGGCCAAGATCGAGGAGGCGCTGTCGAAGATCACCGTGCAGGGCGACCGCTACCCGGCACACCTGCAGGCCCGCGTCGGCCGTTGACAGCAGGCATCGTTTCGCAGTCGTTGGACATCACCGGCGCACCAGTCCCCTCGCCACGCGTGCGGGGAGAGGGCTAGGGTGAGGGGCAGACCTCTCAACGAATCCGATAGTTGCGAATAAAAATTCGAGTGCGGCGACAGCCCTCATCAGCCCTCGGGGCACCTCCCTCGCAAGCGGGGCGAAGGGGAGTCGCACCCTCCATCGTCCCTCACCGAGATATTCGTCCAAAACAGCCCACTTCCAGGCGCTGTCGAAGATCATCGTGCAGGGCGACCGCTACCCGGCGCATCTGCAGGCCCGCGTCGGCCGCTGATAGCAGGGCCCGACCGACGTCTTCCTAACCCTGCATAGCGGCTGAGGTACAGGCTCAAGCTCTTCAATAGCTTTAAGTAAGCGGTCTATGCCCTTGGCCCGGCTACAGCCGGTCGCGCGGTTTTGCAGAATCGCGGGTTTTTCAGGAAGCGGCCCGAGGGAACGCCGCGTTCCCGCCATTTTGCTGTATTGCCTTCACTTGCAAAGTATTCAATATTTACAACAGCTTTGGGGACACCGACATGTGTCGCAAGGGAACGGCACTCAATGTTTCGGATCAAACACAGCGTTCAGACTCGAACCGGCGAAATTCTCTCGGATGAGACCTTGGCAGCAACTTTTTCACAGGCTGGATTGGCCACTCCTCTCATTGAAGAGCTTATATCGACATTCGATAAACATGGCTTCGATAAGCGAAACGGCCGATGGTGGGCCTCGAGCAAGAAGCGATCTGGTGAAATTCACTTCTGGTGGGTCTTTTTTGAGGAGGATTCCCTCGATAACGACGGCAATGAAGGGTGATCATCGCCAGCTGCGAGAGGCTGTGGAACCCTAACTTATCAGGAGCGTTAATCTCTTCGGACCGCCGCTACCACTGTTGATGAGCGACAGTTTGGCTCCGCTTCCCATCCATCAGGAAGCGGCGCGACGGTCCGCCTTGATTGTCCCTCGCTTAGCCCCGCCAGTTGCGGGGCTTTTCGTGGAACTAACAGTTCCCTGGAAACGCTGCTGGCCGAGAAAGCGGCTCAAAGAGGCAACCTACAAGCCCGGCACCGGCTCTCCCCAAATTTCCCGCTTGCATAAAAGTACGAACGTTCGTATATTAAAGCCGTTTCCGTGGAGCCGCATCGTGTCCAGAACCAGAAAGATCACCGCCGACGAAATCCTCGACGCCGCCGAAAGGGTGGTCGTGCGCGAAGGGGCGGCCGGGCTTTCCATCGATGCCGTCGCCAGGGAAGCCTATGTGAGCAAGTCGCGGGTTGTTTACGACCACAAGACGAAGAGCGCCCTTCTCGAAGCGCTGATCGACCGCCGCGTTCAGGCGGAACTCGAGCGGACCAGGAAGAGCGTCGAGGAAAACGCCGACACACCCCATCCGGAACTCTTCGGAAGGATCGCGACGTCCGAGCGCGTCATGGATGAGACCGAAAGGGCCGTTGCCATGGCGGTCACCGCGTCTATGTCAAAAGAGGTGAAGATCCAGCAACAGATTCGGGACTGGGTCCTCACCGATCTCAAGGCAATGGAGAGCGGCCCGCGTCCGAAAGCAGCATTCATGGCCTACCTCGCACTGTCAGGCTTTTGCTGCATGGAACTCTTCGGCTTCCATGAATGGCAAGAAGCCGAGAGGCACAAGATTCTCGATGGGGTCCGCGCGATCTACGCCAGTTACCCCGAAAACGCATAGGCCCGCCCTCGGGCGGCATCACATTACAACAAGGACCTTACTCATGTTCAGCAGCCAGCCGCTGCCGCGCCTTAGAACTTTTTTGGCAGCCACGTCACTCATGATTCTCACATCAGGCATCGCCTTTGCCCAGCAGGGCGGCGAGATGCCGCCGACCGCGGTCGGCGTGATCGAACTCAAGGCCCATGCCGTTCCCGTCGTCAGTGAGTTGCCGGGCCGCGTTGCCGCAACGCGCGTGTCCGAGGTTCGCGCCCAGGTTTCCGGCATTCTCCAGGAGCGCGTTTTCGAGCAGGGCACGTTCGTGAAGCAGGGCGACGTTCTCTATCGCATCGACCCCAAACTCTTCAAAGTACGCGTCGCCAGCGCCGAAGCATCCCTTCAGCGCGCCAAGGCCACGCAGGCCAACGCCCGCCAGCAGCTCGAGCGGCAGAAGAACCTTCGCGACCGCAATGTCGCAAGCGGCGTGGAATACGACACGGCCGCCGTCAATCTTGCCCAGGCGGATGCCGACGTCGCTCTCGCCGAGGCCGCGCTCGACGAGGCGAAGA
Organism: Sinorhizobium sp. CB7; assembly: GCF_041357635.1. Taxonomy (NCBI): domain Bacteria; kingdom Pseudomonadati; phylum Pseudomonadota; class Alphaproteobacteria; order Hyphomicrobiales; family Rhizobiaceae; genus Sinorhizobium; species Sinorhizobium sp. CB7. The sequence goes on from NZ_JAULLL010000020.1 coordinate 18,146, forward strand.
TCAATCTCGACTATACCGAGGTGCGCGCCCCGATCAGCGGCATCATCGGCGGCGCGCTCGTCACCGAAGGCGCGCTCGTGACCGCCGATGGTTCACAGAACCTCGCCTTGATACAGCAGGTCGATCCGGCCTATGCCGACTTCACGCAGTCCGCTCAGGAACTGCTCGCCCTCAAGCGCGCCGTGGAACAGGGCAAGCTCGCAAGCCCCGCCCCCGGCGAGGCCAGTGTCGAGCTCGTCTTCGACGACGGCAGCGTCTACCCGCAGCCCGGCCGCCTGCTGTTTGCGAGCGCCAATGTCGACTCCACCACCGGCCAGGTGACGTTGCGCGCCGAGTTTCCGAATCCGACCCGCGACCTCCTGCCCGGCATGTATGTCCGGGTCAGGATCGCCCAGGCCGTGCGCCAGGATGCGATCACCGTGCCGCAGCGGGCCGTGCTCCGGACGCAGGACGGACGCCCTCAGGTCTATGTGGTGGCGGAAGGCCCCACCGCGGAACTGCGCGACGTCACCCTCGGCCAGGCCCTCGGCTCCGAATGGGTCGTGGAGTCCGGCCTGAAGGCCGGAGAGCAGGTCATCGCCGACGGCGCCCAGAAGGTCCAGCCGGGCGGCAAGATCGCCCCGGAGCCGTGGAACGCAACGAGCGGTGAGAGCAAGCCCACCGCAGACCAGGCCCAGAAGTAAGGTAGGCAAATGGCACAGTTCTTCATCAGACGGCCGATCCTTGCCTGGGTTTTCGCGCTGTTCATCTCCATCGCCGGCATCATCGCCCTTCCCTTCCTGCCGATCGCGCAGTATCCGAAGGTCGCGCCGCCGCAGCTCACCATCTCGACCAGCTATCCCGGCGCCTCGCCCCAGGAAATCTACCAGGGTGTGACGCGCCTTATCGAGGACGAGCTCAACGGCGTCGACGGGCTGATGTATTTCGAGTCGACCTCTGACACCTCGGGCTCGGCCTCCATCAACGCCACCTTCGAAGCAGGTACCGATATCGACCAGGCGTCCGTCGACGTCCAGAACGCGATACGCCGCGTCGAGTCCCGCCTGCCTTCGGTCGTCACACAGCAGGGCGTCACCGTCGAGGAGGCGTCGTCGGGCTTCCTCATGTTCATCTCGCTGACCTCCACCGACGGCAAGATGGACGAGGTCGCCCTCGGCGATTACATCACCCGCAATATCATCGGTGAACTGCGTCGTATCGACGGCGTCGGCCGTGCGCAGCTCTTCGCGGCCCAGCGCGCCATGCGCGTCTGGATCGACCCGGACAAGATGGTCGGCCTCAACCTGACGACCGCTGACATCAATGCCGCGATCGCCGCACAGAACGCTCAGGTCGCAGCCGGCCAGGTGGGTGCCGCGCCGAACCCCGTCACGCAGGACCTGACGGCAACGGTCCTGGTCAAGGGCCAGCTCGCCAACACCGAGGAATTCGGCAACATCGTGCTGCGCGCAAACGCCGACGGCAGTACCGTCCGGCTGCGCGACATCGCGCGCATCGAACTCGGCGCCGAGAGCTACAACTTCTCGAGCCGTCTCAACGGACAGCCGAGCGCTGCCGTCGCGATCCAGCTTTCGTCGACCGGCAACGCGGTCGCGACCTCGAACGCCGTCAAGGCGAAGATGGAGGAGCTGTCGCGGTTCTTCCCCAAGGGCGTCGAATACACCGTCCCCTATGATACCAGCCCCTTCGTTTCGGCATCGATCGAGAAGGTCCTGCACACCCTCATCGAGGCCGTCGTGCTCGTTTTCTTCGTGATGCTGATCTTCCTTCAGAACATCCGCTACACGCTGATTCCGACGCTCGTGGTTCCGGTCGCCCTCCTCGGCACCTGCGCGGTGATGCTGGCCGCCGGCTTCTCCATCAACGTGCTGACCATGTTCGCGATGGTTCTCGCGATCGGCATCCTCGTGGATGACGCTATCGTCGTGGTCGAGAACGTCGAGCGCATCATGGCGGAGGAAGGCCTGTCGCCCAAGGCCGCCACCAGGAAGGCGATGGGCCAGATCACGGGCGCGATCCTCGGCATCACGCTGGTTCTCTCCAGCGTGTTCATTCCGATGGCCTTCTTCCCCGGATCGACGGGCATCATCTACCGCCAGTTCTCGCTGACCATGGTCGTCTCGATCCTGTTCTCGGCGTTCCTGGCGCTCTCGCTGACACCCGCGCTCTGCGCCACTTTCCTGAAGCCCATCAAGCAGGGGCATCATCACAAGAAGGGCATCGGCGGCTGGTTCAATCGCAAATTCGAAGGCCTGACCAAGCGCTACACGATTCTCGCGGGTGGCATGGCGCGCCGCGCCGGCCGCATGATGGTGGTCTACCTCGCCCTCGTGGTCGGTCTTGGATACCTGTTCGTCAACCTTCCGAGCTCCTTCGTCCCGAACGAGGACCAGGGCTTCCTGATCGTCGACATCCAGGGTCCGCCGGAGGCAAGCGCCAACCGGACGCTCGCCTCGATCGAGCAGATCGAGAAGATCTTCCGTACCGAGCCTTCGGTCCGCGACGTGGTTGCCATCCAGGGCTTCAGCTTCTCGGGCAACGGCGCCAACGCCGCCCTGATGTTCGTTACCCTCAAGGATTGGTCGGAACGCGGCGAAGGCCAGTCCGTCCAGGACATCGCCAATCGCGTGAACATGCAGTTGTTCGCTCTCAAGGATGCGACAAGCTTCGCGCTCTCGCCTCCGCCCATCGAGGGCTTCGGCACGACGGGCGGCTTCTCCTTCCGTCTGCAGGACCGCAACGGCCTCGGCCAGGCCGCCCTTTCGGCGGCAGCGGGCGAACTGATGCAGAAGGCGGGCCAGAGCCCGGTCCTCGCCGGCATGCGCATCGAGGGCCTGCCGGATGCCGCACAGGTGCTGCTGGTGATCGACCGCGAGAAGGCCAACACCTTCGGCGTCACCTTCTCCGACATCAACAACACCATCACGGCCAACCTCGGATCGTCCTATATCAACGACTTCCCGAACGCCGGCCGCATGCAGCGCGTCATCGTCCAGGCCCAGGACCGCGACCGTCTCCAGGTCGAGGACATCCTGAAGCTCAACGTCCGCAACGCCAGCGGCGGCATGGTGCCGCTCTCCTCCTTCGCGATTGCTGAGTGGCAGAAGGGCACGCCGCAGATCGTCGGCTACAACGGCTATCCGACGGTCCGCATCTCCGGCGAACCCGCCCCCGGCATGTCTTCCGGCGCTGCAATCGCCGAGATGGAACGTCTCGCTTCGCAATTGCCGAACGGCATCGGCTTCGAATGGAGCGGGCAGTCGCTGGAAGAGATCAAGTCCGGATCGCAGGCTCCGATCCTGTTCGGCCTCAGCATCCTGTTCGTCTTCCTGCTGCTGGCGGGGCTTTACGAAAGCTGGTCGATTCCGTTCTCGGTCATGCTGGTGGTGCCGCTTGGCGTCATCGGCTGCGTGCTTGCCGTCATGCTGCGCGACATGCCGAACGACCTCTACTTCAAGGTCGGCCTGATCGCCATCATCGGCCTGTCGGCGAAGAACGCGATCCTGATCGTGGAGTTCGCCAAGGACTACTACGCGGAAGGAAGGTCGCTGATGGACTCCGCCGTCGACGCCGCCCGCGTGCGCTTCCGGCCGATCATCATGACCTCGCTCGCCTTCACGCTCGGCGTCGTGCCGCTTGCGATTGCGGCAGGTGCGAGTGCGGCCAGCCAGAACGCCATCGGAACGGGCGTCCTCGGCGGCATGATTTCGGCCACCATCCTTGCCATCTTCTTCGTGCCGGCATTCTTCGTCTTCGTACTTAAGGTCCTGCGAACGAAGCGGCCGTCCGAAGAGGACGATGCGGAAGATCGCCCTCTCCCCGCATCGGCCGCCCATCCCTGACCCCAGCCAGGATGGGCGGCACTCCCGCCTATGGCAGTGATGCAGCTGCGGCGCCGCGCGTCTTATCGGACGCACGGCGCTCCAATTCTTCAGTGCATGTCGCGCAAAAGTGTGCAGCGGTTTTTGCGATAACGACATGCATAAACAAGATGCATGCCGCGCAAAAGTGTGCAGCGGTTTTGCGGCACCGACGTGCATGAAAACAATAGCTTAGCCTGAATCTCACCTATGTCCTGTTCTGTGCCCTGCGCCGCCTCGCCTCAACATCTCGCCTTGCCGGTGCTCATCCATGGGAGCAATATAAGCAACATAGAATAATCGGCTGGTTATCTGGGGGGAACTCGGCAATCATGGTGCGGCACCGCTTAATTATCCCTGTTGCCGCCGTCGTTCTCGTTCTAAGCCTTGTGCTCATCGGTCTCGGAATTTGGATGGGAACCGTCATTGTCTCGATCATGTCCGAACGCCTGATCGCAGAAGTGACGCAAGCTGTGCATCGAGACGTGGGTCATTTGGTGCGGGGCGCTGACAGAGCGGTATCCCGCATGGCCGATGATCTTGTCCGGCACGATGTGCCGCTTGACGATCCACATGCGGTCGCAGGGGAGCTTTATGCATTGCTGGCCAATGAACCCGATGTCGACTGGCTGTTTTTCGGCAATAAGGCTGGCGGGATCGTTTCGGTGGGGCGATTGGAAGACGCAAGCACCGTTTTTTTGATGACCGATGAATTTCGCGCTGGCGTCGTGCGCGAGTTCGAAGCGTTGCCGGCGGGGCGGGTCGGTCCATTGCGGAAGTCGGAAAAAGCCTTCGATTCACGCCAGAAGCTCTGGTACGCCAACGCGAAGGACACGGGCAAGCCGTACTGGACCGAGCCCTATCTCGGTTCAGTCGAGCCGATCTTGGGCGTCACGCTCGCCGCCCCCGTCTTCACCAAGGATGGCGACTTCATCGGGGTGTGTGGGATCGACCTTATCCTCACTCAGCTTTCCAGATCCTTACAGGGGCTCGAACTGGGTAGGCACGGGCGAACTTTCATCATCGATGCCACCGGACATTTGGTGGCAGCCTCGGGCGGAGTCTCACCTGTCGCGATCGGCGCCAATGGCGAGCATCTGCGCCTGCAGGCGTCGGAGGCTGCCGATCCCATCGTTCGCGAGACGGCTCGCCATCTCGGTCAGCAGGCTGACATTGTCGGGTCGTCCTCGACTGCGCCGCGGGTCTTTTCCTTCGATGACCCCAAGAGCGGCAGGATCTATGCTGCCGTTAACCGCTCTGAAGCGCCAGGCGCACTTAAGTGGACCATCATCTCGGCGGTGCCAGCTTCGGATTTCCTGGGGCCCGTATATCGAGCGGCATATCTTGCGATGGGCATCGGCACAGTTATCGTTGCTGCCTTCGTGCTCCTCGGACTCTGGTTGGTCGCACGTACGTTGCGGCCGCTGACGGCCCTGACGCAGGCGGCGCACGCAATCGCAAAGGGAGAATGGCGAGACCTGCCCGAGGTTCGGCGAAACGATGAAATCGGCTTGCTTGCCCAGGCGTTCACTCTCATGACGTCGCGCCTCAAGGAGACATTGGACGGTCTGCGTCGGAGCGAGGCCTGCCTGGAGGAAGCTCAACGCGTCGCCCACGTCGGCTATTGGGAACGTGACCTGGCCACAGGCCGTCTTGCCTGGTCAGACGAGACCTACCGCATCTTTGGGCTCGCGCCGCGTGAAGGCACGGTTAGTCTTGCTCAAGCGATTGAGCGGATACACCCGCAGGATCGGTCGATCTGGAGCCAGGCTGCTGCCGAAGCCATACGTGGAGAATCGCGCTACGACCTGGAGTTTCGGATCATCCGGCCTGACGGCGAGCAGCGCATTGTCCACAGTCAAGGCGATCTGACAAGGGATGCACCGGGCCCGTCATGCAGCATGTTCGGTACGATACAGGACGTTACCGAGCGCAAACGCGCGGAAGAGGCGTTGCGGGACAGCGAAGAGCAATGGAGAGCCGTCTTCGAGAACAATCCGACGATGTACTTCATGGTCGATGCGACTGGCATCATCCTGTCTGTGAATCCCTTTGGGGCCGAGCAACTTGGCTACACCGCCGACGAACTGATCGGCCGTCCCGTACAGGACATCTTTTACGAGGCGGACCGAGAGGCCGTCCAGCGGCATGCGGCCGCCTGCCTCGATCATCTCGGCCAAGCCATAAGCTGGGAGCTGCGCAAGATTCGCAAGGACGGCTCGATGCTCTGGGTCCGCGAGACGGCCCGAGCAATGACAATCAAGAAGCGACCCGTCGTCCTGATCGTGTGCGAGGACGTCACCGAGCGCAAGCGCGCTGAAGAGGCTGCCCAGCGGAGTGAAGAAGAGCTTCGCGAGGTCATCGAGACAGTCCCGGCGATGGTGTGGACCGCGTTGCCCGACGGCCATGTCGATTTCATCAATCGGCGTTGGCAGGAGTTCACAGGTTTGTCCCTGGACGAAACAATGGGATGGAGCTGGGAAGCCGAAGCGCCGTTTCATCCTGAAGATCGTGAACAATATCTCAGCAAGTGGAATGCCTCCCTGGCCACCGGCAAGCCGTTCGACGTCGAGGTGCGGATGCGTCGCGCGACTGACGGCGAATATCGCTGGTTGTTCGAAAATGCCGTGCCGCTGCGCGACGAGCGCGGAAACATTCTTAAATGGTACGGGTTCGTCGTCGACATTGAAGACCGCAAGCGGGCCGAGGAGGCGCTGCAGAGGGCACAGGCCGAGCTTGCGCATGTCACGCGCGTAATGACGATGGGCGCGCTGACCTCCTCCATCGCCCATGAGGTTAACCAACCGCTGGCCGCCATGGTCACCAACGCCAACGCGGCCCTGCGCTGGCTCGCCGGCCAGCCCCCGAACCTCGAAGAGGTGCGGGAGACACTAGGGCGCATCGTCCGGGATGGACATCGGGCCAGCGAGGTCATCGGGCGGGTGCGAACGCTCCTTAAGAAGACGGCAACCGTCACGGCGCAAGTGGACCTGAACGGCCTGATCGAAGATACAGTCGCTCTCGTCCATAGTGAGGTACGCCGTCACCGGATCCAGGTGAGGACCGATCTGGCGCACGACCTTCCGCCTGTAGCGGGCGACCGGGTACAGTTGCAGCAGGTGGTCCTGAACCTGGTGATGAACGGCATCGATGCCATGAAGAACGTGACGGACCGGCCGCGTGAGCTGCTGATAAGGTCCGAGACCGACGCATCCGGGGCGGTGCAGGTCGCCGTGCAAGACTCTGGCGTCGGGCTGGAGCCACAAAATGCGGAGCGGGTCTTCGAGGCGTTTTACACGACGAAAGCAGAGGGCCTGGGTATGGGTCTGGCCATCTGCCGGTTGATCATCGAAACGCATGGCGGCCGGCTGTGGGCAAGCGCGAATGAGTCTCGGGGCGCTGTTTTTCAGTTCACCCTGCCCCCAGAACGGGACGGGAGCGCTCCCGGCGAGCCTGCCGGCCAAAAGGCAATCGTCTAAGATAATGCATGTCGCGCAAAAGTGTGCAGCGGTTTTGCGGTAACGACATGCATAAAAAACAACAAAGCTGTTCAAAGTGCTACAGGCGATCTTTGTGCGTCTGAAAAGACGCACGGCGCTGTAGTGGGCGGGGGCAAAGTCGCAGACCTGCAGGAGTTGGCACGGCCTCCGAGCAGCCGTCATGATCCGCTTTTGCCGTCGCTACCGCGCGACACGGCGCTACGGATGCAATCAAGCAGATCCTGCTCGTCAAATGGCTTCGTCAGGAAGCAGACGATGTCAGTGCCCAACCCCCGTGCGCGCCCATTCTCATCCGAATATGCAGTGATCAGAACTGTCGGAATGGCCTGGCCCAATGCCACGAGCCGCCGGTGAAGATCAATCCCGCTCATTCCGGGCATGTGGATGTCCGACACCAGACAGGTCGTGTTGCGGAGGTTGGGGAATCTCAAAAAATCATCCGCGGATGAAAAGGTCTCGGTGTCAAATCCCAGTGACCTCATGAGTCCCTTGATAGCCTCGCGCATCGACTCGTCGTCATCAACGATCGCAATCAGAGGCTTCTTGGTTGGCACTGCCGCCTCCAAAACTCGCGACAAGCGTTTTGCAGAATTCTAGCGCTGTCGAGCACACGCTAAGATACATCAGCATGGGAGGGCGACAAAGGCGGTCGAAGCTATACGATGGTATAGCTTAGATTGCACCATGGGGTCACGAGCGTTTGAGCCCTGCTTGCACTGCTCTCGCCGCCGCCCCCAGCGAGGCACAGCGTTCTCGCGCAGCCTGATCGCCTCGCAATTTGCCTTGTGACTGAGGTAATTAGGGCGCATTCTGATCTTCCAGGAAATTGTTGTCGATACAGGCGAAGGGGACGAATGGTCTCATCGCGTCATTGGCGCTCTGCTCGTAGGGCTTCCTCCCGTGCTGCCGCAGCGGGTGCAGACAGTGTATGTCTGCGAGATTCGGTTTCCCTTGCGAGGCGCCGACGATGACCGAGTTGCGAGAAACCGTCATTGTGATCGACGACGATCCGGCGATCCGGGAGGCGCTGGGCAGCCTGCTGCGATCTGTCGGCTTTGACGTGAACCTTCTCGCTTCGGTGCGCGACTTTCTCAAGTCCGGGCGGCCAGACGGACCGACCTGCCTCGTGCTTGATGTCCGGCTGCCAGGACAAAGCGGTCTTGATTTTCAGCGCGAATTGTCGCGGGAAAACTTCCGACTCCCGATCGTCTTCATCACCGGGCATGGCGACATTCCCATGTCCGTCCAGGCGATGAAAGGGGGCGCCATCGAGTTTTTGACGAAACCGTTTCGCGATCAGGATCTGCTCGACGCAGTGCACGTCGGCCTGGCGCACGACCGCGTGTGGCTTGAGAATCAAAAGGCATTGGCGACGTTGCGAGCGCGTTTCGATAGCTTAACCCCGCGGGAGCGCGAGGTAATGGCTTTGGTGGTGGCTGGACGACTGAACAAGCAGATCGCTGCCGATCTCGGCGTGAGCGAAATTACTGCGAAGGTTCACCGCAGCCAGGTCATGCAGAAGATGCGCGCCAAATCCCTACCCGAACTCGCCCGCATGGCGGACAAACTAGAGCTGGCAGCGCGAAAGTCGCAAGATTCTTAGGTCCGGATAAAAGCACTTAGACCCGCGTATAGGTCACCCCTTCCTTATTGGTGTCCGACCTTTCCTCTCGACCAATAGGCGGGTTGGGAGTGCATTGCTATGGTCGGACTACATCCTCCCGTGGGCCGTTTCCCCGAACTGGCCCCTCTCAAGCCCCTCCCAGCCCCCCCGGGAGGGGCCTTTTTTTGCGGCTAGAGCAATTCCAGGAAAAGTGCGGAACGCGGTTTTCCGTCCGGAATTGCGTAAAAACAAAAGGTTAGAGCGGTTCCGCGATTCCATAAAAAGCTGAATCACTCTAAATTGCAGTTGGCGGGCTCAATCCTCTGGCAGAGTGAAGACAGCGCAGGGATCGGCGATGCCGCGCAACGGGTGCTGGCCGAGCGGGGTCAAAGCCGTTGTCGTCTGGCCTGCCACCGCGCCCGAGATGAGCACATTGCGGCCAAGCACCTTGCACAGCCCTTCGAGCCTGCTGACGAGATTGACCGCGGGGCCGATGGCGGTGAAGTCCAGCCGGTCGGCCGCGCCGATATTGCCCCATAATATCTCGCCGAAATGCAATGCCGCGCCGAAGGGCAGTGGCGGCAGGCCCTGCGCCTGCCGCACGGCATCGAGATGGGCCATGCCGGCGCGGACGGCGACGACCGCGCGCAGCGCCGCCTCACAGGCCTCGCCCGGCGCACCTGTAACGGGGAAAATCGCCAGCACGCCGTCGCCCATGTATTTCAGCACCTCACCTCCGAAAGCGTGCACCGCGCCTGTCACGCGGTCGAACCAGGCGTCGAGCGCGGCAATCATCACCGCCGGTTCAGTCACCTCGGAGAGCGCGGTGAAATCGCGCAGATCGGCGCAGAGCAACGCCGCGCGGATGGTCTCCCCGCTGCCGCGGCTAAGCGACCCGGCCTGCACCCGGGCGGCACTGCGCCGGCCGAGATAGGCCTCCAGCAATGCGGCCATTGCCGCCCGCGCGGCGAGTGATGCCAGAGGAGCAGCGGCAAAGCGTGCGACTTGGCGTAACCGGCCGGCCTCGGCGGCGCTGAACGGCCGCGTCCCCGCCCAACCCAGCACCGGGCTGTCCGACGCCTGCCCTGATGTTTGATTGGCCGGAGCCGTATCTTCCTGCACCGGGCCAAGGCCAGCCAACCAGTCGCGCCCAGCCTGGTTGAGCGGCCCGCCGGCAAAGCCCAGCGCCTCGATCACCGCCCCGGTCTCCGCCCGCCATAGCCAGGTGCGCCGTGCGATAATCGGATGCGGGACCGCGAGCGTCAGGGCTCCACCGGCAAGCGGCAGACCATCAGCAAGCAGCCGACCGCCGAGCTCGGCCAGGAACCATTCCGGATTGGGCGCAGCGCCGGCTTCGTCGACCAGCCATGCGAAGGGGGCGGGCAGATCCATGCCGCGATCATGCCACGACCGCCGCAGGCTGTCATCCATGCGGCGATCATCTCCTCGCCTCGTTTACGGGCAGAAAGTAGGGCGAAGATCGCAGCGAATCCCCCTTCTCCCCCGCGGAGAGAAGTGCCGAGCAGCGCGAGGCGATGAGGGGGGCGAGGAGCAAAGCGACGAGCGTCCTGAGCGCAAGCGAAGGACAGTGCCGTGCGGCGAAACCACCGCCGCCACCTGCGTTCATCCCCTCGCCCCGCTTGCGGGGAGAGGGCTAGGGTGAGGGGCAAAAACTCTCAGAAAATCCGATAGTTGCGGATCAAAATTCGAGTGCCGCGACAGCCCCTCATCCCCCCTTCGGGGACCTTCTCCCCGCAGGCGGGGCGAAGGGGGAGTCGCACCCTCCGTCGTCCTTCACCAGGACATTGCTTCACCGCCGCACTCACGCCCTGCCATGAAATGAATCCGGCCCCGGGTCGCGCCCGCTCGCCACCGCGACCAGCCGGTCGAGGTAATGAGCCCAGCCCTCCGCATGGCCGGCGCATTGCTCGGCGGTGGGCAGGCCGGTGTGCGTCAGGCGCAGCAGTGTTCCGTCCGGCTGCTCGACCAGGTCGATCTCCACCAGGCTCGATCCCGGCGGCACCACCTCGCTGCCGTCCCAGCCGAAGCTGTAGGCCAGGCGATGGACCGGCACCACCTCGCGAAAGGAGCCGCGCGCATAGCGGGCGCCGGTGACGTTGACGAGATAGAGCCCTCCGGGCTGCGGCTCGGTCTCAGCCTCCGTTCCCATCCAGCGCAGGATCTTCTCCGGGTCGGTCAGGAGCGCGAATACGGCGGCGGGCGGCGCCGGGATATGCGTCTCGCGACGGACGACAAGGGCCTCTTGCATCGGTCTCTCCTATGGTTGCTATCGCCTGCATGTAGGCGCAGGCCCGCCTGCAACAAGGGTCTGGCGAACGCCGGATCAGGACCGGCGGATGCCGTTTCGTCGGGCTGAGAGAAGCTTCAGCCAGGGTGTGCAGTGGAAGACGCTCATCAGCACGTACATCGGCACCATTCCGCTGAACGGCAAACCCTCCTGCATGCCCTCGTGCATGGCCGAGCAGATCATGTCGGCACTGCCGCCTGCCGCCGAAAGCAGCGCCATGATCGCGAATGTCGGCGCGGCAGCAAGGGACAGCCAGCCGGAGAAGCCGAGGGCAGCGCTCTCGCTCGGGCGATCGGGAAGGACGGACATCGACATGTCAGGCCTGCCCGTACCTGTCGTGGTGACGCCACCAGATACCGTTCTCGTTGCGCCCTTTGGGAGCACGGTCGAGCCATTGATACATGCCCCAGAGCCCGTCCAGGCCGCGCGAATAGCTGGAATAGGTGTGGTAGACCACGCCGTCCTCGAGCGCGAACGCGCTCATGCCCGGCCTGTCGCGCGTATATGTGGCGACGTTGGTTCCGGTCATGGCCGCGATCTGGGCGACCGGGCCCTCCCCATCGCGCGCCTCCCATCCCTCGACGGTCTTGCCTGCGAGCGGCTCGGGTGCCGGCGCCTCACGGCGGAAATTGTATTCTATGCTTCCCTCGCGCTGCTGTTCTTCCGTGAACAAGACGCTGAAGTCTTGGTTGAAATCGCTGCCGAACGAGGACGCCCAAGGGAAGGTCCAGTCCATGCGCCGTTTGAACGCCTGCAGCTTTGCGAGCGGCGCACGCGACACCGCCGAGAAGGCGACGTCATGGTTTTCGAGGTGGACGACGAAGCCGTTGAACCCATCCGCGATCGAAGAGCAGGACGGGCACCCGGCCGTATAGTCGGGGCCGAACATGAAGTGGTAGACAAGGAGCTGCGAGCGTCCTTTGAAAAGATCCGCCAGCGAGGCGCTTCCTTCATCCGTCTCGAACCGATATTCCTTGTCGATTCGGACCCAGGGCAGTTCCTGGCGCCGCCTGGCGAGCTCGTCGCTCTGCCGCGTCAGCTCCTTCTCCGCATCAAGCAGATCGAGCCGCGCTGCCAGCCACTCCTTACGTGTTCCGGTCATGTGTCCTGTCATTGCTCTTCTCCTTTGGCTATTCGTCGTCGTACCATCGGCACGGCCTGTTGCTTGGCTGTTGCGAATAGACTAGGGCCGGATATCGAGGAGATGGGAGTTACAAGTTTGACGGGATTCGGATGGACTCGCTGATCATCGCAGCCGCGCATGCGCTGGCGACGGGTGATCCGCTCGGCGCATTGAAGCGGGTCGCCCTGCGTGACGACGCGCCTGCATTGGCACTCCGGGGCATTGCGATGGCGCAGCTCGGCGAGCTCGTTCGGGCAAAGGCTCTCCTCAAGAGTGCCGCGCGCGCCTTCCGGCCGAAAGAGGCGGTGGCGCGCGCCCGATGTGTCGTCGCCGAGGCCGAGATCGCGCTTGTCTCGCGCGATCTCACCTGGCCTGCAAAGGCGCTCGATGCGGCCCGGGCGACGCTCGAAGCCCATGGCGACCGGATCAACGCCGCGCATGCCCGCAATCTCGAGGCACGGCGCCTGCTGCTGATCGGCCGCATCGACGAGGCCGAACGCAGGCTCGCAGCCTTCGACCCGACGCCGCTCCCGCCCGCCTCGAGGGCGGCCCACGAGCTGGTAATGGCGGGTATCGCCATCCGCCGCCTGCAGATCGAGGCAGCGCGCGCCGCACTCGCGCGGGCGGGAAACGCCGCGCGCGAAGCGGACATTCCTGCTCTGACGGCCGAGGTCGAAAGCGCATCCCTCGTGCTGGCCACGCCCGCAGCGCGCCTGATCGCACGCGGTGAGGAGCGCCCTCTCCTGCTCGATGAAGTCGAGGCGCTGCTGGCCTCGGGCGCGCTCGTCGTGGATGCATGCCGCCATGTCGTGCGACATGAGAAGACGGTGGTCTCGCTTGCGACACGCCCGGTCTTGCTCGCGCTCGCACGCGCGCTCGCCGAGGCCTGGCCGGCGGACGTGCCGAGGGGCACGCTGCTCGCACGCGCCTTCCGGGCAAAGCACGCCGATGAATCGCATCGCGCCCGGCTCAGGGTCGAAATCGGTCGGCTTCGTACCGAGCTTAAGGCGCTGGCGGACGTGAAGGCGACGAAGCGGGGCTTTGCGCTGGCGCCGCGCCACGCAGGCGCGGTCGTCGTGCTGGCGCCGTCTGTCGACGAGCCGCATGCGGCGGTGCTCGCCTTCCTTGCCGATGGCGAGGCGTGGTCGAGCTCAGCGCTCGCGATCGCGCTTGGCGCCAGCCCGCGCACCGTGCAGCGTGCCCTCGAGGTGCTTGCGGAGGCAGGCAAGGTGCAGTCCTTCGGCCGCGGGCGGGCGCGTCGCTGGATGACCCCGCCGGTGCCGGGATTCCCGACAATCTTGTTACTCCCCCGTCCGCTGCCGAGCGACTAGAGTATATTCAGACGAAGGCGCAAGGGACATGCGCCAATGATTCCGCTTGATGGCACAATGCTCCAGGATGAAGACATGAAACGATCCAAAGCCGAAATCCTCCGCGAATATGGACCCTTTCCGGGAGCCAACAGCGTGCATGGCGTCACCTTCGACGGCCAGCATGTCTGGTTTGCCTCCGGAGACAAGCTCAACGCCTTCGATCCGGAAAACGGCAATATGGTGCACTCGTTCGATGCCGCCGCGCATGCCGGGACGGCCTTCGACGGTCAGCACCTGTTTCAGATCGCCGAGGATCGCATTTACAAGATCGATCCGAAGACCGGCCGCGTGCTCGCCACGATCCCCGCGCCCGGCAACGGCGGTGACTCGGGGCTCGCATGGGCCGAAGGAACGCTCTGGGTGGGCCAGCATCGCGGCCGCAAGATCCATCAGATCGATCCCGAGACGGGGGCGATCCTCCGCACCATCGAATCCAACCGCGTTGTCACAGGCGTGACCTGGACCGATGGCGAACTCTGGCACGGCACCTGGGAAGGTGACGAGAGCGAAGTGCGCCGGGTCGATCCCGAAACGGGAACGGTCCTGGAGAAGATCGAGATGCCGGCCGGCATGGGCGTGTCGGGGCTCGAAGCCAATGGCGGCGATTGCTTCTTCTGCGGCGGCGGAGAGAGCGGCAAGGTCCGCGCCGTCCGCCGGCCCGGGCGAGGCTCCACGGGCAAGTAATCCGCTAACCTGCCCGGAGCAGTCTCTTCAAAGGCAGCAGCGAAGGGAGTCACGCGACGGTGAGTTCATAGCCCCAACCTGCCGTTGTCCCCTCGCCCCGCCTGCGGGGAGAGGGCTAGGGTGAGGGGCAAAACTTTCATCGAATCCGACAGTTGCGGATGAAAATTCGAGTGCCGCAGCGAACCCCCCTTCTCCCCAGCGGGGAGAAGTGCCGAGCAGCGCGAGGCGATGAGGGGGTCGAGGAGCAAAGCGACGAGCGTCCGCAGCGCAAGCGAGGACAATGCCGTGCGGCGAGACCCCTCATCCGACCCTTCGGGCCACCTTCTCCCCGCTGGGGAGAAGGGATTCCACCCCAAAAGCTCACGCCTCGAGAACACTCCAGTCGAACTCGCGTGCCCAGTCGGCGAACCTGTGCCAACGCACCTCCGGAAAATCTCTCCTCAATGCAGCGATGTCGGCATCGTAGCCGACGCGGTCGAACCATTCGAACATGAGCGCGGCATCCTCGCTTTGCTGGCGCATCACGGCGATCGGGATTTCCTGATAGGTGATCGGGCGGCCGAGGACCTGCGACAGGATTTTCGCCTGCTCCTCGCCGGTCAATTCGTCGCCTGCGAAATCGAAGCGCTTGCCGAACACCTGCTCGCGCCGTTCCGCGAGTGCGGCGACGAAAGCCCCGATATCCATCAGGGATACCAGCTGCACGACGCGTTTGGGCGGCAGTGCGAAGGCGTGTATACCCTGGCGCAGCCCGGCAATCGACCAAGGTGCCACGATATTCTCCATGAAGGCGACCGGCGCGCTGATCGTGTAGGGAATGCCGAGTCCGGCGACATGCTTCTCGACGAGATACTTGCTCTCGAAATGCGGAATGCCTGTCTTCTTGTCGGCATCGCCGACGGACGAATAGATCAGATGCCCGACGCCGGCAGCCTTAGCCGCATCGGCCGCAAGAATGCCCTGGCGGGTCTCCTCCTCCGTTCCGCGCTCGTAGCTGTTGCCCATCAGAAACATGGTGTCGACGCCGCTTGCGGCACTTCGTACGGAGGCCGCGTCATCGAGATCGCCGGCCACGACATCGACGGCCGAAGACGCCAGCCGCCGTGCGGCTTCGCTGTCCGGCTTGCGGGTCAGCGCCTTGACGTGATGTCCCCTGGCCAGCAGTGCCTGCGCAACCGCGCCCCCCTGCTGGCCGGTCGCGCCGATAACCAGAACGCTTCGTTTGGTGGTCATGTGTCCGCTCCTTTCTGTTTCGGATGAAACAAAGTTAGGGCCTGCCATATTGGTCCATAATGGCCTATAATTGGGAAACATCGTCCCAAACGTGGATACAATGCTTGATCTGAACGATATCCTGATATTCGCCCGTGTCATCGAAGCCGGCAGTTTCACCGCCGCCGCCCGCCTGCTCGGCATGCCGAAGACGACGGTCAGCCGCCGCATTGCCGCACTTGAGCGTGAGGTCGGGGTCCGTCTGTTGCAGCGCACGACCCGCAGCCTCAACATGACGGACGCGGGGCGTCTCTACTACGAGCAGAGCAGCCAGGCGCTCCGGACAATCGAGGATGCCAACCTGCGGCTCGCGGAAGCAAGAGCGGAGCCTTCAGGCACAATTCGCATTTCAGCTCCGGTCGGCTTCGGCAGTTATTTCCTGACCCGAACGGTGTTCGACTTTCTGGCGACGCATTCGAAAGCCAGGGTCGAACTGCGCCTGACGGACGACCAGGTCAATCTGGTCGAGGACGGGATCGACCTCGCCTTCCGCACCGGCATCCTCTCGGACTCCACGCTGATTGCCCGCAAGCTCGCCTCCACGCATAGGATCCTCTGCGCGAGCCCGGACTATCTCGCCCAGCACGGCGTTCCGCAGGAGCCGGCCGAACTCGCCCGCCACCATTGCGTCATCGCCGGCCCCTCGACCACCGCCGCCCACTGGGTCCTGGAGGGGCCGCATGGCCAGGAAACGATAACGGTTGCCGGCCGCTTCGCCGCCAATGAAATGCTGGCGGTGAGCGCGGCTGCGATTGCAGGCTACGGCATCGCGCAACTGCCCCACAGGATGGCGGAGGCGTCCATCAGGGACGGGAAGCTCAACCGCGTCCTCGAGGCCTACACGACGCCCGCAGGCGGCCTCTATGTCCTCTACCCGAGCAGCCAGCATCTTTCGCCGCTCGTCAAGGCTTTCATCGAGCTTGCCGCCAGGACGTTCAGCGCCGCCGATACCGGCGAACTCCCCTTCTCTCCTCGAGAAGAAGGTGGCCGACAGGCCTGATGAGAGAACCGATACGGCAAATGCAATTAACACGACCATCCCGCTCGCCAGCCACGGTCGCGGTCATGGGCCAGCAAGCGCTCCCGCCTGGAGCGACCGAGCCGGCAAAACAGAAGGAAAGAAGCGGTTTTGCACTTCCATCGAAGCCGAACTGCTCTAGGTCGAGAGAAACCTCGAAATTCAACCAAGGATGATTACTATGAGCAGCATGGAAACGACAGAGTTCGTCCTGGTCGGCGTGATCATGAAGCGGCTTCTGTCCGGAGAGCAGACAAACGGCCAGTTCTGCCTCTTCGAAAACTTCAGCGGCGGAAACACCAAGACGCCGATCCACGTTCACGCCAAGGACGATGAGGCCGTCTACATCGTTGAGGGTGAATTGACCGTTGTGGTCAATGGAGAGGGCCATCGGTTGACCGCAGGTCAAAGCATCTTTCTCGAGCGCGGGGTGCCGCATCAACTGATGAATATGAGCGGCCGGCCGGCACGCTATATCATCATTGATACGCCGGCGCTCTTCGACAAATTCCTGGAGGAAACTGGCCGTGAACATCGGCGGGGCGAAGTGGTCGGGCCACCGACGCCCGAGGAACTTGACCGCCTCAGGACGGCTTCGCCGAAATTTGGCATTACCCTGCTGCCTGACTGGCCCGCTGAAAATTGATTATCGCGACCGGCCGGAATGTCCGATTTTCGACCAACTGCATGCGTCCCCTCATGAACCATGCAGAATACCGCCACACTTGTTACTCGCACCCTTCGATTTCCGGTGCCAAACTGTCTCACGGTCAACAGCGAGCGATGAGCGGCGAATGGACTGGCATGTGAGCCAGCGGGCGCCGCAATTCGCCTGGATCAGGAGGTTTGAAAGCCATGACCGCATCAACCGAGAACGGAAGTAAAGGCGGACAGTCCGCCATGCACACACCACCCGTCGTGTCGCCGAAGGCGTGGGAGGCGGCCCGTGAGCAACTGCTCGTGAAGGAAAAGGCCATGACCCGCGCCCGTGACGCCTTGGCGGCTGAGCGCCGGCGAATGCCGTGGATGGCCGTGGAGAAGGATTATGCCTTCGAGGGCCCTCAGGGCAAAGTCAGCCTGCTCGACCTGTTCGATGGTCGGCATCAGCTGATCGTCTACCGCGCCTTCTACGAGCCGGGCGTGTTCGGCTGGCCCGAACATGCCTGCCGGGGCTGCTCCATGGTGGCCGACCAGGTCGCCCACCTCGCCCATCTGAATGCCCGCGACACTACCCTCGTCTTCGTCTCGCGCGCACCCCAGGCCGACATCGCGCGGCTGAAGGCGCAGATGGGCTGGGATATTCCGTGGTTCACCATAACGGATAGCTTCGACTCCGACTTCGGCGTCGACGAGTGGCACGGCACGAACGTGTTCTACCGTGACGGCGACCGCGTGTTCCGCACCTACTTCATCAACAACCGCGGCGACGAGCAGATGGGGGGCACCTGGAACTATCTCGACATCACCCCGCTCGGCCGGCAGGAGGTCTGGGAGGACTCGCCCGAGGGCTATCCCCAGACCCCGACCTACAAGTGGTGGAACTGGCACGACAGCTACGTCGAGGGTGCCGCACCCGACAAGAAGTGGGTTGAGGTTTCGGACGCCGGAGAGGCGGCGTTCCGGAACCAGGACGCGAACACCAAGCCATCGGCTTGAACCATCCGGCGTTCCGATAAACCTGGAGCGCCGCAGTTTCTGCACTTATATGCCCGTTTGGACCAGGGTCTGCCCCTTACTGTCCGAACCAGATAGATGGGTAACAGAGCGGACCGTTACTTAGGCGCCAATCCTAGCCTCATTCGAAAATTTGGATTCGCTGAGAATTTTGCCCCTCACCCTAACCCTCTCCCCGCTCGCGGGGCGAGGGAACGATCGCGCAAGCTTGCAAACTCCCCCTCATCACGCTTCGCTGAATAGCTCCCGTCAAGGCGAAGAAGCTCATTCTTGCTCAGTCGTCCCCTCTCCCCGCGAGCGGGGAGAGGGTTAGGGTGAGGGGCAAACTCTCCATGCACTGAGCGCACCCGGCCCAGCATCTGTACCAAGACCAGGAAAAGCGATTGGCCAGAATTACATCGAGCGTTCGGCAGCTCCTCACGAAGCTCGCTCAAACGGTGCCAGATCGCAATCGTTGCGGCATCGTCCCAGATCAATGCAAACCTTCTGCTGGCAAATTCCAAAGAACCGCGCGACCATCCACAGGCTGTGGTGTCAGCTCGACACGTGCGCGTGCGGCTTCGCATGTCCATGTTCGCGCAGATAGCGAGCGTCCAGTTCCGCGATCAGAGCGTCTGCTTTCGCTCCGGCATTCAGCTTCAGCAATTCGTCGATTTTTGCTTCCATGCGGTCGTCGTTTTCCTTCGAACTGGGCGATCCAACATAAAGAAAATATGCGAGGCCGACGACCTGCCACAGCAGTTGCAGGAATTCCGATTGCCAGTTTTCAAAGGTGTCCCTCCCGATCTGCACCGCAAAATCCGAAAAGTCTGGTTGCTGACCATGCTGGGCCGCTTCTCCAACAAAGGCGTACCAGCCAAAGATCCAGTGTCCGGCAATTGAGATAAGGAAGAAAGCGATGGTAATCCAAGCATATGCGTAGCGTTTCATCATGAACTCCCAAGCACCTTTGAGGGCGGCGCAGTTCAAATGTTTCCCGGCAATCAATGGTTCCACTGCTCGCGAGCTTGGCTTGGTTTTTTTGCCAGCTCGACGGCCAAGAGACGCAGTAAGGGAAGCTTGGCGGACGTCGCATTGCCTCCTGACCCGCGCTTGACCCGGAACATCTGAAAGAATCGGCATCATCCGGCTCTAAGCGTCGCCGTGGGTCTCCGAGCAGAACGTGCGCGCCTCTAAATTGCCGTCTCAGTCTGGATTCTCAACCACTTCAGAAAACGGAGGTTTTTCCAATGGCCGATGCCCGATGCGCTTGCGGCGCTCTCGCACTCACGCTTCCGGAACAATCAAGACTGGTTGTCGCCTGTCACTGTCTTGACTGCCAACGGAGAACCGGCGCGCCATTCGGCGTCGGCGCCTTTTATCCGGCCGACGCCGTCGCCATTTCCGGGGCTGCGAAAGAGTTCACCCGCGACGGCGCAAGCGGAGGAAAGGTGCACATCTATTTTTGCCCAAACTGCGGCTCATCGGTCTATTGGACGGCCGACAAGCTGCCGTCGATGATCGGCGTTGCCGTCGGCGCGCTGGCGGACCCCAATTACCCCGCCCCTGTCCTGTCGATCTTCGAGCAGTCGAAACACGATTGGGTGCAGATGGATACTGCCGTCGAACGCTTCCACCAAAGCAGTGTGATAAAACCTTCAAAGTGAGACAGGAGCGAACTGACGAGGAGAAGAGGCCCGCTTTTGGCGCGCAAAGGAGATATTGCAGGGCGATGGGCGCGTGGGCGTTGCCGAGGTTTGTGATCACGCTCGGCGACCATCGGCCTCGCAAAGGACCCGTTGGGCCGATTGCAAGTCCGATGTCGCGAATCCTTCGGTAAACTTGCTACAGAGGGGCGCGAGCAGGTCATGAGCTTCGCCGCCGCGATGCTGCGCGATCTGTAGCCGGCCGAGACTTGTCGCCGCACGCAACTCCCACAAGGCGGCGTATTGTCCTCGAGCGACTTCAATCGCGTGCCGGAACCGTGCTTCCACCTCGGCTCGATCAACCATCGGCAACTGCAGCATCAGTTCGCCCGTCAGCCGATGCAACTCGGCCTCGAACCACCGCTCGCCGGTTTCGCGCACCCGACTCAGCGCGTCCGTCAGCAAATCCAACCCTATGTTCGCTTTGCCGGCTTGGGTTTCGAGGTGCGCGAGCAAGCTGAGAAAAAATGGAACCAGGAATCTCGCTCCGGTCGTCTGCCACGACCCCAAACCTTCTTGAACCTGTGTGATGGCCGCTTCTAACTCGCCTGTCTCTCCCAGCGACCAGCCTCGAATGACCATGCCTGCCCCAAGAAAGTGCGGAGAGCCCTGCGCTCTCGCGAGCGTGATCAGCGAATCCGCGCGTTCCCGCGCTTCTCGCCAGTCGCCGCGAAGCTGCGACAGGATGCAGCCATAAAGCAGGGCATAGCCGAGGGTGTTGCGGTGGGACAGTTCCCCCGCGTCCGCCAACGCCTCGTTGCTCTTCGTGCGGGCCCGATCGGGATAGCCAAGGGCGAACAGGGTCCAGGACAGGACGGACATCCCTGCTACTCTGGGGTCCTGGGCGAACAGGAAGGCGAGAGAGCGGTGTTGCTGCGGGTCATAAAGTGCGAGCGACTTCTCCAGATATTCACGAGCGATGACCAACTCGCCGCGAAGGAAGGCATCGGTTCCAACGATGCGGTTACCGACGGTCTCAGCCGACACATCCCCTTCTTCCCGGGCGCGGCGGAGCAGGTCCTCTCCTGCCTTTCGCCCCGCCTCCAACTCCGCGCGCACGACGTGAAAGACCCAGTCCCCGTAGAGGACTGGCAAGAGCCGATTTGAGCCGCCGAGCCGTTCGCATAATTCGCGGGCTCGCGCGTTGGTACGCCCGACCTCCGGCGCCGCCCAACCCTTGGCAATCATCAAGGCGACGCCAAGAGCGACTTGCAGCTCGAGTTCCTGCCGCCACCGTGCAGCATCATCGGGTAGGTGTTCAAGCAGCTCCAGCCCTCTTGTCAGATGGGTAATCGCTTCCGCCGTTGCGGAGCGTGCAATCTCCGCTTGTCCGGCCCTAAGCCAGTAATTGATCGCCAGTTCAGGCAGTCCCGCCTCCGAGTAGTGCTGGGCCAAAAGTTCCGGTTGCCCCTGGACGATTTCCGGGAAGCGGTGCTCGATCGCCCTGGCAATCCCCGCATGCAAGCGCAGCCGTTTCGTCCGTACAAGCGTCGCATAGGCCGCATCGCGTACAAGCGCGTGCTTGAAGCTGTACGTCGCCTGCGGAGAAATCCCGTGGCGGAACACCAGTCCCGACGCAATAAGGGCGGCCAGGGCATCCTCCACCTGGCCCTTCGGCAACGCCGCGGCTGCCACGAGCAACTCGTGTGAGAATTCTCGTCCGATAGCGGCTGCAAGCTGCGCTACCTCCCTGGCAGAAGCCAGTCGGTCGAGCCGGGCCAATAGCGACTCCTGAAGCGTGGCCGGAATCGCGATGGCTGACACCGGACTGGCGAGAGAGTAATGGTCGCCCTCGTCCTTGAGCACGTTGGTCTCAATCACGGCCCGCGTCAGCTCCTCCAAGAATAAGGGCACGCCGTCTGTCTTTGCGACGATGTCGTCTAATACTTCGGCGGGCAGCTCCCTGCCACCGGTCAGCCTTTCGACCATAGCTGTGCCCTGTCGTCGGCTCAAACGACTAAGGGTCAGCGCAGTGACATGAGCATGGCGCAGCCACGGCGGCAGGAACTCAGGACGGAACGTGATGAGCACCAATATCCGCGAGCCCTGCACGCGCTCAATCACAAGATTCAGCAGTTCCAGCGAGGTCGGATCCGCCCAATGGATGTCCTCATACACGGCCAAGACAGGCTGATGCGCCGCGAGCCCAATGAGTTGATCGACCAACACCTCCAGAGTCTGCTCCTTCTGCAGATGCGGACTTAACTCCAAGGGAGGGTAGCGGTCGCCCGCTGGAATCGACAGCAACGCCGCGAGCAAGGGGACCACGCCGGCGACATCTTCAGTTGAAAGCGCGAGCAACCCCTCGAGTTTGTTCAGTTTCGCTTCGGAGGAATCGCCTGCGGCGAAGCCGGCCGCCCGCTCCAGGAGGCCGATCACCGGATGGAGCGGGCTGCTCTGATAATACGGCGAGCAATAGTGACTGACCGTCATATGCGGTTCGCTGTCCACCCGCCGCCGCAAGGCCCTGACAAGGCGCGACTTGCCGATGCCGGGTTCGCCCGCAAGCAGCACCACCTGGCCTTCGCCTTCCTTGACTGCTTCCCAGTGCTTCAGCAGAAGTCCGATCTCATGGTCGCGACCGACGAGCGGCGTCAGGGCCGCCCCGTGCAAGGCTTCGAAACGGCTTTCTGCAGCGCTTTCGCCGAGCACGCGCCAAGCGCGTACGGACCCAGGAAAACCCTTCAGCGGCTGGAAACGGAGTTCGACAAGATCAAACAGAGCACCGATTAACTGCCGGGTACGGGATGCCACCACCACGGTTCCAGGTTCGGCCAGACTTTGAAGCCGCGCCGCCAGATTGGGCGTGTCGCCGACGACCGTCTCCTCACGCGCTGCACCTTCACCCACGAGCTCGCCGACAACCACCAGGCCGGTGGCGATGCCGACCCGGGCTTGAAGCGCCCCACCGTGCGGTGGTCGCAGATCCCGCACTGCCTCGACTGCCGCCAGCCCCGCCCGCACGGCCCGTTCAGCCTCATCCTCGTGAGCACGCGGATAACCGAAATATGCAAGCACGCCATCGCCCATGTACTTTGCAACGTATCCTTCGAACCGCGCAATCGCCCCCGCCACCGCACCTTGGTACTGCCGCAGCAATTCGCTCATCTCCTCCGGGTCAAGCCGTAACGAGAGCGCAGTCGACTCGACGAGGTCGACAAACATCACGGTGAGCTGGCGGCGCTCCGCCGGCGGGAGTGACATGGGCGTCCCGGTAGCGGCTGATGTATCCCCGGCTGGGCTGGACGACTGTTGAACGGTCTTACGCAGCGCTGCAATCGCGGCGAGCAGTTTACGGCGGTGCCCTACTGAATTGACGCCGATCTCAATCAGGTCTTCGGCGGTAAGATCCCGAAGTATTTCGGGATCGATGTCGTTTTGCCGGAACGCTTCCTCGTACTGTTCCAGGCCTTGATCGCGCAGCCAGGAACCGACCTTCATGGCTCCTCCTCCATCTGCTGGGACCGCACGTCGGACAGCATACTCCAGAAGCCTCTGAGCGGCACGAGGAAACTGTTTTGCGACGTTCGAACAGGTGACGGAGACGACCGGATTAGGCCAAAAGCTGCCGTTGGTGGCTTTGCTAACTAGCTAAGATCGTCAAGCCTGCCGCAGCAGCCCGATTTATCCCAGCCAATACCTCGGCCCCGGCCCCTTGCGTCCTGCCACGTCAGCAGGATTCGCCAGGCTACACCGGTCGATAGACAGGCAACCGCAACCGATACACTCGGTAAGCCCGGACCGCAGGCGCTGCAGCTCGGCTATGCGCTCGTCGATGCGCTTTGCCCACTCGCCCGACAACCGTGACCAATCGCGACGCGACGGCACGTGATCGGCTGGCAACTTGGCGAGCTCGGCCCCGATCTCCTCAAGTGTCAGCCCAATGCGCTGCGCAAAGGCGATGAAGGCGATCCGGCGCAATACGGATCGGTGATAACGCCTATGCCCCGAGCCGGCCCGCTCGGACACGATAAGCCCGCGCTCCTCATAGAAACGCAGGGCCGATGAGGCGACGCCGCTGCGTCGCGACACGTCCGTGATGGTCAGCATCGGATTCATGCATAAACAAAAGCACAATTCCCACTTGACTTCAAGTTAACTTGAACTTGTAGCAACTGATCGTACGGATTGAAGGAGCATCGGCAATGCAGACGAATATCGATCTTCAGGGACTTCGCGTGGCGGTCACGGGCGGCACCTCCGGCCTCGGACTGGCGCTTGTGCGGCAGCTTACGGCGAAGGGTGCGCGCGTCGCCTTCATCGCTCGCACCGCCGAGAATGTCGGACGCGTCGCAGCCGAGACGGGCGCGCACGGCATTGTCGCCGACATCGGCAAGAAGGACGACATCTATCCGGTCGCGATGCAGGTCACTGCCGGCCTCGGTGGCGTCGACGTCCTGATCAACAATGCGTCGAGCCTCGGTCCCGTCCCTCTGGCGCTCCTTGCCGATACCGAGTGCGAGGAGCTGGAAGCGGCACTTGCGGTTAACCTCCTCGGCGCGTTCCGGTTGACGAAGGCCCTGTTTGGTGCGCTTGCCGCATCCGCACGCGAAGGCCGCGGCGCTCTGGTGATCAACATCTCCAGCGATGCGGCGATCAACGCCTATCCCGGCTGGGGCGCGTATGGTGCGAGCAAGGCTGCTCTTGCACACCTGACGGCGATTTGGGACGAGGAGGCGCAAGCCGACGGCATTAGGGTCCTCGCGCTCGATCCCGGCGATATGGACACCCCGCTTCACGCGCTGGCGCTTCCGGACGCCGATCCCTCGACCCTGAAGGACCCCGCGTTGGCTGCTGGCGAGATCATCGAAAAGATGCTCGACGCATTGTCGGCCCGCGCTGGGCTTCTTGCCGGGGAACAAGCATGATCGCCGGCTCCCGCTCCGATCCGCGCTCCGCCAGGCTGTTCGTCGTCGAGGCGGACGGCAGGATGCGCGACCTGCCGCGCACCAGGCTCGCGACGCTGTTCAATCCCGGTGATCTGGTCGTCGCCAATGACGCCGCGACCTTGCCTGCCAGCTTGCAAGGCACGCATGTTCCAAGTGGGAAGGCGATCGAGATCCGCCTGGCAGGCTGGCTATCACTTCACGACCCTATCCGCTTCATGGCGATTGCCTTCGGCTCGGGCGATCACCGCACGCGCACGGAGGACCGGCTGCCCCCGCCTGCGCTGTCAATAGGCGACCGCCTCCGGTTCGGCCCGCTTGAAGCCGTCGCCGAGCGCCTTCTCGATCATCCTCGCCTTCTCGAGCTCTGCTTCCCAGGCAAGTGCACAGCGGTGCTTGCAGGAATGGCGCAGCACGGCCGGCCGATCCAGTACGCGCATGTTCCCGAGCCATTGGCACTGTGGGATGTCTGGACGAAGATTGCCGCCCGGCCGTTCGCGTTCGAGGCGCCGTCGGCGTCCTTCGCGCTCGACTGGCACACGCTTCAAGCCTGGCGTCGACGCGATATCGGCTTTGCAACGCTCACGCATGCAGCGGGCGTTTCTTCCACCGGCGATCCCGCACTCGACGCGCGCCTTCCTTTCGACGAGCCGTACCGCATACCCGAGCGCACCGCGGCGCAGGTCGCGCGGGCGAAGCTCCGCGGCTGCCGCATCATTGCGATCGGCACGAGCGTCGTACGCGCGCTCGAAGCAGCCGCCAATCCCGACGGCAGCGTGCGCACCGGAAATGGCATTGCGACCGGGCGCATCGCGCGGGGCACGCCGCTTCACGTGGTCGATGCAATTCTCACGGGCGTTCACCAGCCCGGCGAAAGCCATTTCGAGCTCCTGCGCGCTTTCGCCAATGATGGCCTGCTCTTCAAGGCCTCCGCAGCGCTCGCCGCGTGCGGCTACCGCGCGCATGAATTCGGCGATTCCGTGCTGCTGAATTGCTAACTGCTGCTTCTTCGGCGCGAATGGCCAGCGAAAGAGCGATCAGCTTAGCCCACTGATCGGATGTCTTGCGCGATGCCGCCGAGATCATTGTTGAGCTGGTGATCCCTGCCTTCGAACGTGCGGACTACGGCGTGCGGAATCGCTTTCGCATAGAGATGAACATGGGCAGTAGGCACCACGGTGTCGTCGGCGCCATGATAGAGATAGACGGGAACGCCGGGCGGAAGGCGTGTTGAGAAGTCCTTGCAATCCTCGATGTCATCGCTCGGCCATCCACCTTCACCGCTGAAGGGCGCAGCGATGATGAATAGCCCGCCGAACCTGAGTTTCGGCGGCTGTTCGGCAAGCACATGGATCAAGATCGTGCCGCCGACCGAGTGGCCCACGAGAATTGCCCCGTCTTCCAATGAGGCGAATTCTCTCATCAGCGCAGCCTTCCAGGCTGAGTAGCTAGGATCGTCCTCGCCGGGCATCCGGGGATAGCGGACAGCATAGCTTTCGCCGAGCTCACGCTCGAGGCTCGCCACGAGCTTGTTGTCCCAGCAATCGTGGACGCCTTCGCCGGCTCCTTGAACGAAGAGGACCTGCTTAGCCATCGCGCCATTTTATTCGACGAACACAGACGGACGCAAGTCCGTGCCGGCGACCCAGCCGCCTACCGCGACTTGTCGAAATGGTTTGTGCAGCCGGTTGGCGCGCCCTTGACCTTGAGATCCTTGATGGGCGTAACGGATTCGCTGTCGGCAAGAACATTGCCGCTCGCATCCCGAGCGACGGGTTCAGCGGCATTGGCAGGTGCCGTCACGACGACAATCGGGCAAGGAAAGGCCGAAAGGACATCATCTTGGCTTGGGCGCGTATGGAGAACCGTAACGCAGCGCGACGTCTTCAAGGCGGCCTTTGGCGATTGCCCACTTGAAATGGCTTCATGGGCTGGAGAAAGACAGTTTGCCTCTTATTTCAGGAAGGAAACGCAAAAATGAAGAGCGAAAGGAGCTGCACAATGTCAAAGAACACGATCTGCTTATGGTACGACAAGGACGCTGAGGCTGCTGCCCGATTCTACGCCGAAACCTTTCCCGACAGCGCGGTGGGTGCCGTCATTCGTGCACCTGGAGACTATCCGGACGGCAAGCAGGGAGATGTGCTGGTTGTTGAATTCACTGTCGCTGGAATTCCTTGTATCGGCTTGAACGGCGGTCCCGTGTTCAAACACAATGAAGCCTTCTCATTTCAGATCGCAACTGACGATCAGGAAGAAACCGACCGCTACTGGAACGCCATTGTCGGAAACGGCGGTCAGGAAAGTGAATGTGGCTGGTGCAAGGACAAATGGGGTGTGTCCTGGCAGATCACACCGCGTGTACTCACCGAAGCGCTTGCGGCAGGCGGCGATCAGGCAAAGCGAGCCTTCGATGCAATGATGACCATGAGGAAGATCGACGTAGGGGTGATCGAAGCCGCTCGGCGCGGCTGAGGCATCATCACGCCTGCGGCAATCGAACTGGCCGAGGCGCCTTTGCCGCGGGGTATTCAGAATTCGTTCATGAGCCGTTAAGCTTGAACGTGCAATTTGAGGATTCACGGGGGTTAGGTTCTAATCTCGACGGAGACGAAATGAAAAAGCTAGTCTTGTCCATGCTCATCGCCGCCATGACGGCCGGCAGCGTCCTCGCTGTGGCCGACACTGCTTCCGCGCAGGAATGGCGCCGGCGGCATTACGACGACTATCGTCACGACGACTATCGTCGCCACCACCATAACAACAATGGCGCGGCCATTGCCGGCGGCCTGGCAGCCGGCGTGATCGGCGGCCTGATTGGTGGAGCGATCGTCAACAACAGCGGACCGCGATACATCGATCCGCCACCGCCCCCTCCGCCGCGCTGCTGGTTTGAAGATCGTCGCGTCCCGAACGCCTATGACGGCGGCTGGCACGTGGAAAGCATCCGGGTCTGCCAATAAGCGGCTCGAACCACGGGAAGGGTCGGGGCGGCACGCGCTCCGACCGGTGATAGTTTTTCGATCGGGATAGGGCAGCGGGCAACATGTGCGCGCTCATTGTCGACCTATGACAAGATCGTGAATGCGGCTGCCTGGATTTTCACGTGATGTCGTGCCAATCCTTGATGCAATGCACAATTGGGTGCAGATGATCGAGAAATGGTGACAGACCGCCTGCATTTTCCATAGGCGTCGAACCGGACACGGCTGCAAGACGTCCTTTTCACTTCATCCAGAACTCTGTGCGAGACGGCAACGACAATGCCGTATCGCTCCTTACCCTGAGCCCATACGATGCCTGAGGCGGAAGCCACCGAGACCAACATTCGCCACGAGGAAGCACGCCTTTCCAAGCAACACCGTCTCGCCATGATCGCGCTGATGTTTTCGGTTGGTCTGGCGGTCCTCGATACGGCGATCGCCAACACCGCCCTTCCCTCGATCGCGGCGGACCTCGGCACGGCGCCGGCGGCGTCCGTATGGGTCATCAACGCCTATCAGCTGACGGCGGTCGCGACCCTGCTCCCCTTTGCGGCCCTTGGCAGCGTCATCGGACACCGGCGCGTCTATCTTTTGGGACTGGCGCTCTTCACACTCTCTTCGGCCGTCTGCAGCTTTTCCGGATCGCTTGCCACCCTCGTTGCCGCGCGCGCCCTTCAGGGACTGGGCGCCAGCGCGCTGATGAGCGTGAACACTGCGCTGATCGCGATGATCTATCCCTCCAGGATCGTCGGTCGGGGCTTCGGCCTGAATGCGCTCGTCGTGGGCGTGGCCTTCGCCCTCGGTCCCACGGTCGCCTCCATCATCCTTTCCCTCGGCCCATGGCCATGGCTCTTTGCCATCAATATCCCGATCGGCGTGCTGACGCTGGCCTTCGCCTGGTCGAATCTGCCGCATTCGGAAAGGTCGACGCTGAAATTCGATGCCCGGGCAGCCGGGTTGACGGCAATTGCTTTCGCCGCGCTCATTTTCGGTCTGGGTGAGGCAGCGCAATCGGGGCCGCCATATCGTACCGTGACAGCGCTGGTGGTATTCGCAGCCGCGACCCTGGCCTTGATACGCTACGAGTCCGGCAGCCTGGCGCCGATGCTGCCCGTCGATCTCCTGAAGCGGCCGCTCTTTGCCCTCTCCGCGCTCACCGCCTTTTGCGCCTTTGCCGCGCAGGGGCTCGCATTCGTGTCCCTGCCCTTCTATCTCGAGCACTCGCTGGGTGTCAGCGAGACACAGACGGGATTTGTCATGACGCCCTGGTCGGCCGTCGTTGCCCTGATGGCGCCATTGGCCGGCCGGCTCTGCGAGAAATATTCGCCCGGCCTGCTCGGGGCAATCGGTCTGGCGGTTCTTGCCGTGGGAATGGCGCTGCTTTCGACCACGCCATCCGGCGCCGGTATGATGTTGATCGAATTCTGCATGGTCGTTTGCGGGGTCGGATTCGGCTTCTTTCAGTCTCCGAACCAGAAAGCCCTGATGTCGGCCGCGCCCAGCGGGCGAAGCGGCGGCGCAAGCGGAGTCGTGGCAACCGCCCGCCTGATCGGACAGGCGACGGGCGCCGCACTCGTCGCATTCAGTTTCGGGGTCGCAGGCGAAGATGGCCCGATGCTCGCACTGATGCTGGGCGCAGCCTTTGCGGCGATCGGCTGCGCCGCCAGCGCATCCCGCCTTCTTACCCGCTAGAACGGGAATTCCAAAAAGTGTGCGCGGTTTTCGGCATCCCGCTCTAACTCTTTGATGTAGAGACGGATTCGGATTTCAGGTCGATTCGACCTGAAATCATCCTGCTCTAAGGCTCTCGGGTCGGATCATCTCGAACACTTCCACGCGTTGCCATACGCCGTTTTGTAGGAACGGATCCTTGGCCAGCGCCCGATCCAGGGACTCGCGGTTCTCGAAAGTGCAAAAGAAAGTAGACCCGATCGCCTTGCCCTGATCGACCAGCGCCCCGCCATCGATCACATTACCGCTCCGCATCAGCGCCTTCATATTGTCGAGATGACCAGGACGAAGCCTGCTCCTCTTCTCGGCTGTGCCGGGAGCCGGATCGTCATGCGCCACAACGAGAAAATCCATGTCATTGTCCTCCAGATGCTGATCGTTTCGAAGTTTTCCGGCTTCTCACCCTGGATCGGGACTGTTGCTTCACCGTTTCAGAACCGGTTTCGACGATTACAGCGGCAACAAGCTGAACTCGAACCGTGCCGCGGCACGCTTGAATTATATCGTAATACGATATAATATTTTCGTATCGGAGGATGTTTTGATGACCGATACGCCTACAACTGATCTGGACCTTCTTGCAAAGCGCCTGTCGCGCAGCAGGCGGCTGAGCCAAGCACCCCGGCATTCACCAACGACAAAGAGGCTGACCGAGCTCAGGCATGCCTTGCAGCACAGGCTGGACTCCGGTCGCGTGGACCTGAGACTTCTGGCGCTGGAGTGGCAATATGACGTCGCTCTGCTGCTCGACCAGTTCCGCCACTGGATGCAACACCTCGACCGTGACTTCGGCCACCGGGCTCGACCAGACGATCGTTGATCCGACATTGTACCGCTGGAGCGGGATGCCGAAAAGTGTGAGCGGTTTTCGACATAAATCCCGCTCTAACTCTTTGATGTAGATCAGGATTCAGATTTCAGGCCGATTCGGCCTGAAATCATCCTGATCTAGGATGTCAGCAGTCCGGGCAGCGATTTCCGGTCTATCTTGCCGAAAGCGTTTTTGGGGATCTCCTCGACCACCTGCAGCCGCTCGGGCAGCTTGTAGTCGGCGAGCCGGGCGCGGGCCGTCGCGAGGATGTCGACCAGCACCCCGTCTTGAGAGCCATCGGCCAGCGCGATCAAAGCGGCGACCCGCTGGCCGAGCTCCAGGTCCGGCGTGCCGAGCACGGCGACGTCACGGACGGAGGGGTGGGTTCTCAATACCTCTTCCACCTCGATGGGCGATATGTTGGAGCCACCGCGGACGATCAGATCCTTTTTGCGCGAGACGAACCACAGCTCATTCCTCTCGTCCTGCCGCATGATGTCCCCGGTGGCGAGCCATCCGTCGGCGCCGCAGGGCTCCACCTGCCCTGGTCCGACCCAATAACCAAGTGCGATATTTGCGCCCCGCACCAACAGCTCGCCCGGCATGCCGCGCGGCACGGGGTTGGCCTTGTCGTCGACGAGGCGGATCTCCACGCCCGGCACGATAGGGTAGACCGGGCCTGGTCGTTTGCCGAACGCCAGCACGCCTGCCGTCTCCGACATCCCCCAGTTCGAGTGCAGCGGGCGATCGAACACGAAGGGAAATTCCTGCTGCAGCGCGGCGGGACAGACGTCGCCGCCGGCCAGGCAGAAGCGAAGGGATGATATGTCCCGCGGTTGCGTCCGCTGGCGCTCGAGCATTGCCGAAAACATGAAGGGCAGCCCCATCACCCAGGTGGCTCCATGGGCCGCGATCGCATCGAGCATCGCATCCGGGTCGAAGCGTTCGAGCAGCACCGCCCTGCCCCCGTGGTAGAAGGAGGAGATGAAGCTGAAGAGGCCGATGCCATGGACCATTGCGGAGCTGCTGACGACGATGTCGCCGGGCACCAGGCCGAAGCGGAGGAACCCCTCGGCGAACGCCGTCATCGTCGCCATGTTATGGGCCACGAATTTGGGGTGGCCGGTGGTGCCTGACGTCGTCAGCAAGAGGACCGGGGCGGTTTCGGGAGGGAGCGATGCCTCAAGCGTGACCTTGCCGTGATCGAACAGGGCGTCGAAGGGCCGCGCGCCACCGTTCATGGTCGTGCGTCCGACGATGAAGCGCGTCTCCACCGGCAGGATTTGCGGATCGATCGAAGCGATCAACGGATAGAGATGGTCCTGGCCGATATAGAGTGCGGGCTGCAGCCGCTCCAGCAGGGCGCTGAGCTCCGGGGTCTTGAGGCGGTTGTTCAGCGGCGCCGCGATGGCGCCGAGCCTGAAGCAGGCGAAGTAGGCGATCGCGATCTCCGCCACATTGTCCATGTGCAGCGCCACGCGGTCGCCCGGGCGCACGCCGTGGGCCGACAGCGCCTGCGCCATGCACTCGACATGCCCGGCGAAGCGGCGAAAGCTCCAGTTTCTCTCATCCGCGATAAAGGCGATCTGATGCGGACGCGTCTCAGCCGCATGAAACAATCTCTCCAGAATGGTCATCGTCTGCCAGCTGCCCTCTCAGTTGCCCTGGCGCACAACAGACACTGGCGAGGCTATCCGACGGTTACGGGCGGGAGAAATCGCGTTACAGCGATAACTTTCGGATCGCGAACGGGAACGAGCCGAATTATTGCCCGATACGTTGCAAAACAGATTGACGCAACCTGTGCAAGCATCATACCGTCTCTCCCACGAGTCCTTCCCTCCATTTCCTTTCCCGGTATCCAATGCGCACCCCGACTGCCATTCTGCTTACGGCGATCCTGCTCGCCGGCTGCCAGACATTCACAGATGCCGAAAAGCGCGAGGCTTTTGCCTTTAGCGAGAAGTCGATCCGGGCCGAACTCGAACTGGACAGGACCGGCAGGATCATCGGCGAACCGAAAATAACAATGGAGGACGGTTCGCCGGCCCCTGAAAGCCTCAGGGCAGGAGTCTATAGGGCAATCATGAAGTCCCAGCCCCTCCATCTACCGCCCGATAAATATGAGATGTGGCACCACCTCATCATCCACTTCGACCCCGAGGACCTGAAATCGTCCGCCTAAACCTGCCCTTCCCTCCGTTCCTTTTCCGGTACCCATGCGCACCCCGACCGCCATCCTGCTTACGGCGATCCTGCTCGCCGGCTGCCACACGACACGCTCCGATGCTGAAAAGCGAGAGGCTTTTGGCTCTTCAAGCGAGACGAAGATCCTGGCCAAGTTCGAAGTGGATGGGACCGGCAGGATCGTCGGCGAACCGAAAATAACAATGGAGGACGGTTCGCCAGCCCCTGAAAGACTCAGGGCAGGAATCTACAGAGCGATTATGAAGTCCCAGCCCCTCACTAATTTACCGCCTGATAGGTATGAGGAGTGGAAAAACATCGTCATCCGCATCGAGCCCGAATCCGTTCCATAGGCCGCCCGTCCGCCAATTCCGAGAGCTGCCCCTCACCCTAGCCCTCTCCCCGCTTGCGGGGAGAGGGAACAATCCAGTCCGACTGCGGACTCGGACTCCATTCTGCCGGATTGATCTTGCTCGGTTATCCCCTCTCCCCGCAAGCGGGGAGAGGGCTAGGGTGAGGGGCAAAACTTTCAGCGAATCCAGAAGCTTCAGATCAAAATACCCAAGAGATGACGGGGAATGTCGGAAACGGCAGGAGAGCTCCTTCCCCCCGCTTCAGTAGCTGAGCTTCGGATACCAGTCCGTCCCGCGGCCCTGGGGTGTCAGGTCAAGGATCGACCAGAGCGAGGCTATGTCGGGGGCGTCCCTGGGATCCTGGCCGGGGTCTGCCATCTCCATGGTCATCTCGCTTGCCCAGAACAGCCTGACGGTATCGCCGTCGCGCTTGAAGACGACGAGCGCCGGGTTCTCGCTCCCATCGTCATTGATGAGGCCGAGGTCCCGGGCGTAGTCGTCGCCCAAGGTCTGGACGAAATCGAGGTGACGCCATCCCCGTTCCTGCGCGAAGGCGAGCTGCCGTTCGACGGGACTCCGGCCGAGTATTTTCAGGGCCACCTGCTGCTTGATGTCGGCCGCATTGCCGTTCACCGCCCCGAGCCAGTTCGTGCACATCGGGCATGGCCGTTCCCGCTGAGGCCCGTACATCCAAAAATAGGTGACGAGCGTCGGCTTGCCATCGAACAGATCGACGAGGCCGACATCGTTTCCGTTCTCGTCCCTGAAACGGTAATCCTTGGCGATGACCGGCCCGTCAGGCAGGGAACGGCGCTGCTCGACGAGCTCTGTCATCTGCCGTCTGAATTCGATCTCCTTTTGCAGCAAGGCCATGCGGGCGTTCCTGTAGGCCTCGGATTCACCGGGAAACGGCGTTTTTCCGTTCGCCGCCAGATCCGGCGCCGGAACGAGTTGCTCCAAGTTCATGTTGGATCCTCCTCTTTTCTAGAGCCGGATGATTTCAGGTCGAATCGACCTGAAATCTGAATCCGCCTCTAAATCAAAACGTTGGGAGCGGGATGTCGCCCGAAAACCACGCACACTTTTCGGTGTCCCGCTCTACTGCATGTTTCCTTAAATCGGAGCCGATTTAAGGAAACATGCAGTAATTCAAAGTGCTACAGCGACCTTTGTGCGTCTGATAAGACGCACGGCGCTCCAGAGGCAAACGTTGCCGAGCGCTCGCGGTTCCGCTTCCGGACGGCATGTCGTCTGCCGCCGGCGGGATTTCACAGCACTATCCCCCTTTCGAGGGTGTACAGCGTATGATCCGACCGTAATATGCAGACAAGAGGATGAACGGCTTCATGCCGCAAGCAGCGGCAATGCCCTGTACCCGTTTTGCTCGACACGGCGTGGCGTGGATGGAGTCCGTTCCAGAGGATTGGACTGATGAACATGTATCAGACGGAACACGATCATAGTCCCGACAGGAGGAGCGCTGTCCGTGCCTCTGATGAAACCTCCGCTCACGAGGCTCCGGAGGTGCACCGCGTCGTCAGGGCGGATGAGCTGCATGAGATAAGCCTGGCGCTCTGGGTTGCCATGCTGCGCGCGCACTCCAATCTGCGCTGGCTCGAACGCGAGTCCCCCGATGTAGAGGCCGCCAGGCGATCGGCTGCCAACTTGGTCGAGAACCTGGATCAGCTGGGGAAGTTGATCGGTCGGCTGTAATGGTTCAGCATGCGGCACGAAGGTCGCTGTAGCACTTTGTATTGCTGCATGTTCTTATCCTTGGATCGACTCCGATTTAAGGAAACATGCAGCAGGGCGGTTTGGCATGCCGTTTGGGATAAAGCGCACACTTCGACATGTGCTGTCCGCGCTGATGATCGTCTGTTCACCGGCATTCTGCCTGCCTGCGACCTTTCCCGGCGACGTGGAGATTGTAACCGTCGCTCCCGAGGTGACCCCGATCGAAGTCCATGACCGGAGCGATATCCTCTTCCGCCGGCTGTCGCTGACCCAGGGTCTTTCCCAGACCAGGGTCGCCCAGATCGTCCAGGATGACGAGGGCTATATCTGGTTCGGCACGCAGCATGGCGTCAGCCGCTATGACGGCTACGGCTACCATGTCTTCAAACATGTTCGAGAGGATCCGGCGAGCCTCAGCGGAATCTTCATCTACGCGCTGTTCAAGGACCGCGACGGCACGATATGGGTCGGAAGCGACCAGTACCTCGACGCCTTCGACAGGACCACCGGCGGCTTTCGCCACTACATGGTCGACCCGGCCTACCCGACGGTCATTCACATCAGCCAGGATAGAGACGGCCTGTTGTGGCTCTCGACGAGCCTCGGGCTTTTCAGCCTGGATCCGAAGACCGGCGCCACGCGGAAGTTCGTCCACGATCCCGCCGACCCCCACAGCCTGATGACGAGCGACATCAAATCCACCGGCGAGGATCGGGCGGGGACTTTCTGGGTGGCTGACGGGTACGGCCTGGAGGCGTTCGACCGGTCCACGGGTCGGGTGACAATGCGGATACCCATTCGCCAGGAGGTCAGGGAATTCAGCTTCCATGAGGACGCGCACGGCGTCTTCTGGGTCGTCTACGGCTCGGGCAACGGCGTCGCCATACTCGACAGGCAAGCGAAGATCCTGCGTCGCTACTCCTTCGACGGCGGCCCGCCCGATAGCGGCCTTTCCGGCGTCTACGCGGTCCTGGAGGCGGGCAACGGCGACATCTGGTTCGCGACCATGGGCTCCGGATTGCTGCGCTTCGACAGGGAGACTCTCTCGTTCGACCGCTATCGCAACGATCCGAGCGATCCCCAGAGCCTCGCCGAAAACCGCGCGATCGCGCTTTATGAGGACAGGGAAGGCAACATATGGGCGGGGCTGCACGCCAGTCCGCCCAACATGTTCCCCAGGGAGCGCCCGCCCTTTCGGAAGCTCTGGCCGTTTCCGGGTCATCCCAACAAGCTTGGCGAAACGCTCGTCAACACCGTTTTCGAGGACAGGGACGGCTATGTCTGGATCGGCGCCGGCGGCGCGCTGAACCGGATCAGCCCCGACGGCAAAGAGATGACCGCAATCGGCCCGGCGGGGCCTGACACGCCTGTGGAAGTCCTGGCGATCAGCCAGGACAAGTCCGGGACCCTCTGGATCGGCACACTCGGAATGGGCCTCTTCGCACTCGATCCGCGCACGGGCGCGTTTAAATCCTACCGCTTCGAACCCAATCGGTCGGACTGGCTCAGCAGCGATATCGTCACGCGCATCCATATCGACCAGACGGGTCAGCTCTGGCTATGCACCTGGAACGGGCTGTCGAAGTTCGATCCCAAGACCGAGCGGTTCACGACCTACGAGTGGGATCAGGCCCCCAACGCGGCCTTCTTCTCCATCGTTCCCGACAATCGCGGCAACCTGTGGCTTGGATCGACGCAAGGGCTCGTGCGCTTCAATCTCGCCTCATCGACCTTCGCAGCCTTGAAGCACGACCCGGATGACCTGACATCCCTCAGCAACAACACGGTGAATACGATTTTCATTGACCGCAACGGCACGCTGTGGGTCGGAACGCAGAACGGCCTGAACCGGATGCGCGCCGATCAGAGCACCTTCGATGCCTTCTTCGATCAGGACGGCCTTGCCGGCAACGCTGTCAGCTGCATCCTGGGCGACGGCGGCCGCCACCTCTGGATGAGCACGAACCGGGGCATATCCAGGATGAGCCTCGACGACACGACGTTCGAGACCTTCACCAGCCTGGACGGACTGCCCGGCGAAGACCTGACGGGATGGAACGCCTGCGAGAGAAGCAAGACCGGGGCACTCTATTTCGGAGGTTTTTCCGGCGCGGCGGTCATGGAGCGCGAAGATGACGATCATCCCGTCTTCGGCGCGCCGCCCGTGGTTTTTACCGATATTGAGGTCGCAGACCGCCCCCTGGTTCTTGCTGCCGACGCCGGACAAGAGGTGAAGGTCCCCCATGACGCAAGCCTCGGCGTGGCCTTCGCAGCGCTCAGTTTCCGCGATCCGGAAGGCACCCGATACCGATACCGGCTGGAGGGCCTGGACAATAACTGGCACGCGGTCGCGAGCGCGACCCGATCGGTCAACTATCCCTATCTTCCACCCGGAAACTACACGCTTCTGATCGAGGCGGCCTCTGCAAGGGGTCCCTGGAACGAGCCGGGAGCAAGCCTGCAGATACGGGTCCTGCCGCCCTGGTGGGCAACCTGGTGGAGCTATTCGCTCGGCGCGCTTGCGCTGGCCAGTCTTTTCATCATCGTCTACAGGGCGCGTGTCGCGCGGGTTCAGAAGCAATATGCCATCCGGCTGGAGGAGCGGCTCGGCGAAAGAAGCCGGCTGGCCCGCGAATTTCACGACACGCTTCTTCAAAGCTTCCAGGGCCTGATCTTCCGCCTCCAGGCGGTCCGGGATCTTCTTCCCGGTCGCCCGCTGGAAGCAGCCGAACTGCTCGACGTCGTCCTGGAGAAAGGCGACGCCGCGATCGCCGAGGGCCGCGATGCGGTTCAGGCGCTGAGAGACCCGCAGAAGCTCGACGTCGACATTCTCGCCGCCCTGAAGGCGGAAGGCGAAGAGCTTTCCCGCCTGAAAGGAAAAGACGGGCCGACCTTCATCTTCACGGTCGAAGGGACTGCAAGGGTACTGGCGCCGAGCATACGGCAGGAGGTCGTCCGAATCTGCTCGGAGGCGCTTCGCAATGCCTTCAGCCACTCGGGCGCAGACAAGATCGAATGCCGTTGCACGTTTTCCATGGAAGACGTCAGGATCATCGTCAGGGATAACGGGAAAGGGATGGCAAACGCACGAGGGCGGCCGGGCCATTTCGGGCTTTCCGGCATGCGCGAACGCGCCGAGAGGATCGGCGCAGAACTATCCCTGGAGAGCGTGGAAAACCTCGGAACCAAGGTCGAATTGCGGATTGATACGCGATCGAACCGGAGCCTTTGGCCCATCCTTCGGAAAGCACGCAGGAGTATATTTTTCAATCTCATCTAAAATTTCAAATATAGCGCGAAAATAATGGGGAATATATACGCTTAATGGTTGAAGTTAATCCGTTTTCTTGACAGGAAATATTGTTCAGCCGATACTTCCCATCCCATCCAGATGCTTGTCGAGGGTGCCGGACCGCAGT
This sequence comes from Sinorhizobium sp. CB7, assembly GCF_041357635.1. Lineage (NCBI taxonomy): Bacteria > Pseudomonadati > Pseudomonadota > Alphaproteobacteria > Hyphomicrobiales > Rhizobiaceae > Sinorhizobium > Sinorhizobium sp. CB7. The sequence continues at coordinate 56,351 of NZ_JAULLL010000020.1, forward strand.
GTGCGAGCCGCGGGTGATCGACATTGGGTTGGGCGGTCGCGGATTGCGCGACAAGAGCCGGATGATTTCAGGTCGAATCGATCTGAAATCTGAATCCGCCTCTAAATCAAAAAGTTAGAGCGGGATGATTTCAGGCCGAATCGGCCTGAAATCTGAATCCTGATCTACATCAAAAAGTGAGAGCGGGATGCTGCCCGAAAACCGCGCACACTTTTCGGCATCCCGCTCTAGGTTCGTCACCGTTGGATTGACATGCCCTCAGCTGGACCGATCAGAGTTCTGACAGCGGACGATCACCTGTTGATCAGGGAAGGTCTTGCTGCGCTCGTCGCTTCCTGTCCCGACATCGCCATCGTGGGCGAAGCCTCGGACGGCGAGGAAACGATTGAACTCTACGAAAAGCTCAAGCCCGACATCCTCCTTCTGGATCTCCAGATGCCGAAACTCGGCGGCATCGAAGCCATGGCCGTCATCAGAAGCCGCCATCCCTCCGCGCGCATCATCGTGCTGACGACCTACGACACCGAGCAACTCGCCATCAAGGCCATCGCTCACGGCGCAAGGGCCTACCTGCTGAAGAGCTCCGTTCGCCGCGATCTGATCGACACGATACGGTCCGTTCACAGCGGAAGACGGCATGTCGACCGGGACGTCGCGGCAACGATCGCCAGCTACGCGGACAATGATCTTCTGACAAACCGGGAAGTCGACGTCCTGAGGCTTATTGCTGCAGGAAACTCGAACCGGGAGATCGGCGTGCACTTGTCGATCACCGAGGAGACGGTCAAGGGACATGTCAAGAGCATCCTCTCGAAGCTCTCCGCAAACGACCGGGCGCACGCCGTCGCGGTGGGCCTGAAGCGGGGCATCATCAGCCTTTAGGCAGGCTGAATCCCGAGTTTGCCCCTCACCCTAACCCTCTCTCCGCAAGCGGGGAAAGGGGACGACGGAGCAAGGCAATTACTCGCGGAAGAATGGAGTCCGCGGCCGGATACGATTGTCCCCTCGCCCCGCTTGCGGGGAGAGGGCTAGGGTGAGGGGCAGAATTCTCAGCGAATCCAACGGCTTCCGATCGGAATATCTGCCGCACGGCAACCCCATCATTCGCAACGATCGCCACCTCGCCCTCCGTGGCATCGCATTGTATGATTGCTAGCTTGAGCAATTCCAGGAAAAGTGTGAAGCGGTTTTCCGTCAGGAATTGCGCACAGCAAAAAGCTGCTGGGGGGTGGCAATGGGGAACGCGCTTTCGGATTCTGACGCCTCGGCGCTCGTGGCGAGGACTGTCGACTGGCTGGTCGATAGCGGGCTTGGGGGGAGCGACGTGCCGGAACTTGTCGCGGGGCTCGGCCGTCGCCTCAATGCAGGCGGTGTTGCCGTCGACCGGGCCGGCTGCGCAATTCTGACACTGCATCCGCAGATCGTTTCGCAGGAGGCCACCTGGCACCTGGAAAGCGACGAGGCGACCACGCGGCATTATTCGCCGAAGCTGATGGAAGATCCCGACAGCCTGCGCGGTCCGTATTTCCATCTCGCCTGGAACAGGCTGATGTACAAACGGTTTCCGCTCGGCGAAGGCGGGGATATGCCATTGCTCCAGCGGCTCCGTGCCGAAGGCTACACCGAATATTTCGGTTTCTTCCACCCGACCGGCGGTGCGGCGGCATTATCTCCCTTTGCGCGCCGGGTCGGTCTCGTTCCCTGCGTCGTCGGCTCGTTTGCGACACGTCGGCCCGGCGGCTTCAGTGAAACGGAAATCGGTTGCTTCAAGGCCATATCGACGCGATTGGCGTTGGCGGCGAAGGCGCGAATGAACTTCGAGACGGGCGCCCGTCTCCTCGATATCTATGTCGGCCGCTCTTGCGGATCCCAGGTGCTTGACGGACGCATCACGCGCGGCGACTCGGACCGCATCACCTGCGGCATCTGGCTCTGCGATCTGCGCCGGTCGTCAAGGCTGGTCGCGCAGATGCCTCTGGACGAATACATCGCCCTTCTCAATCGATACTTCGATGTCACGGTCGGGGCGGTCATGGGCGCGGGCGGCGAGGTCCTGAAGCTCATCGGAGACGCCGTCATGGGGATCTTCCGCTCGGATCGGCCAGGCAGTGACCTTGACATGCGCGAACGTGCGCTGGCGGCCTCGATGGGAACGCTCAGGGAAATCCGCGCCCTGAACGCGTCCGGCCCGCCGCTGGAGGTCGGCATTGCCCTGCACGTGGGAGACGTCATGTACGGCAATGTCGGCACTGACGAGCGGCTGGACTTCACCGTCATCGGTCGCGCCGTCAACGAAGCGGCAAGGCTCCAGGGGCTGACGAAGCAGCTCGGGCATCCGGTGCTCGCTTCTGCGTCATTCGCCGAGCCGATCCCCGATCGTTTCGACTTTACCGGAGCACATCCGGTCGCCGGCTTCGATGACATGCTCGAAACCTATGTTCCGCGGACCTGATCCGCCTGCCCTATTGTAACGTCTCCACGGCTGTCTGGCGGCAAATCATGGCTGCATGATAAATATTAGATATATCTAATTCATAGCCGGCGACCGCGGGATCAAACTGTGCGGCACGGCAATACTGGAGGTGGACCAAGCAGTGATGCGTCACCGAACGAATATTCGCATCGCAGTGAATGGGTTGATTGCCCTGCTGGTGACCTATCTGCTTGTTGCCTATTTCATCGCTCCGGAGATCTGGATTTTTCGCGATGCTCGCCGCGTAGCCGGGTTTGGCAACATGGTTACGACCACGGAGCAGGATATTCCCGGTGACCCCATCAACGTTGGCCTTGTCGGGTCGAAGGAAGAGGTCGTCCGGGCTTTTGCTGCCGCCGGATGGGATCCTGCAGACAAGATCACCTTGAAAAGCTCCGTTGAGATCGGATTGAGCGTCGTGCTGGATCGGCCCGATCTCGATGCGCCCGTCAGTCCACTCCTGTTTGAGAGAAGGAAACAGGACCTGGCCTTCGAAAAGCCCGTTGGTGAAAGCGCCGACCGGCGAAACCATGTCCGTTTCTGGCTCACTCCAAAGACCGGCACTGATGGCCGCCCGCTTTGGCTCGGCTCCGCCAGCTTCGATCGTGGCGTTGGCTTAAGCCATGACACCGGTCAGATCACCCATCATATCGGGCCAGACATCGATGCCGAGCGTGACCTTGTCATCGGCGATCTTCAAACGGCCGGGCAACTATCGTCCAGTTACGAGATCCCCGGAATAGGAGCAACCGACAGGGGGCGCAATGGCGGAGGCGATCCCTATTTCACCGATGGCAAGGCGCTCGTCGGCGTGCTGCGTTAAGGTGCGGCTCGATAGGAGCGGGAGTTCGGGTTACGCCGAATGTCTGGCGGCGCTCGCATCGATTTTGGCGAAATTTTCAGCAAGTCCAATAACTTAAAATCCGAATATCTGCCGTGCGGCGCCCCCCCTCATCCGACCCTTCGGACCACCTTCTCCCCGCCGGGGAGAAGGGGAGTTCGCCGCTTGCTCGATCGTCCCCTCTCCCCTCGGGGAGAGGGCAGGGTGAGGGGGAATCTCAGCGAATCCAACAGCTTCAGATCAAAATACCTGCCGCGCCCATCTACCGCCCGATGGACCGCTCCTGCATCTCCTCGCCGATGAAGCAATTATAGGGCTCCTGGTAGGCAACGCGGCTCAGTCCCTCTTCGATCGCGCTGACCTTCAGCCCGGAAATCTCGATGACGAGCTTGTTCAGGATCGCCTGGCCGAATTGGCCGACGTCCGACACCTTCAGCAGAAAGGCTCCCTCCCCGCCGATGACGCATTCCCGGTAATAGACATCGAGATCCGGGATCGATGCCGAATCCGGCGCGGTCTTCAGCATGATCGGTAGGCCGTCGATGACGATCCCCTGGGCGATGGTGGTATTACGGCCGACGGGGGCCGGCACCCCGGCATTATTCGGTCCGTCGCCGGATATGTCGATCACGCGCCGGCTTCCTGAAAATGGGTTGGATTGCAGAAGCGCCCGTGAAAAGCCCAGAGCATTCGAGATCGAGGTGAACGATATCCGTCTTATCGGCTGCCGGCTCAAGGCACCGGCAAATTGCCAGGCGGTCTCACTATCCTCGATCACGGTCCAGGGTACGATCTGGACCGCCGTACCGCCCCATTCGACATAGGTGACCGCAATCCTGCCGAGCGCCCCCCGGCGCACGGCGCGGACGATCTCCGGCCGGCGGAATGCCGCGACGTATCCGGCCCGCTGCAGCCGCTGCTCCTCGATATCCATCGAGTAGGAGACGTCGACGGCAAGGACCAGCTCCAGGTCGACGGCATCAGGAGATTGCCCGGCGGACGGGCCAGCGCCCGCAAGACAAAGGGAAACGGCAAGCACCCATCGCCATTTCATCACGACGTCAATTCCCACGCGGCATGGCTGCCGGTTTTCATTCGGCCTCAGCAGCATAGCCCACGAGCAGGCGTTTTGCGAAGACCAGCTTTTTGACCGGAAGCAGGCCTTTACCCGAGCACGATCAGCGGCGTCCCCTCCTCCTCGAATTGCATGTCTCTGAGGAACGCGTGATCGTCGCGTTGGCGCAGCATCAGTAACGTGCGGAAGCCCTTGCCGATGCGCTTCGCATAGCCGAGGTCGTTGAGTAGCGAACTCAGCTGCAAGCCGTCGATCCGGTCGGCCCTGAGGGCGGAAAAGAGGCCCGCGCGGAACTTTTCCTCGAAAGAGGAGACCTCCTGATCGAAGGCCGCGAGTGCCCCCTTCCCATCCTCGCCGGTCTCTTCCGACTGGCCGAGAATCCGCACCCTGTGAAGCACCGAAATCAGATGCCGGCGCAGCTCGACATAGGCGTCGCGGCCCGGCGAGTCCGGTTGGCGCAGATAGAAACCGAGATTCTTCTGCAGATGCTTGGCGTCTTTCACCATCTCGACCAGTCTGAGGGCAAGGAGCTGGCAGGCCGTCCAGAATTCGCGATGTTCCTCGTCCTTCGGGATATCGATCCGCCCCATGAAGTCGAGGAGGTCGGCATAGACGCCCTTGATGTAGCGCTGGTAGAGCGTGTCGGCATCGAGGTAGTGCTCAGCCGGCGGGGCCCGCATCAGGGACTCGTCGTGGATGGCGCGGTCGATCTCGTTCACCGGCAGATAGAGGGCATGGCAGATCACCTCGATGCTGAGGCGGCCGAGATGTTGCAATTCGTGCACCACGGCCGAGGCGGCCGTATCGAGCGAGCTCAAAGCCTGCCTGTTGAGGTAGCGCGCATGGTTGCGCTCGATCGCGGGCGCGGCGGGCAGGACTTCCCCGATCAGCACATGCGGTTCCGGCCACTCCGGCAACACCCGTTCGAGCATGGTCGCGAAACGATCGAGGAAGGGCCAGAAGAGGAGAACGCCGAGCCCGTTGAACAGCGTGTGGAAGATGGCCAGCATGATCAGGTTGTTGTCGGCAAAGCCGATCATCACGGCAATCGCCTGGGTCAGCCAGACGAATGGGCTGAGCAACAGGAAGGCGACGACAGCGGTCAAGGCGTTGAAGAGCAGATGCGCGAGCGCCAGGCGTTGACCGCTGCGATTGCCGCCGAGCGCGCCGGCCGCAGCGGTCGTGACGCTACTGCCGACATTGGCGCCGATCGCAATCGCCGCCGATTGCACGAGATCGAGCTGGCCGAGCGCCAGTGCCGCCAGCGTCAGCATCAGCGTCGCATGCGAGGATTGCAGCACGAGCGTCAGCACTAGACCGATGCCGGCGAAGAGCAGCCGTCCAAGCCAGCCGTCCAACTGGTACTGCGCCAGATCGAAATTCTCCGTGACGGTCGAGAACCCGTCCTTGATCAGGTCGATGCCGAGGAAGATAAAGCCGATGCCAAGCAGGATGCGGCCCGCCGCCTTGGCCTTCGGTCCCAGGAAGCTCGCCACCACGCCGAAGATCATCAGCGGCAGGGCGAGCGGCGAGAGGCTGAAATTCTGCCCGGCGAACGCAAGCAGCCAGATGCCGGTGGTCGCCCCGAGATTGGCCCCGAAGATGATAACGATTCCGGCCGTCAGGCCGATCAGGCCCGTGGTGATAAAGGCGATGGTCATCAGCGAAACGAGCGTGCTCGATTGCAGCACCGTCGTCCCGAGGAGACCGATCGTCAGGCTTTTCAACCGTGTCGAGGTGCCGCGCGCCAGCATCTGCTCGAGCGCCTCGCCGGCAAGCCCGCGCAAGCCCTCTTCGAGGCATTGCATGCCGAAGAGAAAGAGCGCGAGCCCGGCGCAGAGCGTCATCCAGTTGTCGTTCGCCCAGAAACTGTAGGCGAGCGCCACGACCAGAAGTGCCGCGGCCACACCCATCGCATAGCGCCGCAGGGAATGAGCTGCCGAAACGTCGCCCATCGGAATGCCTCTCGAGATGACGCTGATCCTCGATCAGTCAATTTTCATTGCGGTCCCTTGTCAATCTCTCCCAATTCAGGGTTGACGAAAGGACTGGGCTCTTGGGCTTGTCCGCGCAAGGAGATGACTGCCTCGGGCTTCGCATCTGCCGAGAATTTGCCCCTCACCCTAGCCCTCTCCCCGCACGCGGGGAGAGGGGACGACCGTTACCCTGACGCAATGGTTCCCTCTCCCCGCGCGCGGGGAGAGGGTTAGGGTGAGGGGCAAAACTCTCAGCGAATCCGATGGTTCCGGGTCGGAACATTTGCCGCGTGGCGGATGAGGAGCGGCCCGCGGCATCCAATAATTGAGACGCAGCACCAGTAGTTCCAATTCACATTCCGCGGGCATCAAGCAGCAAGACGAAACCCGATCACCGCCTGCACGGCGCCTCGAAGATCCGCCCGTTCCGGTCCCGGTACCGACAATAGCCGGCGCGTTCGGTCGACGCGCCGATCAAGGTGCCGGCGACAGCGCCGAGCGCACCGCCGACGGCCGCATTCCGCACGTCGTTGCCGCCAACCGCTGTTCCGACCGCGGCCCCGCCGACACCACCGATCACGGCGCCTTTCTGAGTGTTGGTGCAGGCCGCCAGGCCTGCGGCAACTGCGAGCACAAAAGCCAGTTTCCTCATGGAGGTTCTCCTCGTTGCGTGCCGACCCGATTTTCAGAAGCAGCGTCCCTGACTGATGGGGCGGAAGCCGCTTGAGCGTGCCAGGCAGGCATTGTCGAAAGTACGGGTCCTGTTGCCGCGCACGGCGCAGACCGGCCGGAATTCGCGTGTGCAAACGGTCGGCCGGCCACCAAACGGCGGCGGCGGTACGCTCATGCGGCATTGGCCGCGATGCATGACCTGGAATCCGGAGGCCCGGGCCAGGCAGGAATTGTCGAAGGTCCGCTGCTGGCCACCGCGGCGGCCGCAGACCGGCGCGAACTCGCGCGTGCAGGCAAACGGCGGGCCGCCGATCGGCGGCGATACGCTCATGCGGCACTGGCCGCGGTGCATCACCTGGAATCCGGAAGCCCGGGCCAGGCAGGAATTATTGAAAGTCCGCTGTTGGCTGCCGCGGCGGCCGCAGACCGGCGCAAATTCCCGCGTGCAGATCTGCTGCCGCACCGGAACCGGCTGCACTTCGACGACGGGCGTGCAGGCCGAAAGGGTCGCGGCGACAAGGAGGAAAGCCAGGAAAGAATGGGCACCGCTCGACATTACGTCACCTCCTCCATTCGGAGTTGCTGTCAGCCCCTTGTCCTGATCACACGGCCGCCTGCTGCATCATGAACTATGCCGCTGTCCCAGTGGAGGCCCGGCTGAGCGCATCCCGCAGGACCTGTTCCTTGGTTTCGTCGAGCGAGGTCTGGAGCACCGTGCCGCCATAGCCCTCGATCTCATTGATCACCTTATCGGCTGTCATATCCTGGACGAGCAGGAACAGGGCGGCCTTGCCCGGTTCGAGATTTGCCGACAGGTCCTTCATGAAGTCGTCGTTGATGCCGACATCGCTCAGCGCGCCGCCGATCGCGCCGGAGGCAGCACCCAAGGCAACCCCGATGAGCGGACTGAGAAACAGAAGTCCGACGAGCAGGCCCCAGAAGCTGCCCCGTGCCGCACCGAGGGCTGTGGTGTTGACGATCTGGTTGAGCTTGACCTTGCCGCCGTCCGTCTTGGTCGCAATGACGGCGTCGCCGAGTGTGATCAGATATTCCCTCTGCAGCTCGAAAAGCCGGTTGCGCACTTCTTCGGCTTTGGCTTCCGTGGGATACACGATGACGATGAGACTGGACATGGATACCACCCGTGTCGAAGCATGAAAGGACGAGCCATTCTATCTTCCCGCTCGTTTGAAGAAATCAGCCGAGAATCCCGGGGCTTGGCTCTGCGTCTCTTTTCAACCGTCGGATGCCTTGAGTTCGGCCCCTCACCCTAACCCTCTCCCCGCTCGCGGGGAGAGGGAACGATCGAGTAGGCGGCTGTCTATCCGGTTCACACAATAGTCCCCTCTCCCCGCGAGCGGGGAGAGGGCTAGGGTGAGGGGCAAATCCACGAATCCGAAACCCTCAAAGCCCACAAACCCGCAGCGGATAGGCCGCCGCCCCCAAAGCCGATGCGTTCGAACCCAGTTCGGATACCATCAGCTTCGGCACCGCACGGGGCACACCATAGCGTGAGCCCTGCTGGATGACGCAGCCCTGGATGAAGCGTTCAGCGAGTTTTGCGGGAATCTGTCCGCCGAGCACGATCGCCTGCGGGTCAAAGGTTCCCCAGATTGCGGCGACCATCTGGTTGAAGGCCGGCGTGACCTCGCCGATCCACTCTTCGGCGCCAGGCCATTTGGGATCGTAGTACTGACTGATGTCGGCGATAGAGCGCACCGGAACGCCATTCGCGATCAGGCGCGCCAGCAGAAACTGAAGCGCGGGACGGCGCTGGTGCTCCTGCGGATGATAGATGCCGGAGAACTCACCGGCATTATGATTGCCGCCGATCAGCAATTCGCCCCTGTAGATCAGGCCGCCGCCCAGCCCGTAATTGAACGAGATATAGGCGAAGTTCGAAATGAAGCGGCCATAACCCAGCATCGCCTCGCCGATCGAGGCGGTATTGGCGCCGTTTTCGATCCAGACCGGCAGGCCGAACCTGTTCGACAGCAGCGGCCCGAGTTCGATCAGCGACCAGTCGTGCAAGGGAAGCGGCGCGTTGAACTGCGTTCCGCTGACCCAATATCCGGCAATGCCGAAGCCGACGCCGAGGCAGCGCTCCTCCTCGAGGTGATGCTCTTGGCGGAGCGCCTCCATGCGATCCGAGATCAAGTCGATGCCGTCTTCCCGCCCGCGGCCACCGATCTCGACGAATTCCTGATGGATGGGCGTACCGTCGAAACGCATCAGGCACAGCCCGATATCGTCGGTGTTGAGCGATATGCCCCAGGTATAGGCAAAGGCCGGGTCCACCCAGAGCGACGGGCTCGGCTGCCCGCGCCCGAGCCCCGGCTGCGGCGGACCGAGCTTCAGGAGGCCGCGCTCGGCCAGGCCGTCGACGATGCGATGGAGGGACTGCTGGGCAAGATCGAACCGGTCGGACAGCAAGGAGCGGGCGACACCCGGCTGCAGCCGGATATATCGCAGGATCTGCCCCTCGTTGAGTGACACGACAGGCCCGCCGGGCTGGCGGCGAAACCGCTCGGCAATCAGGCCCTCGGCTCGATAACTCATACAGTCCCCCTCATATTATTACACGTTGCGTGACTATCTATTGGGCAGCAAAGCAGCAAAAATCAAGGAAAATCCTGCCACTTAGCCTGGTGTTACCACGTATTCAAAATCCATTCATGCGATTGTCACACTCAATGAGTAGTAATCTCCACGGCGCCGGGGATGGCTGCCGTAACAATTTTTCCTGCCTGGAGAGAGACCATGCGCCTTTCAACCCTTTTTACGATGATGACCGCGCTGACGGCGTTCCAAGGAACGGCGCAGGCGACGGATATCGAGTTCTGGTACGGCAATACCGGCAGTGGCGAAGCCGCCATTCAGGCTGCCTGCAAGGGCTTCAATGAATCACAGACGAAGGATCACATCACCTGCACCGGCCAGGGCAGCTACGAGGCGGGCATGCAGAAGGCGATCGCCGCCTACCGCTCCAAGAACCATCCGGTGCTGATCCAGTTCTTCGACGCCGGCACGCTCGACCTGATGCTTTCGGGCGCGGTCATTCCGGTCTCCGAAGCCATGCCTGATGTCAAGTGGGACGAGTATATCGCAGGCGCCCGCGCCTATTACGAGACGGCGGAGGGCAAGCTCTATTCGCAGCCTTACAATTCCTCGACGCTTCTGTTCTACACGAACAGGACCATGCTCGAAAAAGCGGGCGTGACGAAGACGCCGGAGACCTGGGAAGAGGTCATCGAGGCCGCGCGCAAGCTGAAGGCCGCCGGTGCCGCCTGCCCGTTCACGACAGACGTCAACCCCTGGCGCCAGCTGGAGCAGTTCGCCGCCCGCCATGGTGTTCCGATCGCGAGCAAGCACAACGGCTATGACGGCCTGGATGCCGAATATGTCTTCAACCAGGGCATCATCAAGCAGCACCTGAACAATCTCAAGAACTGGCGCGATGAAGGCCTCGTGCGCCTGAACGCCGATACCAAGGCCGGCGACTACACCGCCGCCTTCAATGCCGGCGAATGCGCCATGATGGAAGGCTCGTCCGGCTCCTACGCCACCTCGCTGAAGGCCTTCGGCGACAAGTACCAGATCACCGTCAGCATGGCGCCGATGTATGCCGGCCATGAGCGTCACAACACGCTGGTCGGCGGCGCCTCGCTGTGGCTGATGAAGGGACATTCCGAGGCGGAAGTCGCAGCCGCACAGGCCTTCCTCGATTATCTCCGCATGCCCGAACAGCAGATCGCCTTTACCGAAATGACCGGCTACCTGCCGGTGACGCAGGCCGCGATCGACAAGCTGGAAAAGGACGGCCTTGCCGACAATCCGAAATTCGGCACCGCCCGGATCGGCATGCAATCGCTGTCGATGCCGGCAACGCCAGACACCCGCGGGGTCCGCCTCGGCTTCTATGTCCAGTTCCGCGAGATCTTCAACGAGGAAACGCAGAAGGCCTATGCCGGCGAGATCAGCATGGACGCAGCCCTCGACAACGCCAAGCGCCGCGGCGACGAGCTGTTGAGCCGTTTCAAGGCCACCTACGCCTCGGCTGCCGCGAACTGATCGTCCAGCCCGGCTCCGTTAGAGCAATTCCAGGAAAAGTGCGGAACGCGGTTTTCCGTCCGGAATTGCTCTGAAAAAAGGAGCCGGGCCTTTGATCCCCAGGGGATATCGATGACCCACTCTCCATTCCGCTCACCCTGGCTTGCGGCCGCCCTGCTGGCGCCGATGATGCTGCTGGTCGCCGTGTTCTTCTACTGGCCGGTGGCGGAAGCCTTCTACTGGTCCTTCTTCCTTGAGCAGCCCTTCGGCGGCGGTTCCACCTATGTCGGGCTGGAAAACTTCCGGCGCGTCCTCTCCGATCCGCAATTCTGGAAAAGCCTCAGGCTGACGCTGCTCTTCATGATCCTCGGATCGACGCCCGCCGTCGTCGTGCCGCTGGCGCTCGCCGTCGCGGCCGATCGCAGCCTCAGGGCATCGAGGCTCGCGCGCAACGTGCTTGTCTGGCCGAAAGGCGTGGCGGGCGCCTCGATCGGCGTCGTCTTCGCCTTCATCTTCAATCCCTTCGTCGGCATCCTGACGCCCGTCAACGGAGCCTTTCCGGGATCGTGGAATCCCGGCATCAGCGGCACCGACGCCTTCATCATGCTGATCGTCGCCAATGTCTGGAGCGGCATCCCCTTCAATTTCGTGATCCTGCTTTCGGGCCTGCAATCCCTGCCCGACAGCTATGCCAAGGCGGCCGCAATGGACGGCGCGGGTCCGTGGCGGCAGGTCTTCGACATCCGCCTGCCGTTGATCGCGCCGCAGATCTTCTTCACCTTCGTGCTCGAATTCACTGAAAGCGTCGTATCCGCCTTCGGCCTCGTCGACACCATGACGCAAGGCGGTCCGGGCGGCGCCACGACGCTGCTCGTTTACAAGATCTATACGGATGGATTCAAAGGCTACGATCTCTCCGGCGCCTCGACCCAGACCGCCCTCCTGATGGTCTTCGTCGCCCTGATGGCGACCATGCAGTTCCTGCTCGTCGAGCGCCATGTGAAATACGAGCGCTGAGATGATCGAGAATTCGCATTCCTTCAACCGCTTCGCCTCGGCCCTGCTCCTCCTGGGGATCGTCTACATCCTCGGGCCTCTCTGGGTCGCGCTGATGACCGCCTCCCATTCCTATCAGGATATTCTCGAAAACGGCTTTGCCTGGTATCCGGGCACCGAGCTCTTCGCAAACATCGGCCGCGTCTTCGCCGAGACGCGCATTCCGGTCCAGATGCTGAACAGCCTGTTGGTCGCCCTGATGATCTCGGGCGGCATCTGCCTGCTCTCCTTCCTGACGGCCTTCGCGCTCGTCTTCCTGAACCTGAGGGTCGCGCCGCTGATCTTCGCGACGATCTTAGCCACCATCATGCTGCCGCTCGATATCCGCGTCGTGCCGACCTATCAGGTCGCCTCCAACATCCTGGCTCCGGTCGGCGCCTTCCTCGACTTGACCGGCATCAACACCATGCTGCCGCGGCCCTGGCATCCGGAGCTTTCGATCGTCAACACGCATCTCGGCCTTGCACTCCCCCTGATCGCCCATGGCACGGGAACCTTCATGTTCCGCCAGTTCTTCCGGACCATCCCGATGGATCTCGCCAAGGCCGCGCGCATGGACGGCGCCGGCGCCTGGCGCTTCTTGATCGACGTGCTCCTGCCGCTCTCGAAAAGCAGCCTTGCCGCGCTCTTCGTGCTGATGTTCCTCGGCGGCTGGACGCAATATCTCTGGCCGCTCGTCGCAAGCTCCACGGCCGACATGCAGACAGCGGTCGTCGGCCTCGCGCGGCTTGCCCCTGACGCCAACGGCGAGCTGCCCGATTATCCCCTCATCATGGCGGCCGCATGCGTCGTCTCGATTATCCCGCTCATGATGATCGCGCTGCTGCAGCGCTTCCTCGTGCGCGGCATGGCCCTTTCGGAGAAATAATGCTGACCTCGCTCGAAACCCCGGCATCGACCAATGCCGCGCTCTCCGGTTCATCGATGAAGGCCGCGTCGGCGACCGCCATCCGCCTCGAGGCGCTCTCCAAGACCTATGACAAGCTTCCGGTGATCGAAAACCTTTCGGCCACGATCGAACCGGGCGAATTCACGGTGATCCTCGGTCCGTCCGGCTGCGGAAAATCCACCCTGCTCGGCATGATCGCCGGGCTGGAACGGGTGACGGGCGGCCGCATCCTATTCGGCGGGCGCGAGGTCCAGGCGCTTGAACCGCGTCAGCGCGGCTGCGCCATGGTCTTCCAGAACTATGCGCTCTATCCGCATATGACGGTCGCCCGCAACATGGACTACAGCCTGCGGATCGCGGGCATGCCGCGCAGCGAACGCGACGAGCGCGTCAGGAAGGTCGCGACGATGATGGAGCTCGACCATCTGCTCGATCGTCGTCCCGGCCAGCTCTCCGGCGGCCAGCGCCAGCGCGTCGCGATCGGCCGGGCGATCATTCGCGAGCCGCAGGTTCTGCTCTTCGACGAGCCGCTCTCCAATCTCGACGCGCGGCTGCGCAACGAGATGCGCCTCGAGCTGTCGCAGCTGCATCGCCGCATCGGCGCGACGTCGATCTTCGTCACCCATGATCAGGTCGAAGCGATGACGCTCGCCGACCGTGTCATGATCCTCAACAAGGGCCGGATCGAGCAGTTCGACCGGCCGGGCGAGATCTATCGCAATCCTGCCTCGACCTTCGTCGCGGGCTTCCTCGGCGCGCCGCCGATGAACCTCATCCAGGCGACCGCGGCCGACGGCAGGCTGCGGATCGCCGACGGAACCGTCATCGCCCCTTGCGGCGAGAGCGGCAAATATGTCGCCGGCATTCGCCCTGAGCATATCGCTGCCTGCGCACCCGGAGATGAAGGCGCCGCCGGCGTCCGGGTTCTGCTGCGTGAGGAACTCGGACTGCATACGGTCGTGACCGGCGTCCTGCCTTCCGGCGAACGGCTTCGCTGGATCTCACCGCCCGACACGCAATGTGGTACGGACGACGTGACGCATGTCCGCCTGCCTGCCACGCATCTCAAGCTTTTCTCCGCGGAAACGGGTCTCGCCGTCCGCACCCCCAGCAAGTGAAAGACAGACAATGAAGACTTACAAGGATTGGATTGCGGCCCCAGGCCGTGACTGCGCAGTCATTGCCCATCGCGGCGCTTGGCATGAGGCCCCGGAAAACAGCGTGGCGGCAATCGCCCGGGCGGCCGCACTCGGCTGCACGGTCGCGGAAGTAGATGTGCGCCGCACCGCCGATGGCGCGCTTGTCCTCCTCCACGACGATACGGCGCTGCGCATGACCGGCGTCGACCTCGCCCCCGAGGAGGTGACGCTTGGAGAACTGCGCGCCCTCAGGCTTCGCCCGCGCGACGGCCTTGGCGATCAGACTGCGACCGAGCACCTCATCCCAACGCTCGAAGAGGCGCTTCAAGCCGCCAAGGGCCGCATCTTCCTCGATCTCGACCTGAAGGACCGCGGCATCGCGCCCGACGTGATCGCCTGCGTCAAGCGCGCGGGCGCGGAAGGCATCGTCGATCTGAAATTTCCCGTGAGCTCGCAGGCGGAGGCCCGCCGCCTGCAGGAGATGCAGGGCGAGAGCGGCATCGCCATGATGGCCATGACCACCTTCGAGGCCGGCAGCGACGACGAACGCCGCCAGGCCCTTCTGACGCACGCACCCTTCATGGTCGAGACGAAGTTCGACAGCGCCGAGCGCCTCGCGGCAAATGCGGCTGTCTTGAACAGGGCCGGCATCGCCGTCTGGGTCAATTCGCTTGATGTCTCCTATTGCGACGGCTTCAACGACACCAATGCGCTCGCCGACCCCGATCGCATCTGGGGCAGACTACTCGCCGCCGGCGTCAGCGCCATCCAGACCGATGAGCCGGAAGCCCTGATCTCCTGGCTGAAGTCCCGCAAGGCGGCGGCGTGACCGAACGCGCCTTCTCGGGCGAGGGATAATCGAACGCGCGGCAGTTATTACCGTCGCCGCCGTGAGGGACGACGGAGGCTGCGACTCCCCCTTCGCCCCGCCTGCGGGGAGAAGGTGGCCCGAAGGGTCGGATGAGGGGCTGTCACGGCACTCGAATTTTCTCTCGCAACTATCGGATTCGCTGAGAATTCTGCCCCTCACCCTGGCCCTCTCCCCGCAAGCGGGGCGAGGGGACAATAGAGCAAGTGGCAGTGACGGTAATCAATGTCACGGTGAGGGACGACGGAGGCCGCGACTCCCCCTTCTCCCCAGCGGGGAGAAGGTGGCCCGAAGGGTCGGATGAGGGGGTTTCACCGCCCGCGCAACTCTACCCGAAACGCACCGCAGTCGTGTTCGCCCCGCATATCAGCACACAGACCTTCTCCCCCGGCGCCGGCACATATCGGCCGCTCAGCAGCGCCGCAAAGGCCGCCGCCCCGCCCGGTTCCGCAACGATCCGGATCGTGTCCCACAACGCCGCCTGCGCCCGTCGGATATCGTCGTCGCTGACCAGGATCGAGCGATCGACATAGGATTGGGCAATCGGAAACATCAGGCTGCCGACCTGCCTTGGCGCAAGCGAGTCGGCGGCAATGCCCTCGGTGGGCGCATCGACGGGCCGGCCGGCTGCGAGTGCCATGTGAAGCGTCGGCGCGCCTTCGGGCTCGACCGCGACAACCCGCTTGCGACCGGCGAACCAGGCGGCTATGCCGCCGATCAGACCGCCGCCGCCAACGGCGACCAGTATCGTATCGACCTCCGGCAGGTCCCGTTCCATCTCCAGGCCGAGCGTCCCCTGCCCGATCAGCGTCTCGGACTGATCGTAGGCGTGGACCGCAAGCGCGCCCGACTCCGCCACGAACGCCTCGCTCGCCGCAAGCGCGTCCGCATAGCGCTCGCCCCCGACCACCAGCTTCGCGCCGTAGCTCCGGATCCGGTCCGCCTTGGCAGGCGAGGTGACATCAGGCAGGAAAATCGTCGCCGGAACGCCGAGCCGGCTTGCCGCATAGGCAACGGCCGCACCATGGTTGCCGCCCGAAGCGGCAACGACGCCGGCCGCCGGCACCGGCCTTCCGAGGAGATTGGCGAAGGCGCCGCGCGCCTTGAACGATCCGGAATGCTGCAGGCATTCGAGCTTGAGCGCGGCCGGCAACGTTGACATGCCGAAATCAGCCATATCAACGTGCAGGACGGGCGTGCGCCGGATATGCGGACGGATCTTGGCTTCCGCCTCTCGGATGCGCGCCTGTGAAATATCGGTTGAACTGTCGGCCATCATGAAAACTCCTCGGTCATTGACATCAGTTAGTAACTTAGCAAAATAACGAAATGCAAGAGGTTGATGTCATCAAAGCGCTCGCCAATTCAAGGCGGCTTCAGATTCTGGACTGGCTCAAGGATCCGGTCGCCCATTTCCCGCCTCAGGTGGATGGCGATCTGGTTCAGGACGGCGTCTGCGCCGTCCTGATCGCCGAAAAGCTCGCCATTTCCCCGGCAACGCTAAGCGAACACATGCGTGTCCTCACCCATGCCCGTCTCGTGCACGCCAGGCGGATCAAGCAGTGGATATTCTACAGGCGCAACGAGGCGCAGATCAGCGCGGTGAAGGCGCTGATCCAGGAGATATGAGGCGGGGGCCGATGGCCGAGTGTGGGAAGTGCCGAGCTAAATGACACACTGTGCGATGTATCGAAAGGAGTCTTTTCGCCGTGCGGACGCACGGCGGCTGGATCCCTGTGACAAGCACAGGGAAGAGGGAGGTCGGGGAGGCCTTCCGCATCAAACAACTACCTGCGAAATACCGGAGGCTTGGCCGGTTCTATAATTTTCCAAGATTTCAGGCGGTGATTGGGGCACGGACGGTCCCCCAAACTCCCTCTTCCCTGTGCCTGTCACAGGGATCCAGCCCGCGCCGTGTCCACGGCGCGAATGACTCCCTCCTTCACACACGACCGCCACGACCCCACCCCGGCACCACAAGATTTCACAAAATTTCACGCGCGGACACCGGCGAGCGCTGGCAGAGTGTCCGTACTGCTGCGTTAGGGGGACGGCTTCCGGCCGTGAGATTTTGTATGTCCTATGATCTGACCATCAACGGAAAGAGCTACACCGTCGATGTCGACGGCGACATTCCGCTTCTCTGGGTGCTGCGCGACACGATCGGCCTGACGGGGACGAAATTCGGTTGCGGGATCGCCATGTGCGGCGCCTGCACGGTTCATGTCGACGGCATGGCTGTCCGGTCCTGTGTCATGCCGGTCCAGGAAGCGGTCTCCAGGGCAATCACGACCATCGAAGCGATCGGCGAAACCGAGGAAGGCGCCCGTGTGCAAAAAGCCTGGCTCGATGTCGACGTGGTCCAGTGCGGCTACTGTCAATCGGGGCAGATCATGTCCGCGGCAGCATTGCTGGCGGCCAATTCGGCGCCGACGGACGACGACATCGATGCCGTCATGGCCGGCAATATCTGTCGCTGCGGCACCTATCCGCGCATCCGCGCGGCGATCAAGCTGGCCGCCGGTCAGTCTGCTGAGGCGAGGTGATCCCGATGAGCATCTTGGACAGGGCCGAGATCGGCTTTTCGCGACGCAGTTTCCTGATCGGCGCATCGCTCTCGGGAGCCGCCCTCCTCATCGGACTGAGGCCGGTGACATCAGCGGCGGCAAGCGGCACGTTCGAACCCAATGCCTTCATCCGCATCCCGGCCGATGGCAGGATCGTGCTCGTCATGCCGTCAGTCGAAATGGGGCAAGGCATCTATACCGCCGTTGCCATGCTGATTGCCGAGGAGCTGGAGGTCAACCTGGACCAGGTGACCCTGGAGCATGCGCCGGCTGACCCGTCGCGCTACGCCAACCCCTTGCTGGGCGACCAGATCACAGGCGGCTCGCTTGCCATCCGGGGCATCTACGAGCCCATGCGCCAGGCGGGCGCGACCGCCCGTCAGATGCTCGTCAACGCGGCCGCACGGCAATGGGGCGTCGCACCGGACACCTGCCATGCCGCGGCCGGCGCGGTTATCCATGCGGCAAGCGGCCGCAGCAGCGCTTATGGCGGCCTCATCGAGGCAGCCGCTTCCGAGCCCGTCCCTCAGGAGGTCCCGTTGAAGCCGGCACAAAGCTTCAAGGTTATCGGACAGGCAATCCGGCGGCTCGACAGTCCGCAGAAGGTCAACGGCACGGCGAAATTCGGCATCGATGCCCGCCCTGACGGCGTGTCCTATGCCGCGATCGCGATCTGTCCGCACTTCAACGGAACGCTGCGTTCGGTCGACGATGCGCCGGCTCTCGCCGTCAAAGGCGTGAAACAGGTTGTCCGGATCGAGGATGCCGTCGCCGTGGTCGCGGACAATACGGGTGCTGCCCGCAAAGGCCTTGCGGCGCTTTCGATCGAGTGGGATCCGGGGGTCAACGGCAATCTCTCCATGGAAGAGCTCGAGCAACGCGCCGAGCAGGCGATCGGAGGCGACGCCCTCCCCCACATCAACGAAGGCGATGTGGCCAAGGCCGAGGCCGAGCATGGCCCGCCGCTGGAATTCATCTACCGGCTGCCGATCCTGACGCACACGGCCATGGAACCGATGAACTGCACGCTCCACATCCATCAGGATGGTTGCGAGGTCTGGACCGGCACCCAGGTCATGGGACGCGCCCGGCAGGCGGTCGCCGATGTGACGGGTCTGCCGCTGGAAAAGGTGGTGGTGCACAATCACCTGCTCGGCGGCGGTTTCGGCCGCAGGCTCGATGTCGACGGCGTCATCGTCGCCGCCAAGATCGCCAGGCACGTTGCCGGACCGGTCAAAGTGACCTGGAGCCGCGAAGAGGACATCCGTCACGACTGCTATCGCTATCTCAACTACAGCAAGGTGACGGCAACGCTCGGTCCGGACGGACTGCCGGTCTCGTGGCGGCATCGCGTCATCGGCCCGGCCGTCATGGCGCGCTGGCTGCCCGCCTTCACGCGGAATGGCATCGATCTCGACATCATGGGCGGCGCGGAAAGCCCCTACGCCATTCCCAACAAATACACGGAGTTCGTCCGGCACGAGGCGCCCGACGGCATGCTGACCGGCAACTGGCGCGGCGTCGGCGCCACGCGCAACATACCGCCCATCGAGGGGGTCATCGAAGAGCTCGCACATGCCGCGGGCGCCGATCCCCTCGAATACCGCCGGCGTCTGCTGAACGACAAGCCTCGGCTCCTCGGCGCCCTCAATCTCGCGGCCGAGAAGGCTGGCTGGTCGAAGGCGCTTCCTGAAGGCAAGGGACGCGGTATCGCCATCTCGGAAGACTTCGGCAGTTTCGCCGCGATGATATCGGAAGTGACGGTCGACGACGGCGGAAGCCTGAAGATCAACCGCATCGTCTGCGCCGTCGATTGCGGCCAGGCGATCAACCCCGATACGATCGAGGCGCAGATCCAGAGCGGCATCGTCTATGGCCTGAGTGCTGCGCTTTACGGGCGCATCACCGTTGCGCGCGGCGCCGTCGTGGAGGGCAATTTCGACGATTCCCCGGTCCTGCGGATCCATGAGACGCCGACGATCGACGTCTACATCGTCCCGAGCACGGAAGCCCCCGGCGGCATCGGTGAAGTCGGCACGCCCGGCGTCGCACCCTCGCTGCTGAATGCGATTTTCAAAGCCACCGGCAAACGCCTGCGTTCGCTTCCGGTCGACCAGACCCAATTGCAGAGAGTATGATCATGATGGGCAGGGCTTTTGCTGTATCTCTTGCCATCGGTGCTGCCGCTCTGGGCCTTATTGCCCTCGGCCCCTTGCAGGGCAATGCCGAGACGACGGACAACGCAGCGGCATTGAAGGCTGTCTCCGATTTCGACGCCATCACGGATACGTCCGCTCGATCGAAGGCGCTCTTCGAAGAGGCGACCCGCGTCATCACGCACCCCCGCTGCATGAACTGCCATCCCGCGACGCGCAGCCCGACCCAGGGCGAAGACTTGCACCCGCATGTGCCGCCGATCAACGCCATCGAAAGCTCCATGGGTCCGGCGGGGCTGGCCTGCACGACCTGTCACGGAGCGGAAAACCGGACCCTCGTCGGCAGCCGGCTCAAATCGATCCCCGGCAATGCCCATTGGTCGCTCGCCCCCGCAAGCATGGCCTGGCAGGGCCTGTCGCACCGCGAAATTTGCGAGCAGGTCAAAGATCCGAACCGCAACGGCGACCGGTCGCTCGCGGACCTCATTCATCACATGGGCGAGGACCATCTCGTCGCCTGGGCGTGGCATCCCGGCGAAGGGCGCGCGGCAGCACCTGGAAACCAGGAGGCCTTCCGCGCGCTGATTGCGGCCTGGATCGAAACGGGCGCGCAATGTCCTGATTGAGACCTGTCAGGGAATCGCCTCGCGGGGCGCAAGCTCGGATCTAATGGCTGAGCGCCCTAAAGGCGGACAAAGCTGCCTGCGCGACTTCGACATCCTGCGAGACGGTGCCGCCCGCCACGCCGAGCGCGCCAATGACGATCCCGTCCGGCCCCTTCAGCGGAATACCGCCGCCAAACGGAGCAAGACCGCCGTTCGTCAGCTCGAGCTCGGGGGCCGAAGCCCCGGGCTTGCAATAGTCCCAGACGGTCTCGCTGTTTGCCTGAAACAGGACGGCCGTCGAAGCCTTGCGGATGGCGATGTCGATCGATGCGAGCACCGCGCCATCCATGCGCCGGAACGCCTTCAGATGAGCGCCGGCATCGAGCACGGCGATGACGACGGCAAGTCCCATCTCACGCGCCTTGGCTTCAGCGCCGTCGATGACCGTCTGAGCCTGATATGAACTGAGTTGCATGCCGCCTCCTCTACCGACAAGGATTCCCAGAATTCCTCGAGGATCGGTTGAGACGGTCTGTCGCGCCAGTTCAGTTTTGCCGAGAAGTGTGGAGTTTTGTGGGGTGAGAGGCGCGACGCCCAGGCCAAACGAAGCTCTGTGCAGCCGGCGTCATGCAGCAAGAGTCCTTTCGCCGTGCGGACGCACGGCGGCTGGATCCCTGTGACAAGCACAGGGAAGAGCGAGGTCGGGGAGGCTTCCGCACCAAACAACTGCCTCCGAAAGCTGGAGGCTTGGCACCGTTCTATAATTTCCAAGATTTCAGGCGGTGATTGGGGCACGGGCGGCCCCATCCTCCCTCTTCCCTGTGCTTGTCACAGGGATCCAGCCGCTGTGTGTCTGCACGGCGCGAATGACTCCCCTTCTCACAATCCCTTTACGTCGACGGCGAGCTCATCCAGCAGGCGTCTCGCAGCCTTGAGATCTGCCGTATCGAACCCCTCACGGAAGAGCGCGTAGGTTTCGCTCAATATCGCCCAGCCTTCCCCGTGCCTTTGCTGCCGGGCTCTGAGCCGCGCCAGACTGGTGACCGCGCGCAGCCGCCAGGACAACGCCGTCTGCACGTCCGCGATGGAAATCGATTGTTCAAACATCCGTTCGGCGTCGCGTTCGCTGCCTGCCTTTGCAAAGAGTTCGCCATGCACGCGCAACAGCTCGGGTATTATGTAGAGGCCGTTGCGCCGCCAGGCTGCGGATATGACGTCATCCATCAGCCCAAGGGCCTGGTCGAGAAAACCGTTCTGGGCGAGGCCCTCGGCGAGCGTGCAGGAGAGCCAGGGCGTGTAGGTCCCGAAGTTTTCGGACTTCAGTTCCGTGAGTGCTTCCCGGATCAATTTGAGACTGGCTTCGCGGTCTCCCTGGCGAAACAGGGCCTCGCCCTTCAAGCCGTAACCGACGGATCTGTAAGGCTTCAGCGAAAATTCGGTGGCGTGTTGAATCAGCCGGTCGGTATAGCTTTCGAATGTCGGCCAGTCGCCTCTGAAATGAAACAGGCCGCCCGCCAGAATGAGGACCTGACAGGTCGCAAGGGGATCCGGCCTTGCGGCGCTTTCGCCCTCGCGCACCAGGTTCAGGGCCTGGTCGGCAAATCCCTGCAGCCAGAGAACTCTGGCAAGCAGGAGTTGGGATTCGGAGCGGAAGTCGAGAAAATTCGTCGTTCCATGCGTGGCATTCTCCGGTCGCCGCAACACTCGGACCAGGCACTCTCGCGCCTTGGGCAGGTTTCCCGCCAGATAGTGAGACGCGGCGACCAGCACGTCGGCGGCGGGTGACACCGCCGGTTCGACAAGGCGATCCGTCAACGCCGTTGCCTTCTCGGCAATGTCCAGCAGGCGCGTGAAATCTCCGGTGCGACGATCATAAATATGCAGGCAGCCGAGCAGGCGAAACTGAGCGTCGTAATCTTGCAGGATTTCCGCGATCCTGAGGGCCTGCTCGTGCAGGGCGCGTGCCTTAATGCTGTTGCCCTCGGAGTACATCTGTATATGACCAAGTGCGGCGTACAACGCCATATCATATTGCGTATCGCGAAGCTCGTTCGGCAGGACAGCGAGCGCCCGCTCGCACCAGCGCCGGCATTCGGCGAGCAGCCCGTCACGAAGGAACAGGCGAACCGAGTCGGCCGCCAGCCGGACGCCGAGTGCGGCATCGCCCATGTCGGACAGGCTCCAATCCAAGGCAGCACGAATATTGCCGAGATGCAGTACCGCGGCGGCATTGCGGTCTTGCGAGATTCGGGTCGTGGTCGCGATCAGCCTGAGCGGCGCGACATAGTAGGATGCATGGCGTCTGGAGACCGCCGCTTCCTCATCGGCCTCGGCGAGCTTGGCCTTCGCGTAGTCACGTGTCGTGTCAAGGAGCCGGTACCGCGTTGCGCCGTCCATGGGATCCGCGACGACAAGGGATTTTGACACGAGCTGAGCCAGCGCTTCGACGATATCGGCGGCAGCGACGGTATCGCCACCCGCGATTGCCTGTGCTTCGGCGAGCCCGAACGGTCCAACGAACACGGACAGGCGCCGAAGCACGATGCGCTCGCGTTCGGAGAGCAGCTCGTAACTCCAGTCCAGCGTGGCGCTCAGCGTCTGATGGCGGGGCAATGCCGTACGCCGTCCTTGCCAGAGCAGTTTCAATCGGCCATCGAGCAGCTCTGCCGTCCCCCTGAGCCCATGGGTGCTCACGCGGCCGGCGGCCAGTTCCAACGCGAGCGCGATGCCGTCGACCTTCCGGCAGATATTGGCAACAACAATCGCATCGGCGTCATTGAGCCTGCCCGGATGGCCGCCCGCGACAACGCGTTCGACGAAGAGCGAAGCGGCCGAATAGTCCAGAACGCTCCTGGCGTTCAGCGTCGCGCCCTCGGGCGGAATGTCCATCGGCACCAGAGGATACACATGTTCTCCGGCGGCCCGCAGAGGCTCACGGCTCGTTGCCAGAATGCTGACGCCGGGGATTTCCTGAAAGATCGTCTCCGCCAGTGTCGCCGCCGAGCCGATCACATGTTCGCAGCAGTCGAGAATCAGAAGCATGTGGCGGTCGCGCAGATAGGTTATGACCGCGGCCGTTGGATCTTTTGTCTGGACCGCCAGTCCCAGCTTCGACGCGAGGACTTCCGGAATTGCCTCCTTCGCCGGATGTACGCCAAGGTCAAGAAACTGCACACCGTGCCGAAAAAGCCCCGAGAGATGATGGCCCATCGAAAGGGCGACTGTCGTCTTCCCGATGCCTCCCGGCCCATGGATGGTCACAAATCGCCGTGTCGACAGAAGCTCCCCGATGACGCGCATGTCATTGTCGCGTCCGATCATCCGGGTCGGTATCGGGGGAAGTCTGCCGGCCGGGCTGCGGACTGGTGTTTCCGGCGCCCTATGGTTCGGCGGCGCTATATTACTGACGTGATGGACGAAGCAATAGCCTCGGCCGGCGACATTCGCGATGTAGCGTATCCCGTCCTTTCCCTCGTCCAGTGCCTTCCTCAGAGCGGCGATGTGCCCTCTGAGGCTGCTCTCCTCGACCGTGATATCGGGCCAGGCCCGGGCCATGAGCTGCGGCTTGGTCACAACGCTCCCGGCGTTTTCGACGAGGAGGATGAGAAGATCGAGCGCCCGGCCACCCAAGGGAACCGTCACGCCCTGCCTGACCAGGCGACGCTCCTGCGCAAACAACTGGAAGGGGCCGAACTCAACGCTGCGCATCGCCGAGTCCCCTGCCGGTCTGGATTTTTTCGAAGACCCCTGCTTTTTCGCGAGAAATCCCGGCACAGTTGCCTCCGGCCGAACGCAACCGTTGCCGCAGCGGATTGAGAATCCGCTTCCAGTTTCTGTCCGCCCTCATCGTCCCCGCGCCATTGTTATACCCCCGGGGGAATATACCGTGACGGGCAAATTTTTGTCATCCGGCCCCGTCCAGCACATTTCGGTGATGATGAAGGGCGGACACGTCCGGCAAAGCGCGACCATCTATGGCATGAAAAAAGGCCCGGCGTTACACCGAGCCTCATCTTACGGACGGATGCCTGAGACCATCAGTTTGCGCGAGGTTGCTGCGTAGCCTTCGGCTTGCTGGGAACGGCCTCTTTCTTGACACTGCCCGTTGTGTTCGCGTCCTTGGTGCGGGGAGCGCCCATGACGCGGCTTGCTGCGGAGGCCTTGTTCGAGCCGCCGGCAGGATATGGCGATGAATTCATGCCGTAGAAGTTGGCTGCCGAGGCCGAGGCCGCGCCGCCGATGATTGCGGAAGCGACGATAGCGGCTGCCATCGTGATGTTTGCGATCTTGCTCATATTTACTTTCCTTTTGCTTCGCGGTGCATTTCTTGGGAACAATGACACCGCCGAAAATGAACAATTTTGGTGATCTGAGCCCTTGTTCTCCAACGGTAACACGGGCCCCTCTCTGGAATGCCTGCCTTCAAAATGGGTTTGCTTGGGAGAGATCCCTCTTTTGTCTGCAGCCGGGATGTGGGTGCTGCCTGAGACAATAAAAGGCGCGAAATCCTGAACGCTGTGTTGGGAAAATATGAATTGTCACGCGTTGGGCAATCGCGGGGCGCGTGCTTCGCCAGCTTCGCTCGGGCGCGGCAAAGCCCGGGCATTTAGAGCATAACCAATTGATTCCCCTGCATTTTCACCTTGCAGCATCATGCGTCTTTTCAGAAGCATCTGATTGAGCGAGACATGCAGCAGCAGGCCTGTATTCAATCACTTTGATTTGACAGCATCGTGACCGCCAGGAAGCTGGATTTCGCCCTCAGCCCTTCCCGCGCTCTCCTCGAAAGAGGGCGAGAGGACAATCGAGCAAGCGGCGGCTGCGGATCGATCGCCGCTGTAAGGGACGAAGAAGGGTGCGACTCCCCCTTCGCCCCGCCTGCGGGGAGAAGGTGCCCGAAGGGCGGATGAGGGGCCGTCGCAGCACCTGATTTTTTCTCGCAACTGACGGATTTGCCGAGAGTTTCGCCCCTCACCCTAGCCCTCTCCCCGCAAGCGGGGCGAGGGGACAACCTCAAGCGGCGGCTGTGAACGAACAGGGACGACTGAGGTCGCGGCTCTGCCCCACAAGTCAGGCCTCCATCCGCAACAATTTACCCTCGCGTATCCCGCGTCTTATACCCCCAGTGCTCCGCCAGCACGTCCAGCCCATCCTTCAGATAGTCCGCAAGCGTCGTCCGCTCGCGATGCGTCCGGCCGAGCTCGGCGATCGCAAAGCCCTGGCCGGCCACCTTGCTCATGATCTCGTAGGCACGAACGCCGAGCAGTTCGCGGCATTTGGCGAGCTGGCGCCCGGCATCCATCTGATGCAGACCGATCGGGTCGCGCGCGCCGCCAGCGTCGACCCGTTCGACGGAAAGGTCGAGCGAGCCGGCGCCCGCGCCACCGAGCAGTTCTGAGAGCCTGCGGAAGCGCAGCGCCGCCTGCAACTGGTGCTGACTGATATGACCCTTGGCGGCCATGGTGCCGATCGCGCTCTCGCGGATGTTGACGACAGCCTCGATCTTGACCGGGTTGCCCCGGCCACCCTCATGGGCGCGCGAGAAATAGGGATTGTCGACCATGACCCTGCGCGTCTCGATTTTCGACTGCCAGGCGAGCGCCTTGGTCTTTGCCGATTTTGGCCCGCCTGTTTTCTTCTCGCCCGCCTTTGCCCCGCTTCCCGTCTTCATCATGCCCGCCTTCGTGCCGACCGTCGTTGACATCTTGTCCATAGCCTTGCCCGTCTCCGTCATGCTTATCCTCGTCATGTCCCTTGCCTACTCAATCCAGCCATTCCTGAGGGCGGCCGCCACCACCGCCGTCTTGTTCGTCACGCCGGCGGCGGCGGTCGCGTCCTTGATGTGACGCTCGACGCAATAGTGGGTGATGCCGAGGATGATGCCGGTCTCGAACGCGGTCTTGCCGCGCGAGGCCCATTCGACGCATTCGATCTGCCGCTTCGTCAGCGGGCATTCCAAGGGGATTGCCTGATTGCTCATCATTTGCCTTTCATCGTCTCCGTTTCGACTGTCTTTGGGCCCACGATCACGGCGGCGACCCGGCGGCGGAAGGCCGCCTGCTCAGCCGAGATCGTCGGCGCGTCGCTTAAGTCAGCGATGCCCGCCCAGTAGGCGGCCTCTTCTGGAGTCAGCGCTTCCTGCGGCGGGCGGTGACGCTCGAAGGCCTTTGCCTGGCTGTTGGCAGCGGAAAACTGCCGGTAGAGCGCGCGGATGCGGTCAAGCTGGCCCTCGTCCGTCTTGGCGCGCGGCCGGCCCGCTTCCTCCAGCATCGCCTTCCTTTCCCGGAGTCGGGCGATATCCTCGCGCACCGCCCTCGCCTCGCTCCTGGCGAGTGCCGCAAATTCCGGCGGCGTCGGCACGAAGGCGCGGTTGATCTCATATTCGCCGCGGATGATCTTCTCGGTCGCCCGCCTAAGCCCGTGCGCCGCAACGCCGGCAAGCGCGAAGGCATAGATCTCCGGCGCCTTGCCCGCCTGCATGGCCGAGGGAAGCGCGAGGCCGGCGGCAAGCAGCGAGCGCACGGAGCGCGCCACCTGGTCCTCAGTGGCCGGTCGCAACTGCTCGGAGAGTGCGCCAATCTGCCGGTTCAAGGTCGAGAGTGCCGCCGGTAAAGTCGTCATCGCGTGTGATTCCCAATTTTCTGTCGAATGCCTCGATCGCGCTTTGATGGCGCTGCTGAAATGCGGTCGAAGCCTGAGGCCGCGCGTCCCTGGCGCCTTTCGGTAGCGCATTCAGCACCCAGTTGCGCCAGGTCGCCTGCCAGTCGAGCTTGAGGGCGTCGGCCCCGGCCTTGGCGGTCCAGTAGTTGCGGAACTTTGCCGCCTCGACGGCCGCCTGCGCCTGGCTCAGTCCCTTCTCGGCCGCGAAACGCAGGTCCGGCAGGAAGTCGGCCGGCAGCCGCGTCGGGCGCTGCCGCTCCGAGCGAAGCGAGCCAGGGTTGGGGGTTATTTCTTTAGGGGGTCCGGGGGACCTTTCTTTAGGGGGAAGGGTTTTGTCCCCGTCTTGTCCCGCGACTGTCCCGGGACACGCCTCGGGCTGTCCGGCCCGTGCCCGCCCATCGCGCACCTGCCTTTCGGCCTGGGCTGCCCGCTGGCGCCGCTTGCGGTCGCGCTCGGCAGCGCGCCGCTCGGCGATCTCGCCGTCCTTCGCCTCGATTGCCTCGACGGCAATGGCGATCGCCTCGGTCGGCGCGCCGGCCTCCGCCATTTTGCGAATGAGTTCCGCCACGGTCATGCCCGCCTCTTCTGCTTTCGGATGAACGGCCCTTGATCAGGGCCGCAATATTGGAATGGGTGCCGACCCCGGCTCAGGGAGGAGGAAGCCGGGGCCGGCGAAGCTGCGCCGGGAGGATCGCGCAGCTATCTCTTATTCTTCTTCTTCTTCGCGCCGCCGACGACGGCCGCAATCAGACAGGCATAAAATCCCGCCGCTATCAGGCAGGCGGCAAAGCCCTGCAGCGCCAAGCCCAGCATTGCGCCCGAGCTCATAACCCCACACTCACGGCAAGACCTCCGTCTCGCCATACCAGTCGGCGACCGTCACCGCCCCGCCCGTCGCCTCGCCGATCCGGCGGATCATCTCCGGCGAGGGAAAACGCTCGCCGCGCACATAGCGATTGATGGTCGCCTGGCTGACGCCGACGATCCTTGCAAAGGCCTCGTGCGTCATCTCCCTGCCCTTGATGAATTGCTGTAATCTCATGCATGAAATAATACCAAAATGGCATTATCTGTCCAGCAAAATTATACCATTTTGGCCGTTGCGTTTTATTCCATATCGGTATAATCTAACATTATGAGCAAACTCAGAGAGTTACGGGAGAGACAGGGCCTCAGCCAGCAGCAGCTGGCTGAACTCGCCGGCACGTCGCAGCCCCAGATCAAGCGTCTGGAGACGGGCGACCGCAAGCTGACGAAGGAATGGGCCGAACGTCTCGCCCCCCATCTTCAGGCCTCGCCCGAAGTCATCCTGTTCGAACGCGAGGAGAGCCCCAGCTCCGAAGGAGTTTCCAACGCCGTACAATTTTATGAACTTCCCAATGCCCGGATTGGCGATAAACTGGTGGGGCAAGGCCGCAAGATTCCCGTTTATGGCCAGGCAGTTGGTGGCGTAGACGGCGAATTTATCATGAATGGCACAGTCCTTTACGAGGTGCTCGCACCTCCGGTTCTCTCGCATATTTCCGAAGCCTACGCCGTCTCCGTCTCGGGCGATTCCATGTATCCGCGCTACGAGGACGGCGAGATCTGCTTCGTGGATCCGAAACGGCGCGTGAAGAAGGGCGACTACGTCATCGCCCAGGTACGCCTGGAGGATGGCGGCCCGCTGCTTGCCTACGTCAAGAAGTTCGTCCGCCACAATGCGGCCGAGCTGGTGCTGGAACAGTTCAACCCGCCGAAGGAACTGCGCTTTCCGGCCAATACGGTGTACACGGTGCATTATATTGCGCTTGCCGGGAACGCGTGAGAGGGCCCTCCCTTCTCCCCCTCGGGGAGAAGGTGGCCCGAAGGGTCGGATGAGGGGGCCGCCACACGGCAGGTATTCTGATCCGAAACCATTGGATTCGCTGAGAGTTCTGGCCCCTCACCCTAACCCTCTCCCCGCGCGCGGGGAGAGGGAGCCAATCGCGCCAGCCGCAAACTGCCACCCATTTAACCGGTCCATTCTGTGACGCATCTATCCGGTTTGAACGATCGTCCCCTCTCCCCGCGAGCGGGGAGAGGGCTAGGGTGAGGGGCAAATCTCGGGGCCGTCCAACTCCTCTGGTATAAATTTGATACCAAAATGGTATTGACGCAATCATGCCGAACCGGTATTGTCCATCCCATCAGCGCACCGAATGACCTCCCCAAGGGGACGCGAGACTTCGGTAAGGGCAAGCAGAAGATGGGACTTATGAACACGAAAGCTGGTTTGAGAACGCCACATGCCGCTAAGCCCTTGATCCACCCGGATCGCGCTGACCCCACTCCCCTCCTGCCTGCCCACCACCCCGGACGCGCGGCATAGGGCAGCATCCATGACAACCCGATACGCAATCGGCGCGGGCGAGCTGCTGCTCATCACCGTCGCCTGGACCGGCGGCATTCACCGCGGCACGTCGAACATCATCGAAACCAACATCCGTTGCTATACCTCCGAAGAGGTGCAGGCCCTTATCGACGAAAACATCTCCGAGACCTGCGCCGTCATCGCCGTCGACCGTTACGACATCGCACGCCGCATCGGCGAGGACATTTCGGAAGACTACGACATCCGTTCGCAGGGCGAACGCGACGAGCATGTGGATTACGGAGCCGCCGGCAGCAGCACGCCTGTCGATCCCGACTACGCCCACGATGTCCGGCTCGAAAGACTGGCAGCGCTGCCATGAGCGATTGCGGTTTCAAACTTTTCGATGGCTGCGCCTGCAAGGGCGAATGCCAGGCGAAGCCTTACATGCCGCCGCCGCTGATCGTCTTTTCCTGGCGCGATCATCTCGCGGTTTGTCTGGCGGCGGGGCTGGTGGCCGGATTCACTGCATTCGGACTGATGGCTGCGGGAACGAGCTGGCTCGCTTGCCAGCGCCTCTGAACCTCACGGCCTTGCCGCCGCCGCTTCGCTCTTCGGCTTCAGCAGGATGACGAGAAGCAGGCCGATGATAATGATCGCTGCACCTTCGAGGTGATAACGCTGCAGCTGCTCGCCGAGGATCAGATAGGCGAGCACGGCGACGAAGATCGTCTGGAGATAGAGGAGAACGCCCGCCCGGGCGGCACCCAGCGCCTCGATGCTCCAGTTGAAGCAGAAATACATCAGGGCTCCGCCGGGGATCGCCGCATAGGCGAGTGCGATGAGCCCGCTGGCATTCAGTGCCGAGCGTTCGTCGGACGCAATCTCAAAGAGATAGAAAGGCAGCGCGGTGAGCGCCGCAGCGCCGAGAAGTAGCACCAGCAGCGGAAGGCGCTCGATGTCGAATTTCGCACGGCGCAGCAAGACGGCGTAAAGGCTGAAGCAGAAGGAGCCGGCGACGATCCACAATTCTCCGGGATTGACGTCGAGACGCAACAGCGCGGCCGGGTCACCCTTGACGACGATGACCAGGATGCCGAGGAAGGCAAGGACTGATCCGACCGCCTGCCAGGGGCCAAGCGGCTCGCCCAGGATGAAACGGGCAAGGATCATGGTGATGATCGGGATCAGTGCCATGATGATGCCGGCCGTGGTGGCATCGGCGAATTCGAGGCCGATGAAGACCATGCCCTGGCAGATCGCAAGCCCAATCCCGCCGATTGCGAGCAGTTCCAGCGGGCGCGCTCGCGCGAGCGCGACCATGGCGCCGAAATGCCGATGCACGACCGGCAGCAGGATCGCCCAGGCGATCAGAATGCGCCAGAAGCAGAGCGCCCAGGGCGGCATTTCTGAGGAGACCCATTTGGCAGCGATATAGACGCCGGCCGACAGCAGCCAGCAGAGGACCGCCACGGAATAGGCGGTCACAAGCGAATTGCCCCCCGCCTCTTCCGTCCTGACCGCGCCGTTATGGACTGCCAAGACATTTATCGCCATGGGGTAGTTATGCCACACTTTTTACGAGTTGCACAGATGAGCGGGAGATATGGGCGAAATAGAGTGCAGTAGAAAGCTACATCAGGACTTTTCACGCCCGTTTAACAACGGCGCCGCCATCGGATGCCTAGTATTGACTTGATTCATTCTCTTAAATATTCAAGCATTGGTTGAGGGAGTTTTTCATGAAGCGTGCATTTATACAGTTTGTCGTAGTTGTGTTAGCCGCTATATCGCTGTCTAGCCTTAGCAAGGCAGACGACAATGACGTCGAACATAATGAAGAACAACGAACCCTTTTTAGCGGCGAGCGCCGCAAGATAAATTTCTCATACCAAATTGCGGGCGATTGCTCCATGTACGCCTTACCGATCGTTCAGATCCTGAATCCTCCCCAGCACGGCAAGATGGAGGCTGTCCGCGAGGAAGGATATCCTTCGGGGGAAGGCGAGTACGAAAAATGCAATACGACCAAGGTGCTTGGTCTGGCGGCCTATTACACGCCCGACAAAGGTTTCAGCGGCAGAGACAGTTTCACCGCGCGCTTCTCATATGGGGACGGCTACATTACCGAGGCCGTCTTCAATATTCAGATCATTGAAAAGCCGAAGCTGGATCCGTCCTGTGATGCTGTAAATCAAGCCTATGTCGCAACCCGCAATTTCCCGAAATACAAGGAAAGGATCTACGGGTTGAGGGAGGACGGGACGCGGGCTCTCGTTGCCGTCATCAGAGGCGACGCGGAAAAGTTCGCTGAGCTGAATTTTCATACCGGCTGGTGGACGACATTTGACAAGGCCACGGCACTTCGACTTGAAGACAGGGATTATCCGAAGTTTTCTTCGTGCCGGCTTCTGAATCGACAGCGCACGCCGGAAGGCAAGGTCGCCCACTATTCTGTGATCTGGCGTAAATTTCCATACAGAGCGGAGTCCGAGATCTGGATATCGGCCGACACTGGTCTCTTTCTGAAAACGCTGCGGCGTTATCCCGACAACGGGTGGCAGCTTCCCTTTGAAACCTTGTTGGAACTCTTCGACTACAATCCGGTCGGCGACATCCCGCAGGCACGGATGAACGATCAGCCAAAGGAAGATCCCACCGGTCGCGCGGTCAATTATGCCTATGTCGCAACCCTCGGCACATGGTCCTACAGCAAGAAGATCTACAATCTCAAGAAAGATGGCACTCATAAACCCTACGCCGACGTTCGGGTCACGCGGGCAGCCGGGTACTTGAAATATGCCTTTGGCGAGAGATGGGTGGAATTCGATCGAACGGCATGGTCGACATTCGATCAGGTCGATCCGAAATTCACCGCCTGCAAACACATCAAGGGCGGCAAGGAAATCCACTATCGCGCAACATGGCACGACTTTCCGTTCGAGGCATCAGCCGAAATCTGGATCTCCGCGAAAGACAAAAGATTCACCAAGGTCATCCGGCGCTATACCGACAATTGGGAATATTCCTTTCCAGTTGCGCTTGAGACCTTCGACTACGATCCGAAAAACGCCGTAGCACCAACGCAGTGAACGCAGCCTTCACCGGCGGCATGCTGGTTGAGAGGGATTTTTCATGAAACGCGCTTTTATTCTGTTCGTATTGGCTATGGCAGCCGCCATATCGCTGCCCAGCCTTAGTAAGGCGGAAGACAGTGTCAGACCGGATCAACATCGACGAACCGTATTCAGCGGCGAGCGCAGAAAAATAGATTTCGCATACGATTTCGCATATCACGTCGAAGACGGTTGCTCGGTATACCTCTCGCCGAGCGTTGAGATCCTGAAGCCTCCCCAGCACGGCAAGATGGAGGCCCTTCACGAATATGGATATCGTCCGGAGCAAGGCGAATTCGAGAGGTGCGATGGCGCGACGGTGCTTGGTCTCGCCAGCTATTATACGCCCGACGAAGGCTTCGCCGGCAGGGACAGTATTACCGCACGCTTCTCTTATTGGAACGGCCGCATCGACGAGACTCTCTTCGATATCGAGGTCATTGAAAAGCCGAAGCCGGATCCGACCTGTGATGCCGTGAACCAAGCCTATCTCGCGACCCGCAGTTTCCCGCGATATAACGAAACGATCTACGAATTAAGGGAAGATCAGACGCTTCGGCCATATATAGTCCTCTACGTTGATCGGGACGGGGGCGTTCAAAAAAATCTTGTGTCCGGGGAATCGCAGAAGTTTGGCAAGCCTTCGACCTCGCTTCTGGACATGGATCATCCGAAATTTTCTTCATGCCGGCTTCTTGATCAACAGCGCGCCTCAGAGGGCAAGGTTGATCACTATTCCGGAACCTGGCGTAAATTTCCGTACAGCGCAGAATTCGAGGTCTGGATATCCGCTGACACCGGTCTCTTCCTAAGGATGCTGCGCAGTTATCCCAGCAATGAATGGCTGTTTCCCTTCAGGACCGCGCTGGAAGTCTTCGACTACGACCCGAAGCAAGCCGCCATGCCGATGCAATAAGAGCGGGCGAGCCATAACCTGTGAGGTTGAACACATCGATGCAAGCATGGAATTGTTTCGCCGCAATAGGGTTCATCCTCTGCATCGGTGTCCCGCAGGCGCGGGCGAATGAACTCCCCAAGGAGGACCCTACGTGTCGCGCGGTTAACAGCGCCTATGTCGCGACCCGCGGCACGCCGAGCCATAGCGAAAGAATCTATGAAGTTAAGAATGACGGGACGTTAAAGCCTTTTGGCGAGTTTCGGATCACGCGGACAAAGGGGCTTCGGAAGGCTGCCTCCTCTACTGAATGGGAGGAATTTGACAGATCGTCGTGGTCATTATTGGACACTTACAGCCCAAAATTCAGCAACTGCACGCTGGCGGAGAGCATTCAGAGCATTCATTACTATGCGACTTGCATCTCCATATTTGGCATCGACCGATATCTGGATTTCCGAAGAAAGTGGGAAGTTTCTGAAGGTCCAGCGTCGTTACCCTGACGGCGGTGGCAATTCTCCTTTCCAATTATCCTAGAAATCTTCAACTACGATCCGGAACCCGCAGCAGCATCCAACCCGTAACCAGCAAATCCGCTCTGCCGCATCACCACCGAATTCTGCCCATCGCCCCCGGCGCCCATCGCCCTAAATCCTTACAGATTCGAACAACAAAAAGGAGACGACCCATGTGGACGATCCTGATCGGGGCACTTCTGGTGATTTGCGGCGTGCTCTACACAATGCGCGAAGCTCTTGGCCGGCGGAGGTTGAGCGAACCCCATCGTTCGCCCGAGAGCGGCGGCGCACCGACCCTGGAACCACCACAGCAGGGGCTCGCCTTCCTCGGCCTGACGCGCAATTGGCCGGGCCTCGCCATGATAGCGGTCGGTGCAATTCTGCTGATTTTTGGCGCATATCTGTAGCGCGAGCAGATGGAACCACTTCGCTTCTCCTTCGTTGACCCTTCAGCGAAAAGGAGGAAACCGTCATGCGAAATTCAATCATGAGTTGCGCTGCTGTCATGTTGAGCGTCTGTTCCTTCGCCGCTCCCGCCATGGCCGACAGCGTCTACATTGACCGGGATTATGACCGCTACGACCGCGTACGCCCCGGTATCACCATCAACGAACGCGGCGTCCAGTTTGGCGTTAGGGAAGAACGCCCACGCTATCGCTATCGCGACCGCTGCATTACGAGGACTGTCACCCGCGAGGACGAGTATGGCGAACGCTATACCGAGACGGAGCGCCGTTGCCGTTAACTGACCGATTGCCTCCATGGAGGATAGGTGCTGCCGCAGAATGCATGAAGGGAGGCCGGTATGTACCGGCCTTTCTCACGGGTTGCGCGCGAAGGCGGCATTTCCATTTTACCCAGCTCTAAACCCGCCGCGCGATGAACGTGTAGTAGTTCATCGCCCCGAAGAATATCCCAGCCTCGGAATCGCGACGCAGTTCCTCGGCCCAGGCATCGGCTTCCTGCTGCGTCATGGCTCCCGCGCTCGGGGCGAGGCTCTGGAAGGCGTCGATCGCCGACGACCAAAAATCCGCCCGGCCCAGTTCGGCCAGGACATAGGGAAAGGTTCTGACAAGTTGCAGGCCGGCGGCTTGTAGCAATCGGGGCATATGCCGCATTACGCGCGGGTTGATGGCGGCGCAGCTGATGATCGCCTCGTCATTGGCTTTGGCGCGGGTGCCGTCGGCGTTTCCGTAGGTCATGGACGCGAAATCGCCATCGAAGATCGCGATCATGCCGCCGGGCCGGACGAGGCGAGCAGCCTCGCGAATGACGGTGATCGGGTGTTCGACATGGCTGATAAGCGTATGGGCGACGATCGCGTCGAAACTGCCGTCAGCAAGATCCAACTTGCGGCTGTCGCCGGCGCGGAACCCGATCCGGTCGAGACCCTCGTCCATTGCCAGGTCTGCCGCCGCCGCGACGAGCCATGGACTGAGGTCGATGCCGAGCACTCGTCCCGAAAAGTTTGGCCGCAGCGCTATCGTGCGCGCGACGAAACCGGTGCCACAACCGAGATCGAGTACAGCCGCCGCCGCGTCGATGTTTATCGCCTCGAGATAGTCACCAAGCATCTTCCTGAAGAGCGGGTGCCTGGCCCGCGTTTCGAGCCGCGTGACGATGGTTCGCAGCTGTGCGTTGTCCAGGGTGTGGGTGGTGGAATAGGGGTCGATGGCTTTCATGCTGTCTCCTGTCAGCATGCGGGTTTCCCGGCAGGTCCGGAGCGCGGATCCGCAATGCCGATGTTCGTGGAAAACTCGCTAACAACGCCCCGTTACCCGAACATGTCAGCAGGCTTGAACCGGCTTACAGCTGTAAGCCGAAGGCGGAATGGAAGCCCGAAGTGCTGCCCGTGACATGCCGTCCTGGCTGCACTATCCTGCCGCTTTCCGGAGAAACACCATGTGCGGGCGCGTCTACATAAAGACATCGCTGGAAGAGTTGCTGAGAGCCTTTTCCTTCGCCGGCCCTGGCGATGTCGCGGGGCTTGCGAACGGCTTTCCCCGCTATAACGGTGCGCCGCAGCAGGATTATCCGATCATCATCCGCGATGTGGTGCGTGAGCCTGATGTCATGGGGCCGGTTTTCGTCTCGGCGCGCTGGGGCCTCATGTCCCGCCTGTCGAAGGACAAGGCAGGCCGGCCGCCGGTCAATGCCCGGGCTGAAACACTTGCCAGCAATGGCCTGTTCAAGGCCGCCTACCGATCGCGCCGGTGCCTTGTTCCGATCAACGGCTTCTTCGAGTGGAAGGACATCTATTCGACCGGCAAGAACAAGCAGCCCTATGCGGTCGCGATGAAATCCGGCGCGCCCTTCGCGCTCGCCGGCGTCTGGGATAGCTGGCGCGACGAGCACGGCGTCGACCACAGGACATTCGCCGTCATCACCTGCGACGCCAACGAGATGATGGCGGAAATCCACGATCGCATGCCGGTCATCCTGCACCGGGAGGATTACGAGCGCTGGCTTTCGCCGGAGCCCGATCCCCACGATCTGATGGTGCCCTTCACCTCCGAGCTGATGACGATGTGGCCGATCGGCCCGGCAGTCGGATCGCCAAAGAACGACAGGCCCGACATTCTCGATGAGATCGATCCGGACCAGGATCCCGAGCCGACACTACTCTAGATGTGAGCTTTAAGGAGGTTGTCTGAGTTCAAGCGCGAGATAGCGGTTGTCTGGCGCGGTGGCTTCCCCAATTTCCCTCATTCCTGTGCCTGTCACAGGAATCCAGCCGCCGTGCGTCGGCACGGCGAAAAGACTCCTGTCAGCAGGTTGATGTTCGCGGAATTTGTTGTGGTGGAACCGAGCAAAGAGCTTGTTCTCCACCTGTCGGCATCGCCAAAAGGCGAGTCTCCCGCGCCGTGGACACGGCGCTGCTGGATTCCTGTGACAGGCACAGGAATGAGGGAAGGTGGGGCGACGGCGGCGCCAAACAACCAACAATGAGATCGTGGATTGGCGGGATCGCCCTGAAGGCCACCTCACGGAATTCCCCACCTCACCGATCAGCACGGATAACTTCCTGAGAGTTCACAGTTAGAGGCCTATGAACGCTGCAACAGCAGAGGAGGAATCAATCGGCTACGCCGTTCCTCACTCGTCTCCCATCTTGAGCGCCGCAATGAAGGCCTCCTGCGGGATCTCCACCTTGCCGAACTGGCGCATGCGCTTTTTGCCTTCCTTCTGCTTTTCCAGAAGTTTGCGCTTACGGGTGGCGTCACCGCCGTAGCACTTCGCCGTCACGTCCTTGCGCAGCGCCCTCACCGTTTCGCGGGCGATGATGCGCCCGCCGATCGCAGCCTGGATCGGAATCTGGAACATGTGCTGGGGAATCAGGTCCTTGAGCTTCTCACACATGACGCGGCCGCGCTTTTCCGCCGCCGAGCGGTGTACCAGCATCGAAAGCGCATCGACCGGCTCGGCATTGACGAGAATCGACATCTTGACGAGGTCGCTCTCGCGATAGTCCGTGAGATTGTAGTCGAAGGAGGCATAGCCCTTCGAGATCGACTTCAGGCGGTCATAAAAGTCGAAGACGACTTCATTGAGCGGCAGGTCGTAGGTCACCATGGCGCGGTTGCCGACATAAGTGAGCTCGGTCTGGACGCCGCGACGGTCCTGGCAGAGTTTCAGGATTGCGCCCAGATACTCGTCCGGCGTCATGATCGTCGCCTTGATCCAGGGCTCCCGGAACTCGGCGATCTTGACGACGTCAGGCATGTCGGCCGGATTGTGCAGTTCCTTCTCGGTGCCATCAGTCATGGTGAGCTGATAGACGACCGAGGGGGCTGTTGCGATGAGGTCGAGGTTGAACTCGCGCTCCAGGCGCTCCTGGATGATTTCGAGGTGAAGCAGACCCAGAAAGCCGCAGCGGAAGCCGAAACCGAGTGCCGCGGATGATTCCATTTCGAAGGAGAAGCTGGCGTCGTTGAGGCGCAGCTTGCCCATGGCCGAGCGAAGATCCTCGAAGTCGGCGGCATCGACGGGAAAGAGGCCGCAGAAGACCACCGGCTGTGCCGGCTTGAAGCCGGGCAGGGCCTCCGCGGTCGGCCGCTTGTCCTCGGTGATCGTGTCGCCGACGCGCGTATCTGCCACTTCCTTGATCGAGGCGGTGATGAAACCGATCTCGCCGGGGCCGAGGCTGTCGACATTGACCATTTTCGGGGTCAGCACGCCGACGCGTTCGATCTGATATTTCGCGTCCGTGCCCATCATGCGGATCGTCTGGCCCTTAGTCAGCACGCCGTCGATGATGCGGACGAGAACCATGACGCCGAGATAGGTGTCATACCAGCTATCGACCAGCAGCGCCTTCAGGGGAGCCTTGTCGCCACCAGGGCTCTTCGGCGCCGGCAGTTTGTTGACGATCGCTTCCAGCACGTCGGGAATACCGAGGCCGGTCTTGGCTGAAATCAGCACGGCGTCGGAAGCGTCGATGCCGATCACTTCCTCGATCTGCTCCTTGATGCGCTCCGGTTCAGCAGCGGGCAGGTCGATCTTGTTGAGCACAGTGACGAGCTCGTGATTGTTGTCGATCGCCTGATAGACATTGGCGAGTGTCTGCGCTTCCACGCCTTGGCTCGCGTCGACGACCAGCAGGGAACCTTCACAGGCCGACAGCGAGCGGGAGACTTCATAGGCGAAGTCGACATGCCCGGGCGTGTCGATCAGATTCAGGATATAGGTTTCGCCGTCCTTCGCCTTGTAATGCAGGCGAACGGTCTGGGCCTTGATGGTGATGCCGCGCTCGCGCTCGATCTCCATGCTATCAAGCACTTGCTCCGACATCTCGCGCTCGGCAAGACCGCCCGTCGTCTGAATCAGTCGGTCGGCCAGCGTCGATTTGCCGTGGTCGATATGGGCCACGATGGAGAAGTTGCGGATGTGCGAAAGCGGAGTCGTCGAATTGGTGCTCATGCGCGCCATATAGCAGCGCCGCACCCGCCCGCAAAGCGGAAAAGCAGCGGATTTCTTTGGCGGGAGGGACTTGGGTCTTGCCATCCATCGGCACTTGATTCCAGTATCGGTTCATGTATTTCTCTTATAGTGGAATCATGGATTGGTTGATGGAACAAAACCTTGAAATCGCGATCGGCGCGCGGATGCGCAGCCTCAGGATCGACAAGGGGCTGACGCTGGATGATCTCGCCAATGCGTCCGGGGTAAGCCGGGCGATGATCTCGCGTATAGAGCGGGCGGAGGCGAGCCCGACGGCGTCGCTGCTGGCCCGGCTCTGCGCGGCGCTCGGATTGTCGCTGTCGGCCTTCTTTTCCGAGGAGGATCAGACATCTTCACCGCTCTCTCGCCGTGAGGACCAGCGGCTCTGGCGCGATCCGGAGACGGGCTATCTGCGCCGCGCGGTCTCGCCGCCGGGAATGCCCTCCGAGGTCGACATCGTCGAAGTGGAGTTTCCGCCGGGCGCCCGGGTCAGCTTTCCACCGCAGGAGGCCAGCCGCGGCATGAGGCAGCATGTCTGGCTGTTCGAAGGTCGGATGGAAATGACCGTAAACGGGATCCTGCATGTGCTGGATCCCGGCGATTGCCTGTTCATGGCGCTCGGCGAGGGCCACGATTTTCATAATCCGACCGATAAGCCGGCGCGCTATGCCGTCGTGCTCGATCGCCGGCAACGCTGATGTGATTTTAATCAGGAGAGGACATGCCTGACATCCGTATGCTTTCCGGGAAAGAGGCGCGCGACGCCATACCCGCCCTTTGCGAAATCCTGGCCGATTGCGTCAATGGTGGCGCCTCGGTCGGTTTCATGCAGCCCTACGCCGTTTCGGACGCCGAACCTTACTGGCGGAGCGTCGCCGATGCCGTTGCCGCGGGAGAAACGCTGCTCTTTGTCGCCGAGGTCGAGGGTAATATCCTGGGAACCGTGCAGGTGGGCTTTGCCCAGATGCCGAACCAGCCGCATCGCGGCGATCTGAAGAAGCTCCTCGTCCATCGCTCGGCGCGTGGCAGGGGACTTGCCCGGCTGCTGATGGCGGCGGCCGAACACGGGTCGGCGACCCACGGCAGAAACCTGCTCGTGCTCGACACCGCGACCGGCAGCGAAGCTGAGGCAATCTATCCACGTCTTGGCTGGGAACGCGCCGGCGTCATTCCGGATTATGCCATGTGGCCCGAGGGCGGTTTCTGCGCCACGACCCTGTTCTACAAGCGGGTGACCTGACAGAGAAGGCTAGCGACCATTCACAAATGGTGCGAGCACCTCATCGAGCCCGACCTGGCCGTTCCATTCCACGGCATTCCAGCCGAAGGCCCGCGCCGCTTCGACATTTTCTCGCATGTCGTCGATGAAGACGATGTCGGCTGCCGCAACACCCGCATGCTCGTTCGCTAGCCGGTAGAATTCCGCCGACGGCTTCCGGTGGCCGAGTGCTGCGGAATAGAGAATGCCGTCGACGTGGGCGGCCAGTCCGCGCTCCTCCATCAGATATTTCGCCCGCATATGCTCCTGGTTGGTGGCAAGATAGATCGCGATGCCGCATGCGCACCAGGCACTGAGCGCCTCAAGAAAGACGTGGTCGATGCGGGAATCGTTCTCGAACCAGTAGGCCCTCAGCATTTCGGCGCTGAGCTGCGGCGCGATCCGCGCAAGCACCGCTTCAAGGCGCGGCATCAGCGCCTCCTTGCCCGTGACGATCTCGCTCCAATACGGAGCGAAGAACTCCCTTTGCAGAAGCGCTGCCGGTAGGCCGAGATCGCGTTCCAGATAGGTGAGGGGCGGAAGCCCGTCAGCCGGCCGCCCGCGAACCACGACACCGTCGACATCGACCATGAGGACTTTCATGAGGCCGCGAATCCCTCCCGCTGCCGAATCATTCGCGGTTAACGTGATTTAATCGATCGCCCCAATCAAGGCGCTTGCCGATGCGCCGCACCGGATCGGCGATTTCTGCGCGGAGGCGATCGTGCTGTCGCTCGGCGTCGATGCATTCGAGCGCGACCCGATCTCCTTTTTCCAGCTGACGTCAGAAGATTTCATCCGCATGGGCGCCATGATCGCCTCATCCCGCCTGCCTGTCCTTGTCTGCATGGAAGGCGGTTATGGTGTTCCGGAAATCGGTCTGAATGTCGCCAATGTGTTGAAAGGGCTGGAGGACTGATCAGGTATTTGGCGCCGGCATTTTTGCCGGATCGTCCAGCGCCGGATTGTAAAACAGCGAGAGTGTCAGGCTTCTGGCGATCCGCTCGGCCGTCGCCATGAACCAGTCTCTGGCCTCCACTGAAGGCGCGATATCGTCAAGTGTTGCGGAAAAGAGCGCCAGCCATTCCGGGAAAAGCTCCGCCGTCATGCCTTCGACGCCGAGATGCGCCTGCACGGGCTTGCCGCCATAGGCGCCGTTCTTGAAGGCGACCGACGACCAGAAGCGCTTCATCTTCTCCATATGCTCCGGCCAGCGTCCGGAGAGACGATTGTCGAAGACCGGGCCTAAGTTCGGATGTGCCTGGATGCGGCCATAGAAGGTCTCGACCAGCCTGTCGATGAAGAGGGCATCTACGCCGATCCGGCGCATCTCCGCTTCGGCGCGTTCGCGGATCTCCGCAACATGGGCGGGACGGCCCTGCAGTTCGCTGTTCATATCGTGCTCCCGGCGCTATGCCGCGCGCCCAAGGAAGGATGCGCGGCGGCCCTTATGTAAGCAGTGTGACGATGCCGCCAAGAGATCACGAGGCGCTTGCGGCAATCTGTCTAAATTCTGGCGGTCATACTTGACCCCTCATGGGCAGAATTTTAGAACTAGAATAATTCTAAAATGGAGATTGCCATGCTGCTTGGGCTTTTCGGCTCCTCGAAACGTTCATTCAATTCATTGTCCGAACAGGAAATTCTTGCACTTGCCATTGCCTCGGAAGAGGACGATGCGCGCATTTATCTCGCCTATGCCGATCTGCTCAAAAGCCGATATCCGGCATCCGCCAAGGTCTTCGAAGACATGGCCGAAGTCGAGGACACGCACCGCAAAACGTTGATCGATATGCACCGCAAACGTTTCGGCGAGCGTATCCCCCTGATCCGGCGCGAGCACGTGCGTGGCTTCTACGAACGCAAGCCGGATTGGCTGCGCAACAACCTCTCGCTGGATGCGATGCGTCAGGAGGCCGAGGCCATGGAGGAACAGGCCTACCGCTTCTATGTCGAAGCCGCGCGGCGCACGTCAGATGCAGAGACGCGCCAGCTCCTCGGCGATCTTGCGCTCGCAGAGCAGGGGCACGAGGATATCGCCCGAATGCTTGGCGACAAGCATACGCCGGAAGAGGTGAAGCAAGAGGAGGATGCGGGCGCGCGCCGACAATTCGTGCTGACCTATGTGCAACCGGGCCTTGCCGGCCTGATGGATGGTTCGGTCTCGACGCTGGCGCCGATCTTCGCGGCTGCTTTCGCGACGCAGGATACCTGGCAGACCTTTCTCGTCGGTCTTTCGGCCTCCGTCGGCGCCGGCATCTCCATGGGCTTCACGGAAGCCGCCCATGACGACGGAAAGATCTCGGGGCGCGGCTCGCCGGTCAAGCGCGGTCTCGCCTGCGGCATCATGACGACACTCGGTGGCCTCGGACATGCGCTCCCTTATCTTATCCCGTATTTCTGGACGGCGACGATCACCGCCGCCATCATCGTCTTCTTCGAACTCTGGGCGATCGCCTTCATCCAGAACAAATTCATGGAGACACCTTTCCTGCGCGCTGCCTTTCAGGTCGTTCTCGGCGGTTCGCTGGTTCTGGGAGCCGGCATTCTGATCGGCAACGGCTGAATTAGCTCAAGCCGGTTCTTACCGTATGCGACAATGCAAAAGGCCGGCTGTTTTGCAGCCGGCCTTTTGCAAGAAAGTGGTTTTGCATGCTTACCGGAGGGCACCGACCAGAACGTCGTTGCCATTCTCGATGGTGACCCAGCGGCCGGAATTGTTGCTCGCCTGGCGCTTGATGAAGGAATAGGGCGTCTGGAACCACGGCTTGACTTCGCTATTGAGATTGTCGAGCACGTAATCGCCGTCCGTGGTCCTGAGCGTCAGCACGGCATGGCCCTCGCCATCCGGCTTGCGCACCACTGTTATCAGAAGATTGGCCGGCGAAATTCCGCGCTGGATGAGGATGCGACGCTTCAGGAGCGCGAAGTCCTCGCAGTCGCCAGCGGTCGTCGGATAGGCCCAGACTTCGTCCTTGCCGTAGATTTCCTTGTCCGTCATTGGCGTGATGGTCTCATTGACGGTGGTATTGACCGAACGGACCATCGTCCAGTTCGCCGCCGTCAAGGCGGCCGGCCCGACATTGCGGTTCGGCCCGCATTCGTTGCGATGCGTCTGACAGAAATCGTAATGTCCGATTGGTTGGGACGTGACATCACCGATCACCATCGATCGGTTCTGTGCTGGTGCCGGCATGGCTGCCGTAGACATCGCACACATGGCCGTCATGGCCACGAACACACTTTTTACTCGCACGCCCGCATCCTTGTATCGCCCTTGCATTTCTTAACGAAAAGTTAATGGGGCGGGGCGTGCGAAGTCAATCGTTACTTTTTCGTTAACGGAAACGATTCGTCAACATGGTTAAAATGCAACACAATCCGTGGGTTACGTAACGGAAGTTCAGGTGGGGATTGCATCGGGAAAATGCAACTGCCTTATCTTTGATTACCGCCCTGCCCTGACAGCCGACCTGCTTTGACTATAGCGCCGTGCGTCTTGTGAGACGCACAAAGGTCGCTGTAGCACCTTTAAATTGCTGCACGGTTCATCCTTAAATCGGCTCCGATTTAAGGAGCCATGCAGTGGCGAATGAGCTCCTGGACGGCGCCCAGCATTCGTTCGATGTCCTGCGGTCGGGACAGCCGGTGATCGCCGTCACGGATGAGCGTCAGCACCACGTCATCGGCGGGAAGGTGCTCCATGAGTTTCAACGCATGCGCAAAGGGCACGTCCGGATCCTGCATGCCCTGAAGGATGTGGACCGGGCAACCGGTTTCGATGATCCCCTGTAAAACCCGGTTGTTGCGGCCGTCCTCGATCAGGGCGCGCGTGAAGATGTTCGGCTCGGGGCTATACTCCGAGGGCTCTTCGAAATAACCGCGTTCTTGCAGCGATGCGCGTTCTGCCGCCGAAAGATTGGGTTCGACGAGTTCGAACGTGAAATCGGGTGCGGGCGCGATCAGCACCATGCCATCCACCGCCGGCGC
Organism: Sinorhizobium sp. CB7; assembly: GCF_041357635.1. Lineage (NCBI taxonomy): Bacteria > Pseudomonadati > Pseudomonadota > Alphaproteobacteria > Hyphomicrobiales > Rhizobiaceae > Sinorhizobium > Sinorhizobium sp. CB7. Next base: position 100,428 of record NZ_JAULLL010000020.1, read on the forward strand.
GGAAACGCGTTTGCGCAGTTCCTGTACGAGCCTCAGCGCGATCCAGCCACCCATCGAGGAGCCGACGACGATGAGGCGCTTCGGCGCTACGTGATCGATTACCGAGAGCGTCTCGTCGAGCCAACGCGAAATCGTCCCGTTGGTGAACTTGCCGCCCGACAGACCGTGGCCGGAATAGTCGAAGCGGATCGAAGGGAGACCGTGCTTTGCGGCGAAAGCGTCCAGTTCGACGGCTTTGGTGCCGTTCATGTCCGATCGGTAGCCCGAAAGCCAGAGGAGCGCCGGTCCTGAGACGCCATCTTCCGCCTTGCGGACGAGCATGGCGATCGCGCGTTCGCTTTCGCCTTTACCAATTGTCAAGTATTGGGGTTCGAAATGCTCTGATGTTTCGGACATGGGAACTCCTGCTGTTACTTCGCATAAAACAGATTCGACCTGTGGCTGACAGGTGATGATTTTTCTTCTAAAGCATGTTATTGACTTCACCGCAGCAATCACGTCATCCCGTCAGTTGTGCCGGCGGGACTTCGGACGGGTGCAGCAATCCGAAACAATTCGAGGAGAATACGACCATTCGCAGACCCTTTAAAGCCGATGCGCCCGTGAAGGAAGGGCCACGCTCAAACCGTGAAATACGCATACCAAGAGTTCAGCTTATTACTGCTGACGGTCAGAATATGGGCGTCGTCCCGACCGATCAGGCGTTGAGAATGGCCGAGGAAGCCGGTCTCGACCTGGTAGAGATTTCCCCCAATGCCGAACCGCCCGTGTGTAAGATCCTGGATCTGGGAAAGCTGAAATATGCCAACCAGAAGAAGGCCGCCGAGGCGCGCAAGAAGCAGAAGGTGGTCGAAATCAAGGAAATCAAGATGCGTCCCAACATCGACACCCACGATTATGAGGTGAAGATGAAGGCGATCGGCCGTTTCTTCGAAGAGGGCGACAAGGTCCGGGTGACGCTCCGTTTCCGCGGCCGTGAAATGGCCCACCAGGAACTGGGCATGAAGCTTTTGCAGCAGGTGAAGGACGACACGCAGGCGGTCGCCAAGGTCGAAGCCGAGCCGAAGCTTGAAGGCCGCCAGATGATGATGGTGCTGGCGCCGAAGTGACGCCGCTCACGTCCGAAGATGGGAGCCGTCCTTAAGGGCGGCTTTTCTTTATTTCCGCAAGTTGGCGGAACAAAGATTTTCCCGCAGACTCCCGTTGCACTTTGCCGGGACTGCGGGTATAAGCGCGCGTCCGAACTGACCGGCAGGGCATGCCGTGGCGGTTCAGAATGCTTGCGGAACGGTTCGTCACCGAGCCCGCAAATCAACAACAAACGCTCCCCGCCTTTTGCGAAGTCCGGAAACGGGCTCCTGCGGAAAGGGCTTTTTCGATAAAGCGCGTGAGGGAGGACAGAAGGAGTAGCAAAATGCCCAAGATGAAGACGAAGTCCTCTGCCAAGAAGCGGTTCAAGATTACCGCCTCCGGCAAGGTCAAGGCCCAGGCTGCCGGTAAGCGCCATGGCATGATCAAGCGTACCAACAAGTTCATTCGCGACGCCCGCGGCACCATGGTTCTTGCAGAACCCGATGGTCGCAAGGTGATCAAGAACTACCTGCCGAACGGTCTCTGAGACTTTTCGCGATACGCTTTAGATTAAGGAGATCATGACATGGCACGCGTAAAAAGAGGCGTCACCGCCCACGCCAAGCATAAGAAGGTTCTGAAGCAGGCCAAGGGCTTCTATGGCCGCCGCAAGAACACCATCCGTACCGCCAAGGCCGCCGTCGACCGCGCCAAGCAGTACGCCTACCGCGACCGCAAGGTCAACAAGCGCAATTTCCGCGCCCTCTGGATCCAGCGCATCAATGCTGCTGTTCGCGAATTCGGCCTGACCTATGGCCGCTTCATCGACGGCCTGAACAAGGCTGGCATCGAAGTCGACCGCAAGGTCCTCTCCGACATGGCGATCCATGAGCCGGAAGCATTCGGCGCCCTGGTGGCTGCTGCCAAGAAGGCCCTTGAGTATCTCAAGGATGCCGGCACGAAGAACGAGTTTGAAGGCGCGGTCAAGTAGCCGGCGCTTCCCAAGCTTTTGCATCGATGAATTTGGGAACCCGCGCTGGCAGGACTGGCGCGGGTTTTTCTTTCTCTATATTCCTTGCCCCGCCTGCCGGAATTTCATTTAGACCCTGGACGAAAGAGAAGAGAATGTCCGATCTCGAAACGCTTAAAACATCCCTCCTGGCAGATGTGGAGGCTGCAGCCGACGAGCAGACGATCGAAGCCGTCAGGGTTACGGCGCTCGGCAAGAAAGGCTCGATATCGGAACTGCTGAAGACGCTCGGCTCCATGTCGCCGGAAGAGCGCCAGACGCGCGGAGCCGCGATCAACGCTTTGAAGAACGAGGTCACCGAAGCGATCGGCGCCCGGAAGACGGCGTTGAAGCAAGCTGCCATCGCGGCGCGGTTGGAGGCCGAAACGGTCGACATCAGCCTGCCGGTACGCTCCTCGCCCGCCGAGCGTGGTCGCATCCATCCGATCAGCCAGATCATCGACGAGATCACGGCGATCTTCGGCGACATGGGTTTCTCGATTGCAGAAGGCCCCGATGTCGAGACGGACTACTACAACTTCACGGCACTGAACTTTCCCGAAGGCCATCCCGCGCGGGAGATGCACGACACATTCTTCTTCAATCCCGATGGAAACGGCGAGCGCAAGGTGCTGCGCACCCATACCTCGCCCGTGCAGATACGCACCATGGAAGCGCAGAAGCCGCCGATCCGCATCATCATTCCGGGCAAGACCTACCGGCAGGATTCCGACGCCACGCATTCCCCGATGTTCCATCAGGTCGAGGGCCTCGTCATCGACAAGAAGGCGAATGTCGCCAATATGCGCTGGGTACTGGAGGAGTTCTGCAAGGCATTCTTCGAAGTCGACAGCGTGACGATGCGCTTCCGCCCATCCTTCTTTCCTTTTACCGAGCCGTCCTTCGAGGTCGACATCCAGTGCGACCGCTCCGGCCCGATCGTCAAGTTCGGCGAAGGCACGGACTGGATGGAAATCCTCGGCTGCGGCATGGTGCACCCGAACGTGCTGCGCTACGGCGGGCTCGATCCCGATGAGTACCAGGGCTTCGCCTGGGGCATGGGCCTCGACCGCATCGCCATGCTGAAATATGGCATGCCGGACCTGCGCGATTTCTTCAATGCGGACGTCCGCTGGATGACGCATTACGGCTTCCGCCCGCTGGACATGCCGACGCTGTTCGGAGGTCTCAGCTCTTGACCCGTTTGCCCGAGCGCTATCGGAACGCCGTCACTTTCTCTTTCGGCGATACGCCGGAACTGAAGGACGAGCTTCTGGCGCTTATGCTCGATGGACGCAAGACGGCGACCTGCGGCGCGCTTCGGGATTTCGGTTCTGATGGCGAGCCGCTGCCCGTGCTGGGGCGACGAGATGTCGTTCTCGACAGCAATGGCCGTCCGGCGGCCGTCGTCGAGACAGTCGAGGTGACGGTGTGTCGCTTTGACGAGGTCGATGCTGACTTCGCCGAGGCCGAAGGGGAGGGAGATCGCTCCCTTGCCGCTTGGCGCGAGGCGCACGAGGTCTATTTTGCCCGCAACGGCGGCCTTTCGCCGGATATGGAATTGGTTTGCGAGCGCTTCCGGCTGGTCGAAGTGCTGGAACGCTGAGTTGAAAAACAGGTGATACGATGAAATTCACACTCTCCTGGCTGAAAGAACATCTGGAAACAGACGCCACGCTCGACGAGATCTGCGCCCGCCTGACGATGATCGGGCTCGAGGTCGAGGATGTCGACGACAAGGCCGCGTTCAAGCCCTTCGTCATCGCCAAGGTCGTCTCGGCGGAGAAGCATCCGCAGGCCGATCGTCTCAAGGTCCTGATGGTGGATACCGGCAGTGGCGCCCCGGTCCAGGTCGTCTGCGGTGCACCGAACGCGCGCGAAGGGCTCGTCGGTGCCTTTGCTGCTCCGGGAACCTATGTTCCGGGTATCGAGGTGACGCTCGCCGTTGGTAATATCCGCGGCGTCGAAAGCCGCGGCATGATGTGCTCGGAAAAGGAACTGCAGATTTCCGACAATCACGACGGCATCATCGATCTGCCGGCGGACGCCCCTGTCGGCGCCAGCTACGCCTCTTACGCCGGGCTCGATGATCCGGTCATCGAGATCAATCTCACGCCGAACCGCCCGGATTGCACCAGCGTCTACGGCATTGCCCGTGATCTTGCGGCATCCGGTCTCGGCCGGTTGAAGCGTCGTTCGATCCCTGCTATCGCCACGGAAGGCGAGACGCCGGTCAAGGTCACGCTGGATCTCGACGACGAGCGCCTTTGCCCCGGCTTTTCTCTTCGCCTCGTGCGCGGCGTCAAGAACGGCCCGAGCCCGCGGTGGATGCAGCAGCGGCTGTTGGCGATCGGCCTGCGTCCCATCAATGCGCTGGTCGATATCACTAACTACATGACCTTCGACCAGGGCCGGCCGATGCACGTCTTCGATGCCGAAAAGGTCACCGGCAATCTCACGGTCCGCCGCGCAAGGGACGGCGAGACGGTGCTCGCCCTTGACCAGCGTGAATACAAGCTGAACCCCAGCAACGTGGTCATCGCCGACGAGGATGGCATCGAGTCGATCGGCGGCGTCATGGGCGGCGAACATTCCGGCTGCGACGAGAACACGACGGACGTACTGATCGAATCCGCTCTCTGGGATCCGATGAACATCGCCAAAACCGGCCGCAGCCTCGGCATCATCAGCGATGCGCGTTATCGCTTCGAACGCGGCGTCGATCCGGAATATATGGTTCCTGGTCTGGAGCGCACGACGGAACTGGTGCTGCAGCTTTGCGGCGGCAGGGCTGCGCGAGCGAATGTCGTCGGCTATAAAGGTTATCAGGCCAAGGTCGTCGATTTTCCATTCTCAGAAGTCAAACGCCTGACCGGCCTCGACGTATCCGCGGAGGAGAGCAGTCAAATCCTGACGCGCCTCGGTTTTGCCGTCTCCGGCTCCGGCGAGCGTGTCTCCGTCTCCGTTCCCTCCTGGCGACCGGACATCGACGGCAAGGCCGATCTGGTGGAAGAGATCATGCGCATCCATGGCGTCGACAATATCAAGCCGGTGCCGCTCGAAAGCCATGCGGCCGTCAACGGCAAGATCCTGACAACGCTCCAGATCCGTACCCGTATGGCCAAGCGCGCGCTTGCCTCTCGCGGCATGCTGGAGGCCGCTACCTGGTCCTTCATTTCCGAACATCAGGCGAAGCTCTTCGGCGGCGGAGCGGCTGCCCTGAAGCTTGCCAATCCGATTGCGGCCGACATGTCGGACATGCGCCCCTCGTTGTTGCCCGGGTTGCTGACGGCCGCGCAGCGCAATGCCGACAAGGGCTACGGCGATGTCGCGATCTTCGAAGTCTCGGGAACCTACGAGAACGATGCGCCCGAAGGTCAGCGCCGCGTCGCCGGCGGTGTCCGCCGCGGCTCGGCCTCGCTTGCCGGCGCCGGCCGCATGTGGTCGAACAATGCCAAGGGTGGCGGCAAGCCCGTCGATGTCTTCGATGCCAAGGCTGATGCACTGGCGGTGATCGAAGCCTGCGGCCTGCCGATGACCAATATCCAGATCGAGCAGGGAGCGCCGGACTGGTATCATCCGGGCCGCTCCGGCGTCATCAAGATGGGACCGAAGGTCGTGCTCGGCTATTTCGGTGAATTTCATCCCGCCACGCTGGAGGCGCTTGACGTCTCCGGCGCGCTTTGCGGCTTCGAGGTCTACATCGATTCCATGCCGGAACCGAAGAAAAAGGCGACCCGCACCAAGCCGGCGCTGGAGCTTTCGCCCTTCCAGGCGGTCAAGCGTGACTTCGCCTTCGTGGTCGACAGGAGCGTCGAGGCCGGCGCCCTTGTCAAGGCGGCAAGCGGCGCCGATCGGAAGCTGGTGACCGGCGTGAACGTCTTTGACGTTTTCGAAGGCGGCTCGCTCGGCGAAGGCAAGAAGTCGATCGCGATCGAGGTGCAGATTCAGCCGATGGAGCGCACGCTGACGGACGAGGATTTCGAAGTGCTGACGCAGAAGATCGTCGCCAGCGTCAACAAGTTCACCGGCGGTGTTCTGAGAAGCTGAGCGATTCCTGGGGAAGCCCTGCGTTCAGGTAGGATCACCTACAGCGCAGTGCGTCTTTTCAGACGCACAAAGGTCGCTGTAGCACTTTGAATTGCTGCATGTTTTTATCCTTAAATCGGTTCCGATTTAAGGATACATGCAGTAGACGCAGGGTGGTCCAAAATTGCAGGGCCTATGAATGTAGGTGATAGACCTTATTGACGATCGTCCATCGCCCCTCGTTCTTCAGCAACGATAGATAATCCGAGTATCGCTTGCCGGCGAATTCGTCGGCCACCTTCACGCTCGCCGCGTCTCCGGTGACGTCGATCGACATGATATCCATGAATGGCTGCGTTCCCGGAGGGGCTGCACCTTCCGCCACGATGGCGGCGATGAATTCGTCGCGCGAGAGCCATTCGACGGCGCCGTCGTAATGGCCGATGATGGACGCGCGAGGATGAAATGCTTTACGCAGCGCTGTTTCATTGGCGAAGGCCATGCCCTCGATGTAAAGATGCACGACCGCTTCGACTGCCTGTTCTTCCGACATGCCACCCCCTTGTCTGGTCAGATCGGTTGATGCCTCTGAAGGCACTCTGGGATTTGCTCCTGCACCAGTAAAATTAATTAGCGCTAATGTAAGGAGTTTGAAGGTCTCCGCCGCGTCGGATGCGGTTGCTTGCACACGCCACTGCCTGCTACGGCAAACGCGGACAACGGGAAAGCGGCCGATGTGAGCCGACCGCTTCTCCCATCAAGCGACGACTGTCAGGCGACCTTGGCCTTCTGGTTCGCCGCCGTAACGGCGAGCTTCGTCAGTAATTCGTCGGTCTGGGCTTCTTCCCGCAGGGTCTGGTCGAGAAGGTTCATGGCTTCCTTGTGGCCGAGCATTTGCGCCCAGGTCTTCAAAGTGCCGTAACGGGCGATCTCGTAGTGCTCGACAGACTGCGCGGCGGAGATGAGGCCGGCATCGATAGCAGCCGTGCCCTTGAATTCTTCCATAATCTCCTCGCCCTCGGCGATGATGCCCTGGATTGCCTCGCAGGTCTTGCCCTGTGCACGCTTTCCGATCAACTCGAAGACTTGCTGCAGCCGCTCGACATGACCTTCGGATTGGTCCCTATGCTTTTCGAAAGCGGCTTTGAGTTCCGCAGATTGCGCACCTCGGGCCATCTTCGGCAGAGCCTTCACAATCTGCCGTTCGGCATAATAGATGTCCTTCAGCGTATCGTAGAAGAGGTCTTCCAACGTCTTTTCCTTGGCCATTTTTCTGATCCTTCTTTTCCGGTGAACGTCACATGAAACGTGACCCCATGGAGAAGCGGTTTCCGGCGGAAATGTTCCCGACACGCCGGATTTTCCCGCCTTTCGGGTGGCGGGCACAGCGATGCGGGTTAATCTCTCCGCATCGAATCGGAGGAGGACGGCCATGCGAAAGCCGGCATCGATGAAAGGGCTGGAGGAGCTGGGCCGGGTTCGGCTGTCGCAGAACTTCTTTTTCCGCGACTTCCTTCATTCTGAAATCGCGGACTTCTATCGTATTCCGAACATTCCGGAGGAGCCGGACCTTGCAATCGAAGCGGGCAGAAGGCTCTGCGAGGAATTGCTGGAACCGCTTCAGGCGACCTTCGGGCGGCTGCATATCCGCTCCGGTTACCGTTCACGCGAGGTCAATGCCTTCGGCAATAAGAACGGATTGAACTGTTCATCCAATGCGGCAACCGCCGCCGACCATATCTGGGACATGCGCGATTTCGACGGCTGCATGGGAGCGACCGCCTGTGTCGCCGTGCCATGGCTGGTCGACCGTTACCGAAACGAGGAGGACTGGCAGAAGCTTGCCTGGTGGATCCATGATCATCTGCCTTACGCTGCGCTCTGTTTCTTTCCCAAGCTCTGGGCGTTCAACATCCAATGGCATGAGCGGCCGCGCCGCGTGATCCAGAGCTATGTGCGGCCCCGCGGCATTCTGACGAAACCCGGCATGGCGAACTGGGAAGGCGATCACTGCGCCTTCTACGAAGGCTTTCCAACGCTCAGAAATTGATCCTGTAGCGGATGTGACCGTCGCTCCCGACGTAGCGGTCGTACAGCTTGCGCGCTGTCCTGTTGTCCTCGCTGGTGTGCCAGTAGAGCCGCTCCCAGCCATTGGCTTTGCACATCGCGACCAGATCGTCCATCAATGCCCGACCCACACCCTGTCCGCGAGCGCTTGCGTCGACGAAAAGATCCTCGAGATAGCAGTCCAGCCTGCGGATCCAGGTGCCTTCATGCGTGAGGCAAAGGGCGAAGCCGAGGATATCGCCATCGACTTCGGCAACGCGCATGAAGATTGCAGACGCCGGATCGAAGACCCGGCTCCACGTCAGATCGGTGATATCAGAGTCGACGTCGACCTCGTAGAAGGCAAGATAGTCGGCCCAAAGTTTACGCCAGCGAGCCTCGTCATCAGGACGAGCATCCCGGATCCTCACGGTCATTGCCTGCTCCTCATGCACCTGCTCCTCATGCACCTGCTCCTCATGCACCTGCCCCTCCCGCACCTGCTTTGTCGAGCAACGCCATGGCGTCGCTGGACAGATCGAGCCTCACTGCGTTGATCATAGCATCGAGCTGGCCGAGGCTGGTCGCGCTCGCGATCGGTGCGGTCACGCCCTTCTTGCGCAACAGCCATGCAAGTGCGATTTCGGCCGGTTTTGCGCCGGTTTCTTTTGAGACGGTGTCGAGCGCGCTCAGGATACGCATTCCCCGCTCGTTTAGATAGCCTGACACGCGCCCCTCGCGCGCCCGTCCCTCGGTGTCGGCCTTCGTCCGGTATTTGCCAGTGAGAAAGCCGGCTGCGAGGCTGAAATAGGTGATGACGCCGATGTGTTCCTTGATGCAGAGATCGGCAAGTGAGCCTTCGAAGACCGAGCGAGCGTAGAGGTTATATTCCGGCTGCAACACCTCGTAGCGCGGCAGGCCGGCTCTTTCGCTTGCATCGAAGGAATCCTGAAGCTGCCGGGCATCCAGATTGGAGCAGCCGATTGCGCGGATCTTTCCCTGTTGCTTGAGCTTGGCGAAGGCGCCGAGCGTCTCTTCATAGGGGGTCTCCGGATCTGGCCAGTGCGCAAGATAGAGATCGATATGATCGGTCTGGAGCCGCTTCAGCGAATCCTCGACTGCTTGCAGGATATATTGCTCCTTGAGGCCTTTCTTGCCCGGCCCCATCTCCGAACCGACCTTGGTGACGATCACCGCCTTGTCGCGGCGAACTCGGCTGGACTTCAGCCATCTGCCGATGATCTCCTCGGATTCGCCACCCTTGTTGCCTGGAACCCATTTGCCATAGACATCGGCTGTGTCGATCGTGTTGAAGCCCGCATCGAAGAAGGCATCGAGAAGCTCGAAGGATGTTTTCTCGTCAGCCGTCCAGCCGAATACGTTGCCGCCGAAAACAATCGGCGCGATCGAAAGATCTGTCTTTCCAAGTCGGCGCAATTCCATGGCGCTCTCCTCAAATTGATTGGGTGTGTAAGAGTGGGGGCACGGCGAATAACCTCTTCCTTCTTTTAGGACTTTTGACCGTCCGGGCAAACGGTGCTTGCGTGAATTCTGCCCGGACCATTGCACGCCATGGATCGGATGAATAAGCTTGCGGCGAATTTTCATTCGGAGGACAGGTGATGTTGCGTTTCGGGATTTTGTCGACGGCCAAGATCGGCCGCGAGCTGGTTGTACCCGCCATTCAGGATGCGGAAAATTGCGTGGTCACCGCGGTTGCGAGCCGTGATTTCGCCAAGGCCCGCGAGATGGCCGATCGCTTCTCGGTGCCACATGCTTTCGGTTCTTATGAGGAGATGCTGGCGTCCGACAAGATCGACGCCGTCTACATCCCGCTGCCGACGTCGCAGCATGTCGAATGGACGATCAAGGCCGCAGACGCCGGCAAGCATGTGCTCTGCGAAAAGCCGATTGCGCTCAAGGCTGAGCAAATCGACAGCCTGATCGCCGCGCGCGATCGCAACAAGGTGCTGGTCACCGAAGCCTATATGGTCACCTACACGCCGGTCTGGAAGAAGGTCCGCTCGCTGATCGCCGATGGCGCGATCGGCCGCCTGCGCCAGGTGCAGGGCGCTTTCACCTATTTCAACCGCGACCCCGCCAATATGCGCAACATTCCCGAGCTGGGTGGTGGCGGCCTGCCGGACATCGGCGTCTACCCGGTGGTCAGCAGCCGCTTTTCGACGGGCAAGGAACCGCTGCGCGTTCAGGCATTGACCGAGCGCGATCCGGAGTTCGGTACGGATATCTATTCCAGCGTCAGGGCGGATTTCGGCGAGTTCGAGCTGAGCTTCTATATCTCCACCCAGATGGCGAACCGCCAGATCATGGTCTTCCATGGGACCGACGGCTACATCGAAGTGAAGTCGCCCTTCAATGCGGACCGTTGGGGTGCGGAGGAAGTCGAGCTGACGGACCGCAGCCACGGACAGTCGCAGATCTACCGCTTCCCGGACAGCCGTCAGTACAAGCGCGAGGCTGAAGCTTTCGCCAGGGCTGCGCAGGGCGAACAGGAAGAGGTCGTGACGCTCGAGAACTCGAAGCTCAACCAGAAGGTCATCGACGCAATCTATCGCGCCAGTGAGAAGGACGGCTGGGAGCCGGTTTGAGCCTGGGCAATAATTGCACAGGCAGTCCATAGCCGCGAGTCGAAGTTCGAACGGAGCGGATAGGCCCCTCATCCGCCCTCCGGGCACCTTCTCCCCGCAGGCGGGGCGAAGGGGGAGTCGCATCCTCGGTCGTCCCTCACTGGGACGTTGATCTACCACCACTGCCACTTGCTCGATCGTTCCCTCGCCCCGCGTGCGGGGAGAGGGCTAGGGTGAGGGGCCGAACCCTCGGCATATGCGTTGGCCTGAATCGGAATCCCGGTACGCTCTCTACCGTCGGAAGACGAAGCGGGAATAGCCGAAGAAACTGAAGACCATCGAGGCGGTGGTGGCAAAAACCATCGCCGCCAGCGGCTGAAGCACGGGCAGTGAAATCAGCAGCACGGAATAGAGCGCATAGTTCAAGAAGGCGGTGGTGATGCCGACCGAGCCGTAGCGAAAGCCCTCGACAGCGAGCGAATGACCCGAGCGCCCAAAGGTGAAAGCACGGTTGAAGGACCAGGTCGTAATCATCGCGGCCGCGATCGCAATCAGCCGCGCCAGGAACGGCCCAAGCGGCGTCAGATGCAGGAGAAGGGCAAGCAGGCCGGCATCGACGATGAAGCCTATGCCGCCGACAATTCCGAAGCGGACGAGCTTCCTCATGCCGCTCCCGCCCTCCTTCGGGTCGGGCGGCGGGTCGTTGCGTTTTCGAGCAGGATCGGCTGATCGGCGCCCGCGCGCGGCGCCTGCAGCCGCATATAGTGCATGCGCAGATGCTCGGCGCGCGACCGTGCGACGGAATCGAGGATAAGTCCCGCCGTAAAAAGCATGAAGGAAATCATCATCAGGGCCATGGAGAGCACCCAGGTCGGCATGCGGCTGACGAGACCGGTTGCAAAATATTCGATGAGGACCGGCGTCATGAAGCCGAGGCTCGCTGCCATGAATGACAGGCTTATGAGCCCGAAGAAGGCAAAGGGTCGCGTTTCCTTCATCAGCATGGCGAACATCCACAGGATCTTCGCGCCGTCACGGAAGGTCGAGAGCTTCGAATGGGAGCCTTCCGGCCTGCGCCCATAGTCGAGTTCCAGCTCGCTGACCGGCAGTTTCAGACGCGAAGCATGCACCGACATCTCCGTCTCGATCTCGAAGCCGCCGGAAACGGCAGGGAAGCTCTTGACGAAGCGGCGCGAAAAGGCGCGATAGCCGGAAAAGATATCGGTGAAATCCGTGCCGAAGATCAGGCGATAAAGAAAATTGAAAATCCGGTTTCCGAGCGCATGACCCTGCCGTCCGGCATCATCCTGTACGCCCCGGCGGGTACCGACCACCATATCGGCGTGTTCGGTCAGAAGCGTGCGAATCAGCTCCTCGGCATCCTCGGCGGCATAGGTGCCGTCGCCATCCGCCATCACATAGATGTCGGCATCGATGTCGGAAAACATGCGGCGCACCACATGCCCCTTGCCCTGTCGCCGCTCGCGCACGACATTCGCGCCGGCCAGCATCGCCTGCAGCGCGGTGCTGTCGGTAGAATTGTTGTCATAGACGTAGATACGCGCCTGCGGCAGTGCCGCACGGAATCCGCGAACGACCGCTCCGATCGTAGCTGCCTCGTTGTAGCAGGGTAGCAGTACGGCGATATCGAAAATGTCGGTCCAGGATTCTGACATGATGTCCGCTCGGTATGAGAAACCGGCGGGAAGCTTATATGCATGCCCGTTAACAAACCTTGTCTGGCCTACAGCGCCGCGCGTCTTATCGGCCGTCGCACTTTACCTTTTCTTGAGGGGAAACCGCTAGCGTCAGCGGCGACCATATGACGGGATCTGACGGACATGACGGACGCGATGCAGACGATCGGTGGGCGGGCGGCGACGTCGAGCAGCAGCAGGCGTTTCTGGTCGCGTCTTTGGCCGGTGAGCCTGCTCTACAGCCTCGCGGTCATTGCCGCGCTTGTCACAATCAAGCTTCCCAGCGCCACGGACTATGTCGGTGGCGACAATGACGATGGTATGCGCCTCGTCGAAGTGCGCGATCTTCTGGCTGGGCAGGGATGGTTCGACCTGACCCAGTATCGTCTCGGTCTCGAAGGCGGCACGTTGATGCACTGGTCGCGGCTCATCGATCTGCCGATAGCGAGCCTCATCGCTTTCTTTGGTCTGTTTTTCCCGCCCGAACGAGCGGAGGCGATCGCACTTGCCATCTGGCCGCTGCTGCTGGTGATACCGGTGATGGCTGCCATGGCGCTGGCCGGTCGTCGGGCCGGCGGCGCTCTTGCCATGCATATTTCGCTTGGCCTGACGGCAATGCTGCTGATTACCAGCAACCGTTTCATGCCAGGCGCGATCGACCACCATAACGTTCAGCTTGGCCTTGCGGCGGTGATGCTGGCAATGCTGATCGACGGGAAATATCGTGCTGCGAGCTTCGCTATCGCCGGTCTGGCGGCGGCTTTGGCGATTGCGATCGGCGCGGAGACTACGCCGTTCGTCGCGGTGAGCTGCCTCGTCGTCGCCCTGCTTTGGGCATGGGAGGGAAAGGCTTTCGCCGCTGCCGCCCAGGCTTTCGGTTTGGCGCTTGCGCTGGCCATTTCGGTCTTCTTTTTCCTGACGGTGCCGCCGCGTCTCTATTCGACCGTCACCTGCGACAACCTGTCGCTCGGCTTCTACGGGCTTTCGACCCTCGGCGGCGGACTGCTCCTGGCATCCGCAATATTCGCCAGCCATTTCTCGCGCGGTGTCCGTTTTGCGATCCTGGGCGGCGTCGGTGCGGTCGTCTTTGCGACCGCCCTCGTGCTTGCGCCGAAATGCCTTGGTAGCCCGCTTGCAGGCCTCGACCCGATGCTCGTGGAGCTCTGGTTGAATGGCGTCATGGAGGCGCAGTCCTTCCTTGATCTCACGCGCGAGAGGACGAACGAGCTCGGAGCATTCTATGCCACAGGATTGCTGGCGATGGCGGTTTGCGTTTTCCGCATCCTGCGCGGCGACCGGACCCAGATGCATGCGATTTTCCTGGGCTTGCTTACCGTGAACTGGGGGGTCGCCCTTATCCAGGTCCGCGGTGCACCCTTTGCCAATCTTCTCGCCGTCCTACCACTCGTCCTGCTGCTTCTCGATCTCCGCCGCATTTCAAACAGCGACCCCGAGGATATGAGCGCGGCATTTTTCTACGTGGTCACGGCCCTTGCCTCCGTTCCGGCCGTCTGGGCTGTTGGCGGCGCGCTGACGAACGGACAGGTGGAAAACCTCTGGACGGCCACGGAGCCCTCCGACGCGAATGGCAAGCGAGCTTGCACCGCTCGAGAGGCCATGGCGCAATTGGCGAGCCTGCCCACCGGCGTCGTGGTGGCCTCCTCCGAAATGGGCGTTCCGATCCTGCGGTTCACCGCTCACCGGACGCTTTCGGCACCCTACCACCGCGATCAGGGCGGCATGCTGACCGAATTGCATGTTGGGCTTGCAGAGCCCAGAGAGGCGGATGCTTTCCTGCGTGGAGCCGGTGTCACTATCCTCGCCTTCTGCCCCGATGATTCCCAGACGCGGCGGCTGGCAGAGCTGAAGCCCGATGGCCTCTATGCGCAATTGCTGCAAGGGCGGATTCCGGCCTATCTGCAGGCTTTGCCGAAGCTGCAAGCCTCAGACTTGAGGCTTTTCCTGTACAGGCCGAGTGGCGGCTAAACGTAGAAATTCTTTAATTATACTTGGAACTGCGAGGTCAGGCGGTTTTTAGACGATCAATGATCATCAGCGTTGCCAGGAAGGTGAACAGTCCGGCATTGTAGCCGCCGACCGCCAGAAGCAGAGAAAGAATATGCACAGGGCCCGGAGAGGCGATCGCCGCGACGACAAAGCTCAGGCCGATCAAGGCAGCAATCATCGCCACGGAAAATGCCGAGCGGATCAATCCTGCTGCGATACCAATCATTGTGGCAGTGATAAAGATCATTCTGCCGCCTCCTGGACAAGTATAACTTCCGGAAAAGCTTTGCACTGTCCCTGCTAACAAAGCTTTATCGGGCAACGCCGTCGGGGCAAGTTTGGTTCCTGCCAGATGGCTGAGAACACTGTCAAAATCGTGGCAGAGGCCTAAAAAACGCGAAAAAACCCCCAATTTCCACGGAAATCTGCCGATTTCACCGATCTTTAAACATATTAGCAATTGGTTCCGAATCTTCGAATGGCGCACCGGCTTTGGCCGAAGCGCAGGCTTTCCGGGCCGTTGCCGCGACCGTCATCGAAGCGGACAGTGATGAATCGGCCTCTTCAGGAGATATGCCTGAACCGGGGTGCTGATCTTGGTGGCGGCTTCGGCTACAAGAGAGCCATGAGCAATTTCTTCGAGAATGATTCGCCGTCCAATCTCACCGAATACTCGGTTTCGGAATTGTCCGGCTCAATCAAACGAACGGTCGAAAATGCCTTCGACCAGGTAAGGGTGCGCGGCGAGATCTCCGGCTATCGTGGGCCGCATTCCTCCGGCCATGCCTATTTCGCATTGAAGGATGACCGAGCGCGCATCGACGCCGTCGTCTGGAAAGGAACCTTCTCGCGGCTAAAATTCCGGCCGGAGGAGGGGATGGAGGTGATTGCCACTGGCAAGGTCACGACCTTCCCGGGATCTTCGAAATACCAGATTGTGATCGAGGCGCTGGAGCCGGCGGGAGCCGGCGCACTGATGGCGCTGCTCGAGGAACGAAAGCGCAAACTTTCAGCGGAAGGTCTGTTCGATGCGGCTCGTAAACGGCGCCTGCCCTTCATGCCAAAGGTGATCGGCGTCGTCACGTCGCCGACCGGTGCCGTCATTCGCGATATCCTGCATCGCATATCCGATCGCTATGCGGTCCATGTCATCGTCTGGCCGGTCAAAGTGCAGGGGGATGGATCGGGCGAAGAGGTGGCGAATGCCATCCGCGGCTTCAACGAGTTGCCGCCGGAGAGCGGGATTGCCCGCCCAGACGTCCTGATCGTGGCGCGCGGGGGCGGCAGCCTCGAGGACCTTTGGAGCTTCAACGACGAGGTCGTCGTGCGTGCTGCTGCTGCGAGCGCAATCCCTCTGATCTCCGCCGTCGGCCACGAGACCGACTGGACATTGATCGACTACGCTGCCGATGTCCGCGCGCCAACGCCGACCGGGGCGGCGGAAATGGCGGTGCCGGTCAAGGCCGAACTCGATGCTCAGATGGCAAACCTTGCCGCTCGCCTGCAGGGCTGCATGAACCGCCATATGGATCAGCGCCGCCAGTCCCTGCGTGCACTGTTGCGCGCACTGCCGTCGCTCGACCAGCTTCTGGCCTTGCCGCGTCGCCGGTTCGACGAGGCGGCGGCGGGACTCGGACGTGGACTGGGCCTGAATACGCTCAACAAGCGCCGCAGCTTCGAGCGGACGGCATCGCATCTGCGTCCCGAAATGCTGTCCAGCCGGATTGCGGAAAAGCGGCAGGTCGTCGGTGATCGCATCATGCGGGCCGAGCGGATCGTCGAACGCAAGGTGACCGAGTTCAAGAACCGCGTTTCCTCGGCAAATGCGTCGCTCCGCAATGTTCCCGCGCGCTTGCAGGCGCAAACCGGCCGTACGCGCGACCATCTTGCCAATCTCTCGCGCCATGCGGACACGGCCGTCCGCCATCAGCTCGTTCGTGCACGAGGCGAGATCGTCGCCCAGGACCGCATGCTCCAATCGCTTTCCTACAAGAATGTGCTGAAACGTGGCTATGCCGTCATCCGTGACGAAGACGACAGGCCGGTTTCACAGGCTGCGGCGCTGGAGCCGGGCACCACGATTGCGATCGAGTTTGCCGATGGCCGCGTTGCAGCTGTTACGGACGGCGCAGGCGATGTATCTTCCGCGCCAGCGCAGAAGAAGAAGGCGACGAGGCAGACCGAGACCGCCGGGCCGCCGAAGCAGGGCAGCCTCTTCTGACGAGAGCAATTCCGAGAAAAGTTCGAAGCGGCTCTGCGCTTCCGTGAAAAGCCGAGCCGCTTTATCCGCGGCTGTCATTCGAAATCCGCCAGAAATTTCCTCAAGAGCCTGTCGAGGTTTGCCTTATCCTCTGAACTCAAACTTTGCGTCAGGCGTTGCTGATTGGCGACATGCGCACCAACGGCCGTCTCGACGATGACAAGCCCCTTTTCCGTCAGCGCAATGAGGACGCTGCGGCGGTCCTCAGGATTGATGACGCGCTCGACGAAACCCGCCCTTTCGAGCTGATCGATGCGGTTGGTCATGGTGCCGGAACTGATCATCATCGTTGCGAGCAGATCGCCCGGTGAAAGCCGGTAAGGCGCTCCTGAACGGCGGAGCGTAGCAAGGACGTCAAAACTGGAAGATGAAAGTCCCTGCTCCTGCAGAACTCTTTCGACCTCCCGCCCGAGATGGGTAGCCAACCGCTTCATCCGCCCGAGAATTCCCATGGCCTCGACATCGAGATCGGGGCGTTCGCGTCGCCACTGCGCAAGTATCCTGTCCACGCGATCCATGAAAATATCCGTTGCGGCAATGCCTTCCTTCGATATCAACGAGATATCTTGACGTCAAGATAACTTGCGATAAAGTGAATTATCTTGATTTAGAGATTCTTGAGATGAAGACAAATATCAGCTACACCACCGACGTCCTGACAACCGCGATCGCGCCGGCCATCTGGGGCAGCACCTATTTCGTGACGACGGAATTCCTTCCGGCCGGTTATCCGCTGACGGTGGCCATGCTTCGCGCCCTACCGGCCGGACTGCTGCTTCTCATCATCGTCCGGCAACTCCCGCGTGGGATATGGTGGCCACGCATCTTCCTTCTCGGCGCGCTGAATTTTTCATTCTTCTGGGCGATGCTTTTCGTTTCCGCCTATCGCCTGCCGGGCGGCGTCGCTGCCACGGTCGGCGCCGTGCAGCCGCTGATCGTGCTCGCCTTATCCAGGCTTTTCCTCAGGAGGCCAATCCGTCCTCTTGCGGTCGCGGCCGGATTGGCTGGAATAGCAGGCGTCGGTCTTCTGGTGCTGACGCCTGAGGCGGCTTTGGATCCGATCGGCATCGCAGCCGGTCTCGCCGGCGCCGTGTCGATGGCCTTCGGCACCGTTTTGACACGCCATTGGAGGCCGCCGGTGCAAAATCTGACCTTCACGGCCTGGCAGCTCGTTGCGGGAGGCATACTGCTCCTGCCGTTCGCATATTTTCTGGAGCCCGCGCTGCCGGTGCCGACAGCTCAAAATATTTTTGGCATCGCCTATCTCGGGCTGATCGGAGCGGCCTTCACCTATCTTCTGTGGTTTCGGGGGCTGTCGCGCATTGAGCCGTCGGCTGCAGCCTCGCTTGGCTTCCTCAGTCCGCTCGTTGCGACGCTGCTCGGCTGGTTTCTGTTGGGACAAGACCTGACGCCTGCGCAATCGGCGGGCTTCGCCTTGGTGCTGGCAAGCGTCTGGCTCAGTCAGTGGGCAATGATGCCAAGATCGTCGCGCGTCTTTTCAGACGCGCGTGGGTCGCTTTAACTACGGTGCTCAGGACCACTCGCCCTGCCGCATGACCGGCACGCGCGAGCCGTCCGCCTGGATACCATCGATATCGACCTTGTCGGAGCCGATCATCCAGTCGATATGGATCAGGCTGGAATTGCCGCCGCGGGCCTTGATCTCGTCCTGCGTCAGTGTCGCACCGTCGATGAAGCACTTCGAATAGCACTGGCCAAGGGCGATGTGGCAGGAGGCGTTCTCGTCGAAGAGCGTGTTGTAGAACAGGATGCCGCTTGCCGAGATCGGCGACGAATGCGGCACAAGCGCCACTTCGCCCAGGCGCCTTGCGCCTTCGTCGGTATCAAGCACCTTGTTCAGTACTTCCGCCCCGCGTGAGGCTTTCGCTTCGACGATGCGTCCGGCTTCGAACCGCACTTGGATATTGTCGATCAGGGTGCCCTGATGTGACAGCGGCTTGGTGCTCGACACGTGCCCCTCAACACGCAACGCATGCGGCGTGGTGAAGACCTCCTCGGTCGGAATGTTGGGATTGCAGGTGATGCCGTTCTTGGCGACCGAGGCGCCGCCCATCCATTCGTGACCGTCTCCCAATCCGACCGTCAGATCCGTGCCCGGCCCCTTGAAGTGCAGGGAAGCGAAGCGGTGCTCGTTCAACCAGGCAGAGCGTCTGCGCAGATTGGCATTGTGATCGGCCCAGGCTGCGATCGGATCGGCGACGTCGACGCGCGAGGCCGAAAAGATCGCCTTGGCGAGCTTGGCAACAGCGATCGGTTCCGGATCATTCGGGAAGACCAGCTTTGCCCACGAGGGGTTCGGATAGGAGACGATGTTCCAATTGATCTCGAAATTGGAGATCTTTTCCAAGGCCGGCTTGTATGCGGCGGAATTGGCGCGATTGGCGCGCGCGACCTTGCCTGGGTCCTGGGAGGAAAGCAGCATCGGATTGTCGCCCGCGATGGCAAGCCGGGCTGCCCCACTGGCATAGGCTTTGGCCATGCCTTCATAGAGCCAGCCGGAGGCCCGGTCGAAACTCTCATCAGGACCATGTTCGTAGCGGGCGAGCGTTGTGTCCTCATCCGTATAGAAAGTGGTGACCAGACCCGCACCCGCCATATAGGCCTGTTTTGTGATAAGGCGAACCAGCGGCAGCGCGACCACCGGCGAGGTCATGATAAGATCCTGGCCCTTCTGAAGCTGGAGCCCCACCTTCACGGCCACTTCTGCAAGCTTTTCAAGCTGGGCGAGATCGATGGGATTTTGGCTTTGAGGCATGAATGTCATGGCGAACCTGCGTGCTGAACAACGATAAAGCTGACGGTCAGACTAGGCTTCTTTACGGCGAAAATGAAGGCGCTTTTCCGCGTTTGTCAGAACACACGCGGCACTCTCGAGCGGGATGCCGAAAGTGTGCGCGGTTTTCGGGCGACATCCCGCTCTCACTTTTTGATTTAGCGGCGGATTCAGATCTCAGGTCGATTCGAACTGAGATCATCCGGCTCTATGCCACGAGTGGCGCGGCAACAGCCCTCAGGACCTTCAGCGCATCCTTGGGATCGAGCCGGACCTGCAAGCCGCGCTGACCGCCATTAATGTAGACGAGAGCTTCGCCCATGGCTGCTTCCTCGATGGCCGTCGGGACAATTTTCTTCTGACCGAAGGGGCTGATGCCGCCGACATGGTAGCCGGTCAACCGTTCGGCATCGGCAGGTTTCATCATATTTGCAGACTTGCCACCGAAGGCGCTTGCAAGCCTCTTCATGCTGACCTCGCGATCCGAGGGAACGACGACACAGACGGGCTTTCCATCCACCTCGGCCATCAGCGTCTTCAGCACGCGATGCGGCTCTTCGCCGAGAGCCTCCGCCGCCTGCAGACCGATGCGTTCGGCATTCGGATCGTAGTCATAGGCGTGAACCGTAAAGGCAATCTTGGCGGCCGCGAGACTTTGCGTGGCGCGAGTGGTCTTGGACATGGCCCCACCCTTACGCGGCGATCTTGAAAAGCGCCGCGTAGCTCTCCGGCTTGAAGCCGATCAGCAGCTCGCCATTGGCCTCCAACACCGGTCGCTTGATCATCGACGGCTGAGCGAGCATCAAAGCGATCGCCTTTTCCTCAGTGAGATCGGCGCGATCGGCATCCGGAAGCTTGCGGAATGTGGTGCCGGCGCGATTGAGCACGGTTTCCCAGCCAGCCTCTGAAATCCATTTCTGCAGATGGTCGCGATCGATGCCCAGCGCCTTGTAATCATGGAAGTCATAGGCGACGCCATGGTCTTCGAGCCAGGAGCGCGCCTTCTTCATCGTGTCGCAATTCTTGATGCCGTAGATCGTGATCGCCACGCTCAATCCTCCAGTGTTCCGGCCTTACGCGCCGCTTTGCTCGGGCTCCCGCACGCGATCTTCATCAGGTCGCCTCGCCGCCGCACAAGGCGGTCGGAGACGCGGGTGACGATCAGGCCGGCCTGCGGTGCATGAATGTCGAGGCTCCCGTCCGGCATGCCGGGTGCCGTAACCAGCGTGGCAAGCAGGTCGCCTTCGGCAACCTGCTCTCCGATATTGCGATGAAACAGCACCACGCCCGCCTGCGGTGCGCGGATCATCTCGATATTGTCGAGGGGTGCGGCAGGTCCGGCAAAGCTGCCCGGGGACACAGCCGCGTCGTTGACGACGCCGCGTCCTGCAAGGAAGCGCCAGAGTCCTTCCGCGTCCTTCTTTGCCATATCGGGGTAGACATCGCGCGTGCCGCGCAGTTCGACAGTGACCGAAAGCTTGCCTGGTAGCTGGGATTTCTTCTCGCCTGCCACCTCGTATTTCCAGGCGAAGCCGACGGCTTCCTCGAAAGCCGAGCTTTCACCATCGGAAATCAGCACCGCGTCCATCTGGAGCGCAGCAGCGAGGTCGGACGCCTCCGGCCAAAATGCCTCGTCGATATAAGCATATTGCAAGGACTCGTCGTCGCAATGCAGATCGAGCACCAAGTCGGCCTCAAGTGCCATACGCAGAAGCTGGCGCTTCAGTCGATCTGTAGCCGGATACTGATCGAGATCCTCGACGAGGGATTCGCGATCCTTGACGGAAATCAGCGGAAAATCGCGATTGAAATTGACCCGCGAGCCGAGATCGAATCGACCCTGCAACTCGCCGAAATGCGATTGAGCCGCCCCGATCGGATTGGCGTGAGGCACGACTGTAACGTCGCCGAGAAGCGCACCTTCGCTTTCTGCCTGGCGCAATCTCTCGCAAAGAAAGTGCAGGACCGCCGTGCCTGGAAGCTCGCCGGCGTGCAGCGCTGCTTGCGTGTAGACCTTTGGTGCGTCCCGTTGGCTTCCCTTGAAACGCAGGACCGGCAGCCGCCATTCGATGCCGGGCATATCCCCGGCGATGACGATCTCGGATATTTCCATTTCTGTCCTCCGTCTTTGTTTCCCGATCTATATCCGAGTGTGGTGATGGCGTCACCGCACTTCGGGTCGGCTTTCACAGGGGAAGAAAGGCGAAGCATAGGCGAGAGGATCACCGCCATTTAGCTTAACGCGTCAGCAAATGCCGCCGATTCTGGAGACCGGCGGCACGTGCAGGGTGCATGAGGTGGTTGAACGATCTCATCTATACGGTGAGAATGACGCTGCCGGTCGTGCGTCCGGCCTCCAGATCGGCATGGGCCCTGGCTGCTTCCGCGAGGGGATATTCGTTGCCGATCGGATTGATCAGCCCATTCTGCAGCACCTCGAACAGATCGGCTGCACCCTTCCGGTAGAAATCCGGTTCGTTCGCATAGGCCAGCACGCTGGGCCGCATCAAGCCGATGACGCGCGGAGCGCTGAGTTCCTCGACGCGAACAGGCGGAATCGGCCCGGCCGGCTGGCCAAGGCTTGCCGCGATCCCGAAGGGGCGGACTGTGGCGAGCGTTTGCGACAAGGTCGTTCCGCCGATACCGTCCACGGCAAGGTGCACGCCCCTGCCATCGGCAATACGGCGCGTCTCCTCAACCCAGTTGCCGGACGTATGAAGCAACACGGCTTCGGCTCCAGCCTCGCGTGCAATCGCCATTTTGGCCTCGGAGCCGACCGTGCCGATCACTCGACCGCCGAGACGGCGCGCCCAACGCGTCACGATCTGCCCGAGACCACCCGCGGCCGCATGGACGAGAACCCACTCGCCCGGCCGCAGTCGATGAACCTTGTAAAGCAGCATATGCGCTGTCAGCCCACGCAGCATGGAACTGCCGGCTATGCGGTCGCTCACGCCGTCCGGTACAAGGACCAGCCGTGATGCGGGCAGGTTGCGGATCTCGGCATAGCCGCCGAGCGGATGACCGGTATAAGCGACGCGGTCGCCGACCCTCAACCCGTCAACCTGTGATCCCACGGCCGTGATAACTCCGGCACCTTCAAGCCCAACGATATTGTGCCCCTGCGGCATCGGATACAGACCGCTGCGGTAATAGATGTCGACAAAATTGACGCCAATGGCGCTTTGGCGGATCTGCGCCTCGCCGGGAGCCGGCTGAGCGACGGGAAGATCGGCCGATTTCAGCATATCCGCACCGCCCGGTGCGGAGAGAGTGATGGCAAGAGGCATGGAAAATCTCCTTTCCCGCTCAATCCAGCACGAAAAAGATTGCGAATAAATTCGGTGTCTTTGCGGAATATTGGTGCAATAATGCACCGATGATCGACTGGCAGGATCTTCTTCATTTTTCAGCACTTGCCCGCACCGGATCGTTGTCGGCGGCCGCGCGAGAGCTCGGCGTTGATCATGCCACCGTCGGCCGGCGGATCGCCGCGTTGGAGCGTGCGCTCGACCTTCGCCTGATCGACCGCCTTCCGCGAAGCTCACCCTTGACCGCCGATGGCCGTGCCGTAGCATCGATTGTAACGCGCATGGATGATGCCGTGGAGGAGATCCGCCGCTATTCGAAGACCGTGCCAGAAAGACCGTCTGCAGCAGTCAGGGTCAGTGCACCGCCATCTGTCGCCGCACGCCTGATCGCACCGCGCATCGTCGCCTTCCATAGGGCGCATCCTGACATAACGCTGACAGTCTCAGGTGCTACAGGCAACGTCGCCCTGGATAGGGGAGAGGCCGATATCGCGCTGCGCATGACGCGCCCGGACGAGGGCGCTCTCCTCGTCAAGCGGATCGGCGTCATGCGCTTCGGTCTCTATGCCACGCCGGACGTGGCGGCGCGCCCTCCTACAAACTGGAGTTTCATCGGATATGATATTGCATTGGAGCACCTGACCCAACAGGTGTGGCTACAAAGCATCCTCGGCGGGCGCGAGATCATCTTCAGGGCAAACGACGTTTTCGGCCAGCAGGAGGCGGCGCGCGCAGGGCTTGGCGTTGTTGCCCTGCCGGTCTTCGTCGGGGACCGAGACCCCGCGCTCGTGCGTCTGGAGCCTCCGATCCCATCACCCGCGCGCGACCTCTGGCTGGTCACCTATCCGGATCTCAGGCGATCCCCCGCGATCCGTAGCGTCATGGATTTCCTTGCGAACATCATTGGCGAGGCTTGCCCGGTGCGGGAGTGATGGCCGAGCTATTGTTCGAGCAACGGCCAGCGCTCGATGTGCTTGTGCTGACTTCGTCCATAAAGGCTATGGATCAGCTTGAACTCTCGAACCGTCCATGTCAGCGGCTCGTCGAGCCGCGTCTCGTCAATCGAGTTGCGCCCGCGAAACAGTGTCAGGTGAGGCACGAAGCTCGCCCGCCGGCCGGGATGTACAGCGAAATAGGCGAGGGCTTCGTCGATCGCGCGATGCAATATCGTTAATTGCCGCGTGCCGGCAGCGCAGCGCAATACAAGCGCACCGTTCGGACCGGTTTCGAAGCTCGCCAGCCGATCGAACGTGACTGAGAACGGGGCTATCGCAATAGATGCTCCCGCCTGCATGGCGGCGAACACGATATCTTCTCGAAGAATCGGGTAAGCGCCAAGAAAGTTGAGCGTGACGTGGAGTCGTTCCGGTTGATAGAACTTGCCCTGCAGGCGAAAAGCGGCAGCTCCGAATCGTTGCATGAGATCGATTGCACGCGCCGCAATATCTGGCTCGGGCACTATGCCAAAGAACAGATTTTCGGAAGATATCTTCGCGACTCGCCGCCGACCAGGGGAGCTAAGCGAGGGCAGATCGAGCGAGAGTTGTTCAGGACGTTTGATAGGCATACTCCGCCATCGGGCTTGGTCAGCCCGCCTCCACAAAACGTGTCCGGCAGGATAGGCCCAGAAGGCATAGCGATCAAGAACAAAAAGTGAACATTTCAAGCGTCGAGCGCGGAATCTTGGTTCGGAGTTCTGTGCCTACATTCCCGTGCCCAGGAACTCCAAGCGCGTGAAAATCGTATAATTCGACTCCGATACCATCATCGCGACGAATACCAGGACAAGGACCGGTGGAACCAGGATCGCATAGACCAGAGCCAGTCGCTCCCAGGCCATGTGCATGAAGACGGCTACGATCAGCCCTGCCTTTAGCATCATGAATGCCAGGATCAGAAACCAGCGGAGATAGCCCTGGATGCCGAAATAATCGACCAAGTAGGAAAACGTGCTGAGAACGAAGAGCAGTCCCCACACCAGGAGGTAAAGCTTGATCGGGTGCTGCTGCGTGGAATGTGCTTGCGCCTGCGCCATGTTGCGTTCCTCACCACAGATAGAAGAATGCGAAGATGAAAACCCAGACCAGGTCGACGAAGTGCCAGTAGAGACCCATGATCTCGACGATCTCGTAATGGCCCTTGCGACTGGTGAAGAAGCCCCGTCGTCCCGTGTCGAAGTCGCCGCGCCAGACCTTGCGGGCGGTGATGAGCAGGAAGATTACGCCGATGGTGACATGGGTGCCGTGAAATCCGGTGATCATGAAAAAGGAGGAACCGAATTGCGCAGCACCCCAGGGGTTCTCCCAGGGCCGCACGCCCTCCGTAATCAGCTTCGTCCATTCGAACGCCTGCATGCCGACGAATGTCGCGCCGAAAGCCGCCGTCACCAGCATCAGGGCGGCCGTCTTGCCGCGTTCGCGACGATATCCGAAATTGACCGCCATCGCCATGGTGCCACTGCTGCTGATGAGAATGAAGGTCATGATGGCAATCAGGATCAGAGGGATCTCCTGCCCGCCGATGTTGAGCGCAAAGACTTCGCTGGGGTTTGGCCAGGGAACCGGCGTCGACATGCGTGCCGTCATGTAGGCCAGCAGGAAACAGCCGAAAACGAAGGTGTCGCTCAGGAGAAAGATCCACATCATGGCCTTTCCCCAGGAGACGTTCTTGAACGCCCGCTGATCGGAGGAGAGGTCGGCTGCGATACCGCGCAGGCCCTCGGGCCTCTGGAGCGTTTCACCGGTGTCGACTTGCGTGTATTGAACCATCTTTCAGCCTCATGAAATCAATTGGCGGCAGAGATCGACGAAGTCATTCGCCCATCCGGCAAAGAGCGCGAAGAGAACCAGCCAGACGGCGAGCATGAAATGCCAATAGACGGCGCACAGGTCGAGGCTTAGGCGAAGCCTCTTCAGGGAGACGCTGCCGCCGAACGCTCGGACTGTCGTGCGACCGAGCACCGCAAGACCGCCGAGAATGTGGAGGCCGTGCAGACCGGTGAGCATGTAGAAGAAGCTGTTGGCGGGATTGTCGGAAAGCACGTAGCCGGCTGCGTTAAGCTCACGCCACGCCATGATCTGTCCGGCAAGAAAGAGGATTGCGGTTGTAAGTCCCGCCACCATGCCAAGACGTACCATGTCGTATCGGCTGCGCCGTGCTTCGGCCCTTGCCCATTCCATCGTGGCGCTGCTGAGCGCCAGCATGGTGGTGTTTATCCAGAGCAGCCGCGGGACAGGCGTAGCCCACCAGTCGGCGGCCGTCATGCGCATGAAGTAGGCGCTGATGAGAAGCGCGAAGAGGCCCCCGACAACGGCGAGGAAAATGCCAAGACCGATCTTGGCGGGCTCGATCGATGGGCGCCTGTCATGGAATCCGCCCGGCGTCGGCCCCACTTCCAGCCATGGTTTAGAGGTCAGCCGGTTCTGTCCCATCCACCACAGAACAATAGCGACGATGACAGCGAGAAAAATCAGCATGATGCTCATGAGGTGGCTCCCAGCGCCACCCTGTCGGGACCAGGCTTGTTCTGTGGAAGAAAATCGTCGCCATTGCCCGGCACGCTATAGTCATAGGCCCAGCGATAGACGACGGGCAGCTCCTTCCCCCAGTTGCCGTGCGCTGGTGGCGTTTGCGGCGTCTGCCATTCCAGCGTCGTTGCGTGCCAGGGATTGCCCCCGGCTTCCCGGCCGCGGAAGAGGCTCCAGACCAGATTGAACAGGAAGACGATCTGTGCTGCACCGACGATCAGCGCCATCACCGTGATGAAGACGTTCAGCGTGTGGACGGAGGACGGAATAAAGGCTGTCTCGCCAAGCTCATAGTAGCGGCGCGGCACGCCGACCAGGCCGAGATAGTGCATGGGGAAGAAGATCGCATAGGTACCGAGAAAGGTGATCCAGAAATGGATCCTTCCCATCACCTCGTTCAGCATGTGCCCGGTGACTTTTGGATACCAGTGGTAGATCGCTCCGAAGATGACCAGGATCGGCGCCACGCCCATCACCATGTGGAAATGCGCGACGACGAACATCGTGTCCGACAGCGGTACGTCGACGACGACGTTGCCGAGAAACAGTCCCGTCAGCCCCCCATTGACGAAGGTGACGATGAAGGCAAGGGCGAACAGCATCGGCAGCGTCAGATGGATGTCGCCCTTCCAGAGCGTCAGCACCCAATTGTAGACCTTGATCGCGGTCGGAACCGCGATGATGAGCGTCGTAACGGCAAAGAAGAAGCCGAAGTTGGGATTCATGCCGCTGACATACATGTGGTGCGCCCAGACAATGAAGCTGAGTGCTGCGATGATGAGGATCGCCCAGACCATCATGCGGTAACCGAAGATGTTCTTTCGCGCGTGTGTGCTGATCAGATCCGAGACGATGCCGAAGGCCGGCAGCGCCACGATGTAAACCTCGGGGTGACCGAAGAACCAGAACAGATGCTGGAACAGGATCGGGCTTCCGCCTCCCTGCTGCAGTTGTTCGCCCATCTCGACGATGGAGGGCATGAAGAAACTCGTCCCGAGCAACCGGTCGAACAGCATCATGACGGCGGCGACGAAAAGAGCCGGAAAGGCAAGCAGCGCCATGACCGTCGCCGTGAAAATGCCCCAGACCGTCAGCGGCATGCGCATCAGGGTCATGCCGCGCGTACGCCCCTGCAGAACGGTAACCACGTAGTTCAGCCCACCCATCGTGAAACCGATGATGAACAGAATCAGCGACGACAGCATCAGGATGATGCCCCAGTCGCGCCCGCCCGGCGTACCGGAGAGGATGGCCTGGGGCGGATAGAGCGTCCAGCCGGCGCCCGTCGGTCCTCCCGGCGCGAAGAAACTGGCGACCAAAACCAGCACGGCGAGCAGATAGACCCAGTAGCTCAGCATGTTGGCATAGGGAAAGACCATGTCCCGGGCGCCAAGCATCAGCGGAATGAGGTAGTTGCCGAAGCCGCCGAGAAACAGGGCCGTCAGGAGATAGATCACCATGATCATCCCGTGCATGGTGATGAACTGATAGTAGTGATCGGCATCGATGAAGGAGAAGTAACCGGGAAAGGCGAGCTGGATGCGCATCAACCAGGAGAGGACGAGCGCCACGAAGCCGATCGCCATGGCCGTGATCGAATACTGGACGGCGATAGTCTTGGCATCCTGGCTGAAGACATATTTCGTCCACCAGCTCCTCGGATGATAGAGTTCCACATCCTCGACTTCGGCGGGGTGGATAACGTCCCCGGCGCCGGATCGAATATCGACCATGGTATCTCCTCCTCGTTCCTCCGATAGCCCGCTCTCAGTTCGCCGGTAGCGTCTCTTTCGATGCCAGCATCTGCGTGAAGGTCGGCTGCTGCTGCAGCCAGGCCTGATAGGCGGTCTCCTCATCCACCATGACCGTTCCACGCATCTGCGGATGCCCGACGCCGCAAAGCTCGGCGCACAGAACGTCGAAAGTTCCGGTCCGTGTCGGCGTGATCCAGAAATAGGTCACCATGCCCGGGATCATGTCCATCTTTGCCCGGAATTCCGGCACATAAAAATCATGGACGACGTCTATCGAGCGCAGCAGCACCTTGACCGGCTTGCCGACGGGCACATGCAATTCGCCTCCTTCGACGATCACATCGTCGAGCCCAGCAGTGTCGTTTTTGTTTAATCCGAGGGGGTTGTCGGGCGTGACATCACGGGTGTCGGCTCTCCCCAACCGACCGTCCGCGCCCGGCAACCGGAAACTCCACTGCCACTGCTGGCCGACGATCTCGATCTGATGGGCGTCGGGCGGAACGGTGACGAACTGGTGCCATACGAACAGGCCGGGCGTGAGCATTGCCGCGACGCCCACAGCCGTTCCTACCGCGAGCCATGTTTCCAGCCGCCTATTTTCGGGTTCGTAGGCGGCCTGGTTTCCGGGTCGGTGACGGAAGCGGAAGATGCAATAGGCCATGAACAGGACCACGGCCACGAAAACAATGCCGGTGATGACGAAGGTGATGGTAATCGTATGGTCGATGTAGCTCCAGTTGGACGCTATCGGAGTCCACCACCAAGGGCTGAGAAGATGGAATACGACAGATCCCACCACCAGTAGAACCAGAATCAGCGCTATAGCCATTTCCCGCTCCCTGAAACCGTGATCCGCCTGCGAAAGCTTTCCGCAATCGGCCAACGTTTGTTAGTAGTATCTCATGAACAAGCCATGCGGGCAATTCCAACGACGGAAACGTTTTGCATGAGCAAACAACCAGGTGTCAGTGTCGCCTGAGGGGTGGTGGACACCCTCGATCCTGCTTGTGAGAGAGAAGGAGCGGCGTCCCACACCCTGTCTATTGCTTGGAGAATTGCTTCAGATAGGCGATGAGATTGGTGATCTCGGTATCATCCTTCAGCCCGACGAATGCCATTTTCGTTCCCTTAACCTTCAACTTCGGGTCGTGCAGATAATCGCGCAGCGCGGCGTCGTCCCAGACAAGGCCGCTCTCGCCGGCCTGCTTCATCGCCGCCGAATAGCTGAAGCCCGGATGTGTTCCAGCCTTTCTGCCAAACAGGCCGTTCAGCGAAGGGCCGACCTTGTTCTTATCCGTATCGGCGATATGACAAGTGGCGCATTTCTTGAAAACAGTAGCGCCCGCCGCGGCATCACCTTCCTGTGCTGCGGCGTTGAACGAAGAAAAAGCGGCAAGAAATACGCAAGTCGAAAGAACACGGTACCGCATGGCAATCCCATCCTCCACAGGTTGCCTGGAACAAAGGCTGGCGTCATCTCCCTTGCCGCCGCTCTTGCTCCGGATTTCGCCATCCGTTGCGATGGCGGATGACATTCCACGACCGCAAAAATTATGCCTTCGGCCCCATAAGTCAATTGATCCGAATGGTTAGTCGTCGCCGCCGCGACCGCAACGACGAAGCCGCAATCCGCTCGCTTCACGTGCAGCGCAAGAATGATTTGCTGCAATGCGGCGACGAACCTCCCTTGACGGAAGCCCTGTTGAGACATCTACTCAACTGATCTGCTGGACCGACCAGTAGCCAGGGAGGTGGCGATGATCGATGGCAGTCCGATTCTTGCGCAAATGCCGAACGTCGGGCATCGCCTCGACAGGCGCACTGCGCGTGAGGTCATCGCCGAGAAGCTCATGGTGCTGATTGCGACGAACATGCTGCGCCCCGGCGACGAACTCCCGGGCGAGCGCGAGCTGGCGAATGTCCTGCATGTCAGCCGGGAGACCGTGCGCGGCGCAGTGCAGATGCTGGCCGCCCGCCAGATCATCGAGGTTTCCCATGGGAGCAGGAGCCGAGTCGCGAATGTCGATCTCAGCCATCTGACGGTGACCATCGCCTCCCCGAATGCGATCGACAGCTATGATCTCGATGACGTGCATGCGGCGAGATTGCACATCGAACTCAAGGTCGTCGGCGATGCGGCCCGAAATATCGACGATGAGACGCTGCGCAAGCTGGAAAGCCTGCTGGAAGCGCAGCGGCTTTGCGGCGACGATGCGATGCGTTTCCTGATCTGCGATCGTGAATTCCATATGGCGATCTACAGGGCTTGCGGCAATCCACTTCTGTCGGATTTCGTCACCGATCTCTACACCTACATGATGGACAACAGGCGCAACGCCATGTCTCGGCCGGGCGCCGTCGCGGCCAGCTATAGCGATCACGCCGCGATCGTCGATGCACTGGCGAGGCGTGACGAGGATGCAGTGGTCGCCGGTTTCCGGCGCCATCTCCTGCGCATCTACGAAACAACCAAGGAAATGCTCGCCAGCCAAGGGCGAAGTACGGCAAAGGCGATCCCGGGAAAAACGGTGTGCTGACCGTATCGTTCGCGAAGGCCAACAAGGAGGTTCGGCGAAATGCATGTGATGGTGACGGGCGCGGCCGGCATGGTCGGCCGAAAGCTGATAGAAAGGCTTGGCTCCGAGGCCGGAGCGCTCGGTCGTGAGATCGGGAAACTGACGCTCGTCGATGTGGTGCAGCCGCCGATTCCTCCCGCCCTGTCATCAGTGGCGACGGCTCTTGCCGCCGATCTCACGGATGAAGGAGCGATCGCCAAACTGGTTGCATCGCGTCCCGATTTGATCTTTCATCTCGCAGCGATCGTGTCGGGCGAGGCGGAGGCCGATTTCGAGAAGGGTTACAAGGTCAATCTTGACGGCACGCGTGAGCTCTTCGAAGCCGTCCGTCGGGAAGGGCAAAGGGAAGCTTATCTGCCTCGCGTCATCTTCGCATCCTCGATCGCAGTCTTCGGCGAACCCTTCCCCGACAAGATCGGCGATGAGTTCTTCACGACGCCACTGACCAGTTACGGTACGCAGAAGGCGATTTGCGAGCTGCTGTTGGCGGATTACACCAGACGCGGCATTTTCGACGGGATCGGCATCCGGCTTCCGACCATCTGCGTTCGCCCCGGCAAGCCGAACAAGGCGGCATCGGGCTTCTTTTCCAACATCCTGCGCGAGCCGCTGGCAGGGAAGGAGGCCGTGCTGCCGGTCGACGAGAATGTCCGCCACTGGTTTGCAAGCCCGCGCTCGGCGGTCGGCTTTTTCGTTCATGCCGCCCGTATCGATACCAGCCGGATCGGCCCCCGGCGCAATCTGACCATGCCGGGCCTTTCCGCCCTTGTCGGCGAGGAGATCGCGGCCCTGGAGCGTGTGGCCGGTCGGAAGGCCGTCAATCTCATCCGCAGGGAGCCGGATCCGGTCATTCGATCGATTGTTTCCGGCTGGGCGACGGATTTTGACGCGCGTCGGGCAAGCGCACTCGGCTTCACCGCGGAAACCAGCTTCGACGAGATCATAAGGATCCATATCGAGGACGAACTCGGAGGAAAGATCTGACATGGCAGCCCCCTCGACCACGGGCAAAGATAAGATTGCGCTGGTGACCGGTGGCGGCACCGGTGTCGGCCAAAGTATCGCGCATGGCCTCAGCGCTGAAGGATATACGGTTGTCATTACCGGACGACGCGCCGATATCCTGGAGAAGGCAGCTGCGGAAATGTCGGCGGCGACGGGCGGCACGGTCCGCGCGGTCGTTTGTGATATCGGAGATCCAGGCAAGGTCGAAAAGCTGTTCGGCTCGATCCGCGCCGACTTCGGACGGCTCGATCTGCTGGTCAACAATGCCGGCTCGAACGTGCCTGCGATTCCATTGGAAGACGTAACCTTCGATCAGTGGAGCAACATTCTTGCTTCGAACCTGACCGGCGCCTTCCTGTGCACGCAACAGGCCTTCCGCCTAATGAAGACACAGACCCCCCGCGGCGGCCGCATCATTAACAACGGCTCGGTGTCGGCAACGACTCCGCGCCCCAATTCGGCGCCCTATACGGCGACCAAGCATGCCATCACGGGTCTGACAAAATCGACCGCGCTCGATGGACGGAGTTTCGATATCGCCTGCGGCCAGATCGATATCGGGAATGCCTCGACGGACATGACCTCGAAGATGAGCACAGGGGTATTGCAGGCAAGTGGCGAGTTGGCCGCTGAGCCGACCATCCCCGTCGAGCACATCGCGCGTGCGGTGGTCTACATGGCGAGCCTGCCGTTGGATGCGAACGTCCTCACTATGACGGTCATGGCGACACAGATGCCTTTCGTCGGCAGAGGATAGGAGAGGGAAGCCGGGACTGGCTGGAATGCCCGTAAAAAATCCTGGAGGAGAGGATCGCGGGTACCAACGCCAACGGTGAAAATGCAGGTTTTGGGAGGAGCCATAATGGCAGCAGTTGACTTCGTCGATGTCAGGAAATCGTTTGGTGCGGTACCAGTCATAAAGGGGGTAAACATCGAAATCGAGGACGGGGAGTTCGTCATCCTCGTCGGCCCTTCGGGATGCGGGAAATCCACGCTACTGCGGATGCTTGCCGGTCTGGAAAACATTTCCGCCGGCGAAATCCGCATCGGGGAGCGCGTCGTCAACACGCTGCCGCCGAAAGATCGCGACATCGCGATGGTCTTCCAGAATTATGCGCTTTATCCCCATATGACCGTCGCCCAGAACATGGCCTTTTCGCTGATGCTCAAGCGGTCGCCGAAATCCGACATGGACAAGCGCGTGAACACCGCCGCCGAAATCCTCGGCCTCTCGAAGTTGCTCGACCGTTATCCGCGCCAGCTCTCCGGCGGGCAACGCCAGCGCGTTGCCATGGGGCGTGCCATCGTGCGGGACCCGCAGGTGTTTCTCTTCGACGAGCCGCTGTCGAACCTCGATGCCAAGCTGCGCGTCGCCATGCGCGCGGAGATCAAGGAACTGCATCAACGGCTGAAAACGACGACGGTGTACGTCACCCATGATCAGATCGAAGCCATGACTATGGCCGACAAGATCGTCGTCATGCATGACGGCATCGTCGAGCAGGTCGGTGCGCCTCTCGAGCTCTATGATAAGCCTGCAAATCTTTTCGTCGCGGGCTTCATAGGTTCTCCGGCAATGAACATGATCAAAGGCAGGCTCAATCCGGAAAATTCCGGTGAGTTCATTGCCCCTGACGGTACGATCCTTCCAGTCGCAAAGCCCATGTCTCAAGCGAAGGGGCGCGAGCTCGTCTATGGACTGCGGCCGGAATATATCAGCATCGACCCCAACGGTCTGCCGGCAGAGGTCGTCGTCATTGAGCCGACCGGCTATGAGACCCAGATGATCGTGAAGCTGGGCGGCAGCGACGTGACCTGCATTTTCCGGGAACGCGTCGGTGCCCGGCCCGGCGAGACCATTCGCCTTTCGATCGATGGCGCGCATGTCCACCTGTTCGATGCCGACGGTGGCAGGCGACTTTCTGATTGATGCCGCTTTGCGGGGAGTGGAAAGGGGAGGAGCCTTTCCATTCTTGGCCGTCATTGCGGAAACTGCTGCCGCATTCGCCAAGCGGGACGGTGAATGCCGGAAGGATCTGCTCCCGCTTTTCAACGGAGGAGTATCATGACTTTCAAGAGACGCGATTTTCTAGCCGCATCCGCGGCCGCTGCCGGCGTGATGGGCCTCGGCCTGCGGCCGTCCTTCGCGCAAGCTGAGCCGAGCTACAAGCCGGAAGAGGGCGCAAGCCTCAGGTTGCTGCGCTGGACGCCGTTCGTCAAAGGCGACGAGGATGCGTGGCTGGCGAACACCAAGAAATTTACCGAAGCAACCGGTGTCGAAGTCCGTATCGACAAGGAGAGCTGGGAAGACATTCGCCCCAAGGCTGCGGTTGCCGCCAATGTCGGCTCGGGGCCGGACCTCATCATGTGCTGGTTCGATGACGCCCATCAATACCCGGACAAGCTCGTCGATCTGACCGAGCTCGCCAACTATCTTGGCAATAAATATGGCGGCTGGTACGACGGCCTGAAGGGCTATGCTTCACGCGGCGATAAGTTTATCGCCATGCCGCTGACCGCGATCGGCAATGCCGTCTGCTATCGGGACAGTCACGTCAAGGCGGCGGGCTTCAGCGAGTTTCCGAAGGATACGGCAGGGTTCCTGGAACTTTGCAAGGCAATGAAGGCCAAAGGAACGCCCGCAGGCTTCCCGCACGGCAAGGCCGTCGGCGACGGCAACAACTATGCCCATTGGCTGCTCTGGAGCCATGGCGGCAAGATGGTGGACGAGAGCGGCAAGGTCGTCATCAACAGCCCGGAAACGCTGGCTGCCATCAACTATGCCAAGGCGATGTACGAGACCTTCATTCCAGGCACGGAGAGCTGGCAGGATATCAATAACAACCGTGCCTTCCTCGCGGGCCAGATTTCCCTGACCGCAAATGGCGTGTCGCTTTACTATGCGGCGAAGAAGGATCCGGCATTGGCCGAAATCGCAGCCGATATCAGAACCACGAACTTCCCGATCGGTCCCGTGGGCAAGAGCGTCGAACTGCACCAGACGAGCTCGCTGCTTCTCTTCAACCACACGAAATATCCGGAAGCCGCAAAAGCCTACATCAAGTTCATGATGGAAGGCGACCAGATGAATGCCTGGATCGAGGGCTCGAGTGCCTATTGCTGCCAGCCGTTGAAGGCCTTCGCAAACAATCCGGTCTGGACCGCCGATCCGATCCACGCGCCCTATGCACGTGCCTCTGAGACGCTGCGCCCGAACGGCTATGCCGGACCGTTGGGTTATGCCTCGGCGGCAACGATGGCGGATTATGTGCTCGTCGACATGTTCGCGGTCGCGGTCACCGGCCAGATGACGCCGGAAGACGCTGTCGCCCAGGCCGAGAAGCGGGCGAACCGCTATTATCGCGTCTAGACTTTCGGCGAAACCAACGTCGAAAAAGCTCCACCGGCGCAAGCGCCGGCGGAGCATCGGAAGAGACCAATTCGAGCCGGAGATGACAATGGCCACCGTACCGTCCGGAAAACCGCCGACTGCCATGGCGTTGCTCTTTCAGAACAACAACGTCCTCGGCTTTCTGTTCATGCTGCCGGCGGCAGTATTTCTTGTCTGCTTCCTGACCTATCCGCTGGGTCTGGGGGTCTGGCTCGGTTTCACCGACACGCGCATCGGTCGCGACGGCATTTTCATCGGCCTTGAGAATTACCAGTTCCTGGCCAGGGATTCCGTCTTCTGGCTCGCCGTCTTCAATACGTTGCTCTACACCTTCGTGGCATCGGTGCTGAAGTTCGTTCTCGGCCTTTGGCTGGCATTGCTGCTCAACGAGAACCTGCCCTTCAAGTCCTTCTTCCGGGCGATCGTACTGCTTCCCTGGGTCGTGCCGACAGTGCTTTCGGCACTGGCCTTCTGGTGGATCTACGATTCCCAGTTCTCGATCATCTCTTGGTCGCTGATGCAGCTCGGCCTAATCGACCGCCCGATCAATTTCCTCGGAGACCCGACTAACGCCCGGATCTCCGTCATCGCCGCCAATGTCTGGCGCGGTATCCCCTTCGTCGCCATTTCGCTGCTGGCTGGCCTGCAGACCATTCCGCAGTCGCTGCAGGAGGCGGCGTCGCTCGACGGCGCGACGAGCTGGCAGCGTTTCCGACACGTGACACTGCCAATGCTGACGCCGATCATTGCGGTGGTGATGACCTTCTCGGTGCTCTTCACCTTCACTGATTTCCAGCTCATCTACGTTCTGACCAAGGGTGGGCCGGTCAATGCGACGCATCTGATGGCGACGCTTTCCTTCCAGCGCGGTATACCGGGAGGACAGCTCGGCGAAGGTGCTGCAATCGCTGTCGCCATGATCCCGTTCCTGCTCGCCGCAATCATGTTCAGCTTCTTCGGGCTGCAGCGCCGCAAATGGCAGCAGGGCGGCCAGGATTGAGGCGGAGGAGATCATCATGAGCACTAACACGACAACCAGTAGCGATATCCTGACCGACAATGCGGAGGGCATGAGCTATCTCAATCGCCTGCCGCGCAGGGTCGTACTCCTCTATCTTCCCATGGCAGTTTTCGTCTTCGTGTTGCTGTTTCCATTCTATTGGATGGCAATCACGGCGATAAAGCCGAACGCGCAATTGACGGACTACGCGCATCACAGCCCCTTCTGGGTCGTCAATCCGACACTTGATCACATCAAGTACCTGTTTTTCGAGACCTCCTATCCCGGTTGGCTCTGGAACACGATGCTGGTCGCCGTCGGGTCGACAATCCTGTCCCTGGCTGCCTCGGTCTTTGCCGCCTATGCGATCGAGCGCGTGCGTTTCAGCGGATCGCGACCGATCGGGCTGCTGATCTTCCTCGCCTATCTGGTGCCGCCCTCGATCCTCTTCATTCCGCTCGCCTTCATCGTCTTCAAGCTTGGAATCTATGACTCAAGGCTTGCGTTGATCTTCACCTATCCGACCTTCCTCATTCCCTTCTGCACCTGGCTGCTGATGGGCTATTTCCGCTCGATCCCGTTCGAGCTCGAGGAGAGCGCATTGGTGGACGGGGCTACACGATGGCAGATTCTCGTCAAGATCATCCTGCCGCTCGCAGTCCCCGGTCTGATCTCGGCGGGCATCTTCGCCTTCACCTTGTCGTGGAACGAGTTCATCTATGCGCTCACCTTCATTCAGTCTTCGGAGAACAAAACCATTCCCGTCGGCGTCCTGACGGAGCTGGTGCGCGGCGACGTCTTCGAATGGGGTTCGCTGATGGCCGGAGCACTGTTCGGCTCGCTGCCGGTGGTGCTGCTCTACTCGTTCTTCGTCGACTACTACGTGTCGTCGATGACGGGCGCGGTGAAGGAGTAGTCGATGCTTGAACGAAATCAGGGCCGGCGGGGATCACCCGCCGGCCCTGCGCTGCATGCTTGCGATTTTGGTCGTATCAGCGGCGCTGGTTATAGACGTCGACGCAGACGGCGCCGAGCAGAACCAGGCCCTTGATCACCTGCTGGTAGTCAATGCCGATGCCGAGGATCGACATGCCGTTGTTCATCACGCCCATGATGAAGGCGCCGATGACGGCACCCGTGACCTTGCCGACGCCGCCATAGGCGGACGCGCCGCCGATGAAGCAGGCCGCAATGACATCGAGCTCGAAGCCGATGCCGGCCTTCGGCGTCGCCGTGTTCAGACGGGCTGCGAAAACCAGTCCGGCGAGTGCTGCGAGCACGCCCATGTTGACGAAGGTGAAGAAGGTCAGGCGCGCGGTCTTGATGCCGGAGAGCTGTGCCGCCTTGATATTACCGCCAACGGCATAGATCTGCCGCCCGATGATGGTGCGGTTCATCACGAAGCCGTAGGCTGCGATCAGCAATGCCATGATGATCAGGACGTTCGGCATGCCGCGATGCGAGGCGAGCAGGTAGGCAAGGAAACCGATCACGGCGAAAATGACGACGTTCTTGCCGATGAAGAAACCGAATGGCTCGGTCTCGACGCCGTGCGACAGCCGCCGCGCGCGGCTTGCGAAATTCTGCCGGATCAGGAGAACCGCAAGCACCAGCCCAAGCAGCAGCGATGTCACGTAGAGGCCACCGGACGAGGAGATGAATTCGGGAATGAAGCCCGAAGACAGCTTCTGGAATACCGGTGAGAAGGGACCTACCGACTGGCCACCGAGGAAGGTCAGCATCAGCCCCTTGAAGACGAGCATGCCGGCGAGCGTGACGATGAAGGAGGGTATCTTGAAATAGGCGACCCAGAAACCCTGCGCCGCTCCGATCAGCCCGCCGATGACGAGGCAGATGATACCTGCCACAATGAAGTTCACCCCCCAATGAACCATCAGCACCGCGGCGATCGCGCCGATGAAACCGGCGACGGACCCGACCGAGAGATCGATATGCCCGGTGACGATCACCATCAACATGCCGAGCGCCATGATGACGATATAGCTGTTTTGCAGCACCAGGTTCGTCAGGTTCAACGGCTTCAGCAAGGTGCCGCCGGTCGCAAACTGGAAGAAGATGACGATGGCGACCAGCGAGATCAGCATGCCGTAATCGCGCAGGTTGTCCTTGAGGAAGCCCGATGCCGTCTGAGGCGCGGACAGCGTGTTTGGAGGGTTGCTCATTCTTCTCTCCCTTTGCGCCGCATGATGGCGCGCATGATGTTTTCCTGGGTCGCCTCTTCACCGGCGACCTCGCCGACGAAGGCACCCTCGTGCATGACCATGATCCGATCGCATATGCCGATCAGCTCCGGCATTTCCGAGGAGATGACGATGACGGCCTTGCCGGCATCGGCCAGCTCGTTGATGATCGAATAGATTTCGTATTTCGCACCGACATCGATGCCGCGGGTCGGCTCGTCGAGGATCAGCACGTCAGGACCGGTGAACAGCCATTTCGACAGCACAACCTTCTGCTGGTTGCCGCCCGAGAGCTTTCCCGTCTCCTGATAGACATTGTGGCTGCGGATGCGCATGCGCTGGCGGTAATCCTGCGCAACTTTCATCTCAGCTATGTCATCGATGACGCCCTTTTCGGCGACCCCCTTGAGATGGGCAAGCGAGACGTTCTTGCGGATATCTTCCGCCAGGATGAGGCCTAGGCTCTTTCGATCCTCGGTGACATAGGCAAGGCCGGCGGCAATCGCCCGGTCCACGGTCGAGACGTCGACGGGCTTGCCGCGCATGCGAACCTCGCCGGTGATGTCGCGGCCCCAGGAGCGGCCGAACACGCTCATGGCGAATTCCGTCCGCCCGGCGCCCATCAGGCCGGAAATGCCGACGATTTCGCCGGCGCGCGCCGACAGGCTGACATTCTTGACGACTTTCCGCTCGACATGCTGCGGATGATGGACCGACCAGTTCGCGATTTCGAAGATGGTCTCGCCGATCTTCGGGGTACGCTTGGGGTAGCGGCTTTCCAGGTCCCGGTCGACCATCTTGCGGATGATGTCGTCCTCTTCGATCACCTGGGCGTGGCAGTCGAGGGTGGCGACGGAGCGGCCATCGCGCAGAACCGTGATCTGGTCGGCGACGGCGGAAATCTCGTTCAGCTTGTGCGAAATCAGGATCGAAGTGATGCCGTGGGCTCGAAACTCCTTGAGGAGCTCGAGGAGGGCTGCGCTGTCGTTCTCGTTCAGGCTTGCCGTCGGCTCGTCCAGAATGAGCAGGCGCACGTCCTTCGAAAGTGCCTTAGCGATTTCGACGAGCTGCTGCTTGCCGACGCCGAGATTGGTGATTAGCGTGTCGGGCGCCTCGGCCAGCCCCACCTTCGCCAGCAGAGCCTTGGTGCGCTCATGCACGGCCGAGCGGTCGATGACGCCGAAACGGGCGGGCGGATTGGCGAGGAAGATATTCTCCGCGATCGACATCAGCGGAATCAGCGCCAGTTCCTGGTGAATGATGATGATGCTGAGCGCTTCCGAATCGTTGATGTCGCGGAAACGGCGTTCTTCCCCGGCAAAGAGGATGGACCCTTCGTAGCTTCCGTGCGGATAGACGCCGGAGAGCACCTTCATCAACGTCGATTTGCCGGCGCCGTTCTCTCCCACCAGCGCATGGATCTCGCCTTCGCGCACGGTGAAACTGACATCGGTCAACGCCTTGACCGCGCCGAACGATTTGGAGATGCCACGCATCTCGAGAATGGGGGGCCTTTCAGCCAAACTGGCGGATATGGTCATTGGATCATACTCCGGTTTGACGGTCGAGGTTGCGCGCCGGCATCGAGCCGTCGCGCCACCCGCGATCCGCAAGCCTTACTGGATCTGGGCGGCGGCGTAGTAGCCGCTATCGACCAGCACGCTCTTCCAGTTGCTCTTGTCGACAACAACCGGCTTCAGCAGGTAGGACGGAACGACCTTGACACCGTTGTTGTAGGTCTTGGTGTCG
This sequence comes from Sinorhizobium sp. CB7, assembly GCF_041357635.1. Taxonomy (NCBI): domain Bacteria; kingdom Pseudomonadati; phylum Pseudomonadota; class Alphaproteobacteria; order Hyphomicrobiales; family Rhizobiaceae; genus Sinorhizobium; species Sinorhizobium sp. CB7. Next base: position 140,443 of record NZ_JAULLL010000020.1, read on the forward strand.
TTGGTCACGGGTTCCTTGCCGTTCATCAGCGCGTCGACCATGTCGACGGTAACCTTGGCGAGGTCGCGCGTATCCTTGAAGATGGTCGAATACTGCTCACCGGCGAGAATGGACTTCACCGAGGGAACCTCGGCGTCCTGGCCGCTGACGATCGGCATCGGCATGTCGCCGCTGCCATAGCCGACACCCTTCAGCGAAGACAGGATGCCGATGGAGATGCCGTCATAGGGCGACAGAACTGCGTTGAGCTCCTTGTCGGCGTAGTAGGCGCTGAGAATCGCGTCCATGCGGGCCTGAGCGGTCGCTCCGTCCCAACGCAGGGTCGAGACCTTGTCCATGCCCATCTGGCCGCTGCCGACGACGAGCTTGCCGCTGTCGATCAGGGGCTTCAGCACGCTCATGGCGCCGTCATAGAAGAAATAGGCATTGTTGTCGTCCGGCGAACCGCCGAACAGTTCGATGTTGAACGGGCCGGCTTCCTGATCTGCCTTCAGTCCCTTGACGATCGACTGTGCCTGCAGCACGCCGACCTGGAAATTGTCGAAGGTCGCGTAATAGTCGACGTTCGGGGTGTCGCGGATCAGGCGGTCATAGGCGATGACCTTGATCTTCTTGTCAGCTGCCTGCTGCAGAACGTCGGACAGCGTCGTGCCGTCGATCGATGCGATCACCAGCACCTTGGCGCCCTTCGTGATCATGTTCTCGATCTGTGAAAGCTGGTTCGGCACGTCGTCTTCCGCATACTGCAGATCCACGTCGTAACCGCGTTCCTTCAATACCTTGACCATATTGTCGCCGTCGGCGATCCAGCGTGCCGAGGACTTGGTCGGCATTGCGACGCCGACAAGGCCCTTATCGGCGGCCTTCACAGGCATGGCAAAAGCCATGCTGGCGAGCATTGCCGCGGCAGTTATAGTCTTGAATAAGCTCATGCTTCTCCCTCCAAAACGGCGCATTCACTGCGAATGCGCCAAATTCTCGATGAACGGCCGTAATTGGCCCTGAAGCAATTCCAGGAAAGGTGCGAAGTCTTTTCCATTCGGAATTGCGTAAAACAAGAGGTTAGAGCGGTTCTGCGTTTCCATGGAAAGCTGAACCGCGCCAACGTCGGATTTCAGTGATTGTCGCGCGGCAGACCGCTCGTCTGGGCGATCCGCTGGTACTTGACGGCCGGTTCGAGCACGGCGCCCGTTTCGAGCTGCCCAACGATACCGCGCTGGATTTCCTGCCAAGGGGTCTGATGCTTGGGATAGTGGTATCCGCCGGCGGCCTCAAGGGCCTTGCGGCGCTCCGCCAGCTCCTCATCCGAGATCAGGATGTCGGCGGTTCCGCGGCCGACGTCGATGCGGACGCGGTCACCGGTCTTCAGCAGTGCCAGTCCGCCGCCAGCGGCCGCTTCTGGCGAGGCGTTGAGAATGGACGGGCTGCCCGAAGTGCCGGATTGACGTCCATCGCCGATGCAGGGAAGGGACGTGACGCCTTCCTTGAGCAGGTAGTCGGGTGCGCGCATGTTGACGACCTCGGCGGCTCCCGGATAGCCGATCGGGCCGGCGCCGCGCATGAACAGGACCGTATTCGCATCGATGCCGAGCGAGGGGTCGTCGATCCGGTGGTGATAGTCTTCCGGCCCGTCGAAGACGACCGCGCGGCCTTCGAAGGCATCGGGATCTTTCGGATTGGACAGGTAGCGTTGGCGGAATTCCGGCGAGATGACGCTCGTTTTCATGATTGCCGACGAGAAGAGGTTGCCGCGCAGCACGCGGAAACCTGCATGCTCCTTCAGCGGCTCTTCGAAGCGGCGGATGACCTTTTCGTCCTCGATGATCGCGCCGCGGCAGTTCTCGCCGATGGTCTTGCCGTTCACCGTCATGGCGTTCTCATGGATGAGGCCATGGCGCATGAGCTGATTGACGACCGCCGGCACGCCACCGGCGTGATAGTAGTCCTCGCCGAGATATTCGCCGGCCGGCTGCAGGTTGACGAGCAACGGCACTTCCTCGCCATAGGTCTGCCAGTCGTCGACCGTCAATTCGACGCCGATATGCCGGGCCAGACCGTTCAGGTGGATCGGGGCGTTGGTCGAACCGCCGATGGCGGAATTGACGCGGATGGCGTTGATGAAGGCTTCCTTCGTCATGATGTCGGAGGGTTTCAGATCCTCGCGTACCATCTCGACGATCCGGAGCCCCGTCAGATAGGCGGCTTCCTGGCGATCGCGATAGGGCGCCGGAATGGCCGCCGAGCCCGGAAGCTGCATGCCGAGCGCTTCGGCAAGCGAATTCATCGTGGTCGCCGTGCCCATCGTGTTGCAGTAGCCGGTGGACGGCGCGGAGGATGCGACGAGCTTGACGAAGCCCTGGTAGTCGATTTCACCCTTTGCCAGCAGCTCACGTGCCTTCCAGACGATCGTTCCCGAACCGGTGCGTTCGCCGCGGAACCAGCCGTTCAGCATCGGACCGACCGACAGAGCGATGGCGGGAAGATTGACTGTGGCCGCGGCCATGAGACAGGCCGGCGTGGTCTTGTCGCAGCCGATCGTCAGCACGACACCATCGAGCGGATATCCGTAAAGCACTTCGACCAGGCCCAGATAGGCGAGGTTTCGGTCGAGGCCCGCCGTCGGCCGCTTGCCCGTCTCCTGGATCGGATGCACCGGAAATTCGATGGCGATACCGCCTGCTTCGCGGATACCTTCCCGAAGGCGATGGGCGAGTTCGAGATGGTGCCGGTTGCAGGGCGAAAGATCGGAACCGGTCTGCGCGATGCCGATAATCGGCCGGTCGGATTGCAGTTCCGCCTGGCTGAGACCGAAGTTCATGTAGCGCTCGAGATAAAGCGCCGTCATGTCCGCATTGGCCGGATTGTCGAACCAGGCTCGCGAACGAAGCTTGGTCTTCTCTCCGCGGCTCTTGTCCGTTTCAGCTATTTCAGTCGAGGGAGAGTTCTCTGATTTCGTCATCGCATTTACCCGTGAATGAAGAGATGTGAAAGAACAGCGCTGGCTATGGTCAGTCTACGAAGGCTTCGACCACGTGGCGGCGCCCCAGCATGAAGGCGTCGGCGACATGCACGAGCGGCGACAGATCGGTGTCCATGCGACGACCGGCGACCAGCTTCACGAAGTCAGCGTACAGATTCCGATATTCGCGATCGGCCTCGACGATCTGCTCCTTGCCGTCGACGATAAGCCGGCTGCCACCATGTGTCAGCACGACGGAGCCCTCATCGCACTCGACCCGGATATCCCAGGTCTGCGGCCCGGTCTGGCGCCAGTCGAACTCGGCAGAGACGGGAATGGCGCTGTCGGTTTCGAAGGCGAGGCTGGCCGCAATCGGTGCTGCCCGGTTGTCCGGAAAGAACAGGTCGGATCGCACGAGATGGAATGACTCCGGCATGATGCGGGTGACGATCGAGAGCGCGTTGATGCCCGGATCGAAAACGCCAAGACCGCCCGGTTCCCAGATCCAGGCTTGGCCGGGATGCCAGTGGCGGACATCTTCCTTCCACTCGACGTGGACGGAACGGATGGTGCGTTGCGACAGGAGCTTGCGTGCCGGCTCGACCGCGGCTGCGGCGCGGGAATGCCAGGTGGCGAAAAGCGTCAGCCCCTTTGCCTTCGCGAGAGCTTCGAGTGCGTAGACCTCGGAGAGCGTCGCGCCCGGGGGCTTTTCCAGCATGACGTGCTTGCCGGCATCGAGCGCTGCCTTCGCCTGGGCAAAGCGGCCTTGCGGCGGCGTACAGAGCGAGACGGCGTCGACGACAACGTCCGAGCCGAGCAGCGCGTCGATGTCACCAAAGGATGGAATACCATCGAGTGAAGCATTGCGGCTGGCGACAGCAACGAGATCGATGCCGTCGGTCGCCTCGATGGCTGAGAGGTGTTGATCGCGAGCGATCTTGCCGAGACCGACAATGGCAAGCCGGATCGATGACATGCGCTCCTCCTTAGAGCTTCTTCACCGTGACCGATGCGGCAGGCGCGACGCTCAGACGGTTGACGAGTGGCAGACGGAAAGGAGCCGCGGAGATTTCAAAGACGTCCCCTTCTTCCGTCTTGACGCCATTCGAAAATGACAATGTCGCAGTGCCGAAGAAATGGACGTGCAGGTCGCCCGGCCGGCGGAAGAGATGGTATTTGAAGTTGTGATGCTCCAGATTAGCGATCGTGTGCGACATGTTCGCTTCGCCGGAAAGGAAAGGCTTTTCGAAGATCACGTCATCGCCGCGCCGCACCCGCGAAACACCTTCGACATGGTCCGGCAGGTCGCCGACCAAGAGCTCCGGGCCGAGTGCTGCCTGGCGCAGCTTCGAATGCGCGAGCCACAGATAGTTGCCTTTTTCCGTCACATGGTCGGAGAACTCATTGGCGAGACAGAAACCAAGCCGGAACGGCGTACCGTCGGGGCCGATAAGGTAGATGCCGGCCAATTCCGGCTCTTCACCGCCATCGAGCGCAAAGGCCGGCGAGACAAGGTCGGCGCCTGTCGGGCGGAGCGTCGAGCCGTCGCCCTTGTAGAACCATTCCGGCTGGACGCCCGTCTCACCCGGCTTCGGCTTGCCGCCTTCGACGCCCATCAGGAACATGCGCATGGAATCGGTGGGTTTTTCGGCCGACTGCGCAGCCTTGTGCATCTTGTCGCGGCCGTCGGCCGAACCGAGATGGGTCAATCCGGTTCCGGCGACGATGAAATGTGCCGGATCCGGATGCGATACCGGGAGCGCCAGGCGTTGCTCGGAGACTGCTTTCTCGATATCGACGGTTTCAGCCAGCCCCGCCACCATGATACGCTCGGCAAGTGTCTGCCCGGCGGCAATCGCCTGCGTCGCGAGGTCGTAAGTGGAGTCGGCTCCCTTTACGACACGTGCGTCGTCAGCCCCGTTCCAGGCGACGACGCGAATGCGGCCGTCTTCGCCGGTCACTTGAAGAATACGCAGCATTTTCCTCCCTCACCCTTTGTGGGGTTTCATTTCATCCTGGCGTCCGTTAGAGGCTCGCCAAGCGTCATAAATATGACTATTAGATCGAAAGATTGCTTGTCAAGCGTGGTGTCAGCATTGTGAAAGCGCGGTGAATCCGGTGCTAAATACGCCAAAATCATTGAATTTAAACGGTATATCTCAGCTTCGCCTGTAAAATGCTTGAATGTGTTAATTTCAAATAAAAAGTCATACTATATGGCTAGGCGGGCCCTGCTGTGATAATCGGTGGCTGCAAATGGAAGCTGATCGCCCCACTTTGTTGCGCTAGACGAAAACCGGGAGCGGTATAATCATAGTGGCATTCATCGTATAGGGGCAGGGTGTCGCTGGTTTGACGGTCGATCGGCGATGTTAGGGAGGTCTGTGTGGGGTTGCTGGAGACGACGATCACCGGGCGCAAGCGGCGCAGCAGCCATGCGCATGTGGTTGCCGAACTGGGACGGGGCATCGTCTCCGGAGATATACCGGAGGGTTCGATCCTCCCCGGCGATGCGGAACTCTCGTTGCGTTTTGGCGTCTCGCGCACAGTCCTGCGCGAAGCTATGAAGACTCTGGCCGCGAAGCGGCTTGTTGAACCCAAGGCCAAGGTCGGCACAAGGGTGCTCGATCAGTCGAGCTGGAATTTCTTTGATCCCGATGTTCTTGGCTGGCGTTGCGAAGCGGGCGTCGATCTTGGCTTCGTCGAGCACCTGGCCGAGATGCGCATGGCGCTGGAGCCGGCTGCAGCGGCGGCTGCCGCTCTGCGTGCGACAACCGAAGACATCGTAGCGCTTTATGCCATTGCGGCGAAATTCGACGATCTTAGCCATACGCCGGAGAGCATCGCCAAGGTGGACCTCGAATTTCACGTCGCGATTGCGCACATGTCCGGCAATCCCTTCATGCGTTCGGTCAGTGCCCTCATTGAAGCGGCGCTGGCGATTTCATTCCAGCTGTCATCACCGGCGGCATCCGTCGAAAAGATCAACGAGATTGCGACCAATCATCTGCGCATCGCCCATGCGATTGCCGCCCATGATCCGGAAAAGGCGGTCGCCGCGATGAAATATGTCATCGAGATCGGCAAGGGGCGCATTCGGGATTCGCTCGAAAATTAGCCCGCTCTATCCAGCTGAAGAGACGATCTTCTCGTCACTCGTCCAGCCAGGGCGAGCTGAAGCGCAGCAGGCGTCCTTCCGTCGCAAAGGCTTCCAGCACACGTTCTCGTCCATCCTGAATGACGGACTCCATGGCGCTATATGCAGCGCGGCCGTCATGATTGGCGATGGCGTCGATGATCCGCATATGCGTTTGCGATATATCGGAGAACCCGTTCTGCGATGGCGGCGTACTGACGCGAAACATGCCGACAAGTGCTGCCTCGATCAGGCTTCCGACGGTGCGCATGAACGGATTATGCGATGCCTCTGCAATGGCGAGGTGGAAGCGCAGATCGACGGCGGCGAGGCTCCGGCTCGAATGCGAGGATTTTCCCATCTCTCTGGCCAGCAGCCGCAGAGCATCCCTTTCGGCGGAGGTGGCGCGCTCTGCGGCAAGCGCTGCGGCAAAGGGCTCGAAAGCGAGCCGGACATCATAGAGGTGCAGGAGAAAGTCCTGGTCCACCCCGCTGTCGAAATGCCAGTTGAGCACGTCGCTGTCGAACATGTTCCATTGGCTTTTTTCGGTGACCTTCGTTCCGACGCGCGCCCGGGGCACGATGAGACCCTTTGCGGCCAGCGTCTTCATGCTTTCACGAAGCACGGTTCGCGACACACCGAAACGCTCCACGAGGTCGCTGTCGCCCGGAAGCGGCGCTCCCACTGGGAACTGACCGGAGACGATATCCTTGCCGAGTTCATCGACGACTTGGGAATGGCTGGTCCTGAGCGGACTGCCGGTTTTCTGTGTGTGAAGGATTCCGTTGTGCAAGGACCTGGCCCCCCTTAGAGCCGGATGATTTCAGGTCGAAACGACCTGAAATCTGAATCCGGCTCTCAATCAAAAAAGCTGGAGCGGGATGTCGTCCGAAAACCGCGCACACTTTTCGGCATCCCGC
>NZ_JAULLL010000021.1:0-121581 GCF_041357635.1 Sinorhizobium sp. CB7
AATTGCTGCATGTTTTTATCCTTAAATCGGCTCCGATTTAAGGAAACATGCAGTAGTTCGCTGCCAACCCGGCTTCCGGCTGCGAATTCAGCCGGAAGCCAGCGCTCGGGAGGAGCCGGAACCTAGACCGACATGGACGGCTGCAATTTCTCCTTGGCGCCGAGCGCCAGTGCTTTCAGGATCAAGGCACAGGATGTGGCGCCCGCATCGAGGACGCCGAGCGAGCGCTCGCCGAGCCGGCTCGCCCGTCCGATCTTTGCAACGAGGTCCTTCGTGCTGTCCCGGCCTTTTTCGGCGGCAACCACCAGCGCATCCAGGGCTTCGGAAAAGGATTTCCCCTCGGCATTGGCCTCCTTGAACGCGTCGATCGCCGGCACGAGCGTATCGAGCAGCGTCTTGTCGCCGACCTTCGCCGAGCCGATTGCCTCAATGCCCTCAAGGCCGTTCTTCAGCATGGCACCGAAAGTTTCAGCGTCGATCGACTGCGATTTTTCGATGGTCTCGGCGAACTGGGTGAACATGACGCCATAGAGCGGTCCCATGGAGCCGCCGATTTCGGTCATCAGCACCGTGCCCAGCGTATCGAGGGCCGCAGCCAGCGACATGTCGCTGCCCTTGATCCTCTCCGCAGCCATGCCAAAGCCCTTGGCCATGTTGACCCCATGGTCGCCGTCGCCGATCTTGCCATCGATCTCGCTGAGATAGGCGCGGTTCTCGATGATCCTGTCGGCGAGCGAAAGGACGATGTCGCCGGAGGAGGCATTTCGAAATTGCTGCATCGCGTTCCCCTTAAAGCGCCGCCGGGCACTGGACCTCGACCTCCAGCAGCGTCTTCAGTTCCTCGTCGAGAGCCATCACGGTAAGCGTCGCGCCCACCATGTCCAGCGAGGTGAAGTAGTTACCGATATAGGTCTTGTAGATTTTCAGCCCGCGTCCGGTGATTTCCTGCTCGATCGTATCGTTGAGAATGTAGAGCTCGTTGACGGGCGTTGCGCCGAGGCCGGAGACGAGAACCGCGACTTCGGTTCCACTCGCCAGATCATGATCGTCGAGAACGATCTTGACCATCTCCTGAGCAATTTCGGCCGCCGGCTTCAGCGGTTCGATCCGCACACCCGGCTCGCCGTGATGACCGATGCCGACTTCCATGGTCCCCGGCTCGATCGAGAAATTGGGATGCCCGACGGCAGGCAGCGTGCAGGGACCCAGGCCGATGCCGATGGAGCGGCAGTTGTCGATGGCCTTTTGCGCGGTCGCCTGGACGTCCTCGAGACCAGCTCCTTCAGCGGCTTTCGCACCGGCGATCTTCCACATGAAGATCTCGCCGGCAACGCCGCGGCGCTTCTCGCGTTCATCGGGTCCGGCGGAGCAGACGTCGTCATTGGCGATGACGGTCGCAATGGTGATGCCCTCCTTGGCGGCAAGCTTGATCGCCATCTTCACGTTCATGTTGTCGCCGGCATAGTTGCCGTAGAGGCAGACGACGCCCTTGCCGCCGTCCGCTGCCCGCGCCGCGTCGAAGAAGCTCTTTGCGGTCGGCGACGAGAAGAGCTCGCCGACGGCCACAGCGTCCAACATGTTGCGTCCGGTGTAACCGATAAAGGCCGGCTCGTGGCCCGAACCGCCGCCAGTAATGATGCCGACCTTGCCGCGGACCGGCGCATCGCGGGCGACGATCACGCGGGGATTGCCGCCAAGCCTGACGATATCCGCATGCGCCTTGACGAAGCCCTTGACCGTATCTTCGACGACCTCGTCCGGATTGTTGATGAAGCGCTGCATTGTTTCTCCTGTCCTCCGCCGGTCAGATAATAGTATAGCCGCCGTCGACCAGCAGGTCGGCGCCGTTGATCATATCCGCACCGTTCGATGCCAGGAACACCGCCGCGGCTGCGATCTCTTCCGGGAAGGCAAAACGGCCGACCGGAATGCGCTGCTTCAGCGCCTCTCCGCGCGGATTGTCCCAGGCCTTCCTGCCGAGATCGGTCAGAACCACCGTCGGGGAAATCGTATTGACGGTGATGCCGTACTTCCCCCATTCGGCCGCGAGCGTCTTGGAAAGGCCGATGACGCCGAATTTCGAGGCGCAATAGGCAACGTGCTGGTCGATGGCGACGGTGCCGGCCTGCGACGCCATGTTGATGATCTTGCCGCCTTTGCCGGCTTTGATCATTGCGCGCCCGGCGGCCTGCGAAACAAGGAATGTTCCCTTGAGATTGATATCGATCGTCTTGTCCCAGGCATTAAGGTCAAGGTCTTCGGCAGGCGCGAGCATGGCCACGCCTGCGCTGTTGACGACGATATCGATATGCCCGAAAGCCGCCTCTGCCGAGGCGACGACACTTTGGACGGATTGCGCATTCGAGACGTCGCAGACGAAGGATTTCGCGCCGCTGCCGAGCTCGTCGGCCTTCGATCGTGCGACCGATTCATTGATATCGATCACGCCGACGACGGCGCCTTTGGCCGCCAATGCCGATGCGATGGCGCTGCCGATGCCGGAGGCACCGCCGGTGACCAGAGCGACCTTGCCGCCCAGCGAAAAACTCAGATCAATCTGTTTTGAATCAGTCATGGTTCTCTTCTCGGCCTGTCAGAAGGTGGGGTGGGCTCTACAGCGCCGTGCGTCTTATAAGACGCACAAAGGTCGCTGCAGCACTTTGAATTGCTGCATGTTTTTATCCTTAAATCGGCTCCGATTTAAGGAAACATGCAGTAAGCCCACCCCAGGGCTGGATCATTTGCGTGTCGCAAGGAGCTGGTCGACGTTGTCAGCCGTCACCGGCGTCCACGGCACATTGTAGTTCTTATCCTTGCCGTCGTTCCAGGGCATATCCTTGTAGGTCGTCCAGATATCGGACTCCGGCTTGTAGTCGCCCTTCTTGGCATGGAAGATGGCAAGGTCGAGCGCGCCCTGGGCCTGCGCCCGCGCATCCTGGAGGATGGAGGTCATGTCGCCGTTCTTGACGGCGTGCAGCGCATCCGTGACCCCGTCGATACCGGCAATAGCAAAGCTCTTCACGTCGAGACCGGCCGCCTTGATCGCCTCGATCGCGCCAAGCGCCATTTCATCGTTCTGGCCGATCACGCCGTTGATCTGGTTCGGATGCGACGTCAGCCAGTTTTCCATCAGCGTCTGGGCTTCGGCCCGCGACCAGTTTGCCGTCTGATCTTCGAGGACCTTGACGCCAGGGCACTCGGCAAGCGCCTTCTTGTTGCCTTCCAGACGCGAAATCTGCGCCGACTGGCCGACCGGTCCTTCGAGAATGACCACGTTGCCCTTGCAGCCGATCTTGTCGAGCACGGCCTTGGCTTCCATGTAGCCGGAGATCGTATCATCAGAGCCGACATAGGAGGTCAGTTGGTCGGAATTGACGCGCGTGTTGGAGCCGATGACAGGAATGCCGGCATCGACTGCCGATTGCACGGCTGCCGCACCCGCATCGACGTCGATCGGCGCGAAGATGATGGCGTTGTATTTCTGGGTGATCATCGTCTTGAACTGATCCTGCTGGACCAGGGCGTCATAGCGGCCATCGAAAACCGTGAGCTCGACTTCGCCGCTCTTGACGGCCGGATGATCCTGGAGCGCTGCCGTCCAGATCTGCATGAACTCCGCGTTCAGGCCGTAGGGCGCCGCCCCGATCTTGATCTTTTCCTGCGCCATTGCCGACGAGGCAAGCAGCGCGGTCGCCGAAGCGAGCGCAATCAAAAGTTTTTTCACCTTCATTTCCTCCACTTTAGATTTTGGCGACCAACATGGTTCGCCTTTGACGGACAAGCGTGGTGCCGGTCCGATACTGGAAGGGGCCTTTAAGCGCTCAGGCGTCAGGCCCCGAAATTTCTCTTCTGGTCGAGCATGACCGCGCCGACGATCAGCGCCCCCTTCAGAACCTGCTGGTAGTAGGATTGGATGCCCATCAGATCGAGACCGTTGTTCATGACACCGATGATCAGGGCGCCGATCAGCGTTCCCGTCACCCGGCCGACGCCTCCGGAGAGGCTCGTTCCGCCGATGACGACAGCCGCGATCGCATCGAGCTCATAGGCAATGCCGGCCTGCGGCAGCGCGGAACCCGTGCGGGCGCTGAGCAGCATGCCTGCGAGACCGGCAAGACCGCCGGAGATGACATAGACGGTGAACTGTATGCGGCTCGTATTGATGCCCGAGGTCCTTGCCGCATGCGGATTGCCGCCGACGGCATAGATATAGCGGCCGAACCGGGTCCGGTTGAGGATCCACCAGGAGACGGCGAACACCACGACGAGCACGACGACCGGGGCCGGTATGCCGAAGATGTCGCCCGTCCCGATCCAGCGAAAGGCAGGCGTGAGTGCGGGAACCGGACGGCCGCCGCCATAGATCAGCGTCAGGCCACGCGCCGCCGAAAGCATGCCGAGCGTCACGACGAAGGCCGGCACCGAGAAGCGCGAGACGATGACGCCGGACACCGCACCACAGGCGATCCCGACGAGCACGCCGATGACGAGACCGACCACGACCGGATAGGGCGATCCGACAATTCCGGCGGTCGTCGAGGTCGTCGCGAAACTGGCGCTGACGATGCCGGCAAGGGCCACGACCGAACCGACCGAGAGGTCGATGCCGCGCGTCAGGATGACGAAGGTCATGCCGATCGCAAGCACGCCGTTGATCGACGTCTGCAGGAGCACGTTGGAGATGTTGCCCGCCGTCAGGAAGAATTCGTTGGAGACCGAGAGGATCACGACCAAGATCAGGAAGGCGAGAAAGATGCCATATTCCTGAAGCAGCAACCGACGCTGCTCCGAGCCGAACCAACGGCCCGTCATTTTACTGTCGCTCACTGACACAACTGGCTCCTCTTTCGCCGGACGAACGCCTTGGCCCTGTTCAGGTCGATAGGTGGACGAGTGATTGGGCATCCGTTTCCTCCCGGCTGTAGATTCCCGCACTCCTGCCTGATCGCATCACCATGATGCGATCCGACATGCCGAGAACTTCATCGATTTCGGACGAGATCATCACGACCGTGCCGCCGGAGGCGGCGAAGTCGCAGATGATGCGGTAGATTTCACGCTTGGCGCCGACGTCGACGCCGCGGGTCGGCTCGTCGAGCAGCAGCACCTTCGGATTGCGAAGGAACCATTTTCCGAGCACGACCTTCTGCTGGTTTCCGCCGGAAAGACCCGAAACCGGCATGCTGTCGCGCGCGGCCTTGATATGGAACTGCTCGCGCATGCGCCGGCTTGCCTCCGCCTCCCGCCCCCGGTCCATGGCGAAGACGGGGCTCATTTCCGGCAGGCTCGCCATGCAGATATTCGCACGCACGGAGTCCGAAAGATTGAGACCGGTCTGCTTGCGGTCTTCCGTGACCAGCGCCAGCCCATGGCGCATCGCATCCGACGGCTTGGAAATGGAGACCCTGGCGCCGTCGACCGTAATGCTTCCCGCCGAAGGCTTGTCGAGCCCGAAGAGGCAGTTGAAGATCTCCGTCCTCCCCGAGCCCATCAGGCCGTAAATGCCGAAGATCTCGCCCTTGCGCGCGGAAAAGGAGATGTCCTCGATCTTGTTCGGGCAGCTCAGCGCCGCCACATCGAGACCGGTTTCCGACGTCGGCGTGTTGGTCTTGATATATTCCTCCGACAATTCGCGGCCGACGATCATGCGGATCAGTCCCCGCCGGTCGACTTCAGCAAGCGCTCCGCTGCCGACATAGGCGCCGTCGCGAAAGACCGTATAGGAATCGGCGATCTGGAAGATTTCCGACAAACGGTGGGAAACATAGACGATGCCGCGCCCCTGCGCCTGCAGCCGCCGGATCGCGGCAAAGAGCTGCTGCGCCTCCCGCTCGCCGATCGCAGACGTCGGTTCATCCATGAAGATGACCTCCGCGTCATGGCTCAGCGCCTTGGCGATCTCGACAAGCTGCATCTGCGCAACCGAGAGGTTCATCATGTATTGCGTGGCGCGGATATCGAATTCGAGACTGTCCAGCAGCTTCTGCGCGGCGCGGTTCATCGCGCGGAAATCGATCCCGCCGAAACGGGCCGAAGGCTCGCGACCAAGATAGATGTTTTCGGCCACAGTCATGTGCGGAACGGGGCTGAGCTCCTGCTCGATGATGGCAATGCCCGAGGCCAACGCATCAGCGGGGCCCGAAAATTCCACGTCCATGCCGCGGCGGCGGATCGAGCCCGCGTCGCGCTTGTGGATCCCCATCAGGATCTTGAGAAAGGTCGATTTGCCCGCACCATTGCCGCCGCAGAGTGCATGAACCGAGCCGGCGCGAAGCTGAAAGCGGCCGTTGCGCAAGGCTGCGACGCCGCCGAAGGACTTCTCTAGCCCTTCTACCTCCAGCAGAAACTCCACCCTGATTTCCTCCGCTTGCGCATTCGGCGACCCCTATGGCGAGCGCCTTCTCGACTGGAGCGACCTCCGCTTCCACGTCGATGCTGACATTATTCAATGTAGACTCGACAAATGTCAAGACGCGATCTCAGCAATCCAGCCGCCGTGCGTCGGCACGGCGAAAGGAGTCCTGCAGGATACGCCAGTTGCAGAGAGCTTCGCTTGCCGTCAGCGCTTACCCACACTCCGTCATCCTCGGGCACCGACCCGAGGATCCACGCGCAAGCAGGCCGTGGAGATGGATGCTCGCCTCAAGGGCGAGGATGACAGAGTTTGAGAAGGCAAAAGGGGGCAAACTCCCCGGTCGCGTGAGGGAATAGAGCACTGCATCCTGCCTCTCAACGAGACTGGCCTCCGTTTAATCACTCACCGCAGCAAGCGCGATGCCATCGGCCACCTCGTCGCAGCGGTCCGACAAATTGCCGGTCGCCACGCGAAGATGCTGGCTCGGCAGGACCGAGAACTTTGCCCCCGGATGAACGGCGATGCCCCTCGCCGCCATGGTCACCATCGCGAACGGCTCCGACGAAACCGGGATCCAGGCGCAAAGCCCGCTTCCGGACGCCGCTTCGACACCTCGCTCATGCAAGGCGGAGATCAGATTGTCCCGACGCGTCTGGTAGACCGACCGCGCATGCCGCAACGCCTCATCCGTTCCCGGATCGCGCAGCAGCCAGGCGGCCGCCGACTGCAGGATACGGCTGGTCCAGCCCGCGCTGAAGCTGCGATAGGACTGGATCTGGTCGACGATCGCCCGCGAGCTCGAGAGCACAGCGAGGCGAAGATCCGGTCCGAGCGTCTTCGAATAGGAGAGAATATGGATCACACGGTCGGGAAATTGCCCTCCGAGCGAATGCCGCGGCGCGGTCGAGAGATCGGCAATTCCATCGTCCTCGACGATCAGCGTGTCGGTGTCGCGCAGAATATCCGCAAGCACCTCCATGCGGCCGGCACTCACGCTCTGGCCCGTCACGGAATGCAGGCGGGGCTGGAACACGAAGGCGGCCGGCCTGTTTTTCATGGCCTCCCGTAACGAGTCGGGCAATGGCCCCTCGGCATCGCATTGGACGGGAAGGATGCGCACGCCGCGATCTTCGAGAATATCGAGCAGCCGCATGCCCGTCGGATCCTCGATTGCGACCGACGCTCCCGGCATGACCAGCGCATGCATGAGCGTGTAGACCGCGTTATAGCCGCCATTCGTGGCGAGAAACGCCTCCGGCTCGCATGGCCAGCTCTGCCTTGCGGCAGCTTCCAGTTCCGGCAGAATGCGGCTTCGCTCGTAGCTGTTGAGGTTCTCCGCGGACGCGCCATAGGCCATCGCCGTCGCAAGCTTCGGCAGCAGGCTGACGTCAGGTACCGCGCGGGTGAGATCGAGCACGCCCTCCCCGTAATGCCCCGAGCTCGCCAGTCGCTCCGGCTTGGCGACGAACCGGTCGCCGCTGACCCAGGTGCCGTTGCGCCCTCGCCCGCTGATGATCTTCTGGCGACGCAACTCGCTCCAGGCCTCAGAGAGCGTCGCCGGGCTGATCCCCAGCGCAAAGGCGAGGTCCCGGATCGGCGGCAGCTTGGTGCCGACGGGCAGAGCGCCGGCGCGGATCAAGGCGCTGGTTTCCAAGGCAATTCCACGAATGGTCTTGTCGCTTATTTTTTCAGCAAACCACTTTGCGTCTCTGGTTTCGCTCATTTCCACGCCACATTTTAATGTTCAATAACATAATAACATTTGATCGAACCAAATTGAACATTTATCCAGATCGAAAACAAGACTTCTTCTGAAAGTGAAATGCCGATGCCCCTGACACTTCGCCTTGCCCTTCGCGATTGGGATTACATGACGCCGCTGGTGCTCGGCGACGTGTCCTCCCCGAGGCTCGACATCAAGGTCGACCGGGTCGGCACACTGATTTCCCATGTCGGCAAGAGCGATGCCTATGACGCGGCGGAAATGTCTTTCAGCCGCTACACCCAGCTTCGCATCGATGGCGACGAGAGCGTCGTCGGCATTCCGAATTTCATCATGCGCGGCTTTCGTCACCGCTGCGTCATCACCATGAGGAACAGCTCCATCACGGAGCTGAAGCATCTGGCGGGCAAACGCATCGGCGTGACCGGCTGGCGCGATTCCGGCAACACCTGGACGAGAGCCGCACTTCGCCATGAGGGCGTCGGCGTCGAGGACGCCATGTGGTATGCCGGCCGGCTGACTTCGGCGCACCCGATCACCGATCGTCTCGACGGCTTCGGCCGCCCCGGACGGATCGAGGCCGCTCCCGGCGAGCGGCCGATGGTGGACCTTCTGAAGGAAGGCGAGCTCGACGCAATCTTCACGCCGTTCATGCCGGACGGCTATTTCGAGAAAAACTCGCCCTTCCGCCAGGTTTTGTCCGATTTCCGCAGCGCCGAGCGTCGATATTTCGAAGCCGTCGGTTATGTCCCCGGCATGCATCTGATCGGATTGAAGGCCGAGATCGTCGAGCGGAACCCCTGGGTCATCGCGGAGTTAAGCTCCCTGATCGACGAATCCCAGCGTGTCTGGCTGGCCAAGCGCCGTAAGTATGCCGATACAACCCCCTGGATGCTCGACGAGCTTTTGAAGGCTGCCGATCTTCCGACGGGCTGGGACGCAAGCGGCTTCGAGGCCAACCGGACGATGATCGGCGATTTCGCCCTCGAACTGCACGAGCAGGGCATTCTTCCACGGCTGCTGACGCCGGAGGAGCTCTTTGCCTTTGATACGGACGGCAGCCGGATTTGATCGTTATCTGAACCTCTGACCCAATCAATCAAACCAAAAAAGGGAACTAGACATGCTATCACAGAAAATCGCCTGCCTCGCACTCGCAAGCATGCTGATGACGAGCGCCGCCATCGCGCAGGATGCGGGCCTTCCGAAGCTGTCCGTGAACGAGGAGCTGCGCGCCAAGCTGCCGGAGGAGATCAAGACAGCCGGCAAGATGATCTCCGTCAACAACGGCTCCTTCCCGCCCTATGAGATCGTTACCGGTACGGAGATGACCGGCGCAAGCGCCGATCTGACCGACGCGCTCAGCCAGGTTCTTGGCGTGAAGATCGAGCACGAGACGGTCGGCGGCCTGCCCGCCCTGCTCGCCGGCATCAATTCCGGCCGCTATCAGTTTGCCTTCGGTCCGGTCGGCGATTTCAAGAGCCGCGAAGAGGCGAACGACTTCGTCGACTGGGTTCAGGAATACGTCGTCTTCGCCGTTCAGAAGGGCAACCCCAAGGGAATCACCTCGCTCGACACGGCCTGCGGCCAGCGTATCGCCGTCATGGCCGGCGGCTCGGCAGAGAAGGTCATCAAGGTGCAGGCTGAAAAGTGCAAGACCGACGGCAAGGATGCGGTCGAAGTGCAGTCCTTCACCGACCAGCCGAGCTCGATCCTCGCGGTCCGCTCCAAGCGGTCGGATGCCTTCTTCTCCTCGCAGGCGCCGCTCACCTATTTCGTATCCCAGGCGAACGGCCAGCTGGAATTGACCGGCGTCGGCCAGAAGAACGGTTTCGAAAATCTCTATCAGGGCGCCGTCGTACCGAAGGGTTCGCCTCTCGGACCGGTCCTCAGCGACGCCATGAAGCTTCTGATGGAAAACGGCACCTACGCCACGATCATGAAGAAGTGGGGTCTTGAGAACAACATGCTCAAGGAGCCGGGCATCAATCTCGGCGGGACGTTGCCGAAATGAGCACGGAAGCTATCAGAAACGCACCGCCATCCCGCGGTGCGGACCCGCGCGACGTTGTGAACGCGCATAAGCCGTTCCCGGCCGGTCGCCTCTCGGCTTGGACGATTACACTCTTGATCGCCGCCTGGTTCGCCTGGATCGTCGCTCACAACGAAAACTTCGGCTGGCCGGTCGTTGCGCAATATTTCTTCGATCCGACCGTCATCAGCGGCCTTTACGTCTCCCTCGGCTTGACCGTCATCGCGATGATAATCGGCATCGCGCTCGGCCTGCTGCTTGCCATCGCCAGAATGTCGAAGGACGGTCTGGCGCGCTCCTTGTCGGGCCTCTTCATCTGGTTTTTCCGCGGCACGCCGCTGCTCGTGCAGCTGATCTTCTGGTACAATCTCTCGACCCTCTTCCCGGAGATATCGATCGGCATCCCCTTCGGACCGACTTTCGTCAGCTGGGACACCAACTCGGTCATCAGCCCGATGACGGCCGCGATCGCCGGCCTGGCGCTCAACGAGTCGGCCTATATGGCGGAGATCATCCGCGGCGGCCTGCTTTCCGTCGATAGAGGTCAGGCGGAGACCGCGGAAGCCTTCGGGATGACCCGGGCCCGGGCACTACGCCGCATCATCATTCCCCAGGCCATGCGCTCGATCGTGCCGCCGACCGGCAACCAGCTGATCAGCATGATCAAGGCGACGTCGCTCGTCAGCGTGATCGCCATGGCGGACCTGCTCTATTCCGTCCAGTCGATCTACAACCGCACCTTCGAAGTCATACCGATGCTGCTTGTCGCGGTGATCTGGTATCTTCTCATCACCTCTGTCCTCAATGTCGGCCAGAGCTACATTGAACGCTATTACAGCCGCGGTGACCGCCGGCTGGGCGCCCCCAAGCCAGCGAAAGAAACCCTCGCGACCGGCACGGCGACGCCGGCTCCGGTCGCGGCACAGGAGGCAAGCCATTGAACGCGATCGCTGACGTCTCCCCGCTGGTGCGGGCCAGAAACGTGCACAAGTCTTTCGAGCACCTCGAAGTGCTGAAAGGCATCGACCTCGATGTCGCCCCGGGTGAAGTCGTGGTCATCCTCGGGCCCTCCGGCTCGGGAAAATCGACCTTCCTGCGCTGCATCAATCATCTGGAATCCATCAATCGGGGTTCGATCGAGGTGGACGGCGAACAGATCGGCTATCGCTTTCACAAAGGCCGGCTGGAGAAGCTGTCGAACCATGCCATTGCTCTGCAGCGGCGAAAGATCGGCATGGTCTTCCAGCAGTTCAATCTCTATCCGCACATGACGGCGCTGCAGAACATCATCGAGGCGCCTGTCGGCATCCATGGCGAAAGCCGCAAGGCCGCAACCGAAAACGCCCTGATGCTGCTCGAACGCGTCGGCCTCTCGGAGAAGGCCGACAGCTACCCGCGCCAGCTTTCCGGCGGTCAGCAGCAGCGCGTCGCCATTGCCCGTGCACTGGCGATCAAACCGAAGCTGATGCTGTTCGACGAGCCGACCTCCGCGCTCGATCCGGAACTCGTCGGCGAGGTGCTTGCCACGATGCGCGATCTCGCCAGCCAGGGACTGACGATGATCGTCGTCACGCACGAGATAGGCTTCGCCCGCGAGGCGGCCGACCGCGTCGTCTTCATGGACGGCGGCAAGGTGGTCGAGCAGGGAAAGCCCGAAGATGTGCTCGCCAATCCGCAGCGTCAACGCACCAGAAGTTTCCTGTCGCGCGTCATCTAGCGCGACGGCCATTCCGATGATTTCTTAGAGTGACGGCGGGTGCCTGCCCATGCAGGCGCTGTCCTCCCATGCGAAAGATTGAACTACCATGCCCCTCGACAACGATTTTGCCCGTCTGACAGATTTCGAAGCGAACAAGGCCGAGCTCGTCGGCATACGGCGGCATCTTCACGCCAATCCGGAACTGTCCTTCGAGGAGGCCGAGACCGCGCGCTTCGTGGCCGAAAAGCTGGAAGCTTGGGGCTATGAGGTATTCCGCAATATCGGCGGCCACGGGATCGTTGCCCGCCTCAAGGTCGGTGCCGGAACCAGGAGCATCGCCATCCGCGCCGACATGGACGCTCTTCCGATCGCGGAACAGACCGGCCTGCCCTATGCCAGCCGGTCACCCGGCAAGATGCACGCCTGCGGCCATGACGGGCACACGACGATGCTGCTCGGTGCTGCCGAATATCTCGCCCGCACGCGGCGCTTCAGCGGCACCGTCAATCTGATCTTCCAGCCCGCCGAAGAGGCAGGTGTAGAAAGTGGCGCCCAGGCGATGATCGCCGACGGCCTCTTCGAGCGTTTCCCGATCGACGCGATCTTCGGCTTGCACAATCATCCGGGCGCCCCCGAGGGTACATGGCTCATGCGCTCGGGGCCGCTGATGGCGGCATCCGACACGGTCGAAATCACGATCAAGGGCAAAGGCGGCCATGCTTCACGGCCGCATCTGACGGTCGATCCAATCGTGGTTGCCTGCAATCTCGTTGTCGCCCTGCAATCGATCGTCTCGCGCAGCATCGACCCGACGCAGACGGCGGTGGTGACGGTCGGCGCCATTCACGCCGGCGAAGCAGCGAACGTCATTCCCGAAACCGCGAAGCTGCTGCTCAGCGTCCGCTCGTTCGAGCCGAAGGTGCGCGAGCTTCTGGAGACGCGTATCCGAAAGCTGACGGGCTCGGTCGTGGAGGGCTACGGCGCGAGCGTCGAAATCGACTATGTCCACGGCTATCCCGTCGTCGTCAATTCCGAAAAGGAAACCGAATTCGCCCGCAGCATCGCCGAGGAACTCGTCGGCGCCGAGAAGGTCTCCACCTGCCCGCTGATCCCCGGCAGCGAGGACTTCGCCTACTTCCTGGAGCACAAGCCCGGCAGCTTCCTGCGCCTCGGCAACGGCCTGAATTCGGCAATCCTCCACAGCGCCAAATACGACTTCGCAGACGAAAGCCTGACGGCCGGCGCCGCCATGTGGGCTCGGCTGACGGAAAGATATCTGGGTTGATCGAAGGTCCAGCCGCCCGTATTTCCTGACAGCCCGCATTTCGAAGCCAGTTGTCTGGGGCGGAAGGCTCCCCTCCCTCCTCATCCCTGTGCTCGTCACAGGGATCCAGCCGCGCCGTGTCCACGGCGCGAATGACTCACTTTTTCGAGACGAGGAGGTAGATGTAACCCTCTTGATTGAAGCGGGACGGACGATGGGGCTTCAGGCAATCGGTATGAAAGAGTCCCTCGCCGTGCAGACGCACGGCGGCTGGATCCCTGTGACAAGCACAGGGAAGAGGGAAGTTGGGGAGGCGCCTGCGCCAGACAACGACCATCGAGAGGAGGCATGACGGGTTTGTCCTGTAAAAGCCCCTTCCCTTACATCGCGCCGGCCATCCCGCGCATCAACACGGACAACCCGCAAGCTCACCCCTACTCATCCGAATGCCGCCGGCGAACGCGTCGAACAAACAACCACACGCAAACCACGACAACAGGCACGGCCACCCCTATCACGACGGTCGAGACCGGTTCGGCAAAGCTGTGATCGAGGCCCTTGGCGGCATAGCCGAGCAAGCCGATGATATAATAGGAGATTGCCGCGACCGAGAGGCTTTCGACCGTCTGCTGCAGTCGAAGCTGCAGTTTCGCGCGCCTGTCCATGGACGCCAGCAGCGCTGTGTTCTGGCGCGCCAGACCGACATCGACCCAGCTTCTCAAAAGCTCTGTCGTCCGCGACAGCCTGCGGGAGAGATTTTCCTGCCGCTCCTCGACGGAGGTGCAGGTGCGCATGGCGGGAGCAAGCCGTCTTTCGAGGAACGTCCCGAGCGTCTCGTTTCCGATCGGTCGTTCGTTGAGCGACGCGATCCGTTCGCCGACAATCGAATCATAGGCCTTGCTGGCTCCGAAGCGGTAGAGCGACAGGGCGGCATTCGCCTCGAGCTCGGCCGCGAGCCTGGTGATTTCCGTGAGCGTGTCGTCGGCGGTGTCGCTCACCAGTGCCTTCATTCGCTGTGTGACGGTGCCGAGACTTTCTTCGATCCGCCTGATTTCCGGGGAGAGAGCCTGGGCAAGCGGAAGTGCGAGCATCGCGAGCGTGCGATAGGTCTCGATGTCAAGCAGGCATTGCACGACCGCGCCTCTGCCGAGATCGCTGAGGCCACGGTCGATCAGCAGCATCCGCGTCAGGCCGTCGCCGTCCTGGCGAAAATCCGTCGCAACCTCGGCCGTTCCGTCCCAGATCATGCTATGACAGAGGCTTGCCTTGTCGAACAATGCAAAGGCCCGCTGTGTCTGCGGCCCGTCTGGCCGTATTTCGAGACGCGCGCCGGAGATCAGGTGTCCGGGCGGGTGGAAACCGCCGCCGAAGGGATGAACGGGAACCGGATCGCCGAATGCCTCCGTCGCCGGTCCGTCCCAGAACCATGTGGAAAATTCCGTATGCTTCTCCCATCTGACCGTCCCGTTGCCCCAAGGGATCGCGCAGTGCCGGGCATCCCGGTCGGGAACGGTGACACCCTGTGATCGCGCCATCTCCTCGATCACTTCATGATGGCTCGTCTGTCCGGCTTCCATCAGGAAGGAGAGCTGCAGAATGACGCGCGGCGAAGAAAGCGGAACGAAGGGCCGGGCGTGAATTTCGCCAAGTGCGAGAGAACGGTTCTCGGCCGGAGGAAAGGAAAATCGGGATGAGGCACCCGCGGCAGCCCTGTATTGATCGACCTTGTGCCCTTGCACCTAACGTCTGCCTCCGACCTCGTCGATGTGAACGAGCAGGTCCGCGGGATCCTCGTAGACACGGA
The DNA here is from genome assembly GCF_041357635.1 of Sinorhizobium sp. CB7. NCBI lineage: Bacteria > Pseudomonadati > Pseudomonadota > Alphaproteobacteria > Hyphomicrobiales > Rhizobiaceae > Sinorhizobium > Sinorhizobium sp. CB7. The sequence goes on from NZ_JAULLL010000021.1 coordinate 14,878, forward strand.
TCGCCCCGGCATGCCTCAGTTCCTCCTGCCCGTATCCTCCGCTGAGGAGTCCGACACCCAACGCCCGGCAGCGGGTGGCGGCAAGCATGTCCCATATGCTGTCGCCGACAACGACCGCCCTGTCAATGGGGACGCCGAGCGTATGCGCGGCCGCCAGGAAGAGGTCGGGGTCCGGCTTGGCATATTTGACCTGATCGCGGGTAATAACAGGCACCTTCTGAGGATCGACGCCGAGTGCGGCGATGTTCACCGAGGCCGTCTCCATGCGCCCGCTCGTAGCGATTGCAAACGGGATCGCCGCATCGGCGAGCCACGCGAAAAGCTCCCGCGCGCCTGGCAGCGGACGGATCTGCGCTCCGAGCCTGCGATATGCTGCGGTGTGAGCCTGCCGCAGGCGCTCGATCCGCTCCTCGCTGATCTCCAATCCGGTTTCCCTGAGCAACTGGTTGGTGAACAGGCCGCCGCTCATGCCGATCTTGCGATGGATGCGCCAGACCGACAGGTCAATGCCTTCCGCATCGAGCGCTTCCTTCCAGGCCAGCACGTGCTGATAGACACTGTCGACGAGGGTGCCGTCGAGATCGAACAGAAAAGCCGTTTCGATGCGCATTGGGAACGTCTCCGGTCGGCGGGTTTTAGCATTGACTCAAGCTGAAGCTAGAGGCCGGACCGGCCTGTTCAAGTCACGGCGCCAGGAAGGTCGGCAGGCGTCCCTATCTTGCAAGAGGCGGCACGGAAAGGACGTAAGTCGGCTATGCGCCAAATATGCGAATATCCGCCAAACGCGGTCACTGCTGATAAGATAAACCGGCGAGCTCTCCGAGATGCTGTCGCACCCATTTTGCCTCAGCGGACGCGGTGCGCCGGAAGTGCCGTCGGAAATCGCGGCTGAATTGCGCCGGGCTGACATAGCCCACGGCGGTCGCCACCTCCGCGATTGTCTTGTCCTGGCGCGCTATCATCAGCCGAGCCTCGTGGAGCCGCATGGATTTCACGTACTGCATCGGGCTGCTTCCCGTCAGCGCCTTGAAGTGAGCGTGGTACGACGGCACGCTCATGCCCGCCTCGCAAGCCAGGTCCGCGATCGAAATCTCGGAGCTATACGCTTCCCGCAGTCTGGCGAGGCTTTGCAGGATTCTGCCCGAGGTACCCTTCTGCTGCAACGCCGCAATCATCGCGCCGCCCTGCGGGCCGACCATGACCCGGTAATGCAGCTCCCGCAGGATATTTGGCCCAAGGATTGCAGTCTCGACAGGACTGCGAAGGGTTCGCAGCAGACGGAGCACCACGTCCTCGATCTCGGGATCTGTTTTGCTGGACACGAGACTTTTCACCTTGCTCGCCGCAAGTTCGGGACATCGTCTCTCGACCTCCGCGGCGATCTCGGCGGCCAACCCCATGTCGAAGTCGACATAGACCGCAAGCAGAGGTTTCTCCGGACTGGCGACGGATTCCATCCGGAAAGGAACGGGCACCGAAACGGCAAGATAGTGCTCCTCGTCGTAGAGGAAGACTCCACCGTCGAGAATGCCGCGTTTGCTTCCCTGCAAGACGAAGACGGCACCCGGCTTGTAGAGAACGGGGACATCATGAAGGACGGCCTCCGTCCGTAGTATGCGGACGCCGTCGAGGCCCGTGGAGTTGTAGCCCTGCCTCGGGGCCAGCAGCCCAGCCAGTTCCACGATTTCCGCGGGGGCACGCCGTTCGGCTGTCGACTTCATAGGATTTGGCAAAACATTCATAGATTTTGAGATCGATGGCTGCGAGCGATCAGATTATCTGGCAAAGACATCGATCAATCAAGCAGAGAAACGAACACACAATGTCTCACAAGACCTTTTTCATCACAGGCGCGAATTCCGGCTTTGGTCTTGCAATCGCCAAAGCGGCCGACCGGCAGGGTCACAAAGTCGTCGGCGCCGTCCGATCGGAAGTGTCTTGCTCAGCTCTGGCCGAATCCCTGCCGCGAGTACATTCCGTCCTGTGCGACGTCACGGAGTTTGACCGTATTCCTGACGTCATTCGACAGGTCGAGGAAGAGCATGGTCCGGTCGACGTCCTGGTCAACAACGCCGGCTACGGGCACGAGGGCATTCTTGAGGAATCCGCGCTGGAAGAGATGCGACGCCAGTTTGACGTAAACGTCTTCGGCGCTGTCGCCGTCGCCAAAGCCTTCCTTCCGTACTTCCGGGAGAGACGTCGCGGTTTTATCGTCAACGTCACCTCCATGGGCGGAATGATCACGATGCCGGGCATCGCGTACTACTGCGGCAGCAAGTTCGCGTTACAGGCTATATCGGAGGTCATGCGTTCGGAGATGACACCGTTCGGCGTCCACGTCACCGCGGTCTGCCCCGGTTCCTTCAGGACGGACTGGGCCGGGCGCTCGATGGTCAGGACCGAACGCTCGATCAGCGACTACGACGCTCTGTTTGATCCGATCCGCCAGGCAAGGCAGGCCAAGAGCGGCAAGCAGCTTGGCGACCCCGACAAATTGGCGGCTGCCGTGCTGAAGCTGGTTGATTCCGATGATCCTCCGCCACAGCTCCTCCTCGGCAGCGATGCCCTCTCGCTCGTCTCGGACAGGATTCGCCGACTTCAGGAAGAGATCGACCAGTGGAAGTCAATGACCATTTCCACGGATGGCTGAAGCAACGCCGCTCCAGGCCCCTAAGCCGCCGTGGTCCGATTATACAGGTCGCGATCGTCTTCGAGACACGGCGACGGCAGCCTATCTTGGCCGCGATGGCGATGATGGTCCTCGTGGGTTTGCGAGCCCCTGCCTGGGCGGTCCGGGGGCACCTCTTGACCCTATCGCACTAAGATGGGCCAGCGAAACCAGACCGTAAAAAGCCCGGTGCGGGAGGAGGTGCACCGGGCTCTGAGGGTGACTGACAACTGAGAGGAGGAGGCGTTGCCAGTCGGGCAAAGCGGTTCGGGAGGAGATGAACCGCTTGCACCCGGGAGATGGCATTGCGGCGCAACATTATCAAGAGGCAATACGCCGCAATGCAGCAGAAATTGCCGATGATTCATCAGCCTGGCCGGACGATCGAGGCCAGCGCTTCATCGACCGTCTGCACGCGGCAATAGCCGCCGAAAGCCTTGAGCGCCGTCTCGTGCCGATCCGCCGAATAGGTCGCGCAGGCATCGGCCGCGCAGACCATGTAGAAGCCGCGGTCCGCGCCGTCGCGTACCGCCATGTCGACGCACTGGTCGGTAAGAAAGCCGGCCACGATGACATTCTCCACGCCGAGATTGCGCAGCACGTAGTCGATATTGGTCGAGTTGAAGACCCCGGACGAGGTCTTCGGCAGAACGATGTCATCAGCCGCGGGCGCGACCATCGGTATCACCTTCGCCTCTTCGGAGCCGCGTGCAAAAAGAATGCCCGAGAGCTTGTGGTCGAGCGAACGGTCACGCCCGTCCTTCGTCAGGGCCTCGATCACGGTATAGATGATCTCGCAGCCTCGGGCCCGTGCTCCGTCGATCAGCCGCTTCATGGCCGGCAGTGCGCGCTCGTGGACCGCGTTCCAATAGTCGGGATGCTCGACCCGCTGCTTCTCGGAGACTTCACCCTGTTGCGCATCCACGATCAGGATTGCGGTGACTGCCGGGTCCAGCGCCTTGTCGCGCTTGAGGCGCAGGGGATCGAATGCGGCCATCATGATTTGTCCTTCTGAGCTTCCGTGAATGTCTTAGTAGAGTTCGAGGTATTCGTTGAGTTCCCAATCCGTGACATGGCTGTGGAAGCGGCCGAGCTCGAAGCGTTTCACCGCGTTGAAGACGTGCACGAAATCGGCTCCGAGCGCCCCCTTGAATGCCTCGTCGCGATCAAGCGCGTCGAGTGCTGCATCGAGCGTCTGCGGAAACTTTGCGAGAGCCGGATTGTCCTCGCTCGTCGTTTCCCGGGACTGGTCGCGCAGCTTGGCGTCCCGCTCCAGACCCAGCAGCCCGGCCGCAAGCACGGCGGAGGCAAGCAGATAGGGATTGCTCGAGGCCGAGCCGCAGCGCATCTCGATGTGGGTGCGGTCATCGCGGGTCGCCTTGACCCGCACCATCGCCGAGCGATCCTGGAACCCCCAGCTGATGTTGGACGGCGCGAAAGTATAGGGCTTCACCCGGTGGTAGCAGTTGGGTGTCGGATTGGCGAGCGGCATCAGGGCCGGAGCATGGCTGAGCACGCCCTCGATGAAGGAGTGAGCGACGCCTGAAAGCCCATCTGGTGCTGCGGCATCGAGAAATGCGTTCGTGCCCGTCTTGCGGTTCCAGAGGCTTATGTGCAGATGGCAGCCGCTTCCGGACTGGCCTGCGAAGGGTTTGGCCATGAAGCTCGCGATCAGGCCGTTGCGATGGGCGAGTTCCTTCATCCCGTTCTTGAAGGCGAAGGCCTTGTCGACCGATCCCATGTTCATTCCCGGCCCGTAATTGGTCTCGAACTGAGAGCCGGCATATTCGGCATTATGGGTGATGATGTCGATCCCGTAGGCCCTCAGCGTCGGCACGAGCTGGTCGAGAAAGGGGGCGTATTGATTGCGCACCGTATGGAAAATGTGAATGCCGTCAAAAAGGGGCCGCCGGGTTTCTGCGGAAAGCAGGTAATACTCGTATTCGTGCCCCATCATGACATCGTAGCCGAGCGCGTTGGCTTTCCGGATCAGCTCGGCAAGCACCCAGCGCGGAGCGGCGCGCTGCGGCGTGCCGTCTTCCCAATAGCCGAGACATACCACGCTCGCCGTCTTCTCCAGCCAGGGAATGACACGCAGCGAATCCGGATCCGGAAACAGTGACTGGTCGGCGAAGTTGACTTCCTTGTGCAGCCCGCTTGCCGGCACCACGTTGGAGGAGGTGTCGAGCCCGAGCACACCGCCATAAAGGTTCAGACCGTGCCTGGCATAGGCTTCGACCTTGTCGATCGGTACTGTCTTTGACCGCGAAACGCCGTGCATGTCAGGCAGTTCGAAGCGCAGATATTCGATGTCCATTTCCCGCAGGGTAGCCATCAGCTCCCCGACGGGATCAGTGGTTTCCGTCGTTTCGTCAGCTGTGATCGTCATTTTCCGCCGCCCGCGAGTTGAAAGGATTTTCGGCGGGCACGAGACCGAAGTTCGCGCCCACCAGCTCTTTGCGCGGGCTCTAAGGCGCCGGAATCCAGTTTGGCGTCACCTCTGCGGCAAGCGACAGCTTGTCGTCCTTGACGCCGAGGATGGTCACGGTCTTCTGCGGCACGCGGACGTCGGCCGGATAGGTGATCGAGCCGGTGATACCCGCATAATCCTTCGTCGCGGCAAGGGCGTCGCGGATCTTTGCCGGATCGTCGGAGCCGGCACGCTTGATGGCGTCCGCGATCAAACCGACGGTATCGTAGCCTAGCGCTGCGAAAGCGTTCTCCGGTTCGGTCCCGTAGGCAGCCTTGTAGTCGGCGTAGAACTTCTCGATCGCGGGCGTCGAGCCGCTCGTGGCCATATAGGCATGCGTCGTGTAGTAGACGTCGTTGGCGGCCTTCCCGCCGACGCTCAGGAGCAGCGGCGTATCATAGCCGTCGCCGCCCACGATCGGCTGGGTGACGCCCGCCTGCCGCATCTGCTTGACGATCAGTCCGATGTCGTCGGGCATCGCCGAGACGAAGAGTACGTCCGGCTTTTGCGACAGCGCCTTCAGCTTGGTGATCTGCGCGGTAAAGGACGTGTCGCCCGATTTGTAGTCGTCCCGGGCGATGATCTTGCCGCCGCCATTGGTCAGCGCCTCATCGAAATATTTCGCAAGCAGGGTCGTATATTCCGCCGAGTTGTCGCGCAGCAGATAAACGTTCTTGCCGCTGAGCTTGCTCAGCACGAATTCCGCTCCGGCGGCCGCCTGCACATTGTCGCCGAAGCAGGCAAGAAACATGTTCTTGCCGACCTGCTCGGGAAGCTTGGGCGAGGTCGCGCCGGGGGTCACGAAGGGCACGCCCGCCGTCTCGAAGATTGGACCCAGCGCAAGTGCCGAGTCGGAATCGGTGAAGCCCATCGCGACCGGCACCTTGTCGGAATTGAGTAGCTGGCTGGCCACACTCGCAATCACGGTCGGGTCGGTCTTGGTATCATAGATGACGAGCTCGATCGTCTTGCCGTTGATCCCGCCGGCATCGTTGATCTCCTTGGCCTTCAGCTTCGCGCCGTTGAGCGCCGGTGCGTCCAGCGAGGACAGCCCGCCGGTCACGTTGAACGGCGCGCCGATCTTGATACTGTCGGCCGATGCCGTGGTGGTGGCGCCGGCCAAGGCGGCAAGCCCGAAAGCGGCAGCGAGCAAGACGTCGCGCCTGAAATATCCAGTCCCTTTCATCGTCGTTTCTCCTCTGGCTGTTTGTATCTTGTTGGCATGAAGAGCCCGAGCGTCAGTTCCCGATCGCCCACGATACCGCTCGGGCGGAAAATCATCACAAGGATGAAGATGATGCCGAGGACGATCTGGCTGGCCCCGTAAAGGGGCGGGATGGCGATGGCGCCGAAATCGAGGCCTCGCTCCAGGTTGCGCAGCACCTCGCTTGCCAGCGTGACGACGATCACGCCGGTGATGGCGCCGGTGATGCTCTGCATGCCGCCGATGACGAGCATGCTGATGAGTGCGAACGTATAGGCCATGTAGAAGCTGGCGGGCGAAAACGAGCCCAGATAGTGGCCATAGAGCGAGCCGCCGACACCGGCGAAGAAGGCGCCCAGCATGAACGCCGAAAGCCTCGTCGGCAGCACGGAAATGCCGATGGCCTGCGCGGCGATCGTGTCTTCCCGCACAGCCCGATAGCGCCGGCCATAGGGCGAATAGACGACGCGGGCAAGCACGAAGAGCGTCACGACGAGCCAGCCGACCGCCCAGGGAAGCGTGGTGTCCAGCGGCACGCCCGTGAAGGTGCGCGCACCGCGCGTATAGTCGACCGCATTGATGAGAATGACATTGACGATGATCAGGAAGCCGAGCGTCGCGACCGAAACGAAATAGCCCGAAAGCCGCATCAGCGGCGCCCCGACGACGAAGCCAAGGACTGCGCAGATCAGACCCGCGATGATGGTCGCCGGCAGGAACGGAAGACTGAAACTGCCGAGCCACTGCGGCAGGTCGGAGAGGTAGGCGTGCTTGGCGGAGACCGGCAGGGACAGAATGCCCGAAACATAGGCGCCGGCGGCTACGAAGCCGACGTGACCGAGGGAAAAAACGCCTGTGAAGCCGTTGCCCACGCCCATTGACGTCACCAGGATCGCGTTGATGCACATGACGATCAGCACGCGAACAAGATAGTCGTTCAGAAGATGCGGAACGGCAAGCGTAATCGCTGCAATAGCGGCGAGCAGGACGGCAAAGCGAATCAGGAGGGCGGGTCGGCTCACAGCTTGACCTCCTGCGTGCGATTGAGCAGTCCGTTCGGACGGAAGAGCAGAAAGGCGATGAGGAAGGCAAAGACGATCGCATCGCGATAGGGCGAGACCGCCGACGGGAGGAAGGCGACGATCAGCACTTCCAGCGCGCCGAGCACGTAGCCGCCGACGAGCGCGCCCGCAATCGAGCCGAAGCCGCCGATAATAGCCGCGACGAAGGCCTTCAGCAGCGGCGTGAAGCCCATATGCGGCTCGACGATGCCGGCTTGCGCCGCCCACAGCACGCCGGCAAGCCCCGCAAAGGCGGAGGCGATCGCAAAGGCGGTTATGATCAGCCGGTTGACATCGAGGCCGACAAGCCGGGCGGCTCCCAGATCCTCCGCCGCGGCGCGCATCCCGAGGCCGGCGTCCGTGCGCGTCACGAACCAGCCGAGAAGGGCAAGCGATACCGCCGTCAGCACGATGGTCATGACGTTGATGGCGGTAAAGGTGATCTGCCCGTCCATGAACTGGATCGCCGTGTTCATGAAGTCGGGAATGGGAAAATTGCGTGGCGAACTGGTGAAGAGCAGGATGCCGAGATTTTCCAGGATATAGGTAACGCCGAGGCTGGTGAGCAGCAGCGTCACGTCAGGCGCGCCGCGCACCGGCCGATAGGCGATCCGCTCGACGATTATGCCGGCAAGGGCCGCAAAGACGATCCCGCCCACCGCCGCCAGCCAGAAGGGCGCGCCGGCAGCCCCGAGGACAAGAACCGCGAAGGCGCCGACCATCATCATGTCGCCATGAGCGAAGTTGGTCATGCGCAGGATGCCGAACACCATGGAAAGGCCGATAGCGACCAGCGCATAGAGACTGCCGAGGCTCACGGCATTGATGACCTGCTGGACCACATAGAGCTCGAAATTCATCGGCGCGCTCCGAGATAGGCTGCGGCGACCTCTTCGTAATTCGACTTCAGATCCCTGGCGTCACCTTCCAGACTGACCTCTCCGGTCCTGAGCACATAGGCACGGTCGGCAAGATTGAGCGCGACGGACATGTTCTGCTCGACCAGCAGCATGGTATTGCCGGCCTGCTTCAACTCGGCGAGGCTTGCGAAGATCTGTTGCACGACGATCGGAGCAATGCCGAGCGAAGGCTCGTCGAGAAGCAGGAGGTTCGGACGGGCCATCAGGGCGCGCGCGAGCGCCACCATCTGCTGTTCGCCTCCCGAAAGCGTGCCCGCCTGTTGCCTTGTGCGTTCTCTCAGGACCGGAAAGAGCGCGTAAAGCCGTTCCCGATCGGCCTCGATGCCGCTTCGGTCGAGGCGCGATGAGGCACCGAGCCTCAGGTTTTCGGCTACGGTCAGCGACCCGAACAGCCGTCGGCCTTCCGGCGCATGCGCAAGCCCGAGCCGCGCGATACGGTTCGACTGCATGCCGTCGATGCGCTCGCCGAGGAAACGGATCTCGCCCGTCCTCGGCCGCACCAGGCCTGAAATCGTGCGCAGCATTGTGCTCTTGCCGGCGCCGTTGGCGCCAAGCAGCGCGACCACCTCGCCCTTGCGGACATTGAGGTTCACGCCGCGCAACGCTGAGATCGCGCCGTAATCGACACCGAGGTTTCGGACGATGAGAATTTCGGAGGCATTCGGAACGGAATTCGTCGCGACGGGATCAGGCATGGCCGAGATAGACCTCCCGGACGCGTGGATGGGCCTGCACCTCCGCCGGCGTTCCCTCGAAGATATGGCTCCCGTGCGCCAGCACCTGGATGCGCTCGCAGAGATTCATGATCAGGTCCATGTCGTGCTCGACGACGATGACGGCCAGATCGTAGCGCCGGCGAATATCGTCGATCAGCTTGAGGAGCGCGCGGGTCTCGGAGGCATCCATGCCGGCTGCCGGCTCATCCAGCATCAGCAGGCGGGGACGTGTGGCAAGGGCGCGCACGAGTTCGAGACGGCGCTGGTCACCATAGGGAAGATCGCAGGCGCGACGGTCGCGGCGCTCCTGAAGACCGACGAGGGCAAGCAGCTCCCGGGTGGTGGTCTCGACGTCACCCTCCGCCCTGAGACGCCGCCCCGTGCCGAAAAGAGCGTCGAACATGGTCGTGCGGTGGCGCAGTTCCGCAGCCGCGCGCACGTTTTCCTCCACCGTCAGCGCCGGAAACAGTCGCGTGCCTTGGAAGGTGCGGGCGATGCCGAGACGAACGATGTCCGCGGCGCGCCTGTGTGCGATCGACTGGCCGTCGAAAAACACCTCGCCCTTGTCCGGCCTCAGAAAGCCGCTGACGAGATTGAAAAACGTGCTTTTGCCGGAGCCGTTCGGCCCGATCACGCCGACGATCTCCCCCTTGCGGACGGTGATCGCGTGATCCCTCAGCGCCACGAGGTTGCGGAAGGATTTCGTCAGGCCGCGCGTGGCAAGCAGCGGTTCGGATGCTGCCGACCCGCTCATTTCGCAATCCTTCGGCCGATCGCGCCCGGCTGCAGGAACCGATGCAAAGGCGCACGAGTTCGACCAACCGAAGGTCGGCTCGAAATTCCGGGAGTGTTCATTGCACAACCCGTTCCCCAGTTCTTGCTTATGTAATAGAAATTTCCATAGTGCACAGTTTATGTCAATGCTGTAACATTTATATTGGCAGCGCTGAGGGGATTAATGGACGAGAAAGACAATACCAGCCGATCGGTGGCGGCCCTCATCCGCAACGGTCTTGGCCGGCTTACGCCCACCGAGAAGCGCCCCGCGCTCACCCTGCTCGCCAACTATCCGGTGGCAGGCCTTGAGACGGTGGCGCAGTTCGCCAGTCGCGCCAAGGTCAGCGGACCCACCATCCTGCGCCTGGTGTCGAAGCTTGGCTTTCAGAACTACCCGGACTTCCAGCGGGCGCTGCGCGATGAACTGGAGCAGCGACTTCAGACGCCGCTTGCCAAGGCGCCTCCCGGCTCAGGTACGACGTCATCCGAAGGGGACTTTCTCTCCACCTATATGCGCGCCGTCGTCAGCAACATCGAAAGCTCGATGGCGGATGTTTCGCGCAGCGAGTTCGAGGCGGTCGTGTCCCTGCTCGCCGATCCCCGCCGCCGCGTGCTGCTGCTCGGCGGCCGCTTCACCTCCAGCCTTGCCGTCCATCTCTATCTGCACATGCGCGAGCTCAGGCCGCGCACCGAACTCGTGAGCGGCCAGACCGCCACATGGGCCGAACATCTGCTCGATCTTGGGCGAGGCGATATTCTTGTTGTCTTCGACATCCGCCGGTTCCAGGACGATGTCGTGCGCTTTGCCCGCGAAGCGGCGGCCACTGGCGCCCAGGTGGTGCTGTTTACCGATGGCTGGGTCTCCCCCATCGCTGCGGTCGCGGCCCATGTCTTTTCCATGCGCACCAGCGTGCCTTCGAGCTGGGAAAGCTTTGCCGCCCTCTCCGCCCTCTCGGAAGCCCTGATCGCCCGCCTTCACGCGGAACGCTGGAATGACAGCAAGCGGCGCATGGAGCGGCTGGAATCGCTGAGAAGCCACCTTTCATCGGAGGAGTCCCGCCCATGATCCGCGAACCGCTCACGCTCGTCTGCACCTGCGAGATAGCCGGCAGGGTTCGAGGCAAGGGTTTTCCCGTCAAGGATCTGCCCTCCCGACTGGAAACCGGAGTGGGCTGGGTGCCGACCAATACGATGATCTCCGCGCTCGGGCCGATCGTCGACACACCCTTCGGCGCAACCGGCGACCTCATCCTCGTCCCCGATCCGACGACCGAGCTGTATGTGGATTTCGAGGATGGCTCAGCACCCGAGCACTGGTTCCTGGGAGATATCCGCACGACGGAAGGAGAGCCGTGGGAGTGCTGCCCCCGTGATTTCCTGCGCCGTGCGCTCGCCGCGCTCAAGGAGGCAGCCGGCCTGGAACTGTTTTCCGCCTTCGAGCAGGAGTTCGTCTATACCGGAGTCGAGGACCATCCCGGCGCGCCCTACAGTCTTGAATCCTGGCGGCGGCAGGGAATTTTCGGCGAAGTGTTCATGGCGGCCCTGCGAACGGCGGGGCTGGAGCCGGATAGCTTCCTGCCCGAATACGGCGTGAAGCAATACGAGGTGACGATCGGGCCGGCAATCGGGCTTATCGCCGCCGATAACGCCATCAAGGTGCGTGAACTGGCCCGCGCCACGGCGCACCGGCTCGGCCATCGCGCCATCTTCTCGCCGATCCTCGACCCGAAGGGAACGGGCAACGGCGTCCATATCCATATGAGCCTCAGGGCGGAGGACGGGATGCCCGTGACCCATGACCCCGCCCGCCCGTACGGCTTTGCACCGGCGGCTGAAGCCTTCATGGCAGGCGTCCTGAAGCATGTTCGCGCGCTTGCGGCCGTCACCGCGCCCAATCCGGTATCCTACATCCGCCTGACGCCGAACCGCTGGGCGCCGACCTGGGCCTATCTGGCGGATCGTGATCGCGAGGCGAGCCTGCGCGTATGCCCGGTGCTCGATCTGCCGGGCTTGGACTCAGCGCGCCAGTTCAACGTCGAGTATCGTCCGGCCGATGCCGCCGCGAGCCCCTATCTCGCTCTTGGCGCGATCGTATGGGCCGGCGTCGACGGGATCCGCAAGAGTTTGACGCTGCCGGCTCCGCGCAATGTCGCCAAGATGACACCGGAAGAACGGCGCGCCGAGGGCATTCCCGAACTGCCCCATTCCCTCGGGGAGGCGCTGGATTACCTTGCCTCGACCGTTGAAGCGCGCGACTGGTTCGGCCCCACCTATCTCGACACCTATCTGCGGCACAAGAGGGCCGAGATTGCCCTGGTCGAACGTCTTGGCGAGGAAGAGCTTTGCGTTCGCTACGCCGAAAGCTACTGAGCTGCTGCATGAAGCAGCGCCAGCCATTCGTCGCAGGTCATCGGGCGGCAATAGCCGCGGAAGCAGGCGAGTGCTGCTTCGTGACGCTCATGGGTATTGGCCATGCAGCCATCCGTGAGGCAGGTGACGTAGTAACCCCGGTCGGCGCCGTCCTTCACGGTATGGTCGATGCACTGGTCCGTCAGAAAACCGGTCACCACGAGATCCTCGATGCCGATATTGCGCAGGAGATAATCGAGATTGGTCGAGTTGAAGAGGCTGGACGAGGTCTTGGGCAGCACAATCTCGTCCTCGCCTGGACGGATCGCATCGATGACCTGGGCCTCCCAGGACCCTTTGGCGATGAAGAAGTCCGAAAGCTTGTAATCAAGGCTGCGGTCACGGCCGTCGCGGGTGAGGTTTTCCATGACGGTGTAGATCACCTCGACGCCGGCGGCGCGGCTTGCAGAAATCAGCCGCATCAGGTTCGGAATGACGACATCCCGTGCTTGCGCAAAGAATTCCGGCCGCAGCCTCTCCTGATCCGCATTGAACGTGGCGTTCTGTACGTCGACGACAAGGAGCGCCGTGCGCGCCGGGACAATGTCCCGAGCGCGGCTAAGGCCGCGGTCACGGGCGCGAATGAGGGTCTCAGGGTCATGATCGGACATGGTCGGCGCCTCGGTTTCGGACAATGAAAGTAATAGCGCAGTCATAGCGCACAAAAGGGAGAAAATGCATGGACGGGCGCGCAAAGCGATTGTTGGACATGGATGAACCCGATCCGGTCGTGGTCCAACTGGAAGATGGGCGGTCGCCCTTCTTCCTGACATGCGATCATGCCGGCCGGCGCCTGCCGCAGGTTCTCGGCGACCTCGGCCTGCCGCCTTCGGAATTCGATCGCCATATCGCCTGGGATATCGGCGCCGGGGGCCTATCCCGGAGGCTGTCGGATCTGCTGGACGCCTCTCTCGTCGAGCAGATCTATTCGCGCCTCGTCATCGACTGCAATCGCAGTCCGTCGGTGCCGAGCGCCATCCCTGAGATCAGCGAGCTGACCGTCATTCCCGGCAATACCGGCCTTTCCGATGACGCCAGGGCCATGCGCCGTGCAGAGATTTTCGACCCCTATCATGCGCGCATTCGAGACTTGCTCGACCGTCGCGCGAAGGAAGACCGCGAAACTATTCTGGTCGCCATGCATTCCTTCACGCCCGTCTTCAAGGGCTTCGCCCGCCCCTGGCATGTCGGCGTGCTCTACCACAACGACCCTTCGTTTGGGCATATCCTTCTGGAGCTCTTGTCGAAGGAAGCCGATCTCGTGGTCGGCGACAACGAGCCCTATCATATCAGCGACGAAACGGATTACGGCATTCCGGTGCACGGCGAACGGCGCGGCCTCCCCCATGTGGAACTGGAAATCCGCCAGGACCTGATCGCCGACCCGGGCGGACAGGCCGCCTGGGCGGAGCGTCTTGCGCGTCTTTTGCCGCTCGCGCGCACGATTCATCGTTCTCGCAGCTGATGACTGAACCGTTAGCTTCGCATGCGCTGAGAGTTTTGCCCCTCACCCTAACCCTCTCCCCGCAAGCGGGGCGAGGGAACGATCGAGCAAGCGGCGACTGTGGAGTCATCACCGTCAGGGACGACGGAGGCTGCGATTCCCCTTCTCCCCGCCTGCGGGGAGAAGGTGCCCGAAGGGCGGATGAGGGGCCGGCACCGCAGCCCGACATCCCGACCGGAGCCACCGGATCTACGCTCTAACAGGCAACCGCTCAATCGCCCTCAAGCCCGGCCGCTCACGCCACCTCACCTCGGACTCATCGATCGCCAGCTCCAGTTTCGGCCAGCGCTGGAACAGGGCTTTCAGGGCGCATTTCGCCTCGATGCGCGCCAGCTGATGGCCGAGGCAGAAATGAATGCCCGTGCCGAAGGCCAGGTGCCGATTGGGCTTTCTCGCAAGGTCGAGCGTCTCCGGCCGCTCGTTTGCAGCCGGGTCGAGGTTTACGGCGGCAAGCATCGGCATGACCTTCTCGCCCTTCCTGATCTTCACGCCGCAGAGCGTGACGTCCTTGCGCGCAATACGCGGTTTGGTGAACTGAACGGGGGTCACGAATCGCAGGAATTCCTCCACGGCGAGCGCCGCCCGGCTCCAGTCTTCCTCCAGCCAGTCGCGCAGATCCGGCTTTCTCAGGAGTTCGAAAACCGAGCCGCTGATCAGATGTGTGGTGGTCTCATGGCCCGCAAACAAAAGCAGGAACATCATCGCCACCATCTCGTCGCGGCTGATCTTGCCGCCCTCCTTCTCGACCCGCACGAGTTCGGCGATGAGCCCATGGCCGCCGCTCGTGCGCACAAGATCGAGCTGCTTTTCCATATAGCGCTTCATCGCCAGCACATTGGGAATCATGCTGAGAAAACCGAGTGCGCCCTTGAAGCGGCTGAACCCCATGGCCCATGCGGTGAATTTGGGCCTGTCGGCAAGCGGCAATCCGAGCAGCTCGCAAATCACCGAAAGCGGCAACCTGCGCGCATAACGGCCGACGAGATCAGCCGGCGTTCCCATCGCGAACAGATCCTCGGAAAGCTCCTCCGCCATCAAGGAAATATCGGGTTCGAGATCGAGAACGGCGCGGCGGCGAAAGGCTTCGTCCACGATGTCCCGCAATCTCTGATGATCGGGCTCATCCTGCGACAGCATATTGTTGGCGAGCGTCCGCACGATGCCCGGCATCCACCATTGAAGACCGGCGACACGGCCGTCCTCACGGCGCAATCTGAATGTCTCGCTATCCTTCAGAACCTGGTCGGCGAGTTCCTGCGTCGTCGTTGTCCAGACCTTGCCGACGATCGGAAATCGGACTTCGATCAAAGGACCCGCCGCTCTCAGTTTCGCGATCTCGGCGGCCGGATTGCGAAGGTAATCCTGGCTGGAAAAATCTATGCGCATGATCGGCTCGGAGCCTCCCTCGCCCAGCAAAGCGCTGCCGTCCTATAGGATAGGAGGAAGAGCGTATTTTTCGATGAGGGAAATTGCCGCGCGATGTTCAATTCTCATAGAGGCGTGCTATCACGCGGCCCAACTTGCCAACAGAAACCGCCGCGAATACCCCCTCACCCTGCCCTCTCCCCGAGGGGAGAGGGGACGATCGTGCCAGCCGCGAACTCACGTTCTCCCCGGCGGGGAGAAGGTGGCCCGAAGGGTCGGATGAGGGGGCCGCCACGCACGCCGGGCTTTCAACCTGCAGCCTCTCTCGGGCTAAAAATTCGTCACCCCGCAGCCAAACTCAGCGCCACCGCTTCGGCCACCCTGATGCCGTCCACGGCCGCCGAAAGGATGCCGCCGGCAAAACCGGCGCCCTCTCCCGCGGGAAAGAGGCCAGCCGTGTTGAGGCTCTGGAAGTCCTTGCCGCGTCCGATACGAACCGGCGAGGACGTCCGCGTCTCCACGCCCGTCAGCATCGCGTCTGGATGGTCGTAGCGCGGGATCTGGCGCCCGAACACCGGCAGCGCCTCGCGCATGGCCGCGATCACGAAGTCCGGCAGACATCGGCTGAGATCGGTCAGGTGAACGCCGGGCTTATAGGAGGGAAGGACCTCGCCGAATTCCGTGGAGGCGCGCCCGGCGAGGAAATCGCCGACCTTCTGCCCCGGCGCCTTGTAGTTCGAGCCGCCCGCGACATAGGCAAGCGATTCCCAACGCCGCTGCAGCTCGATGCCGGCCAGCGGATGGCCCGGATAGTCGCGCTCCGGGTCGATGCCGACGACGAGGCCGGAATTGGCATTGAATTCCTGGCGTGAATACTGGCTCATGCCGTTGGTGACGACGCGGCCGGGCTCGGATGTTGCCGCCACCACCCTTCCGCCCGGGCACATGCAGAAACTGTAGACCGTCCGCCCGTTGCTGCAATGATGCGACAGGCTGTAGGCGGCGGCACCCAGATCCGGGTGGCCGGCGCAGGAGCCGTATCGCGCCTTGTCGATCCAGGATTGCGGATGTTCGATGCGCACGCCGATCGAAAATGCCTTGGCCTCGACCGCGACACCGCGATCATAGAGCATGTGGAAGGTATCCCGCGCGCTGTGGCCGACCGCGAGAACGACATGATCGGTCTCCAGATAGTCGCCGGTGTGTAGATGCAACCCGCGCACCCGGCGCGTACCGTCGGAAGCCTCCTTGATATCGACGTCCTCGACGCGATGCTCGAAGCGATACTCGCCGCCAAGCGACTGGATCGTCTCGCGCATGTGCTCGACCATCGACACCAGGCGGAAGGTGCCGATATGGGGATGGGCCTCGGTCAGGATTTCGGGCGGGGCACCCGCCTTTACGAATTCGGTCAGCACCTTGCGGCCGAGATGGCGCGGGTCCTTGATCTGGCTGTAAAGCTTGCCGTCCGAAAACGTGCCGGCGCCGCCCTCGCCGAACTGGACGTTGGATTCCGGAACGAGCACGCTCCTGCGCCACAGACCCCAGGTATCCTTCGTGCGCTCGCGCACGACCTTGCCGCGCTCCAGAATGATCGGCCGCAAGCCCATCTGCGCCAGGATCAGCCCGGCGAACAGGCCGCAAGGCCCTGCCCCAATGACAACGGGGCGCAGACCGGCACGGTTCGCCGCCGTCCTAGTGACGAACCGATATTCGGTATCGGGAGATGGCTGGATACGATGATCGCCCGAAAACCGCGCCAGGATCGCCGCTTCATCCTTCAGCATCACGTCCACCGAATAGACCATGAGGATGGCGGACTTCCGCCGCGCATCGTTGGCGCGACGGGCAATGGTGAAATCGATCAGTTCCCCGGGCGCAATGGCAAGCCGCTCCTGAATGGCGGCAGGTAACGCTTCCGGCGCATGGCCGAGCGGCAATTTCAGTTCGGTGAGACGCAGCATGGCAGTGCTTTAGCCGGAAGACTATTGCCGCGCAATCGTCCGCACCGTGGGACGCTTGACGTCCTACACGCCGTCAGGTCTGAATGGGCCGAAACGAAACGACGGTCTCCTGCGCTATCGCGTGCCGGCAATGATTGTCGCGGTCGAGTGCAGTCGAACCTTGTCGCCGCGGATCGACTGTCGCGCCAGATCGAGCACCTCCTGACGAATGCGCTCGCGCGTTTCCGCGTCTGCTTTCGCAAGTCCGGCAACCACCGGCGCTGCGATTTCGGTCATGAAGTTCCAATATTGCTCCGGCGTCTCATGGATCATAGGGGCCGAAATCTCCTCTTCCTCGACGTCCCGCAGCCCTGCCTCGGCGAAGGCCGCCCGCATCATGCCTGTCGGGGCGCAGCGAAACAGGCCCGGCGAACCCGGCGGCGGAGCCGGCATCTCCACATGACGTGCGATCGCGCTCATCACGGTGGTGGCCCAGGGGTTCTTTTCCGGCCCGCTCCAGACGGCGGCGCAGACCCGCGCACCGCGTTTTGCCACCCGCGCGAATTCGTGCGCTGCCGTGGCGATGTCAGGGAAGAACATGAAACCGAAGCGGCAGAGAACCGCATCAAAGCTCGCATCATCGAAAGGCAGGGCGCCCGCGTCACAGACCTGAGTGCTGAAATTGTTGAGACCGCGACGGGCGGCGTTTTCGGCGGCGACCGCCAGCATGCGTTCCGACAGGTCGGTCACGGTCACGCTGCCGTTCGGAATACGCGCTGCCGCCGTCAGCCCCGGTTCGCCCGTTCCCGCAGCGACATCGAGCACGCGAAAGCCATCCCTCAGCCTTGCCTGGCGGAGCAGGGCGTCCCCGAAAGGCGCGAGCCAGCCCAGCACCAATTCATCCCATTTCCTCCAGCCCGCGGAAAACTTGTCCCAGGTCTCATGTTGCTGGTCGCGGATTTGATCGAGATTCGCAGGCATGCAGATTTCTCCTCCCGTGATGCGCGCTTTGTTGTGAAAGGACTACTATGAGCCGTTTATATTAGACTTCAATTAAATTTCAGGGTCACGATGTCCGTTTTGCACAGTTGGCATCGCTCTCGGCCGCAATAGGAATCCGGCATGAGAAAACCTTTTCTCGCTTGACAATGACAATGGGAAAAGGTTTTCTCAACGCTGAAAGCGAAGGGAGAGATTGCTGGATAATCAGGGAGGAAAACGGGTCCGGATAACGATCCACGACGTTGCCGCGGCTGCGGGCGTCAGTATTTCGACGGCATCCAAGGCGTTGAACAATACCGGTCGCATGGGAGATGAAACGCGAGAGCGTGTGAAGCGTATCGCCGGCGAGATCGGCTTCCGGCCGAACGCTCTGGCGCGAGGACTTCTCAGCAAACGCAGCTTCACCATCGGCCTTTTGACCAACGATACCTACGGTCGCTTTACGCTGCCGGTGATGGCGGGAATTTCCGAAGCCCTGGTCGACCACGGCGTGTCGGTCTTTCTCTGCGCGATCGAGAACGACCCGGCGCTTGGACAGATCCACGTCGAGGCGATGCTGGACAAACAGGTCGATGGCATCATCGCCACCGGAAAGCGGCTCGACAGGCGGTTGCCGGTGGACCTGTCGAACCTGAACGTACCGGTGGTCTACGCCTTTACCGAGGGTGCGCCGAACAGCGTCACCTTTCGTTCAGACGATGCGCAGGGCGCAAGGCTTGCCGTCGAACGGCTGGTGGCGCTCGGCCGGCGTCGGATCGCGCATATAACCGGGCCAGAGGATTTCTTCGCGGTCCGCGAACGGGCAAGCGCCTATCGCGAGATCACGGGAGACCAGAGGCCGGTGATGTACGGCACATGGTCGGAAAGCTGGGGTCATGAAGCGGTCGCGAGGATATGGAATGGTGAAGGCGAGAAGCCGGACGGCATATTCTGCGGCAATGATCAGATCGCGCGCGGCGTGATCGATGCGCTGCGCGAGCGCGGCATCAAGGTGCCGGATGACGTCTCGGTCGTCGGCTTCGACAATTGGGAGATCGTTGCGGCGCAGACGCGCCCGCCGCTGACCACGGTGGACATGGAATTGAAGGAGCTTGGACGCCAGGCGGGCTTGACGGTGTTGGCGCTCGCCGAGGGCAGGACTGTCGAGCCCGGAGTGAGGAAATTGCCGTGCCGGCTCGTGGTGCGGCAGACATGCGGGGGTTGCGACCCCGAGACATAGGACCGGCGCGAAGGAGACGCGCCATATTGGGAGGAATGCCATGATCAAGCGTCTGTTGCTGGCGACGGGTGTTGCCACGCTCTGCCTGGTGTCCGGTGCATCGGCCGCCGAAAAGATCGAAATGTGGGTCCGCACCGGCATCGGCGATGCCTTCAAGAAGGTCGTCGAGGCCTATAATACCAGCCACGAGAACCAGGTCGTCGTGACCGAAGTCCCGTTCTCCGAACTGGTGCAGAAATACGCGACCGCGATTGCCGGCGGCCAGGCCCCGGATGCGCTTTCCATGGATCTGATCTACAACCCGGCTTTCGCCGCCGCCGGCCAGCTCGAGGACTTGACCGATTGGGCCAAGAAGCTTCCCTATTTCAATTCGCTTTCGCCCTCGCATGTCCGCCTCGGCACCTATCAGGACCGGATCTACGGCCTGCCGCTTTCTGTCGAGACCTCCGTCTTCGCCTGGAATAAGGATCTCTACAAGAAGGCAGGCCTCGATCCCGAAAAGGCGCCTGCGACCTGGGAAGAGATTGAATCCAACGCGGAAAAGATCCGAAAGATCGGCGATGACACCTACGGCTTCTATTTTTCCGGCGGCGGCTGCGGCGGCTGCATGATCTTCACCTTCACGCCCCTCGTCTGGGGCGCGGGCGCCGATATCCTTTCGGCCGACGGCAAGACGGCGACGCTCGACACGCCGGAAATGCGCAAGGCGGTCGGCTACTATCGCGATATGGTCAAGAAGGATCTGGTTCCCGCAAGCGCTGCCAGCGATACCGGCGTGAACTTCCTGAGCTTCACCAACGGTAAGATCGGCCAGCAGAGCATCGGCGCCTTTGCGATCGGAACGCTCGTGACCCAGCATCCCGAGATCAATTTCGGCGTGACGCTGATCCCGAGTGTGGACGGCAAGACCTCGTCCTTTGCCGGCGGCGACAACTTCGTCATCACCAAGGGCACGAAGAAGATCGACGCGGTGAAGGAATTCCTCGAATACATCTATTCGATGGATGGCCAGAAGGTCATGGCGAAATATGGCAGCCTGCCGACACGCGGCGATATCGCCAAAGAGGTGCTCGCCGACCTCGATCCGCGCATGCAGGTCGGCCTGCAGGCGATCGCCGTCGCCAAGACGCCCTATACGCTGCAGTTCAACGACCTGATCAACAGCGCCAATGGCCCCTGGGCGACATTCACGAATGCCGCGATCTATGGCGACGATGTGGATGGCGCCTTTTCGAATGCTCAGTCCGAAATGCAATCGATCATAGATAGCGGCCAGTGACACCCCAAAACCGGCCGTGGCCGGGGGGCAGCCCTTAGCTCCCCGGTCGATCCCAATACTTAGAATGCGGAATATCTCGATGACCGGTTCTGGTCCACGGCGTCTTTCCACACAGCGCAGGCGGCGAAAATCACAATGGCGCGGGCTTCTCTATATCGCGCCGGCAATGGCGCTCGTCATCGTCTTCTTCGTCATGCCAGTCCTCTTTACCGGCTGGATGAGCCTGCACAACTGGCCGCTGATGGGCGCCTCGCGCTGGATCGGCTTTGCCAATTATACGCGCATGCTCAATGACAGCCGCTTCATGTCGGCGCTGAATTTCACGGCCTATTACACCCTGGTCGTGACGATCGCGATCTTTGCGGTCGCCTTTCCGCTCGCGATCTTCGTGGAGAAGGAGCGCCGCCTCGTCAGCACCTATCGCACGATCATCTTCCTTCCGGTCGTCGTCGGTCTTGCCACCGCCTCACTGCTCTGGGTCTGGCTTGCCAATGTCGACAGCGGCTTCATCGGTCCGGCGCTGAGAGCGCTCGGCATCGTCGAAAAAAGCCCGAACCTGCTTGCAACCTTCGACACCGCCTTTCTGACGATCATCGTCATGGTCGTCTGGAAGATTGCAGGCTTCACCATGATCATCCTTTTGACCGGTCTGCAGGCCATTCCCTCCGAGCTCACCGAGGCTGCCCGTATCGACGGCGCCGGCCGCTGGCAGCGTTTCCGGCATCTGACCCTGCCGCTGATGCGCCGGACGATCGCGCTGGCGCTGATCGTCTCCGTCACGGGCTCGGTGCTGGCCTTCGACCAGTTCTACATCATGACGAGCGGCGGCCCGCAGAACCGGATGATTTCCGTCGTCTATTACATCTTCAACCAGTCTTTCGTGTCCTTCAATCTCGGCTATGGTGCGGCACTTTCCATCGCGCTCTTGGCCATCCTGGTTGCGCTCAGCATCGTGCAGCTCTGGCTCTTAAGGGTTGGGGAGGACCGGCCATGATATCGTCCAGGAAAAGGCGCGCCCGCAAGGCCCTGCGCGCACAGTCGCTTTATCACACGATCGGCATCGCCATCGCGATCTTCTTTCTGGCACCCTTCGCCATCACCCTGCTCGCCTCCTTCCGGCATGGTGCCGAAGCCAGCCTGCCGCCGCTGCCGCCATGGCCGACATCAGGCATAAGCCTCGATTCCTACGGGGTGCTCGACACGTTCGGCGCCGGCGTCTGGCGGCATATGATCAATTCGCTGGTCGTCTCGATCGGAACCGTGGTGCTGACCGTCGCCGTCAGCGTGCTCGCCGGATATGGCTTCTCGCGCTATCGCTTTCCGCTGAAGAACGTGCTCTTCGTGCTGATCATCGCGACGCTGATGATCCCGTTCCAATCCATCCTGACGCCGCTCTTCATCATTCTCGCGAGACTCGGGCTCAACAATTCGCTGCTCGGGCTGACGCTCGTCTACGTGACGCTGCAGCTTCCCTTTTCGGTCTTCATGATGCGCAACGCCTTCGACGCGGTCCCGAAGGAGATCGAGGAGGCGGCGCGCATCGACGGCGCGCGCGATCTGAGGCTTCTTGTCCGCGTGCTGCTGCCGCTCGTCCTGCCGGGGGTTGCGACCGTCGCGATCTTTGCCTTCCTCAATGCCTGGAACGAATTCCTCGCAGCCCTCGTGCTGCTTTCGAGCAACGAGAAATACACGCTGCCCGTCCTCATGACTGCCGTTCGCGCCGGCCGGCTCGGCGCCATCAACTGGGGCGCCGTTCAGGCGGGTGTCGTCGTCATGACGATCCCCTGCCTCATCGTCTTCCTGCTTCTGCAACGCTATTACATGCGCGGTCTCATGGCCGGCGCGGTGAAATGACCGAGAGAGAAAAATGGATGAGATCATGAACACGCTGAAGAAAGACCGCCAGTTCCGTCCCCTCCCCGTTCCGAGCGTCGAGCTCAACGGGCTCTTCGGAGACCGGCAGGACGCCATCTGCGATTCCACCGCCGAGACCCTGCTCGACCGCTGCGTCGAAGCCGGCATGCTGGACGCGATCGACACCAGCAAGCCCAGCCGCGGCGTCGTCATCCCCATCCAGCCATGGGGCGGCACGACGCAGATGTTCTGGGACAGCGATCTCGCCAAATCGATCGAGACCGTTGCCTATTCACTCTACCGCCGGGCGAACCCGCAACTGGAAGCGCGGGTCGACGCGATCATCGACATGTACGAAAAGATGCAGGACGAGGACGGCTACCTGAATGCCTGGTTCCAGCGCGTTCAGCCCGAGCGCCGCTGGACCAATCTGCGCGACCATCACGAACTCTATTGCGCAGGACACTTGATCGAGGCAGCCGTCGCCTATTACCAGGCGACAGGCAAGCGCAAGCTCCTCGATATCATGTGCCGCTTCGCCGATTACATGATCAAGGTCTTCGGCCACGGTGAAGGCCAGATCCGCGGCTATTGCGGCCATGAGGAGATAGAGCTCGCGCTGGTGAAGCTTGCCCGCGTCACCGGCGAAAAGAAGTATCTGGATCTTGCGAAATACTTCATCGACGAGCGGGGCGTCGAGCCGCACTACTTCACCGAGGAAGCGATCCGCGACGGCCGCGATCCGGCAAAATTCATCCAGAAGACCTATGAATATAACCAGGCCCACCAGCCGGTGCGCGAGCAGAAGAAGGTCGTCGGCCACGCTGTGCGCGCGATGTATCTCTATTCCGGCATGGCCGACATCGCGACGGAATACAACGACGACACGCTGACATCGGCGCTCGAAACGCTGTGGGACGATCTGACGACCAAGCAGATGTATGTCACCGGCGGCATCGGGCCGGCAGCCTCCAACGAGGGTTTCACCGCCTATTACGACCTGCCGAACGAAAGCGCCTATGCCGAGACCTGCGCCTCCGTGGGCCTCGTGTTCTGGGCAAGCCGCATGCTCGGTCGCGGCCCGGACCGGCGCTACGCCGACATCATGGAGCAGGCGCTCTATAACGGCGCGATGTCCGGGCTTTCGCTCGACGGCAAGCGTTTCTTCTATGAAAACCCGCTCGAAAGCGCCGGCAAGCACCATCGCTGGATCTGGCACAATTGCCCCTGCTGCCCGCCGAACATTTCCCGCCTGCTCGCCTCCATCGGCTCCTACATGTATGCCGTCGCCGAGGGCGAGATCGCGGTGCATCTCTATGGGGAGAGCAAGGCGCGCTTCGAGATCGGCGGCGCGAAGCTCGAGCTGTCGCAAAAGACGCGCTACCCCTGGAATGGCGCGATCCGCTTCGATCTCTCTGCCGACAAGCCGGCCCGTTTCGCGCTGTCCCTGCGCATTCCGCAATGGGCTGAAGGCGCCTCGATCAAGGTCAATGGCGAAACGATCGACCTCCAGTCCGTGATCGTGGACGGCTATGCGCGCATCGAACGCGAATGGAAGAGCGGCGATCATGTCGATCTCGACATCCCGCTCGCACCGCGCGCCCTTTTTGCCAACCCGCTGGTGCGTCAGGATGCCGGCCGCACCGCGCTGATGCGCGGTCCGCTGGTCTATTGCGTCGAAGCGACCGATAATGGCGCCGGCCTCAATGGTATCGTGCTTGCCGGCGACGTCTCGACGGCGAAATCGAGCGAGGTGGCGGACCTGCACGGCGCCATCGCGCTCGACCTGCCGGTGAAGCGCGACGAGGTCGATTGGGGAAGCGCGCTCTATCGGACCTCGCCCCCGAAATCCAGGAAGACGACGGCGCGCTTTGTGCCCTATTCTTTCTGGGACAACAGAGAGCCGGGCGAGATGCTCGTCTGGGTGAGAGCGGGTGAAGCGGGCAATGAATAATATGGCAGACGCCGGCGTGGTGCTGACCGAAATTCGCAAGAATTTCGGTAGCCTGGAGGTGATCCACGGCATCGACCTGACGATTGCGGAAGGGTCCTTCGTCGTCTTCGTAGGCCCCTCCGGCTGCGGGAAGTCGACGCTTCTGAGAATGATCGCGGGCCTCGAGGAGGTGACCGACGGCGAGATCAGGATCAAGGGGCGCAATGTCACCGATCTCGATCCCTCCGACCGGGGCATCGCCATGGTCTTCCAGTCCTATGCGCTTTATCCGCATATGAGCGTGCGCGAGAACCTTGCCTTCGGGCTGAAGATGGCGCGCACGGACAACGCCGAAATCGGGATGCGCGTGAAGGCCGCCTCGGCAATCCTCAAGATCGACCATCTGCTCGACCGCCGTCCCGGGCAGCTTTCCGGCGGCCAGCGCCAGCGTGTTGCGATCGGCCGGGCGATCGTGCGCAAGCCGGATGTCTTTCTCTTCGACGAGCCGCTCTCCAATCTCGATGCGGAGCTGCGCGTTTCCATGCGCATCGAAATCGCCCGCCTTCACCGCGAGCTCGGCAACACGATGATCTATGTGACCCACGACCAGACGGAGGCGATGACGCTCGCCGACAGGATCGTCGTGCTGCGGGATGGCAAGGTCGAGCAACAGGGCACGCCGCGCGATATCTACACGGATCCGGCAAACACCTTCGTCGCCGGCTTCATCGGTTCTCCGCGGATGAACCTCCTGAATGCGCAATGGCTTGGCGACGGCGGCGTCACCGTGGCGGGAACCCGGATTTCCTCAGGCTCAGTGGAGACGGCGCTGTCTCCGGGAGACAAGCTCACTTTCGGCATCCGTCCAGAACATCTGACGATATCGGAAGGGGGCGGCGAAGCCCTGCCCGCCCGGGTGGACTTCACGGAATATCTCGGCGGCACGCAATATCTCTATTGCCAACTGCAGGACGGCCAGTCCGTCACCGCCGAATACCGCGCGTCGGCTCCGGTCGAGGCAGGCGAAATCGTGCACCTCGCCTGTGAGGCGCAAGACCGTCGGTTCTTCGATCAGGCCGGAGAGCGCATCCGTCTTAGAGCAATTCCAGGAAAAGTGCACAGCGGTTTTCCGACCGGAATTGCTTGAAACAAAAGGTTACGGCGGCCCGGCGCTTCCGTGAAAACTGAACTGCTCTAGTCGGGTAGGTCAAGATGGTCGAAGCCCTTCCGGAACCGTGAGAGCTGCTCGTCGGACTCGACCACCACCCCATGCCGTAGGAATTCACCTATGGTGAAATCGGGATGGGCAGCAAGCAGACGTCGTGCTTCGTCTGCCGCCTCCTTCGAGCGGCCCGCCCGATTGAGGCACGCCACGATCCGCCCCCAAGTGAACTTGCCGGGATTGGGAAGGTGACGAAGCGCGGCCAAAGCCTCGTCGTAGGCGCCCTTGAGATACATGGCATTTCCGACCACCGCGTAGTACCAAGGCGGCGGAAACGGGTTGAGCCGCATGCCCTCGTCGATCCAGCCGATCGCCTCTTCGATCCGGTCTCGCCGGGCCAGGAGGCCTCCTAGTTGGACCGCAGCGTTGGAGTCGCTTGGATTGAGCGCGCAGGCTCGTCGGAACTCCCGTTCCGCGCCGTCAAAGTCCTTTGAATACAGAAGGGCAAGGCCGAGCACGCGGTGCGAGCCCGACTCCGCTTCGTCGAGGAGGACCGCCCGTCTCGCAAGCGCCGTGCAGTCCTGAAGGACCGTGGGCGTTGCCTTCGCGTAGCCGTGAGCCGCTATCTGAGCAAGCGCAACATATGCATGGGCCTGAGCAAATCCGGGGTCGCGCTGGACAGCGGCTTGGAACATTTCGCAGGCTTTGAGGTTGTCGGTAGGTTCGTATCCCCGAAGATGCGCGAGGCCGCGGAGGTAGAACTCGTAAGCTGCGAGATTGTCGGGCGCCTTGCGAAACGACGCCTGGTAGCCGACGTTGTGGATCTGGCCGACCAGGCCGGAGACGATCATCCGGATTATTTCGTCCTGAACGTGGAAGACGTCTTCGGCGCGGCGGTCGTATTTTTCCGACCAGATCAGCCGGGCATTCGCCGCCTCGATCAGCCGGACCGCTATCCTGACCGCTCCTTCACCAAGCCTGATGTCGCCCATCACGAGATAGGTCGCACCCAATTTCTGAGCGGCTTCGCCGAGACTCTCGGGCCAGTCCCGAGCCGCGAACGACGATGCAGCGGCGATCACCGACAGACTACGAAACCGGGCCAGCGCTCCTATGATGTCTTCCGTGAAACCGTCGGCGACAAACTGACCCTCGACTTCCTCGCCGCTCCGGAACGGCAACACCGCCACGATCGGGCGACCCGTGGCTTGTGAAGCGGGCGCCTGCGGCCAATGCCAGACGTGCACGGGTTTGGCGATGTTCTTCAGCCGAACGTTTCCCCCATCCTTGAATGCTGAAGCAATAGTGCCCGTAACAGCGACATGTACAGCATCGCTGATACAGATGCCTCCTGGAGCCGCTTCCTTCTCAAGGCGGGATGCCACGTTCACACCCTCGCCGAAAACGTCGCCCTCGATCACCGCAACGTCGGCGAGATTGATCCCAACCCTCAAGCGGACCGGCTCCTCCCTGACTTTCAGTCCCGCTTCATGTTTGAGGCTTCTTTGAATGCTCAGCGCGCAGGATACCGCCTCGCTCGCGGCGTTGAATACCGACAGGACGCCATCGCCCATGAGCTTGACCACTCGTCCGCCGTGCGCAGCGATTTCACTTACCAGGATCACGCCATGCAGCTGCTCAAGAACGGCGAGCGTCTGCTCCTCGTCGGCTTCCATCAGCCGCGAGTATCCAACGATGTCGGTAGCCATGATCGCCTGCTGTCGCCTCTGGGTCATAAGCTATCATCGCTCAACGGCTTTTGTGACACTACCACATGGCTACAGCCGCCGCATACTCAATCGCTCGCAGCGAATTCGACGTCATTCTCGACATGCAACAAGTCGGCGGCAAGAAACTGGCGATCGATAGATACGTGTAGGTGAACTTCGCCATCGAACATCACGCGTACTGGATCGATCTTCTGCATCTGTTGCTTCTGTTTCGAACCGCTGATTAGGCGAGCCACTGGCCTTTGTTTTCGTTGGACGACCTGTCATTCAACCGCCGCGAAGGGCGGTGGGCGAAGCCGCCGCCTGGTGCGAGTCCCGTAAATCAAGGCGTCGAGCGGCGGAAAAACGGAAGGTTCCGCCAGGGCTGAAAGCCGTTCTTCTTGGCGATCGACAAACGGCTTTGCCGCGCTTGCCCCTTAATTTGCGGGACTCGCATCGATTTAGCGGTCCAGGGGAAAAATTACCGCATTGCGGGATGCCGTTGCAGAGCGAGGCGACTAGACGCGCAGCTTGGCGTCGAGATTGAGAGCGGCTCGTCGAACAGGGGGGTCCGCGATTCAAAGAAAAGCTGACCCGCCCTAGGAACATTTTCCACCGAACAGAGTTCGAAAAACTGCATCGCGACGGCGTCGGGGTGCCAACGTAACTCAAGCTGTCAGCCCTGGGCTGACGGGAGGTTTCGCCATGGGTCGCGGTATCTTGCTTTGGCTTCTCGGCATTCCCCTGCCGATTGTCATTCTTCTCGTGCTCCTCACACGTTAGGAGCACATCATGGCCATGTACTCGACAAGTTCCGCCGAGCTTCAGGCGGGCACTACTGAGGTGCCGCTCGAATCTTCCAGACCCGCGCTCAACTGGGGCCCGGTCATCGGTGGCGCGGTAGTCGCGGGCGCCGTCAGCCTGATCCTGCTGCTCCTCGGCTCCGGCGTCGGATTGACCATGGTGTCGCCCTGGTCGTCTGAGAGCAGCTCGTTCACGACGGTGGGCGTCACGGCCGCCATCTGGCTGGTGGTCGTCCAATGGCTGTCCTCCGCGCTGGGCGGTTATCTCACTGGAAGGCTGCGTACCAGATGGGTCGGCGTCCACACCGACGAGGTCTTCTTCCGCGACACCGCCCATGGTCTCCTGAGCTGGGCGCTTGCCACCGTCGTTGTTGCCGGCCTGCTGGGCTCGGCCTTCACCTCACTGATCGGCGCGGGTGCCCAGACCGTGGCGTCCGCCGCCTCGACCGCGACAGTGGCTGGAACGGCCGCCGCCGCATCGGGTGCCTCGGCGGATACGGGCAACGTCGCCACCGCCTATTTCACCGATGCGCTGCTGCGGCCGGAGGCGAACCGGGCAGCCGCCGAAACCGACAATGCTGCGGCGACAGCTGAGGTCTCGCGCATCCTGCTCAACGGCGCTGCTCAAGGCGCGATCCCGGACGACGACAAGGCCTATCTTGCCAGGCTCATCGCAAGCCGCACCGGCCTTCCCGAAGCGGATGCTCAGGCGCGCGTCAATACCGTGCTGAAGCGCATCGATGATGCCAAGAACGCAGCCAAGCAAGCAGCAGATACCGCTCGCAAGACGGCTGCGACAACCGCCCTCCTCGGCGCACTGGCGCTTCTGGTGGGCGCCTTCATTGCCGCGGCTGCTGCAGCCTTCGGCGGTTGGCAGCGCGATGACGAGGAAGATCTGCTGATACGGCGTTGACATTGAGCCGGGATGCCGAAAAGTACGCGCGGTTTTTTCGGGCGACAGGAGAGCCCTACTCCTTGCCGGTCCCGGCAGCCGTTACATGCTCCGCATATTGCGGCAGATTGTCGGTGATCGTGTACCACGGCGCCTTGCAGCTGACAAAGATGTGCTCCGCCGGGCGGATGGTCGGATCGTCCATGAGGCTGCCCATGGCGATATGGATATAGGCGCCATCGCGCACGACCGAATAGAGGAAGGAGCCGCAGCGCTTGCAGCGCGCGTCGTGGGCGTTCTCCTCGCCGAAGATCATCAGGCCGTCGGCGCCCTTGATGATCGCAAGCTTGTCGCGCTCAATGCCGGCAAAGGGCTTGAAGGCCGATCCGGTCGCCCGCCGGCAGCCCGAGCAGTGGCAGTTTCCGGCATAGAGAAATTCGTCCGCCACCGTGTAATGGACCGCCTCGCACTGGCACATCCCCGTAAGCCTGCGGCTATCTGCCTTTTTCGTATCCGTCATGATCTCCTCCTCTCGAGCAATTCCAGGAAAAGTGCGAAGCGGTTTTCCGTCCGGAATTGCGTAAAAACAAAAAGTTAGAGCGGTTCTGCGCCTCCATCAACGCTGAAACGCTCTAAGTATGGCTGCGCCGGCACTGCGACCTTATCATCTTGACGCTTGACGCGGCTCCATATCGACAGCGGACAGAGCAATTTTGTCCTCGCGGCAATTGCCTTTTGCCCGGTCTCTCCGAATCCGCTTGCAAAATAACGCTCTTTGCCTAAACTGCTTGCAAATTGCAAGCGGATTTCCAACTGTGCAGGAGGAACCGAGCATGAGCACGAAAGGCCTGTCGAAGCCAGGGCTCGAGCGGATGCACCGCATCCTCTCCGGACACGTCGAACGCAAGGAAATTCCTGGAATCGTCGCACTCGTCAGCCGTCACGACGAGGTACATGTGGAGGTGCTCGGCACCATGTCGTTCGGCGATCCGGCGCCGATGGCGCGCGATGCAATCTTTCGCGTCGGCTCGATCGTCAAGCCCGTCACCGCTGTCGCGGCGATGATATTGGTGGAGGAATGCCGGCTGCGTCTGGACGATCCGATCGATCCGTGGCTGCCGGAACTGGCGAACCGCCGCGTGCTGAAATCGATTGAATCCGAGCCCGACGACACGGTGCCGGCGCAGCGCGCCATCACCCTTCGCGATCTGCTGACCTATCGCATGGGCTTCGGCAGCGTCATGGCGATGCCGGATACCTATCCTATCCAGAAGCTGATCCGCGATTATCGCATCGGCGGCGACGGCCCGCCGAAGCCGGCGCTGTTGCCGCAGACGGATGAATGGTTAGGCAAACTCGGTTCGCTACCTTTGCTGGCGCAACCGGGCGAGCGTTGGATGTATCACGTCAGCGGCGATGTGCTCGGCGTCCTGGTCGCCCGGGTTTCGGGCCAGTCGCTCGGAAGCTTCATGCGCGAGCGCATCTTCGATCCTCTCGGCATGAAGGACACGGCCTTCCATGTGCCGCCCGAGAAACGCAATCGTCTGCCGACCTCCTACGTCTTCGATCACCAGGCCGGAGCGATGGAAATCTACGACGGGGTGGAAGACAGCGCATGGGGTGCCGAACCGCCCTTCGAATCCGGCGGAGGCGGCCTCGTTTCGACGGCCGACGACTATCTCGCCTTCAGTCGCATGATGCTGAACAGGGGCCGGCATGGCGACAGGCAGATCCTGTCGCGCGCCACCGTGGAGCTGATGACATCCGATCACCTCACCCCCGAGCAGCGCCGCGGTGCCGAGCTCTTCTTCGGCAACCACGCGAGCTGGGGTCTCGGCATGGCCGTGGATATCCGGCGTGACGAGATCTATCATAACCCCGGCCGTTTCGGCTGGGACGGCGGCTTCGGCACGTCGGCCTACATCGATCCGGCGGAAGGGATGATCGGCATTCTGCTCACGCAACGGCTGATGGATTCGCCGCAACCGCCGAAGATCTTCACCGACTTCTGGACGTTGGCCTACTGCATGGTTCCTTAAATCGAAACCGATTTAAGGATAAAACCATGCAGCAGTTCAAAGTGTTACAGCGACCTTTGTGCGTCTGAAAAGACGCACGGCGCTGTATGGACGATGGAATGAACTCCCTCGCCGCAATCCTTTTTATTGCGCCGCCACCAGCATTTTCTCGGCGCCGGCAGCGTCACTGATGGCGCTTAGCAGAGCATAGATTGCCAGATTGACTGGGGTCGGCACGCCGTGGCGGCGCCCGGCTTCTACGATTGCCCCGGTGAGCGCTTCAACCTCCAGCGGCCGTCCCGCCAGAGTATCGAAATGCATGGAAGTCGTCACATCGACCGGATAATTCAGCAGGTTTTTGAGGATTGACGCCGGCTCGTCGTCTTCGAACCTGGCGCCATCCGCCCTGGCAACGGCAGCACCTTCCTCGAGGACCAACATCGTCAGGTCGCGAACGTCATCCCGATGCAGAACGCCGAGGCGCTGTCGCGTCAACGCGGTAATCGGATTGGCGGCCGCGTTGAGCAGCAGCTTGCGCCACTGCAGCGTCTTGAAATCGGCGCTGGCGCGAAGCTTCAGGAAGGTTCCGTCGAAGACGTCCAGGAAGGCCATTCCGGAGGGGTCATCCTTCACCGTGATGTCATATTCCTGGGTATGGCGAAATCTGACCCGATCGGGAGCGGTCCGTTCGCCGCTGAAATGCACGATCGTCGGAATGGCATCCGCTTTCCCGATCAGGGGTGCGACGCGATCCGCCTGCCCGATGCCGTTCTGCAGGATGGCGACACGCGTGCCGGCCCAGCAGAGTCGCTGAAGCCATGGAATTGCTCCTTCGGTATCCTGGGCTTTGGTGCATAGCATCACCCAGTCGACCGGCCGGGCTTCGGCCGGATCCGTAAGGGTATGGATGAACAGCTGGTTCACACCCGCCTTATGTTCGAACGTTAGTGCGCTCATGGGCCTTCGCGCACAAGCCACGACATTGTGGCGCCCTGCGAGCCGAAGGCAGGCGGCAATGCTTCCGCCGATGCCTCCCATTCCGATGACGGCAACAGTCTTGCGATAGGGCACTTTCAGGCCTCCTGACTTTGTTTCTCTGGATAACGGGGAATGGTCCATTCAGCTGCCTGGGGCGGATGCCGCAGCTCCCGATCAAGCTGGTCGACCCGATGTCGGCTTGATATCCGCATGCACTGGCGGGCCGACGATCGGACAGCCAAATCGCTCGAGAAGGGCGGGAAAATTGATGTCGCCACCTTTGGCGATGATCCGGAACAACTCATCGATGCCTCCGGGCGTGAAGGTCACCAGCATCCGCAGCGGACCATCAGAGAGATTGCCCCAGGCGTGGGGAATACCCTTCCTGACGGTCAGGCTTGCGCCGGCCGGGATGCTGGCAGTACTTTCGCCATAGGCGAAACGGGCCTCTCCTGCGACGATGACGAAATGCGCGTCATTCCTCTCGTAGATATGCATCGGCGTGCCGTAACCCTGATCGGCCTCCATCTCGAGCATCGCATAGGCGCCGGCGGTTTCTTCGGAGGAAATACGGATCAGGAAACGCTCTCCCGGTGTCATCTCCGACCATTCCATCCCGTCGGCCTGACCATCAGGGAAATCCTGTTTCCGTATCATCACGCCACCTGCTTCTTCATGGAATGCGCGTTTCAAGCTGATATCGCTAGGCGGACCAGATTACCGAGAAGTTGCCGGTGCCGGTTCGTTGGCTACATTTGTAATTCCCGCTCACGGAGGGCGACGGATGGAGCCAGTCCGAGGAATTACCGCCAGACGAAATTCACGCCCTTGCCGATCTCGCAGGCGTAGTTGTAGGTCGAGATGATCGACCAGGGATCCGTGGTCGTCGTCGTATGGCGAATATCGGTCTTCCCATCCGGCGAGACACGATACTGCAGATATTCCGTCAGGGGCTTGCCTTGCTTGTCGATGGTGGAATGGACGTCCGAGAAGGCAACGAGCTTTCGGTCCGGCACGATGAAGCTTTTGATGTGAAAGCCACCCTCGATCCGCATGCCCGGTGACGCCGGATTGCCGCCCGTGCATTGCGCGAGATCGACCGTGACCGTGACGTCATTGCCGCCCAGCAAGGCATTTAGGAGCTCGTCGAAGGACGGTGTCTTGGTCGGTTCGTCTTCCGCCTTAGCGCCCGACGGACCAGCCGCCATGCTCAACCCGGCAATGACCGCTGTACCCAACAAGTCCTGATAACGCATCATGTCTTTTCCTCGAACCAAGCTCGTTTTGCCGCCACCGGCATTTTCAGCAACGCTGGACGCAGGCGAGATCCCATTGATTGGCCCCGAGTTTTGCCCCCAAGTTTCAGGCGTTCGACAATCGGTTGCATTTGTAAGGAAAAAGAAGCTTGGAGCGGGATCGATTTTCGTTCCGCGCGCTGGAACGATGGCGCGGGCATCTCTAAATCCTGGCTGTCCCGCCGATGAACGCACAGGCGGACTGCTTAGTTGTGCGCCAGCGCCGCGACGTCGCCAAGGAGCCAGAAAAACCATGAATTTCGCCGAACGCCTGAAGTCCGCCCCCGTCTTCCTGACGGAGGGAGCCATCGTGACGCGCCTCGTCTATGAATTCGATCTTCCCACCCCGGAATCGGCAGCCTTCGTGCATCTCTTCAGCGACCGCGGCCGCAAGGGGCTGGCCGAAATCTATCGCAGCTACATGGCGGTTGCCGGTGAATATGGCCTGCCCATGCAGGTGAGCACGCCGAGCTGGCGCTCCCATCCCGAGGCGCTTGAGCGTCTCGGCTATTCCAATCCTGGCGATCTGGCGCGCGTCAATCACGAGGCGGTTGCCTTCGTACAGCAGATCCGTCGAGATATGGGACTGGAGCATGATATCTACATCGCGGGCGTGGTCGGGCCGCGCGTCGACGGTTACGATGCGGTAAACGCTCCCGACGCGGACTCATCCGAGAGCTATCACCGTCCCCAGACGCGGGAACTGGCGGCGGCAGGAGCCGATCTTCTTTACGCACCGACATTTCCGGGCGCGGGCGAACTTCTGGGGGTCGCAAGAGCCTTTGCCTCGACGGGTCTGCCCTACGTGCTTGCTCCTATAATCGATGCGAGCGGTCATCTGCCCGACGGCACCTCGATGACGGACGTCGTCGCCCTGATTGATGCAAATGCTGCACGACCGCCGGAACATTTCATCGTCGGCTGCGTGCATCCGACGCATTTCGCAACGGCAACGACGACTACGTCCTGGCCGAAATCCCCACGCGTGCAGGGCCTGCAAGGCAATGCCTCCGGCCTTCCGCCGGAAGAGCTCGAGAGGCTGAACCGCGCCGACGGCGAAAACCCTGAAGCCTTCGCCGACCTGATGGCCTCGCTGCATGCACGCGGAATGAAGGTTCTCGGCGGATGCTGCGGCACGAGCGAGGCCCATATCCGCGCCGTCGCAAGCCGCTTCGCCGCCGAGGAAGTTTAATGCATGTCGCGCAAAAGTGTGCAGCGGTTTTTGCGGCAACGACATGCATGAAAAACAAAGAGCTAAAGCCTGTCGCGTGAATCTCTTTTCATGCGACAGGCTTTAGTGCATGTCGCGCAAAAAAGATGAGAGCACTCCAGCCCTCATCTCGTAGTTTCAGTTCCGATTCCTAAAAGTAGTGGTGCCGCTCGATGCCGTCATAGCGGCTGGAGCCGAGGCAGCAATTCTTGAAACCGCCTCCGCGAACCGCATGGGCAAGGGTCGTTGCGGCCGAGCTTCTCGACGAGTTCGACATCACCGTGTACAAAACGGGTGCCGGTTTTCACGTGGGTTTCGGATGGGAAGGATTTGCGTCGTTTGGACGTGACTTCAAAAGCTCACGTCGTTGAAGATCTTGGGTGACATGGTCGCCTCCTTTGGCTGGCCTTTGCCGTGATCGGCGTGGCGTCCTTACCATAGGGTTCGCCGTCTTCAAAGCTGTGAGAGGCGACGGCGCCACAGGACCGTATCTTATCTGTCGACATCACATGGAAGTGCATGGCGGCCGGCTTGTTTTCTGATAGAGGCATATGCGCCGAGGGCTAAGCAGAAGGACATTTCATGGGGCTGCCAAGACTTACCATCCATTTCATCCTATCGGCGGCAATATTAGCTTTCGCGCCCGCCGCCTCATTTGCTGGACAGGCGGATCTCATTCTCGACGCGAGAACCGGACAGATCCTGGCGTCGGAAAACGCCGATGATCTCAACCACCCCGCCTCCCTCACCAAGATGATGACCCTTTATCTGGCATTCGAGGCCCTGCACGACGGCAAGTTGAAGTGGGATCAGCGCATCACCATGTCGCAGAACGCCGACGGCAAGGATCCATACAAGCTCGGCGTGGGGGTCGGTCGAACCGTCTCGGTGCGCGAAGCCGTCTACGGCATGATCGTTCTTTCGGCCAATGACGCCGCTGCCCTTATCGGCGAGACCCTGGCAGGCTCGGAACCGGCCTTCGGCGAGATGATGACGACCAAAGCCCGCGCCCTTGGGATGAGCAAGACAGTCTTCAAGAATGCCACCGGCCTGCCGGACCCGGAGCAGGTCACGACAGCTCGCGACATGTCCACCCTGGCAGTCGCCCTGATGAATGATTTCCCCGAAGAATTTAAGCTGTTTTCGATGCGGAACTTCGAATTCCGCGGCATGAAGCTCAGGGGGCACAATAATCTGATGTACCGCTACCAAGGGGTGGACGGCATCAAGACCGGCTTCATCGATGCATCCGGCTACAACGTCGTAACCTCCGCAAAGGATGGTGACCGTCGGGTCGTCGGCGTGGTCATGGGTGGAAAGACCGCCGATAGCCGGGACGCCGAAATGGCGGCGTTGCTGGATAAATATATGCCGATGGCGTCCGCGACGCCGACCACGACCCTGACGGCAAGTCAATAACCTGGCGCCCCGCAAGCCACGGACAGCTATATTCGCGCGTTCCTGCTCACCGGCGTTGCTGTCGGGGCAGACCAGTAAAACCCGCGGCTGGAACAAATAAGGCTCTCGTGCTTTACCTTAAGTTGCCGTGTGAGCGGCGCGAGGAGGAAGCTATGTCCGATCAATGGCCGATGTTCATTCTTCAGTCGATGGTCATCATCGGCCTTGTCGGCGTGCTTTTCATCCGCGCAGACGGCGGTTAAAGCGTTATAAAGCGCAACGCTTTAGCGCATTCTAGTGAGGGACAATGCCGGAATTTGAAATCGCGGCCGAAAGGACCGTTGTTCTGATCGTCGAGGACGAGCCAATCATCCGCTTCGCGACGCTCGATGCTTTGGAGGGTGTCGGACACGAGGCGCTCGAGGCCGGCAATGCCGACGAAGCCATGGTCATTTTCAGGATGCGCCAGGACATCGATATCGTCTTTACCGATGTCAACATGGCCGGCAGCATGGACGGCATTCAGTTCGCCAATCGCGTCAGAGCGATCAGGCCGAGCATCGGCATCATCATCACCTCCGGCCTGGTGCGGCTGGATCCGATGTCGCTTCCCGCCAACACCGTGTTCCTGCCGAAGCCCTATCGGCATGAGGAACTGCTGGAATCGATCAGCCTGCTGACCTCGTGAGGACGAAAAGCGCGCGGGAACCACTTCGCGCCGCGTCTGTTTTAAGCAGGAGATCCACTGGGGAGGAAGTTCAGGGTGAGCGACGAACAGCCATGGACGGGCGGTTGCCTCTGCGGAAGGCGCCGCTATCGCCTTCGCAACGCCCCTTCCCGCGCCGGCTATTGCCATTGCACCATGTGCCGGAGGGCGACGGGCGGCCCATTTGCAGCGCTTGCCCGCTTCGAACTGGCCGACCTCGAATGGGTCGGGGAACCGCCGGCTACCTATCGTTCCTCGCCGATTGCGGAACGAGGCTTCTGCCCCGAATGCGGCAGTCCGCTCTTCCTGCGCTACGACAATGACGGCCGCATCCGCATGATGGTCGGCTCCCTCGATCATCCCGAACTGATCACGCCCTCCTTCCATTACGGCGTTGAAAGCCGGCTGCCCTGGGCCGATTGCGGCATGGATCTGCCGCAGCAGGAGACGCAGGAGCGGTTTTGACCAGATTGCCAGCAGCCGGCAACGAATGATGCAATATAAGGTACATTCCAACGCAAAGCCTGAAAGGCTGTGATCCGGAGAACAGGAAATGGCCAAGAAACAGAAGCTCGAACGTTCCGAACTCTCCGGCGAATTCACGCAGGACGGCATCACGGTGCTGGTCGATATTTTCAGGTCCGCCGGCAGCAACGGCGATTGGACCATGGAAGTCATCACGCAGGACGAAGATCTGATCCAGTGGGACGAGCCCTTCGCGACCGATCGCGAAGCGTTTGACGAGTTCCTTGCCACGGTGGAACGGGACGGAATCGAAACATTCCTCGAAGAGGCGGATCCTACCCTTCACTAGATGTGAGCTTTTAGGCGGTTGGCCGTGATTACCTGAGACGGTTGTTTGGCGCGGACGCCTCCCCACTTTGCCTCATCCCTGTGACGAGCACAGGGATGAGGAGGCTGGGGAGACGTCAACGCCAGACAACTGCCATTGGGATCACGCGTTGGCGAACTTTGCCCCCTTACAGAAATCCGCCTGTCTCACGCGCCAAACCACGTAACTTCCGTAATCATAACAACTACCCAGCTCCATCCGACCCCGGCGGCTCACGCTCTCGCAACGGAAACAGCAGCGTTGCCGCCGCAAGCCCAGTCACGCCACCCAGCAGTGTCTCCCAGAAGCGCGCTGCAAGCAGCGAGAACGAATGCTCGCCGCCGGCCGCAAGCGTGACGATCAGCGCAAAGGCGAAGGCGCCGCA
The DNA here is from genome assembly GCF_041357635.1 of Sinorhizobium sp. CB7. Taxonomy (NCBI): domain Bacteria; kingdom Pseudomonadati; phylum Pseudomonadota; class Alphaproteobacteria; order Hyphomicrobiales; family Rhizobiaceae; genus Sinorhizobium; species Sinorhizobium sp. CB7. The sequence continues at coordinate 52,590 of NZ_JAULLL010000021.1, forward strand.
GGCGATGTCGTAGCGCTCCGGCAGCGCCATGGCATAGATCACCATCGCGAGCGCCGCCGCCAGGAAGGCGAGGATCGGCGCATCCACGGCAAACGGCAGGCAGGCAAGCCCGAGCGGCACGCCGATGGCCGTACCGATGAGCCTGCGGCGAAATCGGTCGATCGTGCCGGCTCGCGTGCTGGTCACGATATAGGTGCAGGCCGTGATCGCCCAGGCCGATTCTGCAAGCCCGAAGGCCGCGTTGAGCCCGACGATGAAGGCGGCGGCAAGCGCTGCCTGCAGCCCCATCGCCAGTTCCGCAGGTATCCACGCGGAAGTGCTTGCCGAGGCGACGGGGGAAAAGACGGGCGGATGTTCGGCCGGTCCGCTGAGAATGCGGGGCACGACTGCCGCGATCGCGGCGATCGCGGCAGCCGCAGCCACCATGGGCAGGTCCGCCGCCGTCAGGCCGGCTCCATAGGCGAGCAGTTGGCCGATATAGATCTGCGAGCCGATGCCGGCCCCAAGCAGGCCGAAACGCTTCAGGTAACCGGCGAAGAAGGCGCCGACGACAAGCGTCCATTCGGCCCCCGCCGGAATGACGCCGACAAGAAGGGGCGCCAGCACTGCGGTCAGGGCCGCGCCGATCGCTGCGCTGAAGACGAGGACGACCAGATCGCGGCTCGACTCCGCGCGGCTGGCACGGCCCTCCGAGACGCTTGCCCAGAGCGCGAAGCCGCCCGCAAGCGGGCTCAGCGCCGCCGCTCCCGGAAGTCCGGCCGAAACGTCATGCACCGCTCCGACGAGCGCCGCGATCCCATAAGCCGTCACCAGCCTCAGCCCCTTGATCCGACGGTGGACGCCGGGATCGATGCGATCGAGCCAGGCCTGGAAGCTGGCGATCATGGCTGCTTTTCGCAGTCGCTCGGCGCCGGTCGCCCCGCGAAACGGTCGGCCATCCACTGCACCGCCGGCCTTGCGGTTTCGAGTGCGATATAGGCGTGGGTCACGCCCTCCCGCACCATCATCTGCACCGGATTGCCGTTGACGCAGAGGCTGCGCATATAATCGGCAGTGACGGCCGGACGCACTATGCTGTCGCCGGTGCCCTGCGACAGGAAGACCGGGATTTCACGCGGAGGCGCGCCGGGTGTGTTACGCAACAGGAGGCCGCGCCAGGGTTCGACCTGCGTCGGGTCATCGACTTTCAGGAAGGCCTTCTGCAAAGGTCGCGTGGTGTCGCGGCGTTCGATCAGGTCAAGGAAGGATTCGAGGCATTCCTGGGCCAGCTGATCGACGATCGGCAGTGCGGCGGGCAGAACGAGTTCATCGATCGGGGCATCGAAGACGCGGTTCCAGGACCAGAGCGTCATCGCCGCCAGGTTCCTGCCGGCGGTGGTATTGATGTCGTCTGCAACCAGCGTCGCGAGGTTCGTCGCGGGCGCCGCCGCGGCTATCCCGACGAGCTCAAGATCCGAAGCATAGCCCATCGCCAGCAGGCCTGCGAAGAGGACTGCCTGCCCGCCCTGGGAATGGCCCCAGGCAACAAAACGGTTGCCACCCCCCGCCTCCGGCATCGAGCGCACCGCCCGGACCGAATCGAGAACCGCGCGCCCTGCGCTGACCCCGACCAGATAGGGATGCGGCCCTTCGGTCCCCAGTCCCGGATAGTCGGTGGCAACGACCACGAACCCATGCTCGATCATATCGGCAAGCCCCTGCACCTCCTCGAACTTCGTTCGGGCCAGAGAAGGGGCGCATCGTGACACGAGGCCGCTGGTGGGATGCGCCCAGGCGACGATCGGTCGGCCGCTGGGGACGGAAAAAGGCGTGTCGGGGATGACGACGAAACCCGAGACCGCGATGATGTGGCCGTCAAGACCGGTCGAGCGATAGAGAATCCGGTAGGCGGAAGCGTTCTCAAGACCGCCGAAGATCTGCTCCTGACGGATCAATGTCCCGGGGGGACCATGCAGATCCTCGTCACTTACCGTGTAGAAGGCCGATTGCGCCAGCACCTGCCCCGCACCGAAAAAGAAGAAACAGAGAAAGGCAACGAGGAGGCACTTTATTGCCGCCGACCTGCGGCCATTCGTCTTGCGGCCGCACCGGCGAGGCCAGGCTGCTCTGGGGTGGCTAGCGGTCGCCATCTGCACTTCTTCGGCGCTCCCTTGATACCTTGGTCTTGCGGCTAGATCGGGATGATTTCAGGCCGAATCGGCCCTGAAATCTGAATCCTGATCTACATCAAATAGTTAGAGCGGGATTTCGGCCGAACGCCGCACACAGCTTTCGGCATCCCGCTCTACAGCGCCCTGCGTCCTATCAGACGGACAAAGGTCGCTGTAGCACTTTGAATTGCTACATGTTTTTATCCTTAGATCGGCTCCGATTTTAAGGAAACATGCAGTAGGCTACCCGCAGAAACGATAAAGATGCGATCCTGAATATATAAGATATGACAACTATACTTCAGATGGAAAATACAGTCCGCAATATTTGAAGACATTGACCGGCTTGGAAAGCCGCCGCCGGACCATGTCGAAAGCCGCAATCGACCTTGAACATATTCGCTGATGTCAGGACTTGCGGTAAGAAATTGTAGCCGCAGTTTTTCGGAGGAGGATGGCGTGAAAACGGTCAAAGCCGATGTTCTGGAAATCGCCTATCATGAGACTGGTCCGGCCGATGGCCCGCCCGTTATCCTGTTGCATGGCTTTCCCTATGATGCACATGCCTATGATGAGGCAGCACGGCGATTGGCCCAGGCAGGGCGGCGCTGTATCATCCCGTTTCTTCGCGGCTTCGGCCCGACGCGGTTTCTCTCGACCGAGACACCACGTTCGGGAGAGCAGGCGGCAATTGGATCGGACCTGCTGTCCTTGATGGATGCGTTGGCGATCGAAAACGCGGTCCTTGCCGGCTACGATTGGGGCGGGCGCGCCGCCTGCATCGTTGCGGCTCTCTGGCCCGATCGGGTGCGCGGCCTTGTCAGTTGCGGTACGGGCTATAACATACAGAACATTGCCGAGGCCGGGATTCCGGCTTCGCCCGAAGCAGAACTCCGTTTCTGGTACCAGTACTATTTCCATTCCGAACGCGGGCGCGCAGGTCTCGCCGTCAATCGACGCGAACTGTGTCGATTGCTCTGGCGGCTATGGTCTCCGACATGGAACTTTGACGACGCCACGTTCCAACGGAGCGCCAGCGCCTTCGACAATCCGGACTTCGTGGATATCGTCATCCATTCCTACCGCCATCGGTTTGGCGGCATTCCCGGAGACCCGGCATTAGGCCCGATCGAAGCCCGGTTGGCAGCCCAGCCCGATATTACCGTACCTGCAATCGTCTTGCAGGGAGCCGATGATGGTGTCGATCCTCCAGATAACGAGGACCACGACGCGCCTCACTTCTCGGCATCCTATGAGCGCCGAATCATTCTGGGCGCCGGACACAACCTGCCGCAGGAAGCTCCCGTCGCCTTTGCCGAAGCGGTGCTGGCGATCGGGATGGGACTTCCGTGAAGGGCGACGTGAGGGCCATACAGGACAAATCCCCCCTATCCACCATCTCAATGGCCGCTGGAGGCCGTGACAGCGTGAAAATTACATCCGTCAACGGCGACGCAGCAGCACCCAATGGGCCGACGCATCCGCTCTTGTGAAGTGCTCTCCCAAAAAACCCCCGTAAAGATCGAGCAAGGTCGTAACCGTCTCCTGGCAGCAGCCCGCCTGCGGACTCGTTAGCGGGTAGATGACATAATCCGCGTTCGCGAAGACAGTCTCCGGTGACGGATAGTTCTTCCGGGTGAATGAAATGCCGAGATCCCACCAGAGTGGTGCCCCCTTTGCGGGGACGAGATCGAGAGCGAAGGAGAAAGGATCGGTCAGCGCAAGTGTCACCACCTGATCGTCGGCGGCTACGTGACGGCGCAGCAACTCCAGTCCCTCGTTGATGCGAGACGGAACCTCGCCCGCTCGCGAATATGCGGTCTGCCATTGTGAGTCCGCCGGGATCGTGAAGTCGCTGAGATATGGCGCATCGAACTTCTCGGAGAAATCAGGCTCGGTTTTCTGCCTTTCGCCGGCAAAATACGTATTGGCGAGACTGAGGGCGTCCTTCCCGGCGGTGCCGACGAAGAAGAAGGCGATGACGGCGGCGGCAAAGCCGTAATGGATGAACCGGGTCCTGGTGCCTCCATCGCGGGCCCGCATAGGGATCTCGCTTCGCGATACCCCGACGAACAGGATGACCGCCGTGACGAGAAAGAGCGGAACGTCGCTTCGCTCGCTGGCGTTGCCGACGGTAATGAACATGCCGCCGGCCAAAAGGAACCAGAAGACGATGCTGCACCGAATGGCGTCCGCAAGCGTGATGGTCTTTCGCCAGTACCCCGCCGCGACCAGCAAGAACCAGCACAGAGCCAGCAATAGGACAGGCACGACATTGGCATGAAGTGAGTTCTTCAGCCACAGGAAGCGGAGGCCCAAGGACTGGGATTTCGCCGCAAAAGATAAGTCCTTCAGATAGTCCTGCGGATTGATGCCGGTCACAAGCCAGGCAAGGAAGCAGACGGCGCCGAAGCTGCAGGCAGCCTTCCAGGCGACGCGCCGCAGTTCCGGCCGCAGGATGCAGGCAAGCACCAGTGCCGGGAATCCGACGACGAAGAAGCTGACCTTGCAGATGAAAAGCAGCGCAAGCAGTGCACCCGCCGAAACGGCGTCGAAGCTTGCGGCGGTCCTGGACTCTTCCTGATTTCGCAGGAAAAGCTGCACCATCAGGATGGAGATCAGGACCCATCCATAACGGTTATAGATCATGGCGTAGGTTGTGGTCGAGGGGGAGTAACCCAGCGGCCGGGTCGCCACGATGAGCAGGACCAAGAAAAGAGCGAGCAGGAAGGCAAAGTATCCCGGCAGCTTCCGGAAGAAGACCGTCATTGCCCAGGGAGCGGCAACGCCAAGGAAGAACAGGATGCCGAGGGAGACCGCTTTGAGCGATGGCCCTGCCACGTACATGCCGGCCGCAGAAAGCCAATAGACCAGCGGTCCTATCGGCGTGTAATAATCATTGTGAGGGATCTCACCATTGAAGATCCGCCATCCCCCGTCGAGCAAAATAAACATGTCCCATGGCGCCATTATCACCGTGGGTGCGATAAGCAGGCAAAAAGCGCCGATCGCCAGAACCGAAAACGAGGTCAAAAGCGGCCAGGCGAAATCCGTTCGCCACGTCGAAGCCAGAGACCTGTCCCGTTCGCCCACACTTTGAGAACTATCGCTCGCCATCTCTAAACCTCGCCCCTCTAAACCTTACCTTTGAGAATGAGGATCCAGTCTCCGTCACCGCCGCTGTTTTCTGCCGCAGGCCGAAACGACTCGAGCCTTCCGGCGCGAATGGGAGAACCGCTCGCTTCGAAGCCGCGCCCCTTGACCGGGTCCCACCAGATTGCGTGAACCTGCTTTCCTTCCAACGGCCCCATTTTCAAGGTGATGGATCGGTCCTCGGGAATATAGACCAGCGCCGTCAAGCCATCCGGGGAGCGTGCTGCGACACTGCGCCCTTGGCCACGCCCAATTCCGCCGACCAAAAATTCGTTGTCGACATCAGGCACCAGGTCCTGCCATTGCACATGGGAGAAAAGATCCCGCAATTGGGTCACGCTGCGAGCACCCGGGCTGTCCAGTGCCTTTTTCCAGCCGCGAGGGGCGGAATACTCATCGGTTCCGTCAAAATACCAGATGGGCGAATTTCCGAATATTTGACCGGACGCACCGGTCAGCAATGCCTGATAGGCCTGCGCCCGAAGCCGCTGTGTCGAAATATCCGGTCCATTTTCATACTGGCTCTCCAGGAGAAAGAAAGGCAGGACCGGCTTTCTTAAATATTGATCTCTCGCCTCGGGGAAGACCGCATCCCACGTATAGACATTGTTCAGCTTCAGCCACGGCTCGCTCTTCCAGAGATCTGCACCGGCAGTCCTGTTGGCATTATGCGAGGTCTGCAGCGCGTCCGGATCGGTTTCATAAATGCCCTCGGCGACCGCCTTCACGAGATTTAAATCCGGCGGATTGGTGTCGCCATTGATGACCCAGACAACATTCTGAAAGCGGCTGTAGCGAGCGCCGACAAATCGGCCATATGCATGCATTCTGTCGGCGCCCGCCGCCTTCATCTCCTGATACCATCCCTCGGATCCGCCGCCAGCGCCGCTGTAGCAGGGCGCGAGAAATACCAGCAGCCCGAGCTCGGACGCTCGCGCGATAATCCAATCCGCGTAGGTGAAATAGGCTTCGTTGGGCATGTCGAATTTGCCCGGTGCGAGGAACGGCGCGTCGCCATATGCGTTTGCCGGCGCATTGCTGGCGAAGCGATGCTCGATCAGGTTCACCAGTATCGCGTTGAATCCTCGCGCTTTGCGGTCCAGCAGGTAGGCGTCGACATCCTCCCGCTTCAGTTGGGCCATCAGCGACCAGGCCGTGTCGCCGGTTATCAGAAACGGCATACCGGCTGAATCGAGCATGAATCGCTGGTTCTGCGATATCTTCAGCGGGAACTGCGGCCTGACCTCGCCAATTGTCGGCAGAACGGCGTCAAGATCCACGGGACGATCTTTCTGCATGGTGTGAGCGGTGGCGGCCTTGGTGCCCCAATTTCCCAATATTGCCGACACCGCAGCCAAGCCCAGCGACACCACAAGCAAAAGCCGCCTAGTGACCTTGCCTTTCCTCATGGCCTTCACTCCCGACATCTGGCACGTTTTAAGCGAGCATCATCATCTGCCGGCGCGTCCAGGGCGCCCGTCATCGATTTCGCCCCGTCACTTGTTTCGCCAAGTGAAGAGCGCGCTTGCGCCGTAGTTCCAGCCAACACCCACGATGATCCCCGCCAGGGCGGAAAGCCACCATGAGTAGTGGGAGATAAAGAACGTGTTTGCCACCCCGACATTCGCAAGCGCACCAATGCTGCAGACGACGTAGAACGATAGCAGGCCGCGTAGAATCGACAGCAGTCCCTTGGCGCGCTTATCCCGATAGGTGAGGATATTGTTCAGGAAGAAGTTGGCTGTCATTGCCGCGACTGTGGCACCCACCTGTGCGGGTAGAAAAGCGAGCCTGGCAAAGTGCAAGAGCGTGCCGAGCACGGCCATGTGGAGCACGACGCCCACCGCGCCGACGGCTCCGAACATGATGAGCCGCACCGGCACCCAGCGCCCGACGAGCTTGTCGAGCAGCAGCGTTCCGAATTCCAGGGATACCAGCGTATCGAGCTTGCTCTCTCCATGTTCCCGCTGCCGGAACACATAGGGTAGTTCAGCAACTTTGAGGCCGGCGGGCGAGGAGGCGACGAGATCCAGGAGAATCTTGTATCCCTGTACGGAAAGCCGGCGAACCGCCGAATCGAAGGCTGCTCTGCTGATCATGAAGAAGCCGCTCATCGGATCGGCCAGTTCGACCCTCATGACCAGTCGCGACAGGAGCGTGGCCAGTTTGCTGATCCTCTGCCTTGTCTTGTTCCACGAACCGACGCCACCGTCGGCGACATATCGCGAACCGACGACCAGATCCACGGAGCCATTTTTCAGCGTCTCATACATCTTCGATAGAAGACGCTCGTCGTGCTGCATATCGGCATCGATCACCGCGACGAAGGGTGTGGACGTGCTCAAAATGCCTTCGACGACCGCTGACGAGAGCCCTCTTCGACCCATCCTGCGGATGAAGCGCACACGCGGATCGGCACGTGCGACTTCGGTCAGCACTTCGGCGGTGCCGTCGGGCGAGTCGTCATCGACGATGACGACCTCCCAGTTTATGCCGTCAAGGGCGTCCCGCAATTTCTCGATCAGCGGACTTATATTGTCGACCTCCTTGAAGGTCGGGACGATCACAGCAAGATCAGCGACTTGCCGCTGCCATTGATGCACACGTGGAAGTTCGATCTGCAGCATTTCTGACATTGCAGTCCCCCCGCAACTCTTACCATGCGATTGGAGGGGAAATGTCGCGTCGATGCCGCGCAGGAACAACTTGCCTATTGTTGGTGCGGATTCCCGGCAGCCGATCCTTTAGTGGCTGTGGCTATCATCAGAAAGACATAGAGCGCCGGGCATCCGCCCAGGAAGCGCTAACACTTTGAAGCGGCGCGTAATCCTTTCCAACTACGCAAAGCAATTTCGCCGAATTTGAAAATTGGCTGGGGCGCCCGCTAGCCCTTACATCCCGTGATGAACGCGGCTGCTTGGATTAATCTTTAAAGATGCAATTTTCTTTGCTATGGCTGAATGCGAAGAGCCTGAGCACATTGAGGTTTCACTTTGCCTTCGTAAATACCGGTCTCATCCAGTTTCACCCTCATACGACAGGATAGCGAGCGGCTGCCTGCGTATGAATTTGTTCATCGGGTGGTGGTCTGAGACCGGTTTGGCATTGTTGAAATGTGCCATGCGCAGCATCTGCTGTCTCAGCCCTTCCGTCACCCGAAACATCGCCACGCCGTGCCCGTACTGCATGGTTCCCTAAATCGGAACCGATTTAAGGATAAAACTATGCAGCAATTAAAAGAGTTACAGCAACCTTTGTGCGTCTTATAAGACGCACGGCGCTGTAACGGGCTCTCCTGCCGCCATCTTGGTGAACTTCCTATCGGGAAGACCAAGACGGCATGTGCAATATTCTTCAGGTCCAATGGACCATTGTCCCTCGATTTGCCCCTCAGCCCTGGATCGCATGCAATGGATGCGGAGGCCTCCGCCCCTTCCGATGCAGCGGCAAGATCAGGCTCAACGCCAACGGCAGAAAGCTGGATGCCTGGCTTATCTACAAGTGCTCGACCTGCGACAAAACCTGGAACAGGCCGATATTCGAACGGCAGAACGTCCGCGACATTCATCCGGAAACCCTTGAGGCGATGCAATCGAACGACCCAGGATGGATCAGAACCCAGGCTTTCGATCTCGCAGCCCTCCGGCGCAAGTCGCAACGCATCGATGAGTTTGCGGACGTCGATGTCCAAAAGGCGCTGCTTTGCTCCGCTGAAGGCTGGACCATGCTGGAAATCAGGTTGGTAGTTCCACTGCCTGCCAGCATGCGGCTGGACCGGCTGCTCGCGACGGAATTGGGTTTGTCGCGTTCCTGGCTTCAGGCGCTCGATGGCGCGGGAAGACTGCAGGCCGATCCAAACCGGAAGGACGCGCTGCGGCGGCCCCCGAAAAACCAATCCCGCATAAGACTCGATTTCTCCGACGAGATCGACCGGCTGTCGGTATGCCAGGCTGCCGGCGGGAGCGTGCCTGGGCAAAATAGGGATCGCGAGGCCCGGTCGTTTAAGATCCAACTTTCGCGACCGAATTTACGCGATACCCTTGGCCGCGGATTTGCCGCAAATATCGGTGCTCATGCGACTCGACCTATGTAAGTAGGTCGCGTCATTTCATTAACCATTTACGTGTTCACTTTCCCTTCCTTCACGCTTGTGCTGTCGGCCAAGCTCAAGATCTGCGAGATATCATGACCGATCTGATCGTTGATGGCGCCCATCCCGTATCGGGGACGATAAGGCCATCGGGCAACAAGAATGCCGTTCTGCCGATGCTCTGCGCGACATTGCTGACCGACGAGGCGGTGACGCTCGAAAATGTCCCCGAGATCAGCGACATCGACAAGCTTGTCGAATATTTCCAAAGCAAGGGCTCGCGCGTGAAGCGGGATCTTGCCGCCCAGACGCTCACCATTCAGCATGATTTCGCGGCCTTCGAGACGAGCGATGCCGAACTCCCGGTCGGCATCCGCGCCGCCGTCCTGCTGCTTGCGCCGGTCATGGTGCTGAGCGGTAGGCTGACCTTCGACACCGAGGCCAAGGGCTGCGCGCTCGGGGTGCGCGAGATCGATCCGCATCTGGAAATCCTCGAGCAGTTCGGCGGCGAGATCGTCGACACGCATCCCTACCGCATCGAGCAGCGCGGCGAGGTTCTCTCCGCCGACATCTGGCCGGACTATGCCTCGGTGACCGCCACCGAAACCTTTGCCATGATCGCGTCGGTGGCGCGCGGCACCTCGACGCTGACCAATGCCGCCTCGGAGCCGCATGTGCAGGCGCTCTGCCAGATGCTGGTTGCGATGGGCGCCCGTATCGAGGGGATCGGCACGTCCCGCCTGACGATCACCGGTGTCGAGAGACTTTCCGGCACGGTCGCCCGCGTGCCGGACGACCATCATGAGGTCGCAACGTTTCTGGCGATCGGCGCGGTCACCGGCGGCAGGCTCACCGTCGAAACCGATATCGGTCCGCAGATGACGCTGATCCTGCGCCAGCTCGGCAAGCTGGGACTTGCCTTCGAAGTCGGCGACGGCCGCGTGACCGCCACCGGCTGGAGCCGGAAAATCACCGAGCCCTATACCGCCGAAATGCTTCCCAAGATCGAGGCAGCCCCCTGGCCCTACTTCCCGGCCGACCTGCTGCCCCACGCGATCGGCATTTCGGTCGGCTGCACCGGCGATATCATGTTCTGGAACAAGGTCTATGAGGGCGCGCTCGGCTGGAGCGCGGAACTCCTGAAATTCGGCGCCCGCGTCCATCTCTCCGATCCCCACCGCCTGATTGTCTTCGGCGGCAATCCCCTGAGGCCCGCAACCGTCGAGGCACCCTACATCATTCGCGTCGTGCTGGCGCTGCTGCTTGCCGCCATCCAGATCGAAGGCCAGTCGCGCATCAAGCACGCCGACCCAATCCGCCGCGCCTATCCCCACTTCGTCGAGAAGCTGACGGCCCTGGGCGCGAAGGTCAGGTGGGAGTGAGTGGCGTAAAAACAAAAGATTAGAGCGGTTCGGCGCAGTTGTTTGACGCGAAAGCCTCCCCGACCTCCTTCCCTGTGCTCGTCACAGGGATCCAGCTGCCGTGCGTCGGCACGGCGAAAAGACTCCTGCGGGTGCCAATTGAAGGAAGATTCATCTTCCGCCACTCTTCAACATGAAGAGTTACGTCTACATCCTTGCCTCGAAGAAGCGAGTCATTCGCGCCGTGGACACGGCGCGGCTGGATCCCTGTGACAAGCACAGGGAAGAGGGAGCCTGGGAAGGCTTCCCGCCAAACAACTGGCTCCGGACTACCGAAGTGATACTGGCATTTCCGCGAACTCGAGGGCTATTGCGGCACGCGCGATCCCTCACTCCTATTCCTGTGACAGGCACAGGAATAGGAGTGGAGAGAGGCGCCTCTCCCGTAGATCATGCGGACAACCTCCCGAAAGCTGAGATCTAATGCAGATGCCTCAGCTTATCCGGGTTCCGAACCACATAGATGGCCGTGATCTTTCCGTCCTCGATGTCGAGCGCAGTCGTCTGGATCTCGCCATCGGCCTCCAGCGTGATAAATCCCGGCAATCCGTTGACGAACCCGGTACGAATGAGCGTCGAACCATTTTCCCGAAACTGCTCTGCGAGATAGGCGTGCACCTTCATCACCGCATCGAAGCCGAAGATGGGCTCCATGGCCGCAGGACGTTTGCCGCCGCCATCGGCATGAACGCTGACATCCGCCGCCAGCATCGCACCAAGCGCCTTCATATCGCCGCTGCGGGAAGCGGCGAAGAACGCCTCGGCAAGCTCGACACCCCGTTGTTTGTCCACCCGGAACCGAGCTCTCGCCTCGCGGATATGGGTGCGCGCTCGGGTGGCAAGCTGGCGGCAGGCGGCGGCATCACGCTCGATAGTCGCCGCGACTTCCTCAAATCCCAGTCCGAAGACATCATGCAGCAGGAAAGCCGCCCGTTCGAGGGGCGAAAGGCGCTCCAACGCCAGCATCAAGGGCAAGGCCACGTCTTCCTCTTCCTCCTCTTCCACGACAGGGTCGGGAAGCCAGGGACCGACATAGGTCTCGCGCTGGCGCCGCGCTGATTTGAGCTGATCGAGACATAGCCGCGTGACCGTGCGGCGCAGGAAAGCTTCGGGCTCACGCACCGCGTCGCGGTCGGCCCTCATCCACCGGATGAAGGCCTCCTGCACCATGTCCTCGGCATCGGCCACCGATCCAAGCATCCGATAGGCGACGCGCATGAGCTTCGGACGCAGCGGATCGAAAGTCGCCGCTGCGTCCTTATGGGCGATACCCGCCATCAGGCTGCCGCCTGGGCAGCCTTCGCGGCTGCCGGATCGACCCATAGGCCGAAGCCGACCGCAAGTCGGTTCCACCCATTGATGACATTGATCATCAAGGTAAGCTTCACCTGTTCCTCCTCCGTGAACTGCGCCTTCACGGCCTGATAGGCGCTTTCCTGTGCATGGCCTTCCGACAGCCGGGTCAGGGCCTCGGTCCAGCCTAGCGCGGCGCGTTCGCGATCGGAATAACAGGGGGCTTCACGCCAGGCAGACAGCAGGTAGATGCGCTGCTCGCTCTCGCCTTGCGCCCGCGCTTCGACCGTATGCATGTTGATGCAGTTGGCGCAGCCGTTGATCTGCGAAGCACGGATCTTCACGAGTTCGATGAGGCTCGGCTCGAGGCTCGAGGCTACTTCCATCGACGTGCTCATCCACTTCTTCATCAGCGAGGGGGCGGCAGCGAAAGGATCAAGTTTGGCACTCATGGTTCGTTTCCTTCTGTTGGTTACGACACCATGACGAGACAGGAATTTCCAATGTGACATGCCCGCAAGATTTTTCTCGATGCGGGGTGCGGGGCGGGTGCTAGTCGCGGCTGCCCTGATTGCAGACGCCGTCCCCATAGTCGCAGCCGTTGAACTGGCGCGGGGTTGTATTGAGACAGCCGCTCAGCAGGATGCCGGCGATGAGGACGAATACGGTTGCAAAGATTGATTTCGGCATAATCATTTTTCTCCTTTTGGAGCGATATGTTGCGGGCAGGCAAATTGTACAAGTCATGTTCATGAAATCGTTACCGTTCCGCGAGCGAGCGAAACCGGCGGCGCGCGACCCCGGCAGCTCCGCTTGATCGGCCCGAGCACCGACCTATCTGCCTGCGCGTAAGGATCTCCGCAGACCCCTTTCCCCTATCACGAAGGAAGATACGATGCCCACCTTGAGCAATGGTAGTGAGCTTGACGTATGGGAAGACATCAATAATGAGAGCCCCGACGCGATCCTTTTCAACATAACCGAGACCGACGGCGACGTTCTCGGCCCGACCGGTGCCCTGTCGGATTACTTTTTCGGCTGGATCGACCTTGCTTCGGTCGACGTCTTTGACGGCTTCTTTACCGTCTCCACCTTTACCAACGACGGCAGGAACGAGATCTTCTCGACGGTGCAAACCCTGGTCTTCGATAACCAGGGCAATTACATCCGAACCCTGTCCGACCAGGCGGCCTATCTCTCCACGAAGATCATTTCGGTCACTGCCGAAAACCCTGACAATATAACGGTGACCTGGCAGGGCGCGAACGAATATTTCGGCGGCCAGAACACCCAGTATGGTCCGCATCAGATCACTCTCGAAAACGGCGAACTTCAGCCCGATACCTTCGTCAATCACGCCCCCGTGGTCGCCGATATGAACTTCACGCTGTCGCCGGGACAGTCCCTCGACGATATCAAGTTCAGCGCGACGGATGCCGATTTCGATCTCTTGAGCTTTACCGTCGTGGACGGACCGGACCATGGCATCCTGGCGCAGGAGACGCGATTTGACGGCGACTATTATCCGTTCCCGCAGGGCGAGTATGCCGGCAGCCTGCATTATCACCAGGACTATCTGAACGGTAACCTGTTCGACTATGTCCCCACCGCCGGCTTTGTGGGCACCGACACCTTCACCATCTACGCCACCGATGGCCAGGGCAACAGCAATCTGGCGACGATCACCATCACTGTCGCACCACCGCGCGAACAGGTCGCTCTCACTGCTGGGAAAGACAACGTCCGCTATGACGCCTATGATCATGCCGTCGAGGTCGCCGCGATGGGCGGCAACGACCGGGTGACCGGCAGCCGCTTCAACGACAAGCTCGACGGCGGCGACGGCTTCGATCATCTGCGTGCGGGTGCCGGCAACGATGAGGTTCTGGGCGGCGCGGGCAAGGATCATCTGTGCGGCGGCGCCGGTGACGACCTTCTCAATGGCGGAGCCGGCCGCGATATCCTGATCGGCGGTGCCGGCAGCGATACTTTCATCTTCGACATGAAACCGGGTCCGGCGAACTGCGACAGGATTCTGGACTTCTCCTCCGTCGATGACCTGTTCAGGCTCGACAGCTCCGTCTTTGCCGGGGTTGCGATCGGCGTGCTCGACGATGAAGCCTTCGTGAAGAGCAAGGCCGCCATCGATGAGGACGACCGCATCATCTACGACAGATCCTCCGGCCACCTGATGTTCGATCCGGACGGCAGTGGCGATGCGGCAGCGGTGACGTTTGCCACCCTGAACCGCGGCACGTCACTGGCTGCGGACGATTTCTATTTCGTTTAAGCGCTCGTCCCCTCTCCCCGCATGCGGGGAGAGGGCTAGGGTGAGGGGCAAAACTCTCAGCGAATCCGTTAGTTGCGGATAAAATTCGAATGCCGCGAAAGCCCCTCATCCGCCCTTTCGGGCACCTTCTCCCCGCAGGCGGGGCGAAGGGGGAGTCGCAGCCTCCGTCGTCCCTGACGGCGGCGACTGTCGTAGCTGCCGCTCGCTCTCGGATCCACTGCGTATGGATCTTCGAGTTCAAGCCGCGCGCATCTAATTCGCCTTGCCCGTCTTGGGCTCTTCCCCGTCAGCCTCCTGCGAACCGATGACATCCCATGCCGCTTCGAGCGAGGAGAGCTCAATGCGGCTCTGGAACGGCTGCGCATTGATATGCGCTATTTCATCCGTCAGCCTTTGCAGCTCCAGCCTGATGTCTTCAAAACGGTTCGTTGGGTTGCTCATCGCGTGCCTTCTCCGGTTGATTGCCGAAGGACACATAGGACAATGTTTTGCGCCTGCAAGGGGTTAGCAGGACAATATGCAAATCCGGCTAAGCATGTATGCCGGCGGGAGACCGCCGCCAAGGCTGCTCTCTGCTGAAGCATGCGCGGGCGTTATCCTTGCCGCGATCTCAGTTGCTCGATGCGCATCTGATGCATCCGCAGCGTCGGCAGTGTCTCCGCCGCGAACTTCTTGAGGGCGCCATCCGGTCCCTTCTGCGAATAGAGCTCGAAGAGCGCGATGGCATCACTGTGCACGGTCGCCTGCGTCGAAAGATAGAACCGATCGAATTCTTCGGGGGGTGCAGCCTTGAGCGCATCCATTTTCCGGCGAAAATCCCCGTCCATCGCCGACGGCAGGGTGATCCCCTCCTGCTTCGCCGCCTCGGCAAGTCGCTCGGTAACTTTGCCGTGGTCTCTCGCCATATCCTCCGCGAATGCTTTGATGTCGGCGTTTTGCGCTTTCATCAGTGCCAATTGTGCCGCCTCCACTTCGAACCCGCTCGAAAAGGCGGCAACGTCGGCGAATTCCTGGGGCTGGGGAACCTGCTGGGCTCTGGCGGGCAAAGGGCCGACGAACGTCCATGCGGCGGCGGCCAGCGCCAGCACGAGGGCCGGAATCAATCGCATATCTGCATTCCCATCTGTTCCACCATAAATTGCGGCGCGACGACGCCCGGATCTGATGCGGCGCCTGTCGAAGAGGCATTGCATCTGTCGATCTGTTAAATCTATCGCGCTTCTTGACGAAAGCGACCCCAGCGCGAAATTCTATCCAATATATAGCCGGTCGCCGGCATCGGGAGGGTAGCATGGATCTTGGACTGAAGGGAAAGACGGCGGTAATCACCGGAGGCTCCGTCGGCATCGGTTTGGCGATAGCCGAAGGGCTGGCGGCCGAAGGAGCAAACCTCGTCATTGCGGCCCGGGGCGGGGAACGCGCCCAATCCGAGGCGGCGCGTATCGCCGAAAAACATGGCGTAAAGGCCGTTGGCGTTGCCGCGGATATAGCGACCGTCGCAGGGGTCGATGCCGTGATTGCTGCCGCCGCGGCAAGTGGCGGAGCCGATATTCTGATCAATAACGCCGGCACCGGATCGAACGAAACCGTGATGGAAGCGCCCGATGAAAAATGGCAGGCCTATTGGGACCTGCACGTCATGGCCGCCGTCCGACTGGCCCGCGGGCTCGTCCCCCAGATGCGCCGCCATGGCGGCGGCGTGATATTGCACAATGCCTCGATCTGCGCGGTGCAGCCGCTCTGGTACGAGCCGATCTACAATGTCACCAAATCGGCGTTGATGATGTTTTCCAAGACGCTTTCGACCGAACTGGTGAAGGAGAATATCCGGGTCAACTGCGTCAATGCGGGCCTTATCCTGACGCCCGACTGGATCAAGACCGCAAAGCAGCTGACGGCGGAGAGCGGCGGCGACTGGGAAGGCTATCTCCAGTCCGTCGCCGACCAATATGCCGATTCCAAGCGCTTCGGCACGCCGGAGGAGCTCGCAAATTTTTTCGTCTTCCTGTGCTCGGACAAGGCGACCTACAGCATCGGCTCAACCTATTTCGTCGATGGCGGGATGCTCAAGACCATTTAAAGCTGCTGGATTCATCTCTCGGATTTCCTGCATTTTTAAACCCGTATACGTTGCAAAACTTGATGCCTGTGGTATCGAGACGGGAATCAGTTGGAGATGAATATTTTGCGTATAATACCTTTCATGATGGCCCTTACACTTCTCGCCTCCTGCACACCCAGTGAATCTCATTACAAGGCTATTCGGGCGTCGCTCAATAATGGTTACGCCGAGAAGCACTATATGATCGAAGGCTGCGCTTCCCGTGGGATGTCGTCAAAGACGCGCAAGGAACTGGCGGCCGCCCTGAGAGTGCCGGAGTCCCGGGTGAACATCGTTATCTGCACGCGACTGGCGAACGGCATCGCATCAGGCCGATTGACATATTCGGATATGCAGTCGTTTTACGAGGCCAAGAAGGCGACGCCCAATATGATCAGGGTTTTGCAAGGGGGCTAGAGTAATTCCAAAAAAAGTGCGCAGCGGTTTTCCGTCCAGAAACGTAAAAACAAAAGGTTAGAACGGCTCCGCGCTTCTACTAAAGGCTAAACAGCTCTATCGCTGCGAGGCCTATTCGGGCTGGATGTTGAATATGTCGGGCAGAAGCTTCTCCTCCTCCCATGCCCGCATGAATTCGAGCTGCCTCTTCAGCCATTGTTTCGGTACCGCCTGGCTTCCCCACTCGACGACGCGGCCGGCATATTCGCCCATCAGCCAGAAGTGGCGTATGGGCACGAAGATGCGTGCCGCCTCCAGATCGATGGTCGCGAGCGCGCGGACGGAGCGATAACCGTCGATGAAGGCGTGCCAGACAGCGAACCCCTGCCGCTGCAATGATGCCGACCAGAGGAAGACGGCAAGATCGTAGGCAAGATAACCGGGGCCGCCATCGTCGAAATCGAAGAAGACCGCCTGGCCGGCAAGCTGCCCTTCCGTCGCAATCCGCGCATTGCCACCGTGGCAATCGCCGTGACAGCGCGTCCAGGTCAGCGCCTTCAGCCTCTCGACCATAGCTGACAGTCGTGACGCCAACGCCGACAGTGAGGCCTCATCCTCCGCGTCGAGCAACTGCAGGGAAAGGATCGTGGAAAGCGGGCCTTGCAGCAAATGCTCGAGATCGAGCCTGTATCTTCCCTCGCCCCATTGGGCATAATCGGTTGCTGCCGCATGGATACGGGCAAGCGTGATCCCTTGCGCCCGCGCATGGTCAGTCGACAGATGAGCCGGCTCCAGACCATCGACGTAGCGAAACAAGACTGCCGTCTTGGCGCCATCCGGCAAAAGCACCCGGGTAAAGAGGCCGCCGTCAGAAAGCTCTACCGGCGCGGCAATCGGCAGGCCGGATCTATGCAAATGGTCGAGGAAGGCCGTCTCCGATGCGACGTCCGCCTCTCCCCGTTTGCGTCGGCCGGACAGGCGCAACACGTAACGGTCCGTTGCGGTCCGGACATCGAAGCTGTCGTTGAATCCGCGTTGCAGGAACTTTACGGCTGGCAGTTGCGCAAAGCCATATTGCGCGGCGACAAATGCCGCGATCGCGTCCGCATGCGGCGTCGAGTAATGGACAGCCAGCGGGAGTTCGAGATGCTCGGTCATCAATGCCTCCCGGAGACAGCCCAGCTTCATCAAGAATCGCCGAGGCATCGTCGCCTATTTTGAAGCGAGGGTATAGTCGGAACACGCTTTGACTGAAGCGCATGCGAACCAGAATCCGTCTACTTCCGGCCGATCTTCGCCCGCGCCGCCCGGACCACGCTCTCGGCGACAACGAGGACGCAGCCGATCAGTAGGACAATCGCCGCGATCAGCCCGTTCACATGCGCAAGCTTCACGGCGGCGACGACGAGAAGGATGAGGAGGAAGGCTGCCAGCGCCAAGGCTCCGTCGTCGATGAAGAGGCCGACCAGTTCGCGAAAGGCAATCTTCAGGATGTTCATCGTGCGGCGACCTTCATGTTGGCGTTGGAATACTGGCGCAGCAGGCGCACGGCCGTGAGCGAGAACAGGACCAGCACCGCGAATATACCGATGAGCGACAGGTCCGCACCGGGCCACTCGGCGCCCACACCTTCGCCGACCCAGAAGATACCGAAGGCGCTCAAGAGCAGGCCGACGATGAACTTCAGGGTATTTTCCGGCACCGTCGAGAGCGGCTTATGGACGAGAAGCCCGATGACGATCACGAGCAGGCAGGCCGCCGCGGCACCAAGGCTCGCGTAGCCGATCATGCCCCGCCCTGCCCCGGTCGCAATCACAATGAAGACCACCTCGACGCCTTCCAGAAGCACGGCCTTGAAGGCCGCGGTCCCAGCCAGGAAATCCGCGCGCCGCTCCGCCGACTGACGTCGCAGGCTGTCGGTTTCGGCGGCGAACGCCATTTCCTCGTCATGCAATGCGATGAAGCCGGATGCACGCAGAATCGCTTTGCGCAGCCAGCGCAGACCGAAGAGGATCAGCAATGTCCCGATGACAAGCTGCATGATATCGACAGGTATCAGTCCGAGCAGCGGCCCAAACGCAAGGACCAGTATCGCAAGAACGATCAGGGCGAGCCCGGTTCCGATAAAGGCCGGGCGCCAGCTTCGCGTCACGCCGACGGCAAGGATGATCGTGAAGGCTTCGACGACCTCGACGAAGGAACCGAGGAATGAGGCGCTCACTGTCGAAGCAATCGTTGTCAAAGTGGTCATGTTTCTTTCCATTCTTGTTTCGGCCGCGAGCCTTGCATTGGCGTCCGCACGGGGATTTCAGGCGGGCAGCGCCTCGTATCCAAGATTGTTCTTGCTTTCATTTGTTTACGCCGCGCTTCAGCCATAACTTGTCGAGTGCGCCCCGAAGCGAGCCAAGCTTTTCGAGGGAGGCAAGTGCTGCCCGACGGTCCTTAGCGGCAAGTGCCACGATCATCGCCTCGATCAGCACGACGGTCGCGCCATGCATGGAAAGATGCTCCGCCTTGCCGCGCGGCACCGGCAAAACTTCGGCTATTTGCCCCTGAATGAAGGGTCCGAGACTGTCACCGACGAGAACGACGGGAATGCGGCTCTCCTCAGCAAAGTCCAGGATCACCGATACTTCGCGATAGATCGGTGCATAGGCGATCATCATGATGACGTCACCCTCGCCGACAGCGAGCAGGTGATCGGCCAGCCCGATGCCGCTTGCCGAGAGCGCTGTTGTCGCAAGGCCCAACCGGTTGAACTGGAGAGTGGCGTAATCCGCCATGCTGCCCGACGGACCGATGCCGAAGACATGGCGGCGCCGCGCCGAAAACAGCATCGTGACCGCGCGCCGGAAGGCCGCGCCGAATTCGGCGGTTTCCATCACATCGAGACTGTCGCGATGCGTCTTGAGGACATGCCCGAGAATTCCGTCGGAATCGCTGCCGAGATCCTCCAGAGTGCGCTTCAGCCTTCCGCCGGGTGTGGCTGCGGCTCCAGTCAGGTCCATCAGGATCGCCTCGCGCAGATGCAGCAGGCTTTCGAAGCCGAGCGAACGGGCTGTGCGCACGACCGTGGCATCGCTGGTGCCGGCCTTCGCGGCGATCTCGGCCGCGGAGTTCAGCAGCACCGCCTCTTTCTGCGCGCGGATGAAGGAGGCCATCTTCTGCTCGGCCGGCGCTAATGAGGGCAGTGCGGCATCGATCCGCTTTTCGAGCGAGAACTCTTCCTGGTGAGCGATCTCAGGCATGCAAGCCTCCTGTGTCATGCGCATCTTGTCGTGTTCACTTCTAATGTAATCGCTTTTTGTCGTATTTGCTACCGTTTGCACTTATCGGAAATGTTTGTTACTGGACGATGACAAGCCGACCTATTAAACAAGCCCGCCAACTGCTCCTGCCACGGAAAACCGCTGCTATGCTGAAGCCGATCAAGGTCCTTCGCCGAAAATCCCTGCGTATGCTCGCCGCCGTCGTCATGACCCTAGCTGCCGGAACCGCCGTATATCTGGGATACCTGCAGCTCACCGGAAATTTCCACACGGTGATCGCCGGCGAGCTTTATCGCTCGGCACAGCTGCCGCCGGCACAACTCGAGGCCTACATACGCGCCAAGGGCATCGCGACGATCGTCAACCTGCGCGGCGAGAACGATCATGCGCGATGGTATGCCGACGAGGTCGCCACGGCCGAGAAGCTTGGCGTGAAGCACATCGACTTCAAAATGTCGGCGACAAAGATCCTGCCACCCGAAAAGGCGGACCAGCTGGTGGCGATCCTGAAGGCAGCCCCGAAGCCCATTCTCATCCATTGCGAAGCCGGCGCCGACCGCAGCGGCCTCGCCTCAGTGATCTACAGCGAGAGGGTGGCCGGGATAAACGAGGATGTCGCCGAACACCAGCTTTCCATCCTCTTTGGCCATATCGGCATCCCCTATCTCTCCGCCGCCTTCGCCATGGACGAGAGTTGGGAAGATCTCGAGCGCTATTTCCACGTCGTCGAAAGCTGACGCGGGCGCGTCAGTTCAATTCTGTATTTTGATGGATCGACGGATGTCATCAAACCGATATGTGGAATCTGATAGTCAACAAATTTCCATATCCGACTGGCGGAATAAATGCGGCTCTCTGGATCCAGCAAGAAAATAATCGGCGTCCTGTTTGTGCTTGCAATTACCCAGGTCATCGGCTGGGGAACGGTTGGTCTTCCCGCCGTCGTCGGCAGGCAAGTCGCTGCCGATCTTCATATGAACATCTCGGCGGTCTTTGCCGGCAGCTCGGTTTTGTACGTGGTCATGGGGCTGTGGGCTCCCATACTGGCAAAGGCATTCACCCGGTTTGGTGCACGCCACGTGATGATGGTCGGAAGCGTTATGGCGGCGCCGGGCTTTGTTCTCCTGTCTCTTGCTCAGGGACCCGTGCTTTATATCGCCGCATGGGTATTGCTCGGCACGGCGGGCAGCGCGACACTGACCACCGCCGCCTATATCATGCTCAACGAAGTTGCCGGCAGGAACGCAAAGAGCGCGATCGGCGCGCTTATGCTGGTGACAGGACTCTCCAGCAGCATTTTCTGGCCCACCACCTCCTTTCTTTCTGACGCGGTGGGCTGGCGTGATACCTGCCTCATCTATGCGGCAATGATGCTTGTATGCCTTCTATTCTACGCCTTCGGTTTGCCGCGTCGAGCTGCGCTGACGGACGAGGTTGGGTCAACGGAGCCGATGACGAATGCTGTTCCGGTGGTGCGGAAAGGAACCTTCCATCTGGTCGTCACTGCAATCGCGCTGAACGCCTTCGTAACGTTCGGATTTAGTGCCGTGCTGATTGAGCTCCTGAAGGCGCAGGGGTTATCGCCGTCGGAAGCAATTGCCTTCGGTTCAATGCTGGGCGTGATCCAGGTCGGCGCCCGGGGAATGGATTTTCTTGGCGGCGGGCGATGGGATGGGATCACGACCGGTCTCCTGGCTGGCACGGCTCTTCCCGTTGCGATGCTGGTCCTGATAATGGGCGGTGGATCGCATGGGATGATCGCAGCTTTCATTCTGCTCTATGGCTTGGGCAGCGGCGCGCTTGCGGTCGCGCGTGCGACCATACCTTTGGTCTTTTACGATAAGGCGGAATTCGCAAAAGCAACCTCGCGCATTGCCTTGCCGCTCAATCTCATCTCCGCTGCTTCTCCGCCGATCCTTGTGTCCCTGCTGACGCATTTCGGCAGCGATGCTCTGCTCGCGCTTGCCATTCTGTGCTCGTGCGGGGCGCTCGTGATCCTGCTGCTGCTCAGCCGCCGCCGGCCTTCATCCCCTGCGGTTGTTGCCACAATCTGACATTCGCTTTCGCGGTCTCATGCAAATTGCAGAGGCGGCACTCGATCGCCTCACAGGAGTCTTTTTGCCGCGCCGTGTCCACGGCGCGAATGACTCGCTTCTTCGGGGCGAGGATACAGATGTAACCCTTCATCGTCACAGTACGACGAAAGTCAGGCTACAGACAATCGGTTCACGGAGTCTCTCCCCGTGCCGACGCTCGGTGGCTGTGACAAGTACAGGTGAGGGAAAGTGGGAAGCCTCCGCCAATTAACCACCTATGAGATCGTGGATCGGTAGAATTTGCCCCGCATATCACCTTCACGGAATTCCCATCTCGCCCATCAATGGTGAGCATTTTTTTCGGAACAAATGACGCGTGGGATAGTTCGGTTATCGGATCGTACGGAAGCTATCCCTTCCGTTGTGCCATCTCTGGCTGGAACTCCGTGCGAACCACCTTTCTGAACATCCCCACCTGCCCCGCTTCCCGCGGGGCATTTTCTTGCGGGCTGATACATGTCACGCAAAAATACGCAGCGGGTTGGCGACAACGACTTGCATGAAGATAACGGGCTTTAGCGACGAGCCAGCTTCGGCCCGTCGGTCTCGAATTGCCGGAACATCTCCTTCAGCTCCGGCTCATGAACGAGCTCTGCCGCCTCCCGGCAGGAAAACCAGGCGATCCGCCGTTCGCCCTTTTCCTTGAATCTTTCCAGCACATTTTCCACTTTCAGTGGGTGGACCTGCACGACGCAGGCTGCTTTCCGCCCGTCTCCGAGGCATTTGAGATAGGTGAAGTGACCGATCGGCTTCCTGGCGGCCTTGCCTCGAACGCCGGCTTCCTCTCGGGCCTCCCGCTCGGCAACCCTATTGGGCTCCTTTCCCTCGATCGGCCATCCCTTGGGGATGACCCATCTTCCGGTTTCGCGGCTCGTGATAAGCAGAAGCTCGATGCCGTGACGCTTTTTGCCGAGGTGGTAACAGAGCGCGCCGTACTGCAGCAATGCCTCGCCTTTCAGCAAACCATTCGCAAGTTCTCCCGATTTCGCACTTAATTTACGTTCGGGCACGACAGGCCTCAGCGATTTCTAAACCGCGCACTCAACATATGCCAGATCGCGCCTTCGAACCACCGCAGGGCATTAAAATTGGACAATGGCCGTGAATGGAACGGCGATGCGTGGCATACGTCTATTGGGCGAATTGACAACCACAGCGCTCGAAAGGATTTTATACAGTTTCTGGAAGAACTGCCGCTTCAATTTTCGTGAAGGAATTGGAGATTTCATGAGGATGGCTTCCGACATCGAAAACCTGGAGCTTTGGGCGCGGAGCACCGATCGGCCACGAAGATCGGTTCATGCCGCCAGCCTCATGAAGACGCGTGTCGTGACCATTCTTAAGCCTGTGCCGCGGCCTCCCCCCACCTTGGACGGCGGGGTCCTGAATTTCAGACCTTGGGCGGCAGAGTGCCGCCATCACGCTGTATTTTCATCAAACTCGTCTCCCGGACAGCATCGTGATTGGACTTTGCGAGCCCTTGGAGTCACGCTGAGTTTGGGAGGCCGGACCAACTATTGTCACCCCAGATAGGAGGCCGAAATGAAGCATCAGGAAATCGAGCAACTGAAAACTGTCGCGAAGGTCGATGAAGCCTCTCCGCGCCGGCCGATGTCGCGCACCGAGCGTCTTGAACGCTGGGCGGAGGTCCTGGAACGGAATCCGCATTGGCTCCTCTCGACGCTGCCCCAGACCGAATACAAGCCGGCCCGGGAACGCGCGGCTATGCGTGCCAATGACTCGCCGATCTCAGTGGCGTTCGCAGATCCGGTTCTCAGGGCAGCCGGGTTCGAGGACGACAGCTACGGCGAAGCAAAGCGGTTCTTCGAGCTAAGCGATCATCAGTTGCATAAAATCGTCTGCTATTGCCATTTTGGCGAGACGGTGAGTGCCGCGACGGTGGCCCGCCACCTGCGTGTGATGGCCACTGCAAGACCGCCGGGCATACTGGCTCGGCTGCGCGGGATGTTCACGATTTAAGGTGGTCGAGCCTAATAGGGCAAGGCTTGCCGTCCTTTAAATTGTCGCCCGCGGTGGACGGGAGTTCCACCGCGGAGGCCGCTTGTTGTGTATATTGCTGGAAAGTTCGCGGATAACGAGTCCCGCCGATTTTTCCTGCGTGATGTGCGTTATCTTTCTCGCTGGCGCGGCCAACCCGGCCCCCAACCCGCCGCTTTACTCTTCCCGACGATATCAAGTATCCGGCAAGGCCTGGTCCTATGCCGGCACTTGCAGGAATTCGATGGGACCGCCGGGCTTTTGATCGTCAAAGACAGCACAGGAGAGCGTGCCGCCGAAGGCGCAGCCGCTGTCGATATTCGTCCTGTTGCCGACCGTGAACGGATTGTCGAGTTCCGGCGTATGGCCGTGACAGAGATGCCTGCCCCAATAGGACCCGGAATAGAGCTGCGGTCTGCGGATCCAGAGCAGGTCATGTTCGGTCTGCCGATCGAGCGGGAAAGACTCGTTCACACCGGCATGGGCGAAAATCCTGTGATCGTCGACATAGATCAGCGGCAGAGCGTCCATCCATTCCAGATGGGCCTCCGGCACCGGCCCCCCGTAGGATCTCATGGTCTCGAAGCCGCCGTTTCCCAGCCACCAGCCGGGCTCGGCTCGCCCATTATGCGCTCCGGCCATCATGTCTTCGTGGTTCCCCTTGAGGGCGATCCACTCCCAGTCGGGCCCGGGACCCGCCATGAGCAGTTCGATGACACCTCTGCTATCCGGGCCACGGTCGACATAGTCGCCGAGAAAAACGATCCTGCCCGAAGGCGCATGGGCTTCGATCACCGCCAGTATGCGCCTGAGCGGGTCGAGACAGCCGTGAACGTCGCCTATTGCGAAAGTGAAACTCATAGGGGCAATGCTCCCCACTGCATGTTCTTATCCTCAAAATCGGAACCGATTGAGGACAAAACCATCCAGCAATCAAAATGTTACAGCGACCTCTGTGCGTCCTGCAAGAACCTCGGCGCCGTGGCGCTCCGGCCGACCCGCGACGATGTCAGGAGTGGCGCGGAGCGCGCATCGCCTCACGCAGCATCGCGATCGTCTGCGTGACGGATGGACCTTCGACAGGCGGTGGCTCCGGCCTTTCGCAGAATTCGCGCCAGACGAAGAAGGTCAGCTCGGCTCCGTCGACTGGCGTTTCGGCGACGGGCCCGGCGAATTGCTCAAGAACCCGGTATCGGGCATCCCGCCAGAAGAGCCTTTCAACCCAGCCGTAGATGGGAATCAGATGAAAATGCAATGGAAAACCCTGTGTGTGCCCGTAGCGGCCGACATAGATCCGATCTGGCTTCAGCACCGTCCGCATCACCGCCTGGACATCTGCCAGCATCGGTCCAAGCGAAGAAAGCGCTTCCATGGAAAGATCCGAAAGTTCGTCGGTGGCTGTCTGGGAACCGAGCATCAGGTAGCCCGGCAAGGCTGAGTTCATTCTGTGATTGACGAGCCAATGCTCCGTTTCATGAATCCGAAATTGCTGAGGAATTTCCACCGGATTGCCTCGCTGATGTCCCAACTCTTACCATCTATATGCCTGCTTTTGCGCGGGCGGAAGCGGCCCGCTTATACCGTCGCTGTCCCTCCGATCCGACGCGGCTCAGCCCCCTACCATTGCCTCCAATAGATGGTGTCAACTATCATAGCGGTGCGCCACTCTCGTCGGAGGAAACAGGCATAAAGGCTCAATCGTCATCCAAGGTGCAGTACGACCCGGTGGACTTCATCGGGGCGAACATGCCGGTCGTTGCTGTCCCGTCGGTCCCGGAAATTCGGCTGCACAAGGCCGGTCCGAGAAGCGGCCTGTGGCGCCTCGCCGAGCTGGACCGGGAATTCGGTTCGCCATACTGGGCACATTACTGGGGCGGGGGCCTCGCCCTTGCGCGCTATCTTCTCGATCGACCGGACACCGTGGCGGGCCGCCGCATCCTCGATCTCGGCGCAGGTTCGGGCATCGTCGCGATCGCCGCGGCAAAAGCGGGCGCTCGCGAGGTCATCGCCGCCGATATCGATCGCTATGCCATCGCCGCGATCGGTCTGAACGCCAAGGAAAACGACGTCGAGGTGTCGCCCTTTCTCGGTGATCCGACGACAGGTCCGCCGCTTGCCGTCGATATCGTCGCCGTTGGCGATCTCTTCTATGACCGCGACCTTGCCGCGCGGGTCACGGCCTTTCTCGACCAATGCCTCGCATGCGGGATCGAAGTGCTGATCGGCGATCCCTGGCGCGCCTTCCTGCCGCTTTCGCGACTTCGCCTTCTCGCCGAATATTTGGTCTCCGAATTCGGCGATCCCGGAATCGGTGCAACTAAGCGCGCCGCCGTATTCTCCTTCGAACGTGATGGCAAATGATTGGCCGACGAACCGAAGATATGTGGGGGTTGGACGGAAGTTTTCACCGGCAGGGTCAGGGAACCCAAGGCGCCCGGAGTGTTTGGTTCTTGCAGGATAGAGGGATGCGGGCGGAAAACCGCACACTTTTCCTCATCCTCCTCTGCTGCATGTTTGCTTAAATCGGAGCCGATTTAAGGATAAAAAATGCAGCAATTCAAAGTGCTACAGCGACCTTTGTGCGTCTTATGAGACGCACGGCGCTGCAGCAGCGGTTCGTAAGCGACAAGTTTCCGAATGCCGCCGCTCTTCCGTCTTGCTTCCCTATACAGATGCGCTAATATTCCCACAGACTTGTCATTTCCTTTCGACCCGCCATGACTTTCATGGCGGGGATTTTTCGAAATGTATGCAGTTCTGAAAGATATTCTCTTTCCAAAGAAATTCTCTCGCAAAATAAAAACCATGTGGTGTCTGATCGGCGCGTGACTGCGCGGGAGGTAATTATGGATTGGTATAAGAAAGGCTACGACACCGGAAGAACGATCGCAGGAACGCCTGGACATCACGCCACATTATGCGCGGCTGGACTGAACGGAAATGAAATCAGGGATTGGCTGGATGGCCTGTTGAGCTGCATGGAAGGTCGCCGGGGCCAGGTAAATGGCATAAGAACATCGATCGACATCTCGCGTGCCCTGAAGCGAGGGACCGATTATGACGAAGTCAACGAAACCTATAAAGGTGCCAAGATCGCTTACGCGACCTCCTTTTTTCCCGACGGCAGGGTCGAGGTCTCCATAGGAGCGGCCAGCGTCGGAACACCGAAGACCGGTCGCAGAGGCGGCACAGGCTAGGCTCGATCGAGCATTTGCATTTCCATCAGCATCCGACGCTTGAGCCGGTCCAAAGCTTCACGCATCATCGTTAATCTGTGCCCCATGGGGCCAACTGTCCTTTTCACGATAGGATGACAGTTGCCTGAAACGTTCCTCCGTCGATTGCCATCACTGGAGAATTCCGGATGAAGCTGCCGATCGCCGCTTTTGCCTGCCTCACGGCTCTTACGGGCTGCACGACCGCAGCCCCTGAGCTTCAACCGATTCCGGGAAGCATCACCTATAACGGCCAGCCCCGAACCGGATACGAGAAGTCGCCGATCGGAAGCGTCGTTCGTCATTCCTTCAGAACAGAGTTCGGCTATAGGATCTACGAGGTCTATATTCTCCAGCCGGATAGAACCCTGAAGCTGGTCTCCAGGCACGAAGGCAACGACTTTGCCACCGAGTAGATCGCTGCCTAATGCATGTCGCGCAAAACTGTGCAGCGGTCTTGCGGTGACGACACGCATGAAAACAACAAGCTAAAGCCTCGCGTGAACCTACTTTCACGCGACAGGCCGTAGAGCAATTCTGCGCTTCCGTGAAAAGCTGAATCGCTTCTATAGCACCGTTGCGTCGCCCGACATCGTCAAAAAGAAAACCGCGCGGAGGTCAGGGCGCGGTCTTTTGAAGAAATTCCTTCCTCGCCGTCGCCATTTGAGCAGGGAATCCCAACGGCGAATTGGCGATTTTGAAGGACAGTCTTTTGTTGTATCCTGCTGGGAGCCCCGCCTTCGCCGGGCTCCCAATTCACCCGATCAGATTAGAATGCGCGCTGCAGACGGAAGAAACCGGTCCACTGTTCTTCCGCGCCCTCTGCGTCCGAATCGAAGTACTGAACGCTGATCTTCGAGGACAGGTTTTCTGCGATCTGGTAGTCGAGCGTTACACCAGCGGTCCAGGCGTCATCGTTCGTGAAGTCGTCCTGATCTTCAAGGCCGAAGTTGCCGAAGTACTGGAAGCCGGGGGTGATGGTGAACTTGTCCGTCGCCTTGACAGCGTACTGAACGGCAACTGCCCACTCGGATTCTTCGTAGTAAGCGTTCGAGCCGCTTGCCCACAGACCAGCGATGCCGAATGTACCCGGGCCGATGTCAGCGGTGACGATACCGCGGACCGCGCCGTTTTCGGTGTCGGTGTCATAGCCACCGAGCAGGTATGCATTGACGCCGCCGAAGGTGGCAGAAATCTGAGCTGCAATACCGACCGACTGACCATCATCGGCGAACTCTGCGCTACCGCCGCCGATAAAGTTGTCCACGTTGTTGCCCTGGAGTTCGTCGACCGAGGCACCGATCGCCCAGTTGCCGCCTTCGTACTGGTAACGAATGGAGTTGTGGTTGGTGGAGTTGCTGTTCAGAATGTCAGTTTCACCGCTGAGGTCGTCATCCCACCAGCTGTACTGATAACCGAGCCGGAACCCGGCAATGTCGATGTAGGCAACGTCGATGAACGTGTTGCGGCCAGTGCCACGGTCGCCGTCATCGTTCGGGCTGTCGGCGTTCGTACGCAGAGCGATGAGGCCCGTCAGAGTGCCGTACTCGGTGTCGCTCTTGGTCGTGAACTGCAGCTGGGCACGGGTGAAGGCATCCCAGTCGGATTGGTGACGCTCGACAAGCGTACCATTGACATTGACAAACCGGCTCGAACCAACGCCACGACCGAAGTCGGTCTGGAAGCGGATGTAGCCGTCGATCAACAGGCAGGTTTCCGTGCCCGGGATATAGAAGTAGCCGGTGCCGTATGCGTCGCAGACGCGAACATATTCGACCGGTTCCGGCTCGGCGGCGACAATGGCGTCGGCAGCCTTGGCGCCGGACGCTGCCATCAGAGCGGCAGCTGAGGCGAGAAGTAGGCTTCTAATCTTCATGAGTATCCCCACTAATGATGTTGCGAGAGGAACAACTTTGTTCGGCTGTCTCCAAGCCCCGGTCATCCCCTCCAGGTATCAGGATATCTGACAAAAAACCGCCACGAATCCCGGGGCACACGGTACTAGAAGTAGCAAGTCATGCAAATTATTCGGGCCAGATATCCACCATCGCCTATCCTTTTGCCACAGCAATGTTGCATTATCGCCACAAAAGAAGGCCGTGCAGTAAGGTTTTGTTAGCAAAAGGCGCCAGAATCATCCAATTGCGACACAGAGTTCGTCGCATATGAGTCCTTCCAAAAGAATCTAGTGGTTGAATTAGACAACGATCATGCTTCATGCCCAAATCCGCGCCATTGCGGATCAACCAAAAAAGTGCGGCGATTCGAAACCTGTGCTGCGAAACGCCTAAATTCATCAATGGGTTGGAGCAGAAGAGACTTTTTCGCATCAAAAGAGTGGCGTACGCGGGAGGAAACACCCCTCTGCTCCAGGCCTCGGGCATACGGGGCTTTCTTTCGTGTTCCCCGCCAGTCAACGCATTCCGCCGTGCCGTTACAGTTCTGGATCATGTCAGCCGGTCCGACCGATTCCGCAAAGAGAGATGAGCAAGATCGCCCAGGCCCCGTCGCCGGCATGCAGTGCATACTCCCGACACGTGCAGCAAAACGCTCCCTAATCCTTTGGAGGTAGCGGCCCTGATAGATATTGATTTAGAGAATGCTCATGTTACCGTCTGGGCGGTTTTGCGCGGCTGGGGGTGTCAACGTAGGTTAGGCCGCGCTCGGAACGGACCGCAGTCGGCGGAATGCAGCCGATCCTTTGTTTGGCCAGCGGCCTGACAAACGAACCGCAGCGAGGGCGAATGGAAAATGTCATCGCAACCGCCAATTTGCGATGACCGGGAGACTCGGCCGCAGACCGCCGGCAAGCAGCCGGGTCTCCTTATGATCCTTAGAGCGGGATCATTTCGGGTCGAATCGACCCCGAGCCGATGAGTTACAGTGCGCGGCAACACAGAACTTCAATGACCCAGGGTAGCGTCCATGATCGAATTGCATCATCTCAAGTCCGATGAGCAGACACCCACCGATCCACTCGATCAATTCATCGAAGATCTCTCGCGCGACAACAGGGAACTGCTTTCCCAGAATCTCGCGGCGATCGCCGAGAAGCTGGGCAAGCTCGCTGAGGTTGCCAGAAACCTGGCCGAGTAACCGCAGTCCCGCCGGCTCGCTGCGATCTTTCGATCCCTGTTCTTTCGCCGACAGGCGGATGACGTGGGGCCAATGCCAGCGGCTTCGACGGAAATCTCTTGAAATGAAAGTTGAACCCCATCGGGCAAGCCACGGCTCGACATGCCTATGAGCAGATGCTTTCATGCCCTCGTCAGAGATCGGCGGATATCGGAGGTGCGTATGGCTTACGATTGGGATGGACGGCGAGCGCGGCGCGTGCAGCTCCTGAAGTTCGGGGCGGCATTATTTATCACCACGGTCATCACGACATTGCCGATCGTCATCGCTAGCTGAACGAGCGGACCCGGCACCGCCGTGGAACCATCTGGTGCAGGGAACGGTTTAGGTTGAAGCCTCCAGAAAAGGGCACCGATGCACAACCGAAACCTGATCATTATCCTGCTTGCCGTCCTCGTCGTCATATCCATGATGACATACGTCGTAGAATATGGCGGCATACCGCAATAGCGGACGCTTGACTGCGTCTGGTAAGACGCACGGCGCTGTAGGCCGGCTTCAATGGCTCTCGGGCGCCATCATCAATCAAGCTTGCCGATCATTTCGGCATAGTCGGCGAATGTCATGTCCTTGCCCTGCTCGGCCGCCTCGTTGGCAAGCAGCAACAGGCGGATCGGAAACATCGTCGCCTTGCGGTTTGCGGGCGACAGGCCGTTCTCCTGAACGGAGCGGATCGCAGCCCGCTCCGCATCGGCGAGAGCCCCGTTCACCTCCTGATGCGTAGCAAGTCCCTTTTCCACCAGCAGCCTGTTCATGGCGCCGACGGCGAGCAAAAGGCCTTCGAGTTGAAGATTGGCCGTGTTCACGATGTCCTCCACAATGCGTTGCCGTTTGAGAAAATTAGAGCGCCGCGCGTCCACTGCAATCGGATCTGGAACCCTCGGCCCCTGCTGTCGTTAGCTTCCACGAAGGAGAAGCAAATGGCAATCAAATCGCTCATTCACGAAATCCTCGGCCTGTCGAATGACGAGCTTCATCCGGCTGAAAGCCTCTCGGCTTTCGAGGGAACGGCGCGCGTTCTTGTTATCTTCGAAGACAGCCCAGGAGAGCTCCTGAAGCGGCAGGACGCGTTGCTCAGCATTGACGCGCTTCGGGCCCTGGACGTCGTCGTCGTCCATGTCGATGGCAGACGCGTACAGGTGTCGAAACGTCCCACGACATTGCGCGCGACCAATATCCGCAGCGAACTCGACGGTCCCGAAATCGGCAGGTTCGAGGTTGTGCTGATCGATCGAAATGCGTCCGTAGTCACGCGATCGAACACCCCGCTCGCGATCGAGGATATAGCGCAGATAGTCGCCACACTCGCCGACGGCGATGATCAGTCATCCGCCGGCTGGCCTGATGAAGACTGACGATAACGTCGGCTACGGAGAAGAGCTGCCGGAGGACTTGGCGGCAAGATATGCGGCCAGCTCGACCGTGATTGCGCGGAATGCCGCGCCGCGCGGGAGCCGGCCGCCGCATCGTTAAGCTGCGATCCACGCGCTCAGCGGTGCAGAGGGAAAAACCGCAGCCAAGCGAATTGTTCCGCACGTATGATTTATTGCTGTCGGATACGCGACACGCCACGGATCAAAACCGGCGCTCATGTCGATAGGAATCGCAATCAACCCGACCCATCAAAATCCCCCCTCCGGACTGGAACAACAGGGGTTCGCTCGCCGTTGATTCACCGCTTCTGATGAGGAGAACGGAAATGCAAACCAACACCAAAGGGCGTTTCCATATGAACTGGCAGGTCCCGGTGCGCGTCAGGGTCGGAAACGGTCACAGCGAAACGATCCGTGGGCCGAAGGATGCACTTGACTATCTCACGAACCGATGGCCCGTCGCGGACGGCCCCCACTACATCAAGGCAAGACGCGAGTGCATGGCCGCGATCGAAAGAAAGGTCTCGCCCGATATCGCCAGGGATATCTTCATCGCAGCCAGCATCGAATCCGATATGCTGGCTTAGAGCAACTGGAGCAATTCGGGAAAAGCGCGAAGCGGTTCCCTGAAAACAAAAGTTTGGAGCGGTTCTGCGCTTCTATCAGGATCGAACCGCTCTTGGAGTGCCGTGCCAGGGAGGCTGAATCACAGCGAGCTCTTTCGGCCACCGGAGTGAGGAGCAACGATATGAGCGAGGTTATCGAGGTCGACTTCAGCGTTCAATGGAGCACCCCTGTCTACGTCCGGACGACCGAGGGATTTCGCGAAACGATATCCGGACCCGAGGACGCGCTGGATTGCATGACCAAGCGCTGGCCCGCCATCACAAAAGGGCCTTGCTATTACGCAGCCAAGCGCGAATGCATGGCAGCGATCCGTAAGAGGGCGAGTGTCAGCGCAGCTCGCGAGAGTTTCGTTTCCGCCGGCATCGAGGCAGGCCTGCTGCGGTAATGCACTAGGCGTTCGAACCCAGCGGACGGCCCCCGCCATTGCGTTGTTCCCTCTCCACGCAGGCACCACGCAGGCGGGGCGAAGGGGGAGTCGCACCCTCCGTAGTCCCTCACGACAGCAATAGCCTCTAGCCGCCGCTTGCTCGATCGTCCCCTCGCCCCGCTTGCGGGGAGAGGGTTAGGGTGAGGGGCCATTCCTCGGTGGATCCGATGGCGGCTTTTAATCAGAGCGGCGTTACGTCGAAGCCGAACCACTTCTCCGACAAAGTCTTGATCGTTCCGTCGGCCTTTGCCGCCGCGATCGCCTCGTTGAACATCGCCTTCAGCTCGGGATCGGTCTTGCGCAGGCCGACCGAGCTGCCGCGACCGAGAAAGCCGCCCTGGAAGCGAGGCCCGGCCGTCGTCATGTCCTCATTGCCCGGCTTCTGGGATGCCGTTGTGAGATACGCCATCGACGCCATCACGAGATCGACACGGCCCGCCGTCAGGTCCAGATCGTGTTCCTCGGTCGTCTTGTACTCACGAACCTTGACGACGCCCTTCAGATATTTGTCCACGAAGGCCGCACCCGTCGAGGCGGTCTGGACGCCGATCGTCTTGCCCTGCAGCATCGGCTTCAGCTTTTCGATTTCGGTGATCGCGCCGGCTTCGTTCGAGGCAAGCGAGAAGACCTGGCCCTTCTCCGGCATCGCATCGAGATCGCTCGACTTCAGCGTGGCGAAGGCCTGGCCGGTCGAACCGTAGGAGTCGCTGAAATCGATGACCTCCTCACGCTTGGCAGTCGCTGACATGCCGGAGATGATGGCGTCGAACTTGCCGGCGTTGAGCGCCGGAATCATGCCGTCGAAGTTCTGAACGACGATCGTGCATTCGACCTTCATGTGATCGCAGAGGTATTTCGTCAGCTCGATCTCGTAGCCATCGAGCGTGCCGTCGGGCTTGGTAAAGTTATAGGGCTTGAAGGCGCCCTCGGTGGCGATGGTGACATGCGTCCATTTCTTGCCTTCGGCATGGGCGCCGGCCGCCGCCAGCGTCAGGGCGGAGACGCAAAGCGCCTTGATGAGAGCAGTTGCATATTTCATTCTGAGGTTCCCCTTTCGGTGTTGATTGGAAAGCACCTAGAGCGGGATGCCGAAAAGTGTGTGCGGTTTTCGGCTAAATCCCGCTCTAAATCTTTGATGTTGATCAGGATTCAGATTTCAGGCCTGTGCGGCCTGAAAATCATCCTGATCGAGCGGCTCATCCCTTGATGAACCGCCGGAATCGTTCGGAACTCGCATTTCCGAAGACCTCGCGTGGGCACCCGTTTTCCTCGACCCTGCCCTGATGCAGGAAGATGACGCGGCTGGAGACCTCGCGCGCAAAGCCCATCTCATGCGTGACCACGAGCATCGTGCGGCCTTCCTCGGCAAGTGCGCGCATGACGCGCAGCACCTCGCCCACCAGTTCGGGATCAAGCGCGGAGGTGGGCTCATCGAAGAGCATGACGGCAGGCCGCATGGCAAGCGCCCGGGCGATGGCGGCGCGCTGTTGCTGACCGCCGGAAAGATGGGCCGGATAGTGATTGCGCTTGTCGGCAATGCCGACCTTGGCAAGCAGCGCCTCGGCCTCCTCGATGCATTCGTTGCGGCTGCGCTTTTGCACATGCACCGGCGCCTCGATGACATTCTCGAGCACGGTCTTGTGAGACCAGAGATTGAACCCCTGGAACACCATGCCGAGGCGCGAGCGGATGCGATCCACCTGAGCGCGGTCGGCGGGCACGCTGCGGCCCTGCCGGGACGGCATCATGCGAATTGTCTCGCCGGCGATCGTCACCTCGCCGGCATCCGGCGTCTCCAGCATGTTGATGCAGCGCAGGAAGGTGGACTTGCCCGAACCGGACGAGCCGAGTATCGACACGACATCGCCTTCACGGGCATCGAGCGAAATGCCTTTCAGGACCTCGATCGGACCGAAGCTCTTGTGAATGTCCCGGACGCTCAAGGCTGGCGCCGGTTGCGCGGAAGAAGTCATCGCGCCTCTCCTGGGCTGATCGATGCGGATTGACTGGTCGGTGCGAGAACCGGCTTCGGCTGTCTCAGATGCGGGCTCAACCGGAACTCGATGAACTGGACGAGGCGCGTCAGCAGGAAGTTGATCGTAAGATAGATGGCGCCGGCGACGATAAAGACCTCGATGGCGCGGTAGGTTTCGGAGATGATGCGGGCGGCGACCCCGGTGACCTCCATCAGCGTGATGATCGAGGCGAGCGAAGTCGCTTTCACCATCGCGATCATCTCGTTGCCATAGCCGGGCAGCGCCTGGCGCAGAGCGAGCGGCATGACAATCCGCCGGAAGAGCATGAAGCGCGGCATGCCGCAGGCGCGCGCCGCCTCCACCTGACCGGCCGGAACCGAGAGCAGTCCGCCGCGCAGGATCTCGCTCGAATAGGCGGCCGTATTCAGCGAAAGCGCCAGGACCGCGCACCAGTAGGGCTCGCGCAGCACGGCCCAGAGCGGGCTGTGGCGAATGGCCGGAAACTGGCTGAGGCCGTAGTAGATCAGGAAGATCTGCACCAGCAGGGGCGTGCCTCTGAAGACGAAGACATAAGCCTGCGCAAACAGACGCAGCGGCGCGAAAGGCGACAGCCGTGCGAGGGCAAGGCCGAGCGCAAGCACGCAGCCGAAGCCGATCGAATTGGCGGCAAGGACGAGCGTCAGCGGGATGGCCGAGGCCAGGCTCAGGAAAGTTTCGCGGGTGAAATTCCAGTCCATCAGCCCCTCCTGACACCGCGGCTGAAGTGCCGCTCCGCCTGGCGCAGGACTGCGCCCGAGACGCTCGATATGGCGAGATAGATGCAACCGGCGATGAGATAGAAATCGAAGGGCAGGCCGGTCGATCCGGCGCCGACCTGGGACTGGCGCAGCAGTTCCGCAACACCGGTGATCGAAACCAGCGCCGATTCCTTGAGGACGACCTGCCAGACATTGCCGAGACCCGGGAGCGCATGGCGTAGCGTCAGGGGCGCGATGATGCGGCGAAAGCGCAGGAACCGCGGCATGCCGCAGGCGATCGCCGCCTCGATCTCGCCCGGATGAACTGCCTTGAACGCCCCGCGGAAGACCTCCGTATGCTGTGCGCCCGAGGTGATGCCGACCGCGAGCGTGCCGGCGAGAAAGCCCGGAAAGCCGATGAAGCCTTCTGCCCCAAAGAGGCGGCCGACCGTCGTGACCGCGGCACTGCCGCCGAAATAGAGAAGATAGATGACAAGAAGATCGGGTATGCCGCGAAGGACGGTGGTGTAGGCGTCGGCGGCGACGCGGACGGGATAGCTGCCGGCAACTTTCGCCCAGGCCCCGAGGATGCCGATGACGGCTCCGGTCAGATAGCCCGAAAGCGCGATCAGGATGGTCATCCACGCGCCGGCGAGCAGCGTTTTCGCCCAGCCGTCGGGCCCGAAGCTCAGAAGGTCGAAGAATCCCGGCTGCGTCACGGTCCCGTCCGCTCCTTGAAGGCGTGCATCGCAGAGGGAGGCGGCCGCTCAGCCATTCTTCGCCTCCGGAAGCGGCGGCGCGACGTCATCGGGGATGGGGTTGACGAAGGGATTGCCGTCGAGGCGAGCCCGATGGTCCGCCTTGGCCGCCTCGACAAGAACAGGATCGCCGATGAGGTCGACGGCCAGGCTCGCCATAGCCTTGGCGGCGTGCGCCATGCCCTTGTGCGCGGCCGGCAACTTTCCCTGGGCGACCAGTTGCCAGGAATGGCCGGGCGTTCCGATTGCATAGGTCGCGCCGCGCATCTGCACGGTCGGGACGACCCAGCTGACACTGCCAACGTCGGTCGATCCAACGATGCTGCCGTCACCGGCATGGAGCGGATAGATGAGATCGCAGAGCGGCTGGTCCTTTTTCGGGGCAAGACCGAAGCGGTGATAGGAGGAGGCGATATCTTCCTGCGTGAAGGTCTGCTGGAACCTGCGCGCGGTCTCGAGGTCAGCCTCGTCGAATGCGGCGGGACCGAGCCTTTCGAGATGCGCCTGCATGCGCGCTTCGAGCGGCGTGTTGCCGACAAGATTGGCGTCGCCGCTGACGACTTCGCTCCTGACAGAGGTCTCGGTCATCAGCGCCGCACCTTCGGCGATCTTCTTGACACGGGCGACGAGGACGAGAAGCTCCGGCAGCGTGCGCGCGCGGATCAGGTAGCGAACGGTCGCTCGGGCCTGCACGACGTTGGGTGCCGCGCCGCCGGCATCGGTGATGGCGTAGTGGACCCGCGCCGTCGACGGCATATGCTCGCGCATATAGTTGACGCCGACATTCATCAGCTCGACGGCGTCGAGCGCGCTGCGTCCGAGATGCGGCGTAGCAGAGGCATGCGATGCACGGCCGGAGAAGTGGAACAGGATCTCGTTACAGGCGAGCGAAATCGGGTTGTTGACGCCGGAAAAGGCTGCCGGGTGCCAGGAGATGGCGATATCGACATCGTCGAAGACGCCGGCCCTGACCATGAAACCCTTGGAGGAACCGCCCTCTTCGGCAGGGCAGCCGTAATAGCGCACGCGCCCCTTGAGGCCGTTTGCGGCAAGCAGGTCCTTGACGGCGGCAGCTGCCAGCATCGAACCGGAGCCGAGCAGATTATGGCCGCAGCCATGGCCGTTGCCGCCTGCCGCGAGCGGCCGCTCCTCCGCAATGCCGGCCGCCTGGCTCAAGCCGGGAAGCGCATCGAATTCGCCGAGAATGGCGATGACCGGCCCGCCCTCACCCGCCTCGCCCATGACCGCCGTCGGCAGGCCCGCGACATTGCGTTCCACGCGAAAACCTTCCGCTTCGAGCAGGCGAGCATGCTCTGCCGAGGAGCGGTATTCCTCGTAATTCGTCTCGGGCATATCCCAAATGCGATCGCTGAGGTCGAAGAAGGCGGGGGCCTTTTCATCGACGATGCCCCAGGCGGTTTCGGAATTCTTCATGGCCCTCTTTTTTCCACTAGAAACGGATAGTATCCAAATTTGGCGCCAATTTAGGGTACAAAAAAAGTTTACGCAATCCGAATTATGAATATTTTATGGCAAACGGCGCCGCCCTTTCGGATACGGATTGCGGGACGATGACGGATATCGGATTGGGCGGATCGCTCGGGACAGGAAACGAAGATGGACGAAATCTTGCAGCAGAAAAGCGGGCCGGCGGACATCGGCAATGGGGACCGGGGCGATGCGGACGATGTCACCAATCGCATCCTCCAGGATATTCTGACGGGCGCATTGCCGCCCGGTACCTGGCTGAAGCAGATCGACCTCGAGCGTCGACATAATTGCACCCGGCCCGAGGTCCGCCGCGCGCTCGACCGGCTCGCCCAAAAGCGGCTCGTCCAGCATGTGCCCAATCGCGGCTATCACGTCTTCGAGCCCGACGGCCGGAGGGCAACGGAAGTTGCCGAGATCCGCGTCATCCTGGAGACCGCGGTCGCCGCGACGGTCGTTAAGACGGCGACCCCTGATGATATCGACCAGCTTGAAATTCTTGCGAAGCGTTTCGACGAAACGATCCTCACGGGCACCGTTCTGGAGCTCTACGAGGCCAATCTCGCCTTCCATCGCGCCCTGCTTTCGCTCGGCGGCAACCGCGAGCTCGTCGAACTGGTCGCCGAGATTAGACAACGGACATCATCGGCGCCGGTGTCGCAATGGCGCACACGCGCCAGGATAGAGCAATCGGGCCACGAACATCACAGGATGATCGAGGCGATCGCTGCCGGTGACGTCGAGGAATTGAAACGGCTGATCACCATTCACATCCGCCAGCCCTGACCGCGATGCTGCCTACGCCCATCGGCCAGTCGGGTGGTGCATTGAATTATCAAGAATGCCCAAAATTCATCTTGCTGTCACTTTGCTCAATTAGGTAAGACTAATTATCTGATCATTCCTTGGGGAGGAACATCTTGACAGTCAGAGCATGGAAAGTTCCGGTCGCAGTCGGCGACGGGACAGAGCCCCGTATTGTCATCAAGGGGCCGGACGACGCGTTGAATTTCCTGGATCGAAGCTGGCCATGCAAGGGCGGCACCCTCCACGACCGCGCAAGGCTTCAATGCCAGGCGAGCCTTGCCGAAATCATCCCCGCCGATAGCTCACGCAAGCCCTTCCTTGCCGCGATGATTGAGGCAAATCTCTCTTTCATCTGAAATCTGATCTCAGGCACCCGTCATCCAGGGCTGGGGCATTCTGCGTGCGGATGGAACCATTTGGACGCAGAAATTCCTGTCGCATCACGCCAAGGAAACCTCGCCGCCTCACAAACCGCTTAATCCCCATTTATCGGGATATGGCTTGGGTCGATCGGCTGCTACATCCGTTCGCAGCCCTCATGCTTTCTATTCCACCCGACCGCAAACGGAGACGGCCACTTGTTCTGGGATATTGTTACGATCGTGTTGATCCTTGCCGCTCTCTTCATCGGGCGCGAGGCAAGGATATTCTCAGCGCGTCTCCGTCTCGAAAAATGGCGCCGCTTCTCGTTTCGATGATCGACTGCACCATATGTCGCTGATCCGGTTTTCGACCGATCCATCCTGTCGGATCGCTCCACCGCGCCTTTTATGCTAATGTGAACCTTGGATAAGTTCGTCTGCGAAAGGCGGCTGATCGTCTCCGCAGATGATGTCCTGGAGCACCGCTGGAGAAGCGTGCGTGAAGAGGAGGAAGCGGAATGCATATTCTGAGCGAGCGGGAAAAGGCGCTGGAGGAGCAATACTTCGTGGACGCCGAGCGATCCTTCAAGCTCTGCGTGCGTCGCGACAGACTTTTCGCGATGTGGGTCGCAAACCTTCTTGGCCATGACGACTTCGCCGCCTACGCCGATGAAATCACGGAAGCCCGGCTCAGGGGCGCCGGTGATGAAGAGATTATCTCCAAAGCACTCTCGGATCTTCGGGCGGCGGGTAAGAGCATCGGTGAAGGGGAAGTGACGGCAAAGATGCGCGAATTGATGGCCGAAGCCGTCACGCAACTTGCGGCGGAAAGCGCAAGCTAGAGCCGGATCCGCCTAAAAGGCCGCTGGACAGAAGCCCATTTGCTCGCGTAATGCTTGCAGGCATGGGCTTCGATGAAAGCCGATTTCAAAGCAACAAGGATGTTGGTCGGTGATCAGCTGGTTCAGGCGACGCGCATATGCCAATGACATCATGATCCGCCTTCAGGTCATGATGCTAACCGGTCGTTTTATCAGGAATCATCGAGGTGTTCAGGCCGCTGTTCGGGACAATTTCGACAAAGGCATACCGGCACCGATAACCACCATCCACATTGCCTCATCGCTCATTGCCGATGCCATTGAGCAGAGTGGCGATACCGCGCGAAAGCAGATGATCGCCCAGCAGCTCGATGCATGGTCGACCACGGAGAATCCACGCCTGTTCAAGAAGCAGTTGCGGGAGGGCACGCTGGATCAGGACATGCTCCTAACGCAGTGTCAATGGATGTTGGTGGTGGGCCAAGACATGCTCTTAGCTGGCGAGATAACGGTCCACGACTTCAGGATCTTGAAGGATAGCATTTATGGTTCCTTGAAGGGGGAGCCTAAGGAGCAGCGGACTGCCGACCGCGTCAGTTCGATGTTGGAAGAGATACTGGGGCCGGAACCGGATTGATCCGGATACAGTTGCTTGCCTCAAGTATGAGTGCAGCATGCAATGGGCAAGCTTAGAAATCACTATGCTTTCCGGCAAGCTCAGCGTGCAGATCATGACGGCCGAATGGCTGTCATGACATCCAAATGGCTGTAGACGAATTGCAGGCTCTTCTTTTTCTTCGTCTGGTTACACAATGGAGGAGATCGATCCCGTCGTATTTTCTGCAAGTTCTGCGGGACTTACGCTTTAAAGTGGAATGGAGAGACGGCGATGACGGAAACTCGCCTGCTACCGCAAGACTCCCCGAATCCGAGCGCCAATCAAAACACAATCTCCAATTCCGCGACTTCTGCTGCGGGACATCTCGCGTTGGTTCCGACATGGCTGCCCCTTGATGTCGCGCCGGGCTACAATTCCGCCGGCAGTGGCGGCGACGGGATGAGCATCGGCACGATCAGCAGCAACGCGACGGGCGTCTTCGTACCGTCCAACGCCGCCATGGCCGGCCCGCATTCGGGCGCGGAGGCGCACCAGGGCAATGATGCCCTCATCAATCAGCATGTCACCGAAATGGCCGGCATGGGTGGAGACGGCGGCACCGGCAATGTTGCCACCGGCGGCGGCGATTCCGGTAATCACGCCGGAAGCGGTGGCAACGGGGTCTTCTATGGTGGTCTCGTCAGCACCGACGTCGGAGTATTCGCCCCAGTCAACGTTGCCGTGGCCGGAGGTCCGGGTTCCACGGCCCATGCCGAGCAGGACAACAACGCAGCCTTCCTCCAGGGTGCAACCCAGGTCGGCGGCGTCGGCGGCTCGGGCGGCGATCACAACTTTGCCGGCGGCGGATCCAGCCTGACTCACGGAACTTCGCTCACCTTTACTGGCGACAATTATGCCGGGCATGGTGGCGATGGCTACTTCGTCGGCACCATGATCGATGTGAACCTGGCAATATATTCCCCGATCAACATCGCAATCGGCGTCGCCGGCGGTTCGGCTACGGCACATCAGACGAACAATGTGATCTTCGATCAGGGCGGCATCCAGATCGCGGGC
Organism: Sinorhizobium sp. CB7; assembly: GCF_041357635.1. Classification (NCBI taxonomy): domain Bacteria; kingdom Pseudomonadati; phylum Pseudomonadota; class Alphaproteobacteria; order Hyphomicrobiales; family Rhizobiaceae; genus Sinorhizobium; species Sinorhizobium sp. CB7. The sequence goes on from NZ_JAULLL010000021.1 coordinate 94,248, forward strand.
ATCGGCGGCGACGGCGGCGGCTTCAACATGTCCTCGGATACGATCTTCACCGGCGACCACGTGGGTGGCGGTGGCGGATCGGGATATTCCAACGGGGCCATGGTCGATGTCAGTGTCGGATATTTCCATCCTATCAATATCGCCGTTCCCGCCGGCGGTACAGCTGATGCGGACCAGATCGACCACATCCTCTACGACCAGCATACGCTGCAGATGGGCGGCCTTGGCGGCCATGGCGGAGAAGGCAACCACGTTTCGGATGCCCATACCGCGCTTGTGGACGACGTTCTCAATTTCTTGCACGGCTAAAGCCGTTCCGGGGAAATTGCGAAGCGGTTTTCATTTGGCGCCGTGCGGATCTTCAAGCGCACGAAGGTCGCCGTAACACGTTGAATTGCTGGATGGTCCTACCCTTTGGCCATTTCCGATTAAAGCAGCCGTTCAGGAGCAACGCACGTCCGATTGGAGCGCAGTTACTGCTCCAATCGCCGGATAAAACATGCGCGCAGCCGGACGTCACCATTTGGCGATTCACGCCATACATCCCCTCCCCGCCATACCCCACCCAAAGGAGCATCCCCGAATATCTAGCTAGCTCGCAGGTTGAATCGCGCGCAGTCTCCCAAAGCGGTTAACTTGCCTGGCGAAGATATGCCGGGCACCCGGCCGTGCGAGAAACACGGGGTAAACGAGGCAGAGGAGTAACGTCATGCCTATTCCACAAATATCCGACACGATCAAGCTCAGCGACGTTTACGCTGGCGACGCAAATGCCGGCAACGGCGGCGATGGCTTCAACAAAGGGGATATCTACTTTCAACCGAGTGCCTATGTGGCCAACGAACAGATAGTCAAAGGCGCACATGTAGACGTAGATGCTGGCGATCACGTTTGGCAAAAGGCCTATTGGGAAGCTGATGACGGCGGTGATGGCGGACATGCCAAGGCAGTGGCCGCTTTCCTGGCCGAAGCCACGAACAACGGCTCGGGCGGCGATGGCGGAGATGCGAACTCCAATGGCGACCAGTATAATGAAAGCGGCGGTAACACGGCAACCGCTACCGCAAACACGACAGCCCAGCAGAACACAGAACTCCTGGCCGATCAGCATGCCACCATTCTCGCTGGCGTCGGCGGCAATGGCGGCAATGGCAACACCGCGGTCGGCGGTGATGTTTCGGCGGCATTCGTACACGACGACCCGACATCAGTGTCGGCTACATTGTCCAATATCGACAATCACTTCGGCGATATCGACCTGAGCCATTTGGGCTCATGAACCAGCTCCCGAGGATCGCCGGTTCCGACCGGCGATCCTCCTGTTCCTGATGGTTTTGACCAGGCATTTCCTTTGTCAGTATCGAGAGCATTGAGATCTGATAATGACATCAAATTTCGTACAATCGCAGCGCGCACCGACGCATCTGGTCGTGGCCTTTCGGGCCTGTGCCGGAGCCTTTGGCTTGGTTTTCCTCTATAGCTGCGGTTACAATCTCTTTCTTCTGGCGCCCTCCATCTATCTCCTGCAGATCTACGATCGCGTGCTGTCGAGCCGGAGTGTCGACACGTTGCTGATGCTGACGCTCATCATCGCCGTCGCCGTCGTAGTTGGATCCGTCCTCGATATCGTGCGCCGCGCGGCGCTTTCGCGCATCGGCAGCTGGCTGGACCATCGCTTGCGGCCGGTCGTCCTCACCGCGGCGTTCGACTATGCGGCCCAGACCGATACGAACACAGCCTCCGAGTGTTACCGGGATCTCGCCGCATTGCGTCAATTCCTTGATTCACCGGCAAGCGCCCTCCTCTTCGACATCCCCTGGGCGCCGGTGTTCCTGCTGCTGCTTTTCCTGGTTCACCCCTTGCTCGGCGCGATCGGCCTCGGGAGTGCAATCGCCCTGCTGCTGCTGGCGCTCCTGACGGACCTGGCCACGCGGGAGCCGTTGGGTCAGGCCAACCTCGCACTTGCAAGGAGCTCCTTGCGGTTTGCAACGGCGCTCAAATATCTCCAGGTGATCCGCGCCATGGGCATGCAGGATGGTGCGGCGCAGATCGTCTACCGCGATGCCGAGATGGCAAGAAGAGCGCAGGACCGCGCGATGCATCGCACCGAGACCATTCTGGCCTTTTCGAAATCCATCCGGACATTGACGCAGATCCTGATGATGGGATCGGCCACCTGGCTGGTGCTGAAGGACGGCAGCAGCCCCGGCATCATCTTCGTCGCAAGCCTCCTGCTCGGTCGCGGCCTGGCACCGGTCGAGGGCGCCATCGGCGGCTGGCGTGCTTTTGCGTTTGCACGCAACGCCTTCAACCGTCTCAACAGGATGCTGATTGCAGTCGCATCGCATAACAACGCCCGGATGGTGCCGGCACCAGAGCCGAGCGGCCTCGTTCTGGACAATGTCGGCTATACGCTGCCCTTCGGCGACCGGCATATATTGCGAGCGGTCAGGCTGCGGCTTGTTCCGGGAGACTGCCTCGCGCTCATCGGCCCTTCCGGATCCGGCAAGTCGACGCTCGGCCGGATCATAGCGGGAGTGCTGCAGCCTACGAGCGGCTGTGCCCTTCTTGGCGGCGTCGACATCTCTGCTTTCAGGCTATGCGGAGGGGGGCGCCAGATCGGATATCTGCCGCAGGATATCGAACTTTTCGGCGGCGCCATCAGGGACGTCATCGCACGGCTCGACAGGGCGGATCCCGGCAAGGCGGTCGAGGCGGCAAAACTCGTCGGATTGCACGAGGCAATCATACGGTTGCCGCAGGGTTATGAGACCGACATCGGCGAAGGCGGAAACCTGCTGCTGCGCGCGCAACGCCAGCAGCTCGGCCTTGCAAGGGCGGCCTACGGCAACCCCTCCCTGGTGGTCCTCGACGATCCGAATTCGAGCCTGGACTATGAGGGCGAGCGCATATTGTTCAACGCGATCGAGCGGATGAAATCCAGGGGAATGATCGTCGTCATCATCACCCATCGGATGGGCATTCTCCCCGTCACCAACAAGATTGCCATCCTGAGAAACGGCACCATCGATGCCTTCGGGGACAGCGAAGAGATCTTCGAGACCTACCTTCAGCCCCCGAAACGGACAGGGACCTAGAGGAGACGACGCCATGGCCCTTGCTCATTGCGAAGCTCCACCCAAACTCGAAGGCCCCGGTTTCGCAGGATCCTCGAACATCGTTAGTGTATCCGCGCAAGGATCGGCGGCGGTCAGCAGGTTCCTGACCTTCCTGCCCGCCGGCGAAGCCGCCGGCATCGAACTGGCCTCCCCTTCGCCCATGTCGAGGCTTCGCTCGGTCGCATTGACCGGCAACCTGCTGATCTGCTTCTTTGTCATCGGTCTTGGGACCTGGTCGGCATTCGCACCGCTGCAAAGTGCTGCGATCGCCTCGGGCATCGTCGAGCCCGAGACGAGCCGCAAGACCATCCAGCATCTGGAAGGAGGAATCGTGCGGCGCATCCTCGTCAAGAATGGCGACGCCGTCACCACGGGACAGGTACTGTTAGAACTCGACGATACGAAATCGCGTTCGGAACGTGACAGCGTCCAGGGACAGCTCTGGGAGGTCGCGGGGCGTCGGGCGCGTCTCCATGCGGAACAGGAGGGCAGCGACCGAATTGCCTATCCGCAGGATCTCCAGGCCCTGAGAGACAGCAACCCCGCGGTTGAAGCCATCATGAGCGGCCAGCAAAGGATCTTCGAAACCCGCCGCCAGGTCATGCAGTCCGACATTGCGATCACACAGGAGAAGATGAAACAGGTCGAACAGGAGATCATGGGCCTCGGTGCGCAGAAGGCGGCATTGACCGACAGGGCCGAAATCTCCCGGCAAGAGCTCGACAGCGTCACGACACTCAATGCCAAGGGGCTGGAAAAGAAGAGCAGACTTCTCAATCTGGAGCGGGAGAAGGCGGATATCGAGGGCCAGATCGGCCAGGTAGAGGCCCAGGTCTCCCGTGCCTACCAGGTGATAGCCGAGTCACAGGCTTATATCGTCAAGCTTCAGAGCGATCGACTGAACGAGGTGGCCCAGGACCTGCGCGAGACCGAAGGCCAGATCCTCACGCTCACCGAGCAATTGAGGACCATTGACGATCAGCTTGCCCGGACCGAAATCCGCGCGCCCGAAGACGGCGTGATCATGGATCTGCGCGTCCACACGACCGGCGGCGTCGTCGGCGCCGGCGAACCGCTCGTTTATCTCGTGCCGCGCAACAGCCCCCTCATCATAACCGCGCATGTCCGGCCGGACGATATCAATCTGGTGCATCCCGGGCTGGAAGCCCAGATCCATCTGCTTCCCTACAACCAACGAAGGGTTCCCCTTTTCAAAGGTGTGGTGAAATATGTCTCGGCGGATCGTCTTGTCGATCAGCAAACCGGCCAGTCCTATTACGCGGCGACGATCCGCGTGACGGATGAACGGCTGGCGAAGATGAGCGATGTCGAGTTGGTTCCGGGCATGCCTGCCCAGACAATGATCGAAACAGGCGAGAGCACCGTGGCGTTTTATGCGCTCAGACCGCTCCTCGACAGTTTCAACAGAGCATTTCGCGAGGACTAAAGCAATTCCAGGAAAAGCGCGAAGCGGTTTTCCGTTCGGAATTGCGTAGAACAAAAAGCTAAAGCGGGATGCCGAAAAATGTGCGCGGTTTTCGGCATCCCGCTCTAACCATTGATGTAGATCAGGATTCACATTTCAGGCCGATTCGGCCTGAAATCATACTGATCTAGCATCGATTGTTAAAGCGGCAGACGCTTGGCGCGATGCGCAATGCGAATATATGGATCGGCGCTCCAATTCCTCCCTGGCGGCCCTGAATTCCTGGCATGAATCGGTCGAAGGGATGCGGTAATGGGTAAGAGAAAATTCGATGATGACGAGATCATGGCCATCCTGAAGGAACATCAGGGTGGCATGACCGTGACGGATGTTTGCTACAAGCACGGCATCAGCGAGCCGACCTTTTATCGGTGGCAATCACAGCAGTTCAAGCATGTCGGATTCGACGCCAAGAGGCTAAGAGCGTTGGAGGAAGAAAACCAGAAGCTCAAGAAGCTGCTGGCCGAAGCCATGCTCGCCGCGGCAACGCTGAGCGAAATGCTGGAAAAAGAATCCCGAGGCCGTCCGTAACTTAATGCATGTCGCGCAAAAGTGTGCAGCGGTTTTTGCGGCGACGACATGCATGAAAACAACAAGCTAAAGCCTGTCGCCGTGAGCCTACGTTCACGCGACAGGCTTTAGGCGCAAGATCTGGATAATCGATATCGATTTCGCAAAATACTATGCGCCACTCTCTCTGGCATCATGCCCGTTGGAAGCCTGGTGCCCCAACCGGGCAACCACTTCGGTTCGGTTCTGGACCTGCAGCTTGCGCATGATGTGCTGCAAATGCATTTTCACGGTGTGGCCCGACAGATTGAGCTTCCCGGCAATGACCTTGTTCGAGCAACCCCGCTGCAACTCGGCGAGTACATCGGCCTCGCGCGGCGTGAAATCGGCAATGGATAGATAATATGTCCGATCCTCCATGACCTGCCGATCTCCGTCATGGAGCCTGGTGCCTGCGGCTGCGCCGTTGGTATATGTACCCAGCGGATGTGGACAAAATACACCGCCTGCGAGAACCAGCCGCAGACCGGCAAGGGCGATTTCGATGGGAAGCGAGGTTGTGAAAAACCCGCGAATGCCCATCTGCAGCGCCTGGGACGCCATCAGGACATCATCCATATTGGAGAGCAGCGCGATCGGCGCTTCGGGAAAGCGCTCCTCGATCGCGGCGAGATCGTCATGAAGGCTGGCACAATTTATACTTCTGCCCGCCAGATCCAGGGCAATCAGCCGCACATCCATTCCAAGGGCTCTATCGAGACTCTCCGTCGAGTCCATATCGATAAAATTCCATCCCCCGAGTTCATGCTCGAGGAGCTTTACAATAGTTGTGCGTGTAAGTGTATGATGCTCTATTACGATAACAGTGGGTGCATTGCGCCCGATACGACGCTTAGATTCTGAGCTTATGGACACTTGAGGCCCCCCAGGACTTTTTGCAATCCATTGCGGCCAGACATCTTATACCTCTTATTGATTCATGTCATGATATAATCAGGATTAATCCTAATCCAAATCCTGCCTGAACGGATGTAAGCTCTCCATTACCGAACCTTTCCCGGTATTGCTGACAGTAGTGTGACTTTACGCACAGGCTACACCTTAGATGTAGACAGAGAAACAGTCTTAGACCTTTCATCCAAGGGTGCCGGCCGATCGGATTACTTCAGCAGGAGGGATCCGCGGATTTGTTCTGCGGTCTAGACTTTACCGGCGTGCCTGAATGCAGGCAGCGGCATGTCTTATCACCCATTATCTGCAGGAAGCACCCGCCGATAAGAGCAACCGGCGCTGGCAACTTCAATCAGGATAGAAGAGCTGAGCTATAGAGTCGTTCGGAAGCCCGTTTGTGCTATCCTTCTCTCAGATGTCAGCCGAAAAATTCCTCATGCCGAACGTTATCGGGATCGGCACGGCTAAATCTCAGGAGGATGAAAATGGACCTGAAGGGGCTGCGATCCGAATACGAAGAGAAGATCAAGGAATATGAAGGCCATCTGCAAACGATGGACGAGAAGGACGTCCAGCACTTCCGGCAGGAAGGCAACGGCCCTCTCGCAAATATCACCGGGCGAATAAAGCAGGAGTATCGCCGCAACATCGAGACCTACACGGCGTTGATCGCCCAAATAGACGCAATGCTCGGCGCTTGATGCATGTCGCGCCCAAGTGCGCAGCGGTTTTACGGCAACGACATGCATGAAAACAACAGGCGAAGGGCTTTAGGCGAAGCGCCCAGCGCGCAAAATTGCGATAAATGAAGCAGCGGGTAGCGCGCTACTGCCCCTTAGGCTGGCGACGAGAGCATCATCGCAGGATCCGCGGCGCGCGCGTTGCTGGCAGCTGTCACTGGCGCAGAGAGATCCCACGTCTCCTCCAGCCAGATCCCAAAATGCTCCTGCATATAGGCGACGCAACGCATGTTTGCCTCCCTGCGATTGGCCCCCTCGATCGTTGCACGATAGAGCGCGTCGATCTCGTGAGCCTCGCTGGTTTGCGGCAGATCGAGCCCGGCCGGAAGCCAGATCGGGATATTCCTTCGGGCAAGCATTCCCGATAGCCACACGTCATCCACGGCCCAGACCACATCTGGAATATTGAAAGCAACGTCGTCAAAAAAATCAGGTCGTACGACCACGCCACCCAAACCCTGAAGGATGTCGACATAGCCAGCCTTGATAGTCGGGCGGGGCATGGGAAACGGACGATCGACGCCCAGCCGCGAGCTGATCTTGTAATGAAGCCGCCGCATCCGCAGCCCAAAGTCCTTCCTGGACGGATGCACGGCCTTTGGCTGGAACGGGCCAGGCTTGCCGCGATCTGGCGGCACCGCCTTGCCTATCAACGCCACACATTCATGCGGGCGTGTAGCCTGTGCAGCCAGGAGATCGGCTGCCCATGTCGGCGAAAAGATCTTGTCATCATCGCAGAAAAGGATCTGTGCCCGTCGGCCTCGCAACTCACGCGTCGCAAACAGCACCTTGGAAGCCGGCCCCAGATCCTCTTCGGGCCTGACGATGGTCACTCCGTCAGGCACATCAGGCACGGAGCCGTCATAATCGGGAAATCGGCGGTACCGACGCGGAATGTAAAGCCGAATTTCGTTGATTGAAGCACGCTGTTTGAGGAGGCTCTGCAGTGTTGGCGCAAGGGTGGCAAAGCGTGGAGGAATAGTCGACAGAGTAATGATGCGCAACGAATCGGCTCGTAAGATGTGATGGGATTAAGATCGGAGGGGCCGCGTCTACTGCCCCCATGGGCTGCGCGGAGTCAAGAAGTCACTTACGCAGGCAACGAACTTTTTCAGCGCGTGTGACGCTTATATCGGGAAGACCCCGGGGAATGGAATTCGCGCCGCACGAATGATTAGCGCAACGACGGCAGCGCTTTATGGAAGCAACTGTAAGTCTTGGGAACGTCGTTGGCTCGGACAGCCGCAAGCATGGCCGCCCACCGCCGCCAGTTCGTCGGCGTCGTCCCCTCTGGGAAATAGGTGTCCATCGTCATGACGATCGAACTGTGCCCAAGGCGTTCTTCTGCGGACGATTGATACACCACGACGCATAGGTTCCGGCCCTTTTTATGGAACAAGACAACGTCGCCAGGGTTCACCTTTCGGGTCGCGTGGAAGCAATGCCTTTGTTGGCTCCCGGTTTCCCAATTGGGTTCTGCGCGGCCCAACACCGAATGCCGAGCAACTGCCCCGCTATCCGGCGGGGCTTTATTGTGGAACCAACAACCCATCAGATTTGTTTATTAAGTGGACCGCCGCCGCACGGATCATGATCGACACCACGGATGTATCTGTGCACTACGCTTGGGAGGCAGGCGCGCGACGGTCCACTCTCTGCACAGCACAGAAAGTTTAGTGAATAGACGAGGCCGAAGCCCGCCTCGCGTCTTCTAGCGGCAATTGCTTTTTGCCGTCTCGACGGCCGTTGTCCTTGTGCCTGGTTTTGCTCTTCGGGCCAATTTCTCAGGAACAAGATCCATTGAAAATGGGATTCCGCGCGGTCCATCTCCGCTGAACGTCGAATAACTCCCCGCTGTCGCCGGCGCTTTTGTCGTTTTCTGCTGCCAATATCCAAAATACCTTAAATACGTATGGTTGTGGCGCCCTCTTCAAAAGCTTAACGTTATTCAGGTCGCGAGACGATGCGCCGAGTCCCCTGGCGCGCCCGCTTTGCGATCCTCTCCACAGTGCATCTACCCGCTGTTCACAGCGGGTTTTTTTATCCTGCCTATGAGAACTCCGCCCAGTTCTCCGGGTAGCGTCGGAAGATTAGGCGCCGATCGCAAGGACCCTATTGGTAATCACCATTTCTGGATGGTGACGACCCTTCCAGTCTGTCCAGCGTTTGTAAGAGAAGGTCGGCGCAAACTTTTGTCGGCTCGTCATCGGCGCACTTGATGTCGATTTTGACATCGCCATCCTCGATGCGAAAACGTGCGGCCTTTGATGGGGGAGGCAGCGGCGGATGACCACGCATGCGTTCCCTGCGCCAATCATAACGCGGACGGCCCTCATCGGAGGGGGCTGCTTGCCGCTCCGGCGTGGTGGGTTCCGGCGCGGTAGTTGTACTGTCTGGCGGTGGTGGCGGCGCCTGAGTGGGCTCCTGGGCGAAGCTAGAGACTACAGACAATACGAAGATTACGGCTGCAATGGAAAGGATGGGATTCATTGATGGATCCTCAGGTTCTGCACATGAAGCTACGCGACGACCAGAACGGACTGCAATTTTGGTCGCCATCATCGATTGCTACTGCTTGCTTGACCTAACGTGCTGCAGCGTTAGCGACCCTGCACGGCGTTGACCGTATTTGCAGTGTCCCGACCCATCCCGCGGATAGTATTGGCGCAGGCGGAGAGTGAAACAAGGATGCAGCACACGGCTGTGATTGTTGCCACCATCTTCATTATCGTTCCTTCCTCTTTGCTCAGGGCTCTTCTTCGTCGTCGTCCCGCTCAGCTTGCCATAGTTATTATCTCCAATACCGGTGGCTGGTTGTGGCGGACGACCGGCCTACAAGATAGCCAACGGTGAAGGCTAGCGCTCCGATACCGAGAATGAGAGTGCTTGCGGTGTGCGGGTGCTCCGCAGCCCCAACAGCCAAAGCGCTCGTTTCGCGCTTTACTGCATCAGTTGCAGTCTTGGCTATCTTGCGGACGCCCTCCGGCTGTTCGGTGGGGCTACCTGTAAATCCGGCATTCAATTCGTCTTTGGCCATCTCGTTTCTCCTTCTCGATAAACAAGAACTGGCAGGTGGACTTCAGGTTCCAATCCCAGGCAGTCGTGGTGAAAAGCAGAGCCGTCCGTTTCATCAACGGGGGGCCGCCCGTGCGATCACGAGCGAGATGAAATCAGGGTATTCCTCAATTTTCTCCGCCGTGATGTGCAGTGGTAGGTATGGCTCGTTTTCCATAGAGCGGAGATGGGCGCGGGCTGCAGCAAGTCAACCAACAGCCGTCATGATATCGACTTACTCATGGGAAGTTCCCGCGTTGTTTGCCGCTCCGGACTGTGCGAACAACCTCATAATGGGATTTGCCCATATTGACAGCGACAGTTCCATCAGTCCCAAATTGGAATGGATAGGAACACAGTCTGCAGCCTGGCTTTGAAATGTCAGAAAGAGCGACTACCGCGCGGGATGTTCCTGCCATGGATCGCTGCAGAATTTGAGATGAGCCACAAGACTGCGACGAGCTTGATGCATGTCGCAAAGCGCCTCCTAACCAAGCCATTATGACGAAGGTCCCATGTCGCGCGCATGTCGCGTGGATTCGACGTTCTCTTTTGGAACCGCCTGTAAATCAAGGGAATTGGCTTGCAACAAGGCGCGACGCGCCGGGCTAAGAATCTATCAGCATTACAACGATAAGGCATTGAGTTTGCTAATAAAAAAGTGGTAGCGGAGGAGGGATTTGAACCCCCGACACAAGGATTATGATTCCTCTGCTCTGACCTACTGAGCTACTCCGCCACTTGGTCAAACGAAGCCGTCTCGCGAAGCGGCGGCCCGTGGGATGAGCGGCTTATAAGGTGACGCTCACCCCGGTGTCAAGCATATGACAGCAAGAAAAACGCCTCGGCTCACAGGGCCGGCACGGGTGCCGCGGCCGGGGACGTCAGCAGCGCCTTCAGCGAGGCTTCGGCGGCGGGCTCGCGCTCGGAGCGATCGATGAAGCCGCCGCCATAGACGCGGGCGTCGTCGCCGGGAGCGGAATAGAGAGCGCAGGCCTGGCCGGGAGCCACACCCGCCTCGCCGACCGTCAGATCGACATAGGTGCCGGTTGCATCCTGGTGAAGGACGGCCGGAGCCGGCGCACGGGTCGAACGGACCTTGGCATAGCAGGCAAAGCCTTCGCCGGATGCGGCCTTGGCAAGCGGTTCGTCGCCCAGCCAGTTGACATCGCGCAGATAGACGCGGTGCGTCTCCAGCGCCTCCTTCGGCCCGACGATGACGCGGCGCGAGCGGGCGTCGAGGTAGACGACGTAGAGCGGCTCGCCGGTCGCAATGCCGATGCCGCGGCGCTGGCCGATCGTGTAGTGCAGGATACCCTCATGGGTGCCGAGCACCCGGCCGTCGAGATGGACGATCTCGCCGGCAAGCGCGGAATTCGGCTTCAGCTTGGCGATGATGTCGGAATACTTGCCCTGCGGCACGAAGCAGATGTCCTGGCTGTCGGCCTTCTTGGCGACGACAAGACCCATTTCCTCGGCAAGCCGGCGCGTCTCCGCCTTCGGCAGTCCTCCGAGCGGAAAGCGCAGATAGTCGATCTGCTCCTGAGTGGTCGCGAAGAGGAAATAGCTCTGGTCGCGATCGGCATCGGCCGGGCGAAAGAGCGCACGCCGGCCCGGGTTCTCGGGCGAAGGATTGGGCCGCGAGCGGATATAGTGGCCGGTCGCGAGCGCATCGGCGCCGAGCTCCTTGGCGGTTGCCAGGAGATCGGCGAACTTGACAGTCTGGTTGCAGGCGACACAGGGGATCGGCGTCTCGCCGGCGACATAGCTTTCGGCAAAGGGATTGATCACCGTCTCGCGGAAACGCTTCTCGTAATCGAGCACGTAATGCGGGATGCCGAGCGTCTCGCAGACGCGCCGCGCATCGTCGATGTCCTGGCCGGCGCAACAGGACCCGGCGCGATGGACGGCGGCGCCGTGATCATAAAGCTGCAGCGTGATGCCGAGGACGTCATAGCCCTGCCGCTTCAGGATGCCGGCCACGACGGAGCTATCGACGCCGCCTGACATGGCAACGACGACGCGCGTCTCTTCCGGCTTCTTGTCAAAATCCAGTGTGTTCACGGGTGGCTGCCAAATTCTGTGCTGTCTTCTCCGCCTCTTGCCCGGCAAATGCGGCGGATTTCCTGCATACCGGCGGGATCGGCCGCCGGATTTCGTTGGCAAGCGATATAGAAAGGATTGGCCTCCGGCGCAAGGGGCCGGAGGTCGAAGCGCTTTGCCGCGGGCTAAAGTCTGTCGCGTGAAAAGAGATTCACGCGACAGACTTTAGACTGCTGTTTTCACGCATGTCGTTGCCGCAAAAACCGCTGCACACTTTTGCGCGACATGCATTGGAGGGCGGCAATTGGACGCTCGCCTCCTGCGCCGATTGACAAGCTCTGCGCCTTCATGGACGCTAATCGCCACTGGCCTGTTCCAAGGAGATTGTCATGCCGGACATTCAGCTCACGCTTGCGGAAGTCGACGAGCGTATCGCGGCTGTGAGGGAAAACCTTCGCGAGTTGATCGAGCAGGCGGCTGCCTTTTCCGGAGCGGCGGACGAGGAGCTGACATCGCAGCGCATCGCCGACCAGGAGGAAGAGCTCGAGCGTCTGACGAAGATGCGCGACGAGCTCCTCCAATCGAAGTCATGACCTCCGATCGGCAACTTTGCGCTCTCCGCATGAGGTAGCATCGTCCCTGGCGAAACGGAAAACTGTCATCGCGCCGCAACAATACCGCGCTACTTGCGGACCGTGACGATATCAAAAGTTGCGGATCCCCCGTCCAGGCTAGGCGATCGAAAAAGCGCGGCCGACGCCGAACTTTCCGACATGCTTCTCGGACACGCCGTCAACGGCGAACTCACCTTTCGCATCCGGACACAACTGACCTGGGGCAGCATCAGGTAGGATTTCGCGGAGAATTCCGCCCCTCACCCTAACCCTCTCCCCGCAAGCGGGGCGAGGGAACGATCGAGCAAGCGGCGACTGTCATTCAACTGCCGTTGTGAGGGACGACTGAGGGCGCGACTCCCCCTTCGCCCCGCCTGCGGGGAGAAGGTGCCCGAAGGGCGGATGAGGGGCCGTCGCGGCACCTGATTTTCGCTCGCAACTATTGGATTCGGCGAGAGTTTTGCTCCTCACCCTGACCCTCTCCCCGCAAGCGGGGCGAGGGAACGATCGAGCAAGCGTCGATCCTCAACGGCAGCTGGAAGTTTCCGGACACCAACCGGTGCAATGAAGCCAAAAATCACCTCCGGCCAATGAAAAAGCCGGCACGGTTACCCGCGCCGGCCTTGCCCTGGGAGGAGCAATTCAGATCAGTCGACGTTGAAGACCAGCTGCTTGGCCTGGCGGATGGCCCTGTTGGCCGTCAGCTGCGCAAGGACATCATCGCCGACCGGACCGTCGACATAGAGGAGCGCGATCGCGTCGCCGCCCTGCCTGTCGCGGCCGAGCTGGAAGTTGGCAATGTTGACGTTCGCCGCGCCGAGCGTCGTGCCGATGAAGCCGATCATGCCGGGGACGTCGGTGTTGGTGATGTAGACCATGTGGCTGCCGACATCGGCGTCGAGGTTGATGCCCTTGATCTGGATGAAGCGCGGTTTGCCGTCGGAGAAGACTGTGCCGGCGATCGAGCGCGTCATGCTCTCGGTCGTGACCGTCAGCTTGATGTAGCCGTCGAAGACGCCGGACTTGTCGCGCTTGACCTCGGAGAGGATGATGCCCTTTTCCTTGATCATGATCGGCGCGGAGACCATGTTGACATCGGCCACCTGCGAGCGGATCAGGCCGGCGAGCAGCGCGCTCGTCAGGGCCTTGGTATTCATCGCCGCAGTCGCGCCGTCATAGAGGATCTCGATCTCCTTGATCGGCTCTTCCGTCACCTGCCCGACAAAGGCGCCGAGCACGTCGGCAAGCTTGATGAAGGGCTTCAGGATCGGCGCTTCCTCGGCGGTGATCGAGGGCATGTTGATCGCGTTGGAGACGGCACCCTTGACCAGGTAGTCCGCCATCTGTTCGGCGACCTGCAGGGCAACGTTTTCCTGCGCTTCCGTGGTCGAGGCGCCGAGATGCGGCGTGCAGACGACGTTCGGCAGGCCGAAGAGCGGGCTTTCCTTGGCGGGCTCGACCTCGAAGACGTCGAAGGCGGCACCGGCGACATGGCCCGACTTGATGGCGGCGGCGAGATCGGCCTCGACGACGAGGTTGCCGCGGGCGCAGTTGATGATGCGGACACCCGGCTTCATCTTGGCGATCGCGGCCGCGTCGATGATGTTGCGGGTCTTGTCCGTCAGCGGCACGTGCAGCGTGATGAAGTCCGCACGGGCGAAGAGCTCGTCAAGCTCGACCTTGGTGACCCCCATCTCCTCAGCCCGCTCCTTGGACAGGAACGGATCATAGGCGACGACATGCATCTTGAGGCCGATGGCGCGAGCGCAGACGATCGAGCCGATATTGCCGGCGCCGATGACCCCGAGCGTCTTGCCGGTGATCTCGACACCCATGAACTTCGACTTCTCCCACTTGCCGGCCTGCGTGGAGGTGTCGGCGGCGGGAAGCTGGCGCGCAACGGCGAACATCAGCGCGACGGCATGCTCGGCCGTGGTGATCGAGTTGCCGAAGGGCGTGTTCATGACGATGATACCGCGGCGCGAGGCAGCCGGGATGTCGACATTGTCGACGCCGATGCCGGCGCGGCCGACGACCTTGAGGTTCTTTGCCGCCTCGATGATCTTTTCCGTCACCTTGGTGGCGGAACGGATGGCAAGGCCATCATAATTGCCGATGACTTCGAGCAGCTTGTCCTTGTCCTTGCCGAGCTGCGGCTGGAAATCGACTTCGACGCCGCGATCGCGGAAGATCTGGACGGCGGTTTCCGACAGTTCGTCGGATACGAGAACGCGAGGTGCCATACGAGGCCTCCTTCAAAAGTGTTCAGCGATGAATGAATTCGGAGATGCTGGCTCCGCCCTTTCGGCGGAGCCGGGAAGCAATGGCTCAGGCTGCCGCCTGGGACAGCGTCGCCTTCTGCGTTGCGAAGGCCCAGTTCAGCCAGGGCATCAGCTTCTGCATGTCGGCGGTCTCGATCGTCGCACCGGCCCAGATGCGCAGGCCCGAGGGCGCGTCGCGATAATGGCCGACGTCGAAGGCCACGCCTTCCTTTTCGAGGAGGGCAACGACGCCCTTGGCGAAATTCGCCTGGCCGTCCTCGTCGAGCGCAGTCACGTCCTTGTCGACGATCTTCAGGCAGACCGAGGTGTTGGAGCGCGTTTCCGCCTTGGAAGCGAGGTTGGCGATCCAGTCATTGGCATCGACGAAATCGTGGATGACCTTGGCATTGGCGTCGGCACGCGCGATCAGCGCCTTCAGGCCGCCGAGTTTCTTGGCCCAGAGGAGCGCGTCGATATAGTCCTCGACGCAGAGCATCGAGGGCGTATTGATCGTCTCGCCCTGGAAGATGCCTTCGATCAGCTTGCCGCCGCTGGTCAGGCGGAAGATCTTCGGCAGCGGCCAGGCCGGTACATAGGTGGTAAGCCGTTCGGCCGCACGCGGCGATAGGATGATGACGCCATGCGCGCCCTCGCCGCCCAGGACCTTCTGCCAGGAGAAGGTGACGACGTCGAGCTTGGAGAAATCGAGCTCCTGCGCGAAGGCGGCAGACGTTGCGTCGCAGATCGTCAGGCCCTTGCGGTCGGCGGGGATGAAATCGGCGTTGGCGACACGCACGCCGGAGGTGGTGCCGTTCCAGGTGAAGACGACGTCGCGGTCGAAATCGACGGCGGAAAGATCAGGCAGCTCGCCATAACCGGCTTCGAGCTTGCGCACGTCCTTGAGCTTCAGCTGCTTGACGACGTCGGTGACCCAGCCGGCGCCGAAGCTTTCCCAGGCGAGCATGTCGACGCCGCGCTCTCCGAGCAACGACCAGAGCGCCATTTCGACGGCGCCGGTGTCGGAGGCGGGAACAATGCCGATGCGGTAATCCGCCGGCACTTCCAGAATTTCACGGGTAAGGTCGATGGCCTGCTTCAGCTTGGTCTTGCCGATCTTCGCACGGTGCGAACGGCCGAGGGCCGCGTCGGAAAGGGCTTCGAGCGTCCAACCGGGGCGCTTCGAGCAGGGGCCAGAAGAAAAATGGGTATTTTCCGGACGGATGTCCGGCTTGGCGAGCTTCGTCATAATGCTATCCTTTCAGATAGAAGCCCTTCGTTGGGGAAGGGTGTCCCGCCGCCGTGGGTATAGCCAACGCTGTTCGAAGTCAAGCCGGCATGTCGCAAGTGAAGAATAATATGGCGCGGCTGTGGCAGGATGACGCGGCGCTAGACGTGAGCTTTTGGGAGGTTGTCCGTGCGGACGCGCGAGATAGGATTTCCGTGAGGGATGGCACACTGCGCAAATCCCGCCAATGTGTAGTCTCAATGGCAGTTGTTTGGCGTAGGCGCCTCCCCACACTCCTCATCCCTGTGCTTGTCACAGGGATCCAGCCGCCGTGCGTCCGCACGGCGAAAGGCCTCCCGTCAGCCCGTAGACCTTCTCAGAGGTCCTTGCGGTGGAATCGAGCAAGAGCTCTCCCTCGGATCTGCCTCATCGCAAAGCGAGTCTCCCGCGCCGTGGACACGGCGCTGCTGGATCCCTGTGACAAGCACAGGGATGAGGGCGGAGAGAGGCGCACCCCCGGATGACTACGGCAGAGAGAGGGCGTCGGTGCCGGGCGCTTCGTTCGAAGCGTCAGCGCCCCGCCCAGCTCACGCAGCTGTCCCCAAAACGACAAAAGCCGCCCGGAGGTCTCGGGCGGCTTTCATCACGGCGGCGACCGTTTTCACTTGTAAACGGGTGCCGGCGCAAGCGGGATTTCGGCGGGCTCGTAGGCGGCCTGCTGGCAGCCGCCGAAGGTGTAGCGGGCGCCGACGCGGGCTTCGTGGATGTTGAAGCCGCGGTCTTCGCCGGGGCCGCCGTTTTCTGCGAAACCGAACATGTCGCCACCGTTCACATGGCGGAAACGGTAGCCGATATCGGCCTTGACGTTGCAGGTCACGTCGATCGCAGCACCCGCCATGAGCGCGTAGGTGAAGCGCCAGCTTCCCTTGCCGCCATGGGTGACGGTGTCGTCGCAGCCGCTGCCGTCATCGGCGCAGGAGGTGTTCTTGAGATCATCCCACTTTACGTAGGTGCCACCGATACCGGCGCCGACATAGGGTGTCACGTAGCCGTAGGTGCCGAGATCGACATAGGCGTTGGCGAGCAGGCTATAGGCCTTCATCGAGCTGACGTCACGCGAGGTGCAGGAGACCACGCAAGCGCCGAAAGCGGCACCTCCGCCGGAGGTCGAGCCACGGAAGTCGGAGTCGAACATGTAGTCGAAGGTCAGGTCCGTGCGGAAATAGTCGGTGACCTGGTAACCGACACCGACGCCGAGCGTCCAGGAATCATCGATATCGGCTTCGTCGAAGCTTACCAGATTGTCGTTGGAGCCCTGGAAGAAGCGCGCGCCGCGCAGATCGTTGAAGGCATAGCCGACGTCGCCGCGCAGGTACCAGCCGGTGGCCGAGGCGACGGCCACTTCCGGCGGCTCAGCCGGGATCGGCTCAGCGGGTGCAAGATCGGCGGAAAATGCCTGCGTCGTGGCGACGAGCAGGGCGGCAGCAGTAATGCCAAGCAGGCGTCTCTTCATGGCTCAACTCCAAATCCTTCTTCATTGGCCGGACGAAAAGCCGCCAACGTCAATAATCTCGAACGGATAATGAATCGGAAACGTTAAAACCCGCTTAACTACGAATGTTTACCGTGTTCATTAGGAAATCATAAATAATGATTGGCAACGTCCCGTTTACCATTAAGTATTCGCGAATGAAGAAAGAGCGCCGAAGCCTGTGGCACTCTCACGCAAGGAGGGCGTTTGCTTCGCCTCGAAGAATTCTTCTGACAGGACGCCCCAATCCGACGGACGCATTCAATCTTTTGCGTCCGTGCCGGTGCAACAACGCCATCGACGACCTATATGATGGTCAAACCTTTCATCCTGAGCCACGCGGTCCATTGGCCGCCGAAAGGAGAAGACAATGCAGACTTATGGCAAGTCGCAAGATGCCATCGCCAAGCTCTCTCCGGAGCAGTTTCGTGTCACGCAGCAAAGTGGCACCGAGCGCCCCGGCTCGGGCGAATATCTGAACAACAAGGAACCAGGTATTTACGTCGATATCGTATCGGGCGAGCCGCTGTTTGCCTCTTCCGACAAATACGATTCGGGATGCGGTTGGCCGAGCTTCACCAAGCCGATCGAGCCGACCAATATCAACGAACTCCGTGACGTCTCTCACGGCATGATCCGCACGGAAGTCCGTTCGCTCCATGGCGACAGCCACCTGGGCCACGTCTTCCCCGACGGTCCGATCGACCGCGGCGGATTGCGCTATTGCATCAACTCCGCCTCATTGCGTTTTGTCCCTCGCGACAAGATGGAAGCCGAAGGCTATGGGGCCTATCTCTCACAAGTGGAGGATATTCGATGACACAGGAACGTGCTGTTCTCGCCGGCGGTTGCTTCTGGGGCATGCAGGATCTGATCCGTCGCTATGACGGCGTGATTTCGACGCGGGTCGGCTATACGGGCGGCGACGTGCCGAACGCGACCTACCGCAATCACGGCACCCATGCCGAGGCAATCGAGATCATCTTTGATCCGTCGAGGATCAGCTATCGCAAGCTTCTGGAATTCTTCTTCCAAATCCACGATCCGACCACGCGCAACCGTCAGGGCAACGACATCGGGACGAGCTATCGCTCCGCCATCTTCTACACCAATGACGAACAGAAGCGGGTGGCCGAGGACACGATTGCCGACGTCGACGCCTCCGGGCTCTGGCCGGGCAAGGCCGTGACGGAAGTCACTCCCGCGGGCGACTTCTGGGAAGCCGAGCCGGAGCACCAGGATTATCTGGAGCGCTATCCGAACGGCTACACCTGCCATTTCATCCGGCCGAACTGGAAGCTGCCGGAGCGCACGGCTGCCGTGCGTAGCGCCTGACTGGCCGTTGTCCCCTCTCCCCGCATGCGGGGAGAGGGCTAGGGTGAGGGGCAAAACTCTCAGCGAATCCGATAGTTGCGGATAAAATTCGAATGCCGCGCACGGCCCCTCATCCGTCCCGGCTACCTTTTTCCCGCGGTAAGAACAGGAATTTGCGGCTTGTGCGATCTCTCCCTCTCCCCTCGGGGAGCGGGCAGGGTGAGGGGGTGCTAGCGGCATATTCAGTAGCTGTCGATCGAGATATATTGCCGCGTGGTGAGGCCCCCCTCATCCGACCCTTCGGGCCGACGGGGAGAAGGCGAGTCCGCCGCTTGCTCGATCGTCCCCTCGCGCCGCTTTCGGTGGGGCGTGCACTGGTATTTAGCAGGATCACCTCGAGCAAAATTCACTCCACTCCAACCAGCGCCTTGCGCAGGCGCGGCGCGGCAAATTCGAGAAAGCTGCGCATCTTGAGCGGCAGAAGCCCCTGCCCGGCATGGATCAGGCTTACCGGCACTGGCGGCCGCTCGAATTCCCGGAGAATGCGCACGAGCTTGCCCTCCTCAATCGCCTGTACCGCTTGATAGGAGAGCACTTGCGTCACCCCCACGCCCGCAATCGCGGCGTCGATCGCCGCCTCGGCGGTGTTGACGACGAGGCGCGGGTGGACGCGGATCGATTGCATCTGCTGTCGGTCGGCCGAGGAGAACATCCAGGTGGTCCCTTCCGACAATCCATCGAAGGCAACGCAAGGCAGCCCGGTCAGATCGGCCGGCGTCTTCGGCATGCCATGGGCGGCAAGAAAGGCCGGGCTCGCGCAGGCTGCCCGGCTGATTGACCCAACGCGCGTGGCCACCATGCTGCTATCAGGCAGATGGCCAACCCGCACCGCCATATCGATCTGGTCGTCGACGAGATGCACATTGCGATCCGAAAGCACCATCCGAACATTGATCTCCGGAAAGCTCGCGAGAAAATCATTGACCACCGGCAGCACATGCAGGCGCCCGAAGACGATCGGAGCCGTAATGACGAGATCGCCTCTCGGCATCATGTATTCGCCGGATGCCAGGCGCTCGGCCTCTCCCACCTGTTCGAGAATGCGCTTGCTGGCGGCAAGATAGACTGCACCCGCATCCGTCAGAGTCAGCTTCCGCGTCGTCCGCACGAGGAGACGCGTGCTGAGATGCGCCTCCAGTTCGGCGACCTTCCGGCTGATCGTCGGCAGCGGCACGCCGAGCTTGCGGCTTGCGCCGGAAAAGCTGCCCGCCTCTACCGCGGCCACCAATATCGACATGGCTTCGAAGCGATCCATTATTCTTTCAACTTTCGAGAGGAGCCATCTCGAAGATACGGGATTATTAGACGAGCCGATAGGATCTATGTGTATGTGCGACGGGTCCGGCGAGGACCACGACACACTCAGGGAGCCTTCGATGGCTTACGGATTTCTCGATATCACGGCAACGCCGAGCGTAAAGGCCGCTCAGGCGGCCAACGGCAGCGGCGAGTATTAGTCCGATTTCCACGGCAACCGCGCCTTCGACCGTTTCGGCGAAGCCGAGAGCCACTTCATTCAGTCCCGCGACAGCTTCTACATGGCGACGGTTTCCGAAACGGGCTGGCCCTATGTCCAGCACCGCGGCGGGCCGGCGGGATTCCTGCGCGTGCTGGATGAGAGGACGCTGGCATTTGCGGATTTCCCCGGCAATCGCCAGTATATCAGCCTTGGTAATCTGTCCGCCGATAACCGCGCGGCGCTGATCCTCATGGATTATCCGCACCGCAGACGCCTGAAGATCCTCGCCCGTGTCGAGACGAAGGACCTGCGCGACGATGCCGAACTGGCTGAACGGCTCGCCATGCCGGACTACAACGCCAAGGTGGACCGTGCCTTCCTTCTTCATATCGAGGCCTTCGATTGGAATTGCCCGCAGCACATTACCCCGCGCTTCACCGAGGCGGAGATCGCCGATGCGCTGGCGCCCGTCCGCCGGCGGATTGAAGAGCTGGAAGCCGAGAACAGGGCACTGCGCGAGCATCTGGACCGGCTGCAGCCGGTCGGCTGATCGACTTTTCCGGATCGGCGCTATTGAGCTCAGACGCACGGCTCGCATTCCACTTGAGAATAGTTCCTCGCGCATAGCTGTCCTTTGCATCAGGACTATTCGATTTTCTTTTGCCGATCGCCGGCAACCCATTCCAACGAGGAATAATCGATAGTCTGCCCTGCCCGCTACCGGACCCTGCTTCAGTCGCTAGCTTCTCGTTTTGTAGAAACGAATACCGATAACGCCATGATCCGAATTTAGCCTGACCGCCTGGAGCATCCTGCGTTCAAGTGGAATCGCACGGCGCTCCAGCGGCAGGCCCCCAGCGATACAACCTATCGGAAGAGGAGAAAGCAGATGACCGAAGTGGAACATTATGACGTCCTGATCCTCGGCAGCGGCCAGGGTGGCAAGCAGCTTGCCTGGCATCTGGCACGGTCAGGGCGACGTGTCGCCGTCGTCGAGCGCCGCTGGGTCGGTGGCTCCTGCCCGGCGGTCGCCTGTCTGCCGAGCAAGAACGAGATCTGGAGCGCTCGCGTCGCCCATCTCGCGCGGCATGCCGGCGAATTCGGCACGATGACCGGACCGGTCACCACCGACATGGCCAAAGTCCGCGGCCGCAAGCGTCGCATGGTCGACGGCGAGGCCGCTTTCCATATCGACACCTATGCCGCCACTGGCGCCGACTTGATCATGGGCTCCGGCCACTTCGTCGCGCCGAAGACGCTCGAGGTCAGCCTCAATGACGGCGGCACCCGATTGCTTTTCGGCAACCAGGTGTTCATCAATATCGGCACGCATGCGCTGATCCCGAATGTTCCAGGCCTCGAAGCCGCCCGGCCCCTCACCCATATCGAGGCGCTCGAGCTCGATTACCTGCCCCAGCACCTGATCGTGCTCGGCGGTGGCTATGTCGGCCTCGAACTGGCCCAGGCCTATTACCGCTTCGGCAGCCGCGTCACCGTCATCGAGCCCGGGCCGCGGCTGATGGGCCGTGAGGACGGCGACGTCGCCGAAGAGATGGAGCATATCCTGAGAAACGAAGGCCTCGACATCCTCGTCGGTGCCCAGCCGATCGCGGTAGAGGGCCGCTCCGGCGAAGGCGTCACCGTCACCGTGCGCAGTGCCGGCGGCGAGCAGCAGATCGCTGGCAGTGACATCCTGGTTGCCGTCGGTCGGGTACCCAACACCGCCGGCATCGGCCTCGATGAAGCGGGCGTCGCACTCGACGAACGCGGTTATATCCGTGTCAACGAGCGGCTGGAGACGACGGCGCCAGATGTCTGGGCGCTTGGCGAAGGCGCCGGCAGCCCACAATTCACCCATGTCTCGGTCGACGATTTCCGTATCATCCGCGACAACTTGACCGGCGGCAACCGCCGAACCAACGACCGGCTGGTGCCCTATACCATGTTCACCGACCCGCCGCTCGCCCGCGTGGGCTTGAGCGAAGCCGAAGCGCAGCGCCAGGGCATCCCCGTCCGCGTCGCCAAGCTGCCGATGAGCGCGGTGCTGCGAACCGAAGCGACGGATGAGACGCAGGGATTCATGAAGGTGCTGGTCGCCGCCGGCGACGACCGCATCCTCGGCTTTGCGATGATCGGTTCGGAGGCCGGCGAAGTGCTGGCGGCAATGCAGACGGCGATGCTGGCCGGCCTGCCCTATCCGAAGCTGCGCGACGCCGTCATCACTCACCTGACGATTGCCGAAGGTCTCGGCCCGCTGCTGGCAAAGGTCCCGGCACGGACGGTATAAAGATAACCTGAAACAGGTCACACGTGATGGGGCGGGCGCTACGATGGCGCCCGTCAATGATATTGATAGCTGCGACGATGCGGCACGGACGAGGGCTGACGCCGAACGACGCTTCGGCTATGACGCACTTTGCGATCACCGGGGCGCCTCTCTCCATCCTCGGGAGCTTCGTTTGATACACGGCTCCCCCAGACCCCGTCATCCTCGGGCTTGACCCGAGGATCCACACGCAAGCAGCCGTGGAAATGGATCCTCGCCTCAAGGGCGAGGATGACGGAGTGTGGGGAGGCAAAGGGGCAAACGCCCCCTTGTCGATATCATGGAGTGGCAAGAAATCTCTGCTCCCCGAGGGTACTGAAAAAGGGTCCCTCGCGCAGTGGACACGGCGCGGCTGGATTCCTGTGACAACCACAGGAGGGAGCGTGGCAGGCGTCGGCACCAGTCAACCGCCATCGAGATTACTCAACGCAGGGCCTATCCCGCCGCCCTTCCGTCGCAATGAGAACTAACCGCGTCCGCGATGTTTCAGTCCGGCACTCTTGACGTCGGCGCCTTTCGAACGCGCCTCGAAATGTTTCGCGCTCTTGGCGAGATCGGCACTCTTTTTCGCCGCCACCTTCTTCTCTTCGGTCTCGGTTGCCTTGCGCAACCCGTGTGAAGCCTGCTTGCCCTTTTCGGTTGGTGTCTGTTCGATGCGCATGACGTCTCCTCCAGCACCGATTTGATGCAGCATTGTAAACGCTTTACCGTCTCGGCTTGTTCCTGAAAGCGACGTCAGAGCGGACCGCCGTCGACGACGACGGCGAAATCGGCTCCCTCCCATGAATTCCTGAGCGCCCAGAAGATCGTGAAGCGGATTGTTGTTCCGGCCAATGCTTCCGTCGACAGATCGCAGATATGTGTGCCAAGTCCGCTCTCCCTGCACGTGGCGTCAGTCGCCGTCGCCCAGTCGTTGGAGGACCAATGGATGATCGCAGGCTCGAAGAGCTCGATGCGCAAAAGCCGGCCGGCATCGATGCGGTCGATTGTCGAGAGGGAACGCCAGACGACGGGTGGCGGCTTTGGCTCGCCCGTCACATAGCGCTTGAATGTCTGCGGGGGCATGTCGAAGACGGCGCCGTTGCGGATCGATCGCAGCAGCTTGATGTGTTCGGCGTGGGCCCAGACGAGCGGCATGGCGCTGCCGGACGGGCGCCCCAGAAAGAGTTCGCGCTCGGGCACGTCCGCGCTGTCCCAGATCTGTTCGGGCAGCAGGCCGCCCGAACTCGCCGATGCTTCCAGCGCAGCGAGCAGGCGTTTGGCCTCATCAAGCCGGCCGGCGGCTATTTCGTAGTGGGCGCGTTCACCGGTCAACAGCGGCCAAAGCCTTCCGATGCCGGCGCCGCTGAAGGCAGATCCGTCCGCCCGTTCGCCATAGCCGTCGTCATTATAGCGGTACCAGTATGAGCCGGTCGGCAGATCGCGCCTGAGGAGCGAGTCGACCGCAACGACGGTGTTGAGGATGCGTGGATCGTCGGCTGCGCGCAGGCCGAAGCGCACGAGAGCAAGCGCATCGGGGCTCACGAGAAGGTCGGCTTCGAGCGCTGCCCCGCCATCGTCCCTGTTCTTGATCGGGATCAGTCCCCTGCTCCGGCACGTGCCGTCGCCGATAGCCGAGCCGATCCGCATGTAATAGCCTTCGATCCCCAGCTTCCGCGACAATTCGGTGTCGCTGGCATAGGTCCATTCCTCGATCCGCTCGTTCCAGCCGTCGGCGACGTCGCGCAGATAGTCCGCGGCCGAGGTCCTGCCCGCCACATCCATGGCATCGGCGGCAGCCAGCAGGGCAGCGATCTCGACGGCCAGGGTGAAGGGGGAGTAGCCCGCATCCTCCTCCCACCGATCCTGCTGCGTAACCGGACCGTTGCGAACGATATAGCGCGCCGCCGCCTCGACCATTGGCATATAGCGATCGGCATCAAGGGGACCGATCACGCCCGCCCTCTGAAGACCGTCGTAGAGCAGGATCGGAAAGGCGGTCTCGTCCATCTGGATGCCGTACCAATAAGGTCTGCCGTCAAGCCAGGCATTCTGCACCCAGTGACCGTCCTCCTCCTGGATCGCTGCGAGATAGTCGAGCACGGCTTTTGCGTCTTGTCCGCTTCCGGCGGCGAGCATGCCGCCCGCCGTCTCGACGAGGTCGCGCGTCCAGACCAGATGATAGCCGCCGAGGTCATCGTCGCTTTTATGAAAACCCCAGGGGATCGAAAGGCTCGCGATGATGGCCCCGGAAGCATCGTCACGGTGCGTGGCGAGCACCGCCGTGCTGACGCGGTAGCGGTTCAACTGGCTCGGATCATGCGGCTCGTCCAGCGCCAGAAGTTCCCCCTGCCATCGGCGCCAGCCGGCCCGGTAGAGTTTCAGTGCCGGCTCGACGCCCTGCTGCAGGCTGAGCTGGGCCCGGAACGCCGCTTCCTCGGGCTGCGTCCCGAAGCCCAGCGCCAGAAGCGCGCGTCCCTTGCCGACGAGGATATCGACGGTGCCCGAAAGCGCGACATTGCCGCATTCGGCACGCCGGAATTCGGGCCTCAGCCCCTCCCCGCGCGACAGGGTCTGCCAGCCGTCCGAAATGCCGACATAGCCCGCAGAGCGTGCAACCCAGGGCACCGAGGACGCAACGGCAAGCGACCTGCCGCCACCCTGGGCGAACAGCATCGGATGTCCCTTGAATTCGTCGTACCAGGCCGTGTTGTCGGCGCCCGCATTGACCAGATGCGGCGCGACGATGGCGTGAAGCTGGTAGTCCCCGATATCTCCGACAAAGGCTTCGAAGAGGACATCCTGGAGAACGACCTCCCGTTCCGGATCCGACAGCAGGATTTTCGTGATGCGATAACGACCGTCCCTCGACGTGTTGACGAGGCGAAATGCCGGAACACCGTCCTCGATCGTCTCGACGGCATGATCCGCATCGCGCTTCTCTTCGGAAAAATAGTCCCGCGCCGTGACGATGAAGCCGAAGTCCCTTATGCAAGCCATATCGAGCCGCGGCGCATAGACCTCGTTGAGGATGCCATGGCTGGCTGTGAACCAGACGCGGCTTTCAGCGGTTGCCGCAGTCCCGACGGCGCTCTTGTCGCTGGAGGTCCAGCGCGGTTCGATGCCGGGCGCCCCGGGAGGATCTAAATTGTCTTCCATTGCCCCTCCTCCGCTCTAGAGCGGGATGCAGAAAAGTGTGTGCGGTTTTCGGGCGACATCCCGCTCTAACTTTTTGATTTAGAGACGGATTCAGATTTCAGGTCGATTCGACCTGAAATCATCCGGCTCTAGCGCGCATTGTCGGGTCGATCAGCCCGCAATCGTCTCCTCGATCGCGCCGTCAACTCGCATAATGCGGAAATTCATTGGGTTGGAAAGCAAATTGTATTAGGAGATTCGTATGGAATGCGGAGTTCATGCACATGAATGTCAACGCTTCGAAACCAGCCGATCGGACAACAGGCAAAACCGTGCTCGCGATCGATGTCGGCGGATCCCATGTCAAGATTTTGCTCAATAGCGGCAGCGAAAAACGCGCCGTCGAATCCGGCCCCCGGATGACGCCTGAAAAGATGGTCGAGGCCGTCAAGGAACTCGCGACCGGCTGGGACTACGACCTGATCGGAATGGGGTATCCTGGTCCCGTGGTCGACGGAAAGCTTACGGCCGATCCGCATAATCTCGGACGCGGCTGGAAAGGCTTCGATTTCGAGGCCGCCTTCGGCAAGCCCGTGCGCGTCGTCAACGATGCACTGATGCAGGCGATCGGCGGCTATGATGCCGGCCGCATGCTGTTTCTCGGCCTGGGCACGGGCCTCGGCTCCGCGATGATCGTGGACAATGTCTGCATGCCGATGGAACTCGCGCATCTTCCCTACAAGAAACACTATACTTTCGAGGATTTCATCGGCGAGCGCGGCCTGGAACGCCGCGGCAAGACCAAATGGCGCGAATCGGTTTTCGACATCGTGCAGAAGCTTCAGGCGGCGTTGCAGCCCCACTACATCGTCATCGGCGGCGGCAACGTCGACAAGCTGAAGGAACTCCCTGAGAGATGCCGCCGCGGCGACAACAGCAATGCCTTTCGCGGCGGTTTCCGGGTCTGGCTCGACGAGAATTTGAAATTCTGACCGCCGCTGGCCCTGAAACCAGGTAGCAGACTCCGCCAGGGACGATCTGAGGGCAATGATCGCAGCTTTCCGTCCGGAAGCTGTCACGGCTAACCCAAATCTATACGAGCTCTTGCCCGCATCAAAGGCTACGCCTAGTAATCCGGGTGCTGATATCACTCTAACGCATCTGGGGGGGAAAATGGCCGACGAAAGCACAAACGACGCAGAGAAGGCCAGGATCGAAGCTTTATTTCGCAAGCCGATACCTTGGTATAACAACCCCAAGATCCTTCGAGGAACTGCAATGATCGGTGCTGCCCTTGGCGTTCTCCTTCATCTCTATTTCAAGTACCGCCAATAGCGGGACGTGTGCTGTCCTCCTTCGCCATTGATAGATGTGAGCTTTCAGGAGGTTGTCCAAGTTGTAGCGCGAGATGGCGGTTGTCTGGCGCGGACGCTTCCCCAGGCTCCCTCTTCCCTGTGCTTGTCACAGGGAAGAGATTCCATGAGGAGTGGATAGCGGCCTGCACCGTGGCAGAGTGGGTTCGCT